>NZ_JALIGC010000040.1:0-907067 GCF_024764775.1 Scandinavium manionii | reverse complement strand
GGAAACAGGTTAATATTCCTGTACTTGGTGTTACTGCGAAGGGGGGACGGAGAAGGCTATGTTATCCGGGCGACGGTTGTCCCGGTTTAAGCATGTAGGCGGAGAGTTTAGGTAAATCCGGACTCTTGTTAACGCTGAGGTGTGATGACGAGGTACTACGGTACTGAAGTAACAGATGCCCTGCTTCCAGGAAAAGCCTCTAAGCATCAGGTAACACGAAATCGTACCCCAAACCGACACAGGTGGTCAGGTAGAGAATACCAAGGCGCTTGAGAGAACTCGGGTGAAGGAACTAGGCAAAATGGTGCCGTAACTTCGGGAGAAGGCACGCTGATATGTAGGTGAAGTCCCTGCGGATGGAGCTGAAATCAGTCGAAGATACCAGCTGGCTGCAACTGTTTATTAAAAACACAGCACTGTGCAAACACGAAAGTGGACGTATACGGTGTGACGCCTGCCCGGTGCCGGAAGGTTAATTGATGGGGTTATCCCTTGTGGAGAAGCTCTTGATCGAAGCCCCGGTAAACGGCGGCCGTAACTATAACGGTCCTAAGGTAGCGAAATTCCTTGTCGGGTAAGTTCCGACCTGCACGAATGGCGTAATGATGGCCAGGCTGTCTCCACCCGAGACTCAGTGAAATTGAACTCGCTGTGAAGATGCAGTGTACCCGCGGCAAGACGGAAAGACCCCGTGAACCTTTACTATAGCTTGACACTGAACACTGGTCCTTGATGTGTAGGATAGGTGGGAGGCTTTGAAGCGAGGACGCCAGTTCTTGTGGAGCCAACCTTGAAATACCACCCTTTAATGGCTGGTGTTCTAACGTAGACCCGTGATCCGGGTTGCGGACAGTGTCTGGTGGGTAGTTTGACTGGGGCGGTCTCCTCCCAAAGAGTAACGGAGGAGCACGAAGGTTAGCTAATCCTGGTCGGACATCAGGAGGTTAGTGCAATGGCATAAGCTAGCTTGACTGCGAGAGTGACGGCTCGAGCAGGTGCGAAAGCAGGTCATAGTGATCCGGTGGTTCTGAATGGAAGGGCCATCGCTCAACGGATAAAAGGTACTCCGGGGATAACAGGCTGATACCGCCCAAGAGTTCATATCGACGGCGGTGTTTGGCACCTCGATGTCGGCTCATCACATCCTGGGGCTGAAGTAGGTCCCAAGGGTATGGCTGTTCGCCATTTAAAGTGGTACGCGAGCTGGGTTTAGAACGTCGTGAGACAGTTCGGTCCCTATCTGCCGTGGGCGCTGGAGAATTGAGGGGGGCTGCTCCTAGTACGAGAGGACCGGAGTGGACGCATCACTGGTGTTCGGGTTGTCATGCCAATGGCATTGCCCGGTAGCTAAATGCGGAAAAGATAAGTGCTGAAAGCATCTAAGCACGAAACTTGCCCCGAGATGAGTTCTCCCTGACTCCTTGAGAGTCCTGAAGGAACGTTGAAGACTACGACGTTGATAGGTCGGGTGTGTAAGCGTAGCGATACGTTGAGCTAACCGATACTAATGAACCGTGAGGCTTAACCTTACAACGCCGAAGATGTTTTGGCGAAGAGACGAAATTTTTAGCTTGATAACAGATTAGCTGGGGTGCTTTTAAGCGTTCCGGAAACAGAATTTGCCTGGCGGCAACAGCGCGGTGGTCCCACCTGACCCCATGCCGAACTCAGAAGTGAAACGCCGTAGCGCCGATGGTAGTGTGGGGTCTCCCCATGCGAGAGTAGGGAACTGCCAGGCATCAAATTAGCAAGTCAGACCGGGGCATAAAACCGGTTGTTGTAAAGAAATTCGGTGGAGCGGTAGTTCAGTCGGTTAGAATACCTGCCTGTCACGCAGGGGGTCGCGGGTTCGAGTCCCGTCCGTTCCGCCACTTATTAAAAGCCCTGAGTAGATGCTCAGGGCTTTTTCTTTTGTCTAAACCCATCCATTATTGCCATAATCGCAAAAATCCTCTGCGGTTTTGACTCTTTTTCTTCTCATCCGCACCCGCGATAATCCTCTGAAAGCACACATAAAGTAATTCATGAGGAAGTTATGACAATCCCTGTATTTGGTTTAGGTACATTCCGTCTTAAAGACGACGTAGTTATCGCATCAGTAAAAACGGCTCTCGAGCTCGGTTATCGCGCTGTCGATACCGCCCAGATTTATGATAATGAGGCTGCAGTTGGTCAGGCGATCGCTGAAAGCGGTGTTTCACGAAGCGAATTGTTTATCACGACTAAGGTCTGGACTGAAAATCTGAGCAAAGATGCGCTGATCCCAAGCCTCAAAGAAAGTCTGAGAAAGCTTCGTACGGATTACGTGGATCTAACTTTGATCCACTGGCCATCACCACAAGATGCTGTTTCTGTTGAAGAGTTTATACAGGCGCTACTGGAAGCTAAGAAAAGTGGACTGACGCGTGAGATTGGTATTTCTAACTTCACCATCCCACTGATGGAAAAAGCGATTGCAGCGGTTGGGGCAGAAAATATTGCCACCAATCAGATTGAGCTCTCACCGTATCTGCAAAACCGAAACGTTGTTGAGTGGGCCAAAAAACAGGGCATTCACATCACTTCGTACATGACGCTGGCTTATGGCAAAGCGCTGAAAGATGAAGTTATTCAGGGGATTGCAGACAAACACGGTGCGACACCTGCGCAGGTGATTCTGGCGTGGGCGATGGGAGAAGGCTATGCTGTGATCCCGTCATCAACTAAACGTGAGAACCTGGCGAGCAACCTGCTGGCACAAGATCTCAAGCTGGATGATGCTGACAGAGCGGCGATTGCTACCCTGGAATGCAACGATCGTCTGGTGAGCCCAGAAGGTCTGGCGCCGAACTGGGATTAATCAAAATGGGGGCATCATTGCCCCCAATTTACTTTTTACGCTGAGCTTCGTGCTCGCTCAGAAAATCAATGAACGCCCGAATACGTGTGCTGACCGCCCGGTCACTGTAGTAGACGGCGCTAAACGGCATCTCCACCGGCAGTTTTTTATCGGCCATCAGCTCTACAAATTCCCCTCTTGCAATCTCGTTATCCACCATATAATCCGACAGGCAGGCGATACCATTGCCGCTTAGGCAAAGCTGTTTCAGCGTTTCGCCACTGTTAGACGATATCTCTGACGTTACCTCGTGCAACTGCCCATCACAGCAGGAAATTGGCCAGGTATTGAGTGACGTAGGCTCGGTGAATCCGAGACACTGATGTTGCTTCAGCTCTTCCACCGTTTCCGGTTTTCCGAAACGCTCCACGTAATCCGGTGAAGCGATGATTTTCCGGTAACTGGTAAACAGAGGCCGCGCACGCAGGCTGGAGTCTGTTAAGGTTCCAGCACGGATCGCCACATCAACCTTACGCTCAATGAGATTGATGAATGTTTCCGAAGAGACCAGAGATAACGTGA
Organism: Scandinavium manionii; assembly: GCF_024764775.1. Taxonomy (NCBI): domain Bacteria; kingdom Pseudomonadati; phylum Pseudomonadota; class Gammaproteobacteria; order Enterobacterales; family Enterobacteriaceae; genus Scandinavium; species Scandinavium manionii. Next base: position 903,667 of record NZ_JALIGC010000040.1, on the reverse strand, counting down.
TTTCAGGGTAACGCTCGCGAAAAGGCTTAATCAGCGGCATCAGATAATGGAGAATCACGGGCGTTGCCGCATCAATACGCAACAATCCACGTGGTGTATGTCGCGCTTCCATTAATTCATTTTCGGCAGCGGCCATCTCCTGCAAAACACCCTGCATACGGCGGAAATAGCGCTCACCTTCTTCAGTCAGGCTCAGCTGACGCGTAGTGCGATTCAACAAGCTGACGCCCAGTTTTGACTCCAGCTTTTTGACGGCGCGGCTGACAGCTGAATTCGCCTGGCCAAGCTGCTCTGCAGCACGGCTAAAGCTGCCGCTTTCTACCACCGCAACAAAGATGGCAATTTCTTCGGATGTTGCTCTCATTGTTGCACCACCTGCAAAATTCTATTGATATTTTGATCATTTTTGTTATTTAAACACTGGCGCATACTTCGTGTCATCTTAATCCTGATGATACGGAGTAAATTATGCCACTGGCGCTACTTGCCCTGACGATCAGTGCCTTTGCAATTGGCACAACGGAGTTTGTCATAGTCGGCCTGGTCCCGACGATTGCTGAACAACTTTCTGTTTCTTTACCCTCTGCGGGACTGTTGGTGTCTATCTACGCCCTTGGCGTGGCGATTGGTGCACCGGTCCTCACCGCACTCACAGGCCGGATGCCACGCAAGCAGTTGCTGCTGGCGTTGATGGTGGTGTTTACCGCAGGTAATCTGCTGGCCTGGCAGGCACCGGGTTACGGTACGCTGGTGCTGGCGCGTTTGCTGACGGGTCTGGCGCATGGCGTGTTCTTCTCCATTGGGTCAACCATCGCAACCAGCCTGGTGCCGAAAGAAAAAGCCGCTTCGGCCATCGCCATTATGTTTGGTGGGCTGACCGTAGCTCTGGTAACGGGTGTGCCATTGGGGACGGTTATTGGCCAGCATTTCGGCTGGCGTGAAACTTTCCTGGCCGTCTCGTTGCTGGGGGTTATCGCCTTAATCAGCAGTTTTATTCTGGTGCCTAAAAATATTCCGCAGCGTGCGACCGCAACGCTTCGCGAACAATTGCAGGTGCTGACTCATCCTCGCTTACTAATTATCTATGCGATAACTGCTCTGGGTTATGGTGGCGTCTTCACCGCCTTTACCTTCCTTGCACCAATGATGCAAAACCTGGCCGGTTTTTCACCAAACGCAGTAAGCTGGATCCTGTTGGGCTACGGTGTTTCGGTTGCTATTGGCAATATTTGGGGCGGTAAACTTGCCGATAAACATGGCGCAGTTCCGGCGCTAAAAATCATCTTCGCCGCGTTGATGATCCTGCTGTTGGTGATCCAGTTCACGGCTTCGATGCAATATGCAGCACTTGCCACGGTATTAGTTATGGGGATTTTTGCCTTCGGCAACGTTCCTGGCCTGCAGGTGTACGTCGTACAGAAAGCTGAACTGTACACACCTACCGCAGTTGATGTCGCCTCTGGTCTGAACATTGCGGCCTTTAACGTGGGCATTGCACTGGGATCGATCATTGGTGGTCAAACCGTAGAGCATTACGGCCTGGCACAGACACCATGGATCGGCGCGGTTATCGTATTTGCCGCTTTCCTGTTAATCGGGCTCAGCGGACGTCTCGATAAACCTGCAAAAGTGGCGCTTGCCCCGCGAACATAGTCCTTATTTGCTTACAGTCTGTGGCGTATCTTTCTGGAAAATAGCGTTGAAACTGTGAGCAAAAGTCCCTATAACAGAAGAACCACACTGTGATGTCAGCGTGGTTTTTCTGTTATTGAGGCCCTAAAACTAAAGTGCGAAAAAATACCTATGCCATGCGTTATGTTGCCGGACAACCGGCCGAGAGGATCTTACCTCCCGGTTCGTTCGCGACTATTGGTAAGGCATTGCCCGCCGGTGAACCGCTGAGTAGCGAAGCAAAAATTCGCGTTCTGGTGTGGAATATTTTTAAGCAGCAGCGCGCCGAATGGTTATCGGTGCTGAAAAATTTTGGTAAAGATGCCCATCTGGTCTTGCTCCAGGAAGCTCAAACGACGCCTGAACTGGTGCGTTTTGCCACCACCCATTATCTGGCCGCCGATCAGGTGCCTGCCTTTGTTTTGCCGCAGCATCCTTCTGGCGTGATGACGTTATCGTCGGCCCATCCGGTTTACTGCTGCCCGTTACGTGAACGTGAGCCCATTCTGCGCCTGGCAAAGTCGGCGCTGGTCACGGTCTATCCGTTACCGGACTCTCGTCTGCTGATGGTCGTCAATATTCACGCGGTCAATTTCAGTCTGGGTGTCGACGTCTACAGTAAACAGCTTTTACCGATTGGCGATCAAATTGCTCATCACAGCGGGCCTATTATTATGGCAGGCGATTTTAATGCCTGGAGCCGTCCGCGAATGAATGCGCTTTATCGCTTTGCGCGTGAAATGTCACTGCGGGAAGTCCGCTTCACCGACGATCAGCGCCGCCGTGCGTTCGGTCGCCCTCTCGATTTTGTGTTCTACCGTGGTCTGAATGTACATGAAGCCTCCGTTCTGGTGACTCGCGCATCCGATCACAATCCGCTACTAGTGGAATTCAGTCCCGGTAAACCTGAGCGATAAAGGTAAGTCAGGTCTGCCGTGGGGCAGGCCTGTGCACGTAAGGTGCTGCCCTTTCATCATTCAATCAACCGAAGGACAATACAATGACAACGCAATCTCACCACAACAATGTCGATAAACAGTTTGGCTCCCAGGCAAGTGCCTATTTAACCAGCGCGGTACATTCAACAGGGCGTGATTTGCAGCGTCTGGGCGAGCGACTGAGCGCATTCCCGCAGGCAAAAGTGCTGGATCTCGGCTGTGGGGCAGGGCATGCGAGTTTCGTCGCCGCCGCGCACGTTGCACAGGTAACGGCTTACGACTTGTCAGCACAAATGCTCGAAGTGGTGAAACAGGCGGCGAAGGACAAAGGACTGAACAACATCACGACGTCACAGGGTTATGCGGAAATTTTGCCCTTTGACGACGCCTCTTACGATGTGGTGATCAGCCGTTATTCCGCGCATCACTGGCATGACGTGGGGCAGGCGATGCGCGAAATCAAACGCGTACTGAAGCCGGGTGGCGTATTCATCATCATGGACATCATGTCTCCCGGCCATCCGTTGAGAGACGTCTGGTTGCAGACCGTTGAAGCATTGCGTGACACCTCACATGTGCGTAATTACTCGAGCGGGGAGTGGTTCTCAATGATCAACGAGGCCGGGCTGATTACCGATAGCTTGATTACAGACCGTTTACCGCTGGAATACAGCTCCTGGGTAGCGCGCATGCGGACGCCAGAGGCTTTGTGTGCCGCTATTCGTCTGTATCAGGAAAGTGCGTCTCAGGAAGTGAAGGAGTATTTTGAGCTGCAGGAGGAGGGGTCGTTTACCAGCGACACCATCATGGCCGAGGCGCATAAAGCCGCATAAATAAAAAAGCACCGAGGGAATCGGTGCTTTTTTTCTGGACTGGTTTATCAGGAATCGGGTCTGTCGCTGTTTTTAACAAATAGCGTCAGCTGATCACCCGGCTTCAGGTTGTCGGTATCATCGTTCCAGCGCACAACATCATTGATGTTCACGCCGTGACGCTTAGCGATACTCGACAGCGAATCTCCTTTGCGAACGCGATATGTAATGCTATCGCTGTTTTTCGCGAGACGAGATGCACTGCTACCTGCGCCTACAGTCAGGTTCTGACCCACTTTAAGGTGCGCGCCGCGCAGTGAATTCCACTGCTGCAGATCTTTCGATGTCACGCCAAGGCGTGCCGCAATACCCGAAAGGGTGTCACCTGAACGTACCCTATAGCTACGGCTGGTCATCGGTGAATTATCGGCCACCAGAGTCGGCTGAACCGCGGCGATATCGCCAGAGGCCAGAGACTCACGTAACTGGTCGGCATGCTTTTGCGGAACCATCACATACTTTGGTCCGCTGGCTCCAAGGGTAGAACCCTTAACGCCCGCATTAAACGCCTTCAGCTTGGTGACTGAAATACCGGCCATATCCGCCACTTGCTTCACATCAACAGGGCTATCCAGTCGAACGCGAGCCAGTGCACGACTTTCATCTGCCGTCGGCAGCTGAACGCCATAGCGTTTGCTGTTCTTGAGAATATCGCTCAAGGCCAGCATCTTAGGCACGTAAATCTTCGTTTCCTGAGGTAATGACAGCGACCAGAAATCGGTAGGTTTGCCCCGCGATTTGTTCGCTTTCATTGCCTTCATCACACGACCTTCGCCGCTGTTATACGCTGCGACCGTTAACAACCAGTCGCCGTCAAACATCTTATTCAGACGCTGCATCATATCGAGTGCTGCCGTAGTAGAAGCAACAACATCGCGACGCGCGTCATATGCGCGGGTCTGTTTTAAACCATAATTGCGTCCTGTGCTCGGAATGATCTGCCAGATGCCTGCGGCATTGGCGCCAGACGTTGCATGGGGGTCAAAAGCGCTCTCCACTATGGGTAGTAGTACCAGTTCCATAGGCATGTTACGTTTCTTAACTTGCCCTGCTATCCAGTACATATACGGCTCTGCCCGTAAAGTTACATCGTGGAGATAGCTCTTATTACGTAAATACTTTTGTCTCTGTTCGCGAATCCGGCCATTATCCGGAATTCCCATCTTTAGCTCGCCGCCAATAGAAGCCCACAAGTCCTGATCCTGCGCATAAAATGTTCCATCGTCCATCCATCGCGCTTGACTTGCAAACTTCCCTGCTTCCCCTTGACTAGCCGCAGAAAGGCTCTGTGCATGCTGTTGTACGTTACCATCTCGATTGGCCTGGCAACCCACTAGCAGGACAGAGGCGAGTAATATCGCTCGTGCCTTCATGTGTGTGGTCAATAGTTGCTTAAAAGACGAGCAATCATAACGGCGAAAAAATTAAAAGGCAACCCTGGGTACTTAGAAGTTATCTTTCTTTGACCTTAACCATGCAAAACGCTGCTCAGGTTGTTGCAAATTTGTTTCTTTGGAAATTTCTTCAATTAAATCATGGTCATCTGTCCTCAGGAATACATTACTTCGACGCTCATTTTTCAGAATTACGGGTAGTGTTTTTTGCTTTTTTGCACGTAACTCATTCACTTCTTTATAGTATTCGTTTATCGCCCGATCATGGGGTAGAACACTCAATGCAAACTTAACATTTGCTAATGTATATTCATGGGCGCAACACACCACTGTATGGTCTGGAAGTGCCTGTAATTTCTGAAGTGACTGATACATCTGCTCTGGAGAGCCTTCAAAGAGGCGTCCACATCCCCCGGAAAACAGCGTGTCGCCAGAAAAAAGGTAAGGGTCGCTAAAGAAACACACGTGGCCTAAGGTATGCCCTGGAGTCGCAATTACAGAAAATTCGCATCCCAAAACATCGACCGTATCACCTTCTTTAACGATATGGGTGGCCCCTTTATCTTGTGTCTCTTGCGGACCATACACCACAAGTCCCGGGAATTTTTGCGTCAGTTCTTTCACACCGCCAACGTGATCGTGGTGGTGATGAGTCAATAAAATGGCCTGCGGCTGCCAATTGTTTTCAGCAATCGCAGCAAGGATTGGCGCCGCTTCGCCAGGGTCGACAATCAAACACTTGCCATCGTCCTGACTCAGCACCCAGATGTAGTTGTCCTGAAATGCGGGAATACTGTTAAGATTCATTGATTACCTCTCATAATGTTGCGGAAGGTTGTGATGAAACCGGCAAGGATACCTCTGACAGTTACGGCGCCAAACCACTGGGCGGAAATGCCCTGGGGTGAATACTATCGTGAAGCGCTGGAACAACAGTTAAAGCCGTGGATGGCGAAACTTTATGGGTTTCATCTGCTTAAAATCGGCAATTTGAGCGCGGAAATCAATACCGATGCGTGCGCAATCTCCCATCAGGTCAACGTATCGCTCGATGGTGACCCGATGCAGGTGAAGGCCGACCCGCTACATTTACCGTTTGCCGAAAAGTCGGTTGATGCCTGTTTACTGGCGCACACTTTGCCCTGGTGTCAGGACCCGCACAGTTTGCTGCGAGAAGCCGATCGTGTTTTGATTGATGACGGCTGGCTCATATTGACGGCATTCAACCCGGTCAGTCTGATGGGGTTACGTAAGATGGTGCCGGTTCTGCGCAACCGCATGCCTTATAATAGCCGGATGTTTAGCCTGATGCGTCAGCTCGACTGGTTGGGAGTACTCAATTTTGAAGTGCTGCATCAGAGCCGCTTTCAGGTATTGCCCTGGACCCGCCAGGGCGGGCGGATCCTGAGCACGCATGTGCCCGCATTAGGCTGTTTACAGGTGATTGTTGCACGTAAAAGAACGGTGCCGCTGACGCTCAACCCAGCGCGGCAAAGCAAATCCAGGAACCCGATGCGTCAGACGGTCGGCGCCACGCGCCAGTATCGGAAACCGCAAGATTAACTTTCCGGTTTGTAACCTGTATCTGCCTGCGTCGGGCTCATAGCTGCTGCGCGGGCAAGTTCATCACAGCGTTCGTTTTCTGGATGGCCAGAATGACCTTTTACCCATTCCCACTGAATTTTATGCTGGCTGAGCGCGGCGTCGAGACGCTGCCAGAGGTCGACATTCTTCACCGGCTTTTTGTCTGCCGTTTTCCAGCCGCGTTTTTTCCAGTTGTGGATCCACTGGGTAATCCCCTGGCGAACGTACTGGCTGTCGGTGCTGAGGGTGATTTCACAATGCTCTTTCAGCGCTTCAAGTGCCACAATGGCGGCCATCAACTCCATACGGTTGTTGGTAGTCAGGTAATAACCTTCATTAAAGGTTTTCTCATGCTGACGAAAGCGTAAAATTGCGCCGTAGCCGCCAGGGCCTGGGTTACCGAGGCAAGAACCATCGGTGAAAATTTCTACCTGTTTAAGCATCTCTGGTAGACTTCCTTTAATTGAAATCGACACGAAAACGGTAAGTCTGACATAAATGAACGATATGAGCACTGCAATTACCCGACAGATCGTCCTCGATACGGAAACCACTGGTATGAACCAGATCGGTGCGCATTACGAAGGGCACAAGATCATTGAAATCGGTGCGGTCGAGGTGATCAACCGTCGTTTAACGGGTAACAACTTCCACGTTTATCTCAAACCTGACCGCCTGGTCGATCCGGAAGCATTCGGCGTTCACGGGATTGCCGATGAGTTCCTGCTCGACAAACCCACCTTCGCCGACATTGCCGACGAGTTTATCGAATACATTCAGGGCGCAGAGTTGGTCATCCATAACGCATCGTTCGATATCGGCTTTATGGACTACGAGTTTGCCAAACTCAACCGTGGCATTGCCAGGACCAACACTTTCTGCAAAGTCACCGACAGCCTCGCGCTGGCGCGTAAAATGTTCCCCGGCAAGCGTAACAGTCTCGATGCGTTGTGCTCGCGCTATGAAATAGACAACAGTAAACGTACGCTACACGGCGCATTGCTCGATAGCCAGATTCTGGCCGACGTCTATTTGCTGATGACTGGCGGACAAACGTCGATGAAGTTTGCGATGGAAGGGGACAACCAGCAGCAGGGTAATGACTCTGGAATTCAGCGCATTGCGCGTGGAGCCAGCGCATTACGCGTGATTTCCGCCAGTGAAGAAGAGTTAGCGGCCCACGAATCGCGCCTCGACCTGGTGCAAAAGAAAGGCGGAAGCTGTCTCTGGCGCGCCTGAAACCCGTAAACACGTGCTGAAAAGCAGCATGTGGGCGATTTTTGCAGCAACTGATTCAAAACTTAAGAAAAAGCGTTGACGCAGGATCGGGGAATCCGTAATATTCGCCTCGTTCCCAAGGGAACAGTGGAGCGGTAGTTCAGTCGGTTAGAATACCTGCCTGTCACGCAGGGGGTCGCGGGTTCGAGTCCCGTCCGTTCCGCCACTATTCAGAAGGCCTGAATCAGCAATGATTCAGGCCTTCGTCGTTTCTGTCGTTCTCAACGGCAAATGCTTCCCCTGGCATGATGCACCTGACAGGGGAAATCAATTCTAGCGGCGGTTCCAGGGCATCACGCCCAGCAAACGCGCCATCCCGCAAAATCCGCTGATGCCAGCAAACAGCAAACCCGCGCCGACAAAACCGGAAAGCAGGAAGAATGCCTGATGAACGCTGTAGCCCAGAATCACGCCAACCAGAATCAGCGTACCCGCTACGATTTGCACCTGCCGCATCATGGGCAGCGGCTGAGACTTATCCTTCAGGACTGCTTCACCCGTTTTCTTCCAGCCGTTCAGGCCCCCTTCAAGAATAAACACTTTCGCCGGGGCCACCGCCTGCGCCAGCTTTTGTGCATTCTGCGCGGTGCGCGTGCCAGACTGACAATAGAAAATCACCGTATCGTAGTCTTCGAAAGGCCCAAGCCGGTCGCCATTTTCGATAGCGGAAAGCGAGAGTAAATGCGCTTCGGCAATATTTTCGCGAGCGTATTCATCCGGTTCGCGAATGTCTATCAGGGCCGCGCCCTGTGCCAGAAGCGTTCTGGCCTCAGCGGGGGAAAGTGAAGGGATGGTCATAGCGTTCCTTATTGATAACCCGTCATTTATGTTGGGCATCCTACCTTAATTATTGCTGTCCGTGTCTGTCGGGGGATCAATTTACGGGCCCGAATCCTCAGGCATTCAGGCCCGCGAAACTTACTCTTTGGCAATCTCCACGCCGCTGAAGGCCTGGCTCACACCTTCTTTATCGTGGCGCGCAATCCAGCGATAGCAGCCTGCGCTCAGGAACGCGCCGATAAACCAGCTGAAGTTAGCCACTTCATGCAGGGCCGGGATAAAGCTAATGATAAGCCCAACCGCCACCGACGGGGCAAGCGCGGCAATCGCTTTGGGGTTAAAGCCATTTTTGTACCAGTAACGGCCAGCAGGGGAGACGGTAAATAAATCGTCGACCACCACTTTTCCGCGCTTAATCAGATAAAAATCTGCCAGCAGGATCCCGAACAGCGGGCCGATAAATGCGCCCAGCACGTCGAGCGTATAGTGAATCAGCTCCGGCGACTGGAACAGATTCCATGGCGTCAGCAGCACAGAGCCCACGGCGGCAATCATCCCTCCGGTGCGGAAGCTGATTTTCTGCGGAGAACAGTTCGAGAAGTCGAACGCAGGCGAGACAAAGTTCGCCACGATATTGATCCCAATGGTCGCGGTGATCATCGTCAGCAGGCCAATGGCCATCGCCACGCTGTTGCCGACGTGGCTCACGGTTTCAATCGGATCGGTAATCATGCGGCCAAACAGCGACTGCGAGCCGGAAACAATAATCACCGTCACAATCGAGAACAGCAGGAAGTTGAACGGTAGCCCCCAGCGGTTGCCGCGACGAATTTCCTGCATACTTTTGCCGTAACGCGAGAAGTCGCCAAAGTTCAGCAGCGGGCCGGAAAAATAGGAAACAACCAGTGCTGTGGCAGTGATCATCTGCCAGGTTTGCTCTCCGGCACTCAGCTGTTTGCTGGCAAGCGTAAAGGAAATGCCGTCCAGCCCGGTCTGATACAAAATCCAGCCCGCCAGCGCCATCATCACGATATACACGGCCGGACCGGCGATATCGATAAAGCGCTTAATGGCGCTCATACCGTGCCAGAACACCAGCGCCTGCAGCACCCACATAATGCCAAAACAGAGCCAGCCCAAATGCGACAGTCCGAGGAAATGGTCGGTAGTCAACGAGGCCAGAGAAGGCCAAAACTTCAGGCCGACCAGCATCAGCGCGTTGGCCGCCAGGTAGGTCTGGATGCCGTACCACGCAAAGGCAATCAGGCCGCGGATCACTGCCGGAATATTGGCGCCGAACACGCCAAACGCCTGACGGCTAATCACGGCGTACGGCACGCCCGCCATTTGGCTGGGTTTCGCCACCAGGTTGGCGCACAATTGCACGATACAAATACCCGCCAACAGGCAAAGCAGTACCTGCCAGCTGGCTAAGCCGAGGGTAAAGAAGCTTGCGGCCACCACATAGCCGCCCATGCTATGCACATCGGACATCCAGAACGAAAATATGTTGTACCACGACCAACTCTGTTGCTGAGTTGGCGCCAGATCGTTGTTGGTCAGTCTTGGGCTGTAGCTCGATTTGTACTCTGGTTTCTGATTTGGCATGAAATCTGCTCCTTTAAAAAACAGATGCTGACGGAATGTCTGAAACTTTTGTTGCATTAATCGGGCCAGATTCTGTTATCAAGAAATACAGAGCGTGAAAGGGCGATAACACACACAAACGTGGCTGTGCGGGCACAGGATGTGCATTATTACAGTGCGGATAACCATTTTACTGCCCAGGCGTGGTGCTACACGACAGGGCAAAACAACAAGAGGACGTCGTTCGATGCAACATTTGATTCAAGTGATCAATCCCAACACCAGCGCCGCCATGACGCACACCATTGGCGAAGCGGCCCGCAGCGTCGCGGCTCCGGGCACCACCATTCTTGCGACCTGTCCGACTCAGGGCGTGGAGTCGATTGAAGGCCATTTTGATGAAGCCATCGCGGCGATTGGCGTGCTGGAGCAGATCAAACACGGCAAAGCGCAGGGCGCACAGGGGCATGTGATTGCCTGCTTTGGCGATCCGGGATTACTCGCGGCGCGTGAACTGGCCAGCGGGCCGGTGGTGGGCATTGCCGAAGCGGCGATGCACATGGCGACGCTGGTGGCCACACGCTTTTCCATCGTCACCACGCTGCCGCGCACGGTGATCATCGCCCGTCATTTATTGCAGCAGTATGGTTTCGAACATCACTGCGCGGCGCTACACGCCATCGATTTACCGGTGCTGGCGCTGGAAGATGGCACGGGTCTTGCTCAGATGAAAGTACGCGAGCGTTGTATTCAGGCAAAACGCGAAGACGGCAGCGGGGCGATTGTCCTTGGCTGCGGCGGCATGGCGAACCTTGCCCGCGAGCTGACGCAGGAGCTGGGCATCCCGGTGATTGATGGCGTAACTGCGGCCGTGAAAATGGTGGAATCGCTTGTGGCGCTGGGTCTTGGCACCAGTAAATACGGCGATCTCGCGTACCCCAATAAAAAGCCGTTGAGCGGAGGCTTCGATATCTTGAGCTAACGACGACGGCCATCTGAGAAAGAGGTCGAATCAGTATGCAATCAGCAACGGATAAGCGCGTCTGGCATTTTACCGAAAACTACCCTCGTGACATGGCGGGCTACGCCGGCCAACCGCCGCATGCACAGTGGCCAGGCGGCGCGCGCATCGCCGTCCAGTTTGTACTCAATTTTGAAGAGGGCGGTGAAAACCACATCCTGCACGGCGACAGTGGTTCCGAGCAGTTTCTCTCTGACATCATTGGTGCGCCCAGCTTCCCCGACAAACATATGTCGATGGATTCCCTCTACGAATACGGCTCTCGTGCCGGATTCTGGCGCATTCATCAGGAATTTCAAAAGCGCGGTTTACCGCTGACGGTGTTCGGTGTGGCGATGGCCCTGGCGCGTAACCCGGCCATCGTTGACGCCATAAAAGCCGCAGACTACGACGTGGTCAGCCACGGATGGCGTTGGATACACTACCAGAATCTTGATATTCAGACCGAACGCCAGCACATGCAGCAGGCGGTCGAAATTCTCGACGCGCTGTTTGGCCAAAAGCCGCTCGGCTGGTACACCGGGCGTGACAGCCCGAACACCCGCCAGCTGGTGGCAGAGCAGGGCGGTTTTCTCTACGACAGCGATTATTACGGCGATGATCTGCCGTTCTGGACCACGGTCGACAGCAAACCGCATCTGATTGTGCCCTACACCCTGGACGCCAACGACATGCGCTTCGCCACCGCCCAGGGTTTCAACACCGCCGAGCAGTTTTACACCTATCTGAAAGACAGTTTTGATGTGCTATATGAAGAAGGAGAGACGTCACCCAAAATGATGTCGATTGGCATGCACTGCCGCCTGTTAGGCAGACCAGGACGTTTTCGCGCGCTGCAGCGTTTTCTGGATTATGTGCAGAGCCACGATGATGTGTGGATTTGTCGCCGTCAGGATATCGCCGAACACTGGGTGAAAACGCACCCGTTCAACGGTATCGCCTGATATATCGTGGCGCCCTCACCCTGACCCTCTCCCCCTGGAGAGGGTGAAAGAAAAATGCACTGGCAAAAAAATCACCCCATCAAACTCACATGCGCCGCTACGATGCGCCAGCCGCAGGGGAATTTCACCCAGGTCTGCATCTGGCGGCCGACGCGCTCGCTGTTCTCACGGGTAAACTCGGTACTTGCCACCGCCATGTCCTCGCCGTACGTGGTGATCGTCGTATGGTGCAGCAGCCGATCTAACCCCTTTGAAGGCCGAGAATTACGGAAATCACGGATCTCCGCGATTCCATACAAATTCTCCGTCGCGCCGTAGCGCACCGTACGTCCATCATCCCAAAACAGTTCATCCAGCACCGCAATGTCATTGCTGGTTAAGGCTTTTTCATAACGATAAAATGCGCTGGTCACGTCGTTCAGCACCGCCGGGCGGTCAATGTTTTCGGGCGTCATATGTCTTCCTGTTGATAAAGAATACCGGCTTGTTCAAGCTGCCAGGCGGCTTGCAAACACTGCGCTTCCTGCCACGGCGCGCCAATAATCTGCACACCGATGGGCAAACCGCTGTGGGTTTTGAGCGGCACGCTGACCACCGGTAAACCCAGAAACGAAATCGGCTGCGTCAGCATACCCATGCTGGCTTTGATCGGCAGTTCGATGCCGTTAATGCGCATTGTGGTGTCGCCAATCAGCGTCGCGCTGCACGGCGTCGCCGGGGCGATCAGCAGATCAAAATCATTAAACAGCGGTAGCGTCGTATCGCGAAACCATGCCCGGAAGCGCTGCGCCTGGGTGTACCAGGCCGACGGCGTCATCGCGCCCGCCAGCAGGCGTTCACGGGAGTTAGGCTCAAAGCGTTCTGCATCATTGCGTAGCGCGGGTAAATAGTGGTTGCCGCCTTCCGCTGCAGACAGCAAAAAAGCGGCGGAACGGGCCAGCGCCACGTTCGGCAACTCCAGTTTTTCATTTGCGCCAAGCGCGTGTGCCACGCGGGCTACCGCATCGCGAGCGCTACAGTCGCTCCCTTCATCAAACCAGCCGCCCAGCACGGCGCAGCGCAGATTTGTTGTCTGTGACAGCATTGATGAAACGGGCGAAACATCCCGGGAGGACTGCCATTTATCGTCCGGATCGTGGCCCTGCAAGGCATCATAAACGTGGGCCAGATCGTCGGTAAAGCGCGCCAGCGGGCCGATGTGATCGAGGCTGGCGACAAATGGATGGCTGCCGGATCGCGACAAACGGCCAAACGTCGGCTTCAGGCCCAGAACGCCGCACAGCGAGGCGGGCACGCGGATCGAGCCGTTGGTGTCGGTGCCGAGCGTAAAGTTCACCAGCTTTGCGGCCACTGCCGCGGCTGATCCCCCCGAAGATCCACCCGCAATGCGGTTCAAATCTCGCGGGTTACGGGTCGGGCCGTAATGGCTGTTTTCCGTCGTAAAGCCGTAGGCGTAGGCGTCCATATTCAGCGCCCCCGCAAGCGTCGCGCCTGCCCGCCGCAACTGCTGCACGGCAAACGCATCAGCTGTTGCAGGCGGCATTTCGCTGAACAGTTGTGCCCCTGCGAGCGTGGTCACGCCTTCGATATCAAATAAATTTTTCACCGCAAACGGCACGCCCGCGAGTGGCGGGAGGGCCTCTCCCTGACGCAAGCGCACGTCAATATCAGCGGCTTCGCGCAGCATGCGTTCTGCCGTGACTTTGGTGAAGGCGTTCACCTGCGGGTTATCCCGCTCAATGCGGACCAGCGTCTGCTGCGCCAGTTCCACCGCGCTGAACTGGCGGTAGCGTAAGCCTTGCTGAATGTCCCGAATGCTCAGTGTCATAGTTGATACACTCCTGCACCGTCCTGGCGGAGCGGCAGCTCAAACGCCATCAGCGGCTCGGCCATCGAGGCAATCCGGCTAAGCTGGACCGCCAGCTCTGTCCGGCGCGGCGCATCCAGCGGCACCGCCAACAGCTGTTCCATCAGCAGAATATATTCAGGCCAGTTAAACGTATTCTCGTTCATCATCGCTCCTTAGAATCCTGCTGCGCTGCCGTTGCTGCGCGGATCGTATGCCCCTTCCAGCATGCCGTTGGGATGACGGACAATCGCTCCGGCGTGGCCCATCGCTTCACTCATGCCCGGCAGCCATTCCACGTCGTGCCCTTTTTCCCGCAGCGCGCTGAAAGTGGTCTCGCTGAAACGGCCCTCCAGCTTGAGCGAATCCGTCGACTGGCCCCAGGTGCGGCCCAGTAGCCAGCGCGGAGCGGCAACCGCTTCCTGCAACGGCATACCCTGAATCACATGACGAGTGAAAATCGCCGCCTGAGTTTGCGGCTGACCGTCGCCGCCCATGGTGCCGTACACCATCGTGCGACCGTCTTTCAGACGCGCCGCCGCCGGGTTGAGTGTGTGGAAAGGCTGTTTGCCCGGCGCCAGCGCCAGCAGGTGATCTGGGTCGAGGCTGAACGCCGCGCCACGGTTTTGCAACAGAATGCCGCTTTCGGGTAGCACCACGCCGCTGCCAAACTCGTGATAAATGCTCTGAATAAACGACACTGCCAGCCCGTTGCCGTCGATAACACCGAGCCAGACGGTATCGCCCGGGCCTTTGCCTTTGCCCCACGGCGCGGCGTGATTATCGTCAATGCTGGTCGCCATCTCCTGCAACGGGGCGGTTTCCAGCAGGCTTTGCACTGGCAGCGTCACATGGCGCGGGTCGGTGATGTATTTATCGCGCAGGCTGAACGCCTGTTTAGTGGCTTCTACGATGCGGTGGATGGTCTGAACCTCGTCAGCGTTGGCCATGTCGAGGTGATCGGTAATACCGAGGATCGCCAGCGACACCAGTCCCTGGGTCGGCGGCGTCATATTGAAAATATCGCCCAGCTGGTGGCTGAGCTTCAACGGCACGCGACGGCGAGCGCGATGTCCGGCGAGATCCTGTGCCGTCAGCGGACACCCGGTGGCCTGAAACTCTTCCGCCATCAGCTGCGCCAGCGGCCCGCGATAAAAGCTGTCTAGCCCGTCATTCGCCAGCCGCGTTAAGGTGCGGGCGAGGCGCGGCTGGCAGAAACGGCTGCCTGCCGCGGGCACTTCGCCGTGCTGTAAAAAGGTCCCTGCAAAGCCTGGCACGCCGGAAAGCTCATGATATTTACTCTGCGTAGCGCTTACCTGTGAACGGGTCACCGGAATGCCGTCGGCGGCATAGCGAATTGCATCCGCAAGCAGACGTGAAAGCGGAAGCTGCCCGCCGCCAAGTCCTGCGGAAACGTTCAGTGCTTCATCCCAGCCGCTCACGGTGCCCGGCACGGTCAGCGCGGCTTTCGCACCGCGATGTGGGATGCTGGCATGACCGTCGTAATACGCCAGCGTCGCCTGCGTCCCGGAGGCCCCGCTGGCGTCAATGGCAATCGGCTCGCCGCCGGGCGGAACAATCAGCCAGAAACCGTCGCCGCCAATGCCGTTCATGTGGGGATACACCACGGCAATGGTCGCCGCCGCCGCCACCATCGCTTCAATGGCATCGCCACCGTGACGCAGCACTGAAAGCGCCGATTCGCTGGCGAGATGATGAGGGGTTACCGCCATGGCACCGGGGGCCAGATTACTTTGCATAATGTTTCTCCGTGGACGCTCTTCTTCCTCATCAGGCAAAAAACGTTCCAGATTGACGAGTGAGCTTTTGCTGTGTCAGCCTGAGTTGAAACGAAAGTTGCAGGAGACGAGATATGCAGCAGCTGGATGAGCGCCTGAGGGCGTGTTACAACGAACTTTCTCCACAGGAACAGCGCGTGGCGTCGTTCATCATGGATCACTTTGACGATTTGGTGAGCTACAACAGTGCCGAGCTGGCTCGCCTCAGCGGGGTATCCAAGGCCACCGTCAGTCGCCTGTTCCGGCATCTGGGTTATGAGCGCTTCAAAGACATGCGCGACGAGCTGCGAACCCTGCGCCAGAGCGGGATGCCGCTCACCGGCGATCGTGATGCGGTGCAGGGTAACACGCTGCTGGCGCGTCACTATAAACAGGAAATGGCGAATCTCACCCAATGGGTCAATGCGCTGGATGCCGACCTGTTCGCCGAAGTGGTCGCTGCCCTCAGCGCTGCGAAGCGTGTGTTTATCGTCGGCCTGCGTAACAGCAGCCCGGTGGCGCTGCATCTGCGCCAACAGCTGATGCAAAGCCGCGGCAACGTCTGGCTAATGCCGCAGCCCGGTCAGACACTGGCGGAAGAAGTGGTGGATATCACCCCGGATGATTTGGTTATTGTGGTGGCATTTCGTCGCCGTCCACGGGTGATCCGCCCGCTGCTCGAGGCGTTGCAGGCCCAACAGGCGCAGGTACTGGTGCTGAGCGAACCGCAGGCTGTCGGGATCCGCGCCCGCTGCCGCTGGCATTTTGCGGCCCCGCTGGACAGCGTCTCGGCATTTGACAGCTACAGCAGCGCCATGAGCCTGGTGAACTTACTCGCCAACGCCTTACTGCACAGCACGCTCAGCGACGGACGGCAGCGCATTCATCGCATCGCCGATCTTTATCACTCCCTCGATGAACTGGAACAGCGTTAAACGCCCTGTGTTGGTGCAATTGCACCTGCACTGGGTGCCGTTTTGAATCAATGCGGTGCGGAATAATGAGCCTGAGTCACGTGCTAAGTGGAAAAAATGCGCTGGCACATTCGTTGCAAAAACGATATTAAAGAATCATTCGTTTCAATAACCGGTTTCCAGACCAAAGGATGTGTCCATGTTTGAGGTTCAGCCATTTACGCCCATTAATCCTCCTCACCGCCTGCTGATGGGACCGGGGCCGATCAACGCCGATCCGCGCGTGCTGCGCGCCATGTCCAGCCAGCTGATCGGCCAGTACGATCCGGTGATGACTGACTACATGAATGAAGTGATGGCGCTGTATCGCGGCGTGTTCCGCACCGAAAATCGCTGGACGATGCTGGTGGACGGGACGTCCCGCGCCGGAATCGAGGCGATTCTGCTGTCGGCCATTCGTCCAGGCGATAAAGTGCTGGTCCCGGTGTTTGGCCGCTTCGGCCATCTGTTGTGTGAAATTGCCCGCCGCTGTCGGGCCGAAGTCCATACCATTGAAGTGCCATGGGGCGAGGTGTTCAGCGCCGATCGCATTGAAGATGAGATCAAACGCGTCAAACCGCGTCTGTTGCTGACGGTGCAGGGCGACACCTCCACCACCATGCTGCAACCGCTGGAAAATCTGGGTGAAATTTGCCGTCGCCACGGGGTGCTGTTTTACACCGATGCCACCGCGTCGCTCGGCGGCAACGTGCTTGAAACCGATGCCTGGGGGCTGGACGCGGTCTCCGCCGGGTTACAGAAATGCCTCGGCGGCCCATCGGGCAGTTCGCCGATCACGCTCAGCGCCGAAATGGAAGTGACGATCCGCGCGCGAAAATGCGTGGAGCAGGGGATCCGCACCGATCTGCATCAGGATGGCGAAGACGAAATGATTTGGTCGAACTATTTCGATCTCGGCATGGTAATGGACTACTGGGGCCCGGAGCGCCTGAACCACCACACCGAAGCCACCAGTATGCTGTTCGCCGCCCGGGAGTGCGCGCGGATTATGCTGGAAGAGGGGATGGACGCGCTGATCGCCCGCCACGAACTGCACGGCCGCGCAATGCTGAATGGCATTCAGGGCATGGGGCTCGAGGTGTTCGGCGATATCTCCCACAAAATGAACAACGTAATCGGGGTGGTGATTCCTGCAGGCGTGCACGGCGAAGAAGTGCGCCAGCGCCTGCTCAACGATTTTCACATCGAAATTGGCACCTCGTTTGGTCCGCTGGCGGGCAAAATCTGGCGTATCGGCACCATGGGCTACAACGCGCGTAAAGATTGTGTATTGCAGACCCTGACTGCGCTGGAAGCTGTGCTGAACCGTCTGGGCTTCGCTACTACTCAGGGGGCTGCGATGCAGGCGGCCTGGGACATCTACGAGGGGTGATTGATGCAAAAGAACGTGATGCCAATGACGCCCGAAGAAGCCCGGCTGGCGGCAGCGCGCGTAATGGCGCGAAGCGATCAGCTGGCTGAAATCAGTGCCGCCCCTGGGGAACTCACCCGGGTGTACCTCTCACCTGAACATTTACAGGCTAACGCGCGCGTCGCGCAGTGGATGGCCGAGGCGGGCATGACCACCTGGCAGGATGCGGTGGGTAATATTTGCGGGCGCTACGAAGCGCAACAGGAAGGCGCGCCCGCGCTGCTGCTTGGTTCGCACCTGGATACGGTGCGCAACGCCGGGCGCTACGACGGCATGCTCGGGGTGCTGACGGCCATTGAGGTCGTGGCGTGGCTGAACCAGCATCAGGTGCGTGCGGAGCAGGCGATTGAAATCGTCGGTTTCGGCGACGAAGAGGGCACTCGTTTTGGCATCACGCTGCTCGGCAGTCGTGGGCTGACCGGCACCTGGTCGCCGGAATGGCTGGATTGTTGCGATGCGCAGGGCATTAGCGTGGCACAGGCAATGGTTAACGCCGGGCTGGACCCATCGCGAATCGCCCACGCAGCGCGTTTACCGCAAGAATTTAGCGCAAGCCTGGAGCTGCATATCGAGCAGGGACCAGTGCTGGAGGGTGCAAATTTAGCGCTGGGCGTGGTGACCGCCATCAACGGTGCGCGTCGCCTGAACTGTCGTTTCGACGGTGAAGCCGGGCACGCCGGAACGGTGCCAATGAATCTGCGTCGTGATGCACTGGCCGGGGCCGCCGAATGGATGATGGCTGTTGAACAGCTGACCCGGGCGAGCGACCCGACGCTGGTGGCGACAGTCGGCACGCTGAATTGCCAGCCGGGTGCGGTGAACGTCATTCCCGGCAGCGTCTCGCTGAGCCTCGATATTCGCAGTCCCTCCGAGGAAACGCGCGAAGCGTTGCTGGTTAAGCTACTGGAAAAAGCGCAGCAGATTGCCCAGCAGCGCGGCCTGATATTCTCCCATGATATTTTTTACACCACGCCCGCCACGCCGTGCGATCCTGCGCTGCAGGACATGCTGATGCGTGCCTGCGAAAAAGTGCAGGGCAGAGCGCTAACGCTGCCGAGCGGAGCCGGACATGATTCGATGGCGCTGGCCGAACGCTGGCCGGTGGCGATGCTGTTTGTGCGCTGCGCGGGAGGCATCAGTCATCACCCTGCGGAATCCGTCGAGGCAAGTGACGTCGCGGTGGCGTTGCAGGCGTTCAGCCTGGCGGTACAGGAAATTGTGCAGCCGGATCCATTGATGCAGTTCAATGCCGCCAGCCCGGAACAGGCGGCAGCGATGATTGCAGCCTGCGTCGCGCTGCCGGAATGGCAACATGCGTTGGCGGCGGCGCGGCCTTTTTCGAGCGTTGAAAGCGTGCTGGAAACCGCTATCGCGCTGAGCGAATGCTGGCGGTTACCGGAACTGGACATTGCTCTGGAAGCGCACCCGCGCATTGGTGATAAACCGAAAGGCATTTCAGCGGAATCGGCGTTTTCACGCCAGGAGCAGTCTGCCGTCAATAGTCATGATGCGGCGCTGGCACAGGCCCTGGAGCAAGGGAATGCCGACTATGAAGCACGGTTTGGTCGCGTGTTCCTGATCCGCGCCAAAGGGCGCAGCGGGGACGAAATTCTCTCGATTCTGCAACAACGACTGAAAAATACCGAGGCTGATGAAGTGCAGGAGGCGCTGCGGCAGCTGCGACAAATTACCCAACTTCGGCTGGAAGGAGTGTTTGCCCGATGAGCCATATTTCGACTCACATCCTGGATACGTCGCTGGGAAAACCGGCGGCGGGCGTGATGATTCGCCTGGAACAGCAAACGGAAAGCGGCTGGCAGTTGTTGAAGGAGGCAGAAACCAATGCTGACGGGCGCATTGGTTCGATGTCCGAAGGCGATTTAGCCCCAGGGCGCTATCGACTGACGGCGGATATTGGGCAGTGGTTTGCGCAAACCGGGCGGGAGACGTTATATCCGTCGGCACAAATTGACGTTACCTTGCCGCGTAGCGGAGACCACTATCATTTGCCGTTTCTGATTGCCCCGTGGGGCTGGTCGACCTATCGGGGGTCGTGAGCGCACCCTCTCCTGGGGGGGGCAGTTCGGGGTGAGGGTGAAACGTATTCACAAACACCCACTAAACCCCCTTAAAGGAATGGGCTCGGCAAGACCGGAATAAACATAAATTTAAGGTTCCAGCGTGAACCGATATCGTCAGGCGATATAACAGAATATTGCAGCTCAGCGGCAAAACGTACCGGGAGTTTGCCTAATTTAACGACGTTGGAATAACCTAAACCTATCGGAAGCGTTAAACGGTCGCCCTGTTTTTTCTTCCAGTCAATGGTGATATCGGGACTCATCCCGATCAATTCGGTACCGCTCAAACGATAGTTAATGAAATACTGAATATCGGTATGGTTGGTATCTTTCCGGTTAGTTTTATTATCCGCAGACCACCAGTGCTGGGCCAATAATCCGAGGTTAGTGCCGCCAGGATGCGGAGCCAATTTTGCTAATAATAACGCCGGGCCCACCTGATAACGGCCCTGGCCCTGGAAGTCATTCTCCGCCGTGTCAAAGAGCTGCGTCGCACCGACGCCCCAGACAAAACCATCTTCCCGGTTCGGGCCAACAAGGGTCAACAGACCGGTATCGCCCATGCCGCTGCTCCTGCCGTGGGCAAACATCGCCCCATCCCCGTGAATTGAAACATCGCCCAAATTAGGGGTGTTATAGAACTGAAACACCGGTCTGACGAGGAAGTTCCAGTCTTGTTGACCAAACTTTAATGGAAAGGACATTACGGGCTGAATAGTGGTTCGGGATACCGTGCCGTTGAATTTGTCGCCTCTAAACGTGGTGTTGTCATATTGCGTCCAGAACATCCAGGCGGCACCAATTGGGTTGGCCGTCATTTTTGCAATTTTTTCCATTTCTTCAGCCGACGGGCCATCTTTATCAGCGGCATAGCCCAGGCTTGAAAAGCAAACCGCACTGGCGAAAAGATATAATAACGCATTTTTCTTGATCATAAATAAAAACCCTGGCGTGTAGATAGGCAGGGGCAATCCCCCTGAATAATTAGGTGAATAAAAAATAAAATCAGCTATTAAAATTTATGAAGGTATTAAATCTTATTGGGTAATGGCTTGAGTATTTTTGTTAGGCGTGCATTTTTTATTTCGATGTATCCATTTTTCTTTAATGTAGCCAGGATCTTAAAGACATAACTGTTCGATAAATTAGTGCGTTTTAATATGTAGTTAGCCAGGCCCTGGGTGATATGCATTTCATTGAGGTAAAGTTCAATTAACTCTTTCACCACTTTGTAGCCATTGCCGCCATGCCTGATGTCATAGATATTGGCGAGCTTATCAATGAGAGAGTAAATCAACGCCGAGAAAACAACACCGCGATACACTTGATCGGGATGACTGATTTCAAATATTTTATGAATAGGGATTTTCGCAATAATCACATCGCTTTCGGTACGGCAATAAAACGGCTGCGTTGACATGATTTTATCATCTTCCATCGCTGGCATACCGTAAAAAGCATGGTCGATGAATTTTCCTGTACCTTTATAATAAATGCCGAGCAGTCCGGAAAGTACAAAGCCGACTTCTGCTTTCTCTAGATTTAATGATTGGCCTTTACTGTATCGAATTTGTACTCCATGCGATTTTACGAAATCCATGAATGCATTAAATTCATCAGTACTATAGAGGTTATTGCTGTTTTCCTTTTTCATCCCCTCTCCCATAATTCTGACTGTTTAATTACGCAGGTAGCGTGTTTCATCGGACAGTATAACAGAATACTTCTACCCGTCTAAGCTTACTGAAATTGAGCTAAAAGTAAAATTGGATAATGAAACCATATGTCATAGTAGATATTCCATACTCAAGTATCCGCTATAACGAAGCGTGGTGCATGTTCTTGCTGATGATATTTCCTGGAGGGAGAAAGGTCTCATATGAGATATCATTTCATAAATGAGTCGAGGATGGCGTTGACATCGATTTTTACAACGTCATACTGCGGAGCATATCAGGGGATGTATCTCATGAGTCTGTAATATTTCGGGCAGCATAATACCATGACGAAAAAATTAACTTCCAAATCCGTACTCATTATGGCTATGGCATTTATTGCTGGTGGTATTGCCTGGTTTTCTGCACAGCATTATAAGGTTGAGAGCAAGCATGTTGCGCAGGAAAATAAAGTGTATGCGGTCGCGCTGAATCATCTTCGCGAAGAGATTAAACAGTTAAACTTAACGTCGGTTAATCATCAGATTCATAAAAACACCCGACTGGACAGCGCCAGTATGAATGAGCGGGATAAGGTCGCGATTTATGAACTCACGTTGCTCGATGTTTCTCAGGCTGATATTCGCCACATTAGTGATGGTCAAAAGTCAAAAATTAAAGCCGTAGAAAAACAGAATCTTATTCAGAAACTGAAAGCAGATGTTCACACCGGCCCGTTGTTTGAACATGGCTGGTCAATGAAGTTTATTCAAAAGACCCGCGAAGGCGAATTGCTGAGTGCGATTACGATTACTCAGGATGATATGCTGCAAGCACCCGCGGGCGACCGTCACAACGTTATCTGAATAAAGAAAGAGGGTGGCAAAGCCACCCTCAATCGTTTTCCCGCTCAACTACAGCTTATAAATGCGCGTCTCCCAACGATGAAGTCGGTAAGGCTCATCAATCTCCGCATAATTCCCCAGCACGCGCGTCGCGCCTTTAAGCTGTAATTCTGCTTCAGGCCAGCGGGCCGATTTCGATGACAGATTACACAGCACCAGAAACGTTTCATCGCCCAATTCGCGACGATAAGCGTAAATCTGTGGGTGATCCGCCAGTTCCAGCTGATAACGCCCGTAGATAAGCGAGCGTTCTTTCTTACGCAGGCTGATTAACGCGCGATAAAAGTTGAGTACTGAATCCGGGTCCTGCCGCTGGCTGGCGACGTTGATGATTTCGTAGTTGGCATTAACGTGAAACCACGGCTTCGCCTCGCTGAAACCGGCGTTGGGGGAGTGGCTCCACTGCATCGGCGTGCGGGAATTATCGCGCCCGGTGTGGGTAAGGAACGCAATAATTTCCTCCTCGCTTTTACCGAGCGCCGCCATTTCGCGCCACATGTTTTTCGCCGAGACATCGTCAAAATCGGCCAGCCCACTGAAGCGGGTGTTGGTCATACCGATTTCCTGGCCCTGATAGATAAACGGCGTACCCTGCATCAGAAAATAGAGCGCGGCAATGCAGGTCGCGCTTTCCCGCCAGTAATGTTGGGTGTCGCCCCAGCGCGAAGTAATGCGCGTTAAATCGTGGTTTTCGACGTACAGCGCATTCCAGCCTTTGCCTTCCAGCGCCGCCTGCCAGCCGGTGAATATCGTCTTCAGTACCGAAGGCTCTGGGCGCAAACCGGCTTCCGGATCCCACAGACGAACGTGTTCGAACTGGAATACCATGTTCAGACGGTTGCGGTGCTCGCCGACCCACTCCTCGGCGTGTTCAGAGTCCAGGCCATTCACTTCGCCGACGGTCACAATGTCGTAATGCTGAAACACCTTCTGGCTCATGTCGTCGACGTAGTCGAGCAGCCCGTCGTAGTTCAGATGGCTTTTCATCGACGGCACATAGCGCAATTTGTCCGGGTTCGGCACATCGGCAAGTGTCGGTTCTTTTTTCATATGGCAAATCGCGTCGATACGAAAACCGTCGATCCCTTTCTCCAGCCACCAGTGCATCATGTCGTATACCGCCCGGCGCACGTCGTGGTTTTCCCAGTTCAAATCTGGCTGGCGACGGGTAAACAGGTGCAGATAATACTGCTCCGTTTTCGCGTCATATTCCCAGGCCGAACCTTTAAAAATTCCTTCCCAGTTATTGGGCTCCGCACCGTTTTTGCCGTCGCGCCAGGTGTACCAGTCGCGTTTGGGGTTATCGCGAGATGAGCGGGATTCAAGGAACCACGGATGTTCGTCGGAAGTGTGGTTGACCACGAGGTCGATAATCAGGCGCATGCCGCGCAGGTGAACCTGTTCGAGCAGATGGTCGAAATCGGCCATCGTGCCAAATTCGGCCATGATCTCCTGATAATTGCTGATGTCATAGCCGTTATCATCATTCGGTGAAGTGTACATCGGGCAGATCCAGATCAGATCGATGCCAAGATCTTTCAGATAATCGAGTTTCTCGGTGATGCCATTCAGGTCGCCGATGCCGTCCCCGTTGCTGTCCTTAAAACTGCGTGGATAAATCTGGTAGGCCACCGCCTCTTTCCACCAGTTCGCCATCGTTTACCTCCCGATTCGTAACGCAAAAGATTCATAAGGTTGCAGCTCAAGACTCACCGCCAGTTGGTCACGCGGCGCGTAGTTGCTGGAAAGGCACTCGCCGTGCCAGTGTTGCATCGCCTCGGGAATCTCCAGGGTGAGATGCTCGGCGGAGAAATTGTTGATAACCAGCAGCCGCTCGTCGCCGAGCGTGCGCAGCCACGCAAATACCTGCGGGTGGTCAGCCATCACCGGCTGGTAATCGCCGTAAACCAGCACCGGATACTGCTTGCGCAGGGCAATCAGCTTCTGGTAATGCCAGAGGATCGAGTCCGGCTGTTCAAGGGCCGCCGCGACGTTTATCTCCGGATAGTTCGGGTTGACTGCAATCCACGGCGTGCCGCTGGTGAAACCAGCATTGGGGCTGGCGTCCCACTGCATCGGCGTGCGGGCGTTGTCGCGCCCATTGGCATGAATGCCCAGCATCATCTCTTCATGGCTGACGCCGTCTGCCAGCCGTTCGTGGTACAAATTCAGGCTTTCGATATCGCGGTAATCGTTGATGTCGCTGAAACGCACATTGGTCATACCGATTTCTTCGCCCTGATAGATATATGGCGTGCCTTTGAGGCAGTGCAGGGCGGTGGCTAGCATTTTGGCAGAGGCTTCGCGGAATTCGCCTTCGTCGCCAAATTTCGACACCGCGCGGGGTAAATCGTGGTTGCTCCAGAACAGCGAGTTCCAGCCGTCATCGGCCAGCGCGGTTTGCCATTTGTCGATAACCGCTTTGAAACTGGCCAGCGCAAACGGCTTGCTGCGCCATTTCCCGGCGTGCTCATCCCAGAACTGTTTGATGTGGTCGAACTGGAACACCATCGACAGTTCTTCACGTTCAGCGCCGCTGTACAGCAGGGCGTCTGCGGGGGAAGCGCTCCAGGCTTCACCGACGGTAACGTAATCGCCGTTGCCGAAGGTGGCGCGGTTCATCTGGCGGATCAGCGCATGCAGATTTTTGCCGTTGGCCATGATTTGTGCATCGACTTCTTTGCCGATGAGGTCGATAACGTCCATGCGAAAACCGCCGATGCCTTTCGCCAGCCAGCGGTTCATCATGGCGTGGACCTCTTCGTGTACGCGCGGGTTTTCCCAGTTGAGGTCCGGCTGGCGTTTAGAAAATTGATGCAGGAAATATTCGCCGCTGGCTTCGTCAAAGGCCCAGCCGCTGCCGCCAAAATAGGAGCGGAAATTATTCGGGGGCCCGCCGTCTGACGCTGGTTGGCGCCAGATATAGAAATCACGGTACGGGTTATCCTTCGATTTCAGCGCTTCAAGAAACCACGGATGTTCGTCGGAGGTGTGGTTGACGACTAAATCCATCAGGATGTGAATGCCGCGCTGTTTGGCTTGTGCAATCAGGGCGTCCATGTCCGCCAGGGTGCCAAATTCGGCGGCAATATCTTCGTAATCGGAGATGTCGTAGCCGTTGTCGTCCATTGGCGAGCGGTAGACCGGCGAGAGCCAAATCAGGTTGATGCCGAGCTGGTGGAGGTAATCGAGTTTGCTGATGATGCCGGGAATGTCGCCGATGCCGTCACCGTCGCTGTCCATAAAGCTGCGCGGGTAGATTTGGTACACCACCGCGTTGTGCCATGCTTTTTTTTCCACTGGGATCTCCTTTTAAATTCGCGTGAAAGCCCGCCCATCCGCTTCAAACAAATAGCAACTCTCCGTTGGCAAACGCAGCCCAACCCGCTGATCGGGCGTGATCTCCAGCCGCGACGTCAGGCGGATAACCAACGGCTCGCTGCCATAGCCGCTATTAACGTACAGCAACGTTTCGTTGCCCATCTGCTCGACAAACAGCACTTCGCCTTCCACGTCGGCCACGGCTAAATCAATAAGCTGGACGTGCTCCGGGCGGATCCCCAGCCATACGCTGTTGCCGACTTTCCCATCAAGCGTATTCACCGGCAGCACAATGCGTTGTCGGTTTTCCAGATCCACAACCGTCTCCTGCTCGCCCGTTTCTGCGATCGTGCCCGCAATCAGATTCATTTTAGGTGACCCAATAAACTGCGCGACGAACAGGTTGGCGGGATGATCGTACAGCTCAAGCGGGGAACCGACTTGCTCAATCTGCCCCTGATTAAGCACCACGATGCGGTCGGCCAGCGTCATCGCTTCCACCTGGTCATGGGTGACGTACAAAATCGTGGCGTTGATGCGTTTATGCAGCGCGGCAATTTCCATGCGCATCTGTACGCGCAGCGAGGCGTCGAGGTTGGAAAGCGGTTCATCGAACAAAAACAGGCTCGGCTCACGCACAATCGCCCGGCCAATCGCCACGCGCTGGCGCTGACCGCCAGAGAGATCTTTCGGCCGTCGGTCGAGCAGTTGCTCCAGCTGCAAAATGCGCGCGCTGGCCTGCACCTTTTTGTCGATTTCCGTCGGCGGCAGCTTCGCCATTTCCAGCGCGAAGGCCATATTCTGGTACACCGTCATATGTGGATACAGTGCGTAGGACTGGAACACCATTCCGATGCCGCGCTCAGACGGCGAATCGTCGTTGACGCATACGCCGTCGATGCGCATTTCGCCGTCGCTGATTTCCTCCAGCCCGGCGACCATCCTTAACAGCGTGGATTTGCCGCAGCCCGACGGCCCTACGACCACCACAAACTCGCCGTCGTTAACGGTCAAATCCAGGGGCTTAATCACCTCCGAGGAGGTGCCGTAGCGTTTAGATATTTTATCGAGTACCAGTTGCCCCATAGTTATCCCTTAATCGCTCCGCTGGTCAGCCCGCTGACAATGCGTTTCTGGAAGATGAGCACCAGCACAATAATCGGCAGCGTCACCACCACCGAGGCCGCCATAATACTGCCCCACGGCAGTTCAAAGGTCGACGCGCCGCTGAACATGCTGATAGCCACCGGCACGGTACGCTTGTCGCCGGAAATAATGAACGTCAGTGCAAACATGAATTCGTTCCATGCGCCGATAAACGCCAGCAGCCCGGTAGTGACCAGCGCAGGCGCCAGAATCGGGGCAAACACCCGGCGGATAATAGTCCAGGTTTTCGCCCCGTCGACAATCGCCGCTTCTTCCAACTCCACCGGAATTGACTTCATAAACGTGGTCAGCACCCAGACGGTGAACGGTAGCGAAAATGTGGTGTACGAGAGCACCAGTGCGCCGAGGGAGTCGTACAGCCCCAGAAAACGCACCAATTCGAACATCCCGGTCAGCACCGCCACCTGCGGGAACATCGACACGCAGAGAATGGTAAACAGCAGGAATTTACGTCCGCGAAACGGCACCCGCGCGAGGGCGAACGACGCGGTAATCGACACCAGTAGACAGATGCCGACGGTAATCGTCGCCACCAGCACCGAGTTCAGCAGGCTGCGGGCGATACCGTTATCCACTAGTGCCACCACGTAGTTGTGCCAGTGAAAGCCGTTCGGCAAATAGGCGGGTAGAAAAAGTTCCTGCCCGGTGCGCAGTGAGGTCAGAATGGCGTAATAAAACGGAAAAACGCAAAACAGTACGGCGACGGTTGCACCACAATAAATCACCAGTTGGTGGCCGAATTTGCGCTGACGACGGGTGGTTTTCATCACCGCTTCTCCTTCTCGTTAAGCTTCGAGACGCGGATAAAGCAGGCTGCAATGCCCGCCACCATCATGAACACCAGCACTGACGCCGCAGAGCCGACGCCCATATCCTGATACGAGATGATTTGCTCGCGGGCGTAACCGGAAATCGACATCGTCGCTTCGCTGTTGGACGTCAGCACGAAAATCAGGTCGAAAATG
The DNA here is from genome assembly GCF_024764775.1 of Scandinavium manionii. Taxonomy (NCBI): domain Bacteria; kingdom Pseudomonadati; phylum Pseudomonadota; class Gammaproteobacteria; order Enterobacterales; family Enterobacteriaceae; genus Scandinavium; species Scandinavium manionii. The sequence continues at coordinate 875,495 of NZ_JALIGC010000040.1, read as the reverse complement.
CGCATCGCGTCCATTACACGGAAGATAAGCGCCACGATCATCGCGGGGAGGATCAGCGGCAGCGTAATGCGCTTAAAGCGTTGCCAGGCGCTGGCCCCGTCAACGCGAGCGGCCTCATACAGATCGCCAGGGATCAGCTGTAGCGCCGCCAGCAGCATCAGCGCCATAAACGGCGTAGTCTTCCAGACATCGGCGATCACCACCGCCCACATCGACAGCGACGGCTCGGCGATCCACGCCAGATGCGCCTGGTAGCCAAAGACTTTGGCCAGCAGGGAGTTCACCACGCCGTACTGATCGTGGAACATCCAGCCCCACATTTTGGCGCTGACAATCGTCGGGATCGCCCACGGCACCAGAATGGCGGTACGCACCAAACCCTGACCGCGAAATTTTTCGTTCATTAGTAGCGCCAGCAGCATTCCGAGCAGCAATTCGAGGCTGACGGAAACCAGCGTAAACCACAGCGTGTTGCCGACCGCCTGCCACCACAGCGGGTCCACCAGCACGCCGCTGCTTTGGCCGTCGTGATTGAAGTAATAGTTTGCCAGCCCGACCATCTGATAGTCGCTCGGGTTGTCGAGCATCGCGTTGGTAAAACTGAAAAAGAAGGTACGCGCCAGCGGCCAACCCGCCGCCAGCGCAAGGAGAATCAGCGCGGGCGCCACCAGTATCCACGCGATACGGCGGCGCCGCTGTTGATAGCCGAGACGAGCCAATTAATGCCAGTCCTTCCCTTTCACGCGCTCAAGGCGTTTTTGCAGGTCGGCCACGGCGGTTTTGCCGTCGCTGCCACCGTTGAGCACCTTGAAGGTCACGTTAAAGATGGCGTTAGAGACGCGCGGATACTGACTTTTGGTCGCTGTCGCCGGACGCGGCACCGCATTGGCGAAGATCTCTTTGAACATCGTCAGATGCGGCGCGGTTTCCAGGACCGCTTTGTCATCATACAGCGCCGAACGCGTCGGGGCGAAGCCGAGGTATTTCAGCTGCATTTTCTGCGAATCGGCGTCAGTGAGGATTTTCAGCAGCGCAATCGCCGCCTCTTTGTTTTTGGTGTTGCCGTTAATCGACCACTGCCAGCCGCCCAGCGCATTAGCCGATTTACCGTCCGGCCCGGCAGGTAGCGGCGCGACGCCGACTTTACCTTTCAGCGGGCTGTCTGCGCCCTGCGAGAGCAAATACGCATAAGGCCAGTTACGCATAAACAGCGCATCTCCGTTCTGGAACACTGCGCGCGACTCTTCCTCTTTGTAGCCCAGAGCGCCTTTCGGCGTGATTTTGCCAATCCAGCCCGCGACCATATCCAGTGCGGCAGCCGCCTTCGGATTATTGATGGTCACGTTCCCTTTTTCATCGATGAACGTGCCGCCGCCGTAGGAATCAACCCACTCCAGCGCGTTACAAGTCAGGCCCTCATACGATTTTCCCTGGAAGATCATCCCCCAGAAGTTTTTATGTCCTGCCTTGCGTTCTTCCGCCTGAATTTTGGTGGCGATACGCGTTAAATCAGCCCAGGTTTTTGGCGGCTGTTCGTTGTATTTTTCGAGCAGGTCTTTGCGGTAATAGAGCACCCCGGTATCGAGATAAGCCGGAATGGCTTTCACTTTGCCGTTAACGGTGTCGTTCGCCCACGGGCCAGGGAAGAAATCGCCTTTCATATCGGCAACGGCATCGGTTAAATCGAGCGTTTGCTTATCCAGCAGGCCGACCCAAATGGTGTCGGACTGGAAGAGGTCCACCGCTTTTTCATCTTTCGCGGCAAAAAGCTGCTGGAGCAGGGCCAGCTTTTCATCCGACGCCGCCGGGAATTCGATAAATTCCAGCTTGTTGTTGGTCTGTTTCTCGAAACGGTCTTTGACGTAGTTGCAGTATTCCTTACCGCCAGGGGAGATCGGACATTCCATACGCAGGGTATCGGCAAGCGCGGCGTTAGCAACGCTCGCCAGCGCTAAGGTAATAAGACTTAACGTCAGCTTTTTCATTCTGTCCTCATTATTAACTCGCTGTAGAGGTGGGTATAAAAAATAAACACGCCATCTCCAAAGCTAGTTAACAACGAGGTCGATCAGCAAGTTAGCAGCCTAATCTTTGTCTCAAATCTGGAGCTACTGCACGGATATGGTTTTTTTTTTAGCGCTTCGGTGAAAGAAGCGCTAAAGGAGGGGGAAAGCAGAAGGGTTAATCAGCCAATCGTGAAGCCATCGGCATCTTGCCAGGCCGGGAATTTTTCGCGGTATTCCTGTAAGGCCGAGAGCGACAGTTCGGCATTAATCTGCGTTGCCTGATGCGGCTCGGCGCTGGCGATGATTTCGCCCTGCGGGTTGATAACCCGGCTGTCGCCGCGATAGTGATGCCCGTTGCCGTCGGTGCCGACGCGGTTACAGCCGATGACGTAAGCCTGGTTCTCAATGGCGCGAGCGGTTAACAGTGCCTGCCAGTGCAGAGAACGTGGCGCAGGCCAGTTGGCGACATACAGCGCCAGATCGTAATCGTTGCGGTTGCGCGACCATACCGGGAAACGCAGGTCGTAACACACCAGCGGCAGAATGCGCCAGCCGCGCCATTCGAACACCAGGCGCTCGTGGCCCGCCTCATAATGATGATGTTCATCCGCCATGCGGAACAGATGACGCTTATCATAGCGATGCACCTGGCCTTCAGGCTCAACCAGCAAAAAGCGGTTCACCGGGCCACGAGCGGTTTGCAGCGCGGCGCTGCCTGCAATGAGGGCGTCCGTTTGCTGCGCTTTTTCATGCATCCACGCGACAACTTTTTCTTCCGGCAACGACTGGGTGGCCGCTTCCATCGCAAAGCCGGTGGTGAACATCTCTGGCAGCACAATCACATCGCGCCCGTGAATCGCTTCCAACTGACGATCGAAATGACGCAGGTTAGCGGGGCCGTCCATCCACACCAAGGGTTGTTGTAATACTGTTACTTTCAGATTGGGCACTGTCAGAAACTCCCGATTATTGGCTTACGAGTCACTGATCTACCTTATCAGGGACAGGCGAGAGTGCGTAACATTTCAATGTAAAAAGCGGAGAAGAGTCTCCGCTTTTAGGATGATGACCTGGTGCCGGGTGGCGCTGCGCTTACCCGGCTTACAATCGAAAGGGATAAGGGTTATGCGGCCTCAATCTTGCGGACTTTCTCCGGCAGCTTTACCGGCCTGGTCGCCAGCGCATCCGGTTCGAAATCATCAACGTTAATACTGCGCAGACGGCTTTCTTCGGCTTTGGTCAGAATATCCGCTTCATCCTGGTCAATCAGCCCTTTGGCAAGCGCGTTCCGGGCCAGCTCATCGAGACGGGTGAATGGCAGGTTTTTGCCAATCTCTTTGCAAATACGCTGATGGATCGGATCGGCGGCCATGACGTCCAGTAGCGCTTGTTCCAGCAGGCCAACCGGGTTGTGCTCGCTGGGCGTCAGGTACTGACCGCGGCCGATACGTGAACGGGTCGCGCTTGGCACTTGCAGGATTTTCGCCACGGCGTGATCCAGCTTATCTGACGGTGCGACGTAGTGACGACCGGTCGGGAAGATGACGAAGCGCATTACGCCTGCCACAAAGCCGTTCGGGAAGTTACGCAGCAGGTCATCCATCGCCTGTTCAGCCTGATGCAGCGCGTCCTGAACGCCCCAATGAACCAGCGGCAGATCCGCTTCGTTACGGCCTTCGTCGTCATAGCGTTTCAGCACCGCAGAGGCCAGATACAACTGGCTCAGCACATCCCCCAGACGGGCGGAGATACGCTCGCGGCGCTTCAGACTGCCGCCGAGTACCGCCATTGATACGTCAGACAGCAGCGCCAGGTTGGCACTCAGGCGGTTCAGATGCTGATAGTAACGACGGGTCGCATCGTGTGTCGGCGTGCTGCTGGTCAGACCGCGAGTCAGACCCAGCCAGAAGCTGCGCACTTTGTTGCTGCCCACGTGGCCGATGTGTTTAAACAGCAGCTGGTCGAAGGCGTTAAGATCTTTATTCTGTGCGGCGGCCATCTCTTCGAGCACGTACGGATGGCAGCGGATCGCGCCCTGGCCGAAGATCATCATGCTGCGCGTCAGAATGTTAGCGCCTTCCACGGTGATCGCAATGGGTGCACCCTGATAAGCACGGGCGAGGAAGTTGCCTTCGCCGAGCATAATGCCTTTACCGCCGGTGATATCCATCGCATCAATAATTGACTGCTGACCACGGTGGGTACAGTGATATTTCACAATCGCCGACAGCACCGCCGGTTTTTCACCGAGCATAATCCCGTAGGTGATAAGCGACGCTGCAGCGTCCATCACGTACGCGTTTCCTGCGATACGCGCCAGTGGTTCTTCGATCCCTTCCATTTTACCGATAGAGATTTTGAACTGGCGGCGGATGTGCGCGTAAGCCCCGGTCGCCATCGCCACGGATTTCACGCCGCCCGTGGAGTTTGACGGCAGGGTGATGCCGCGACCCACAGACAGACATTCCACCAGCATACGCCAGCCCTGACCGGCCATTTTTGGCCCGCCGATGATGAAATCAATCGGCACGAAAATATCCTGACCGCGGGTCGGACCATTCTGGAACGGCACGTTGAGCGGGAAGTGACGACGGCCAATTTCCACGCCCGGCGTACCGGTTGGGATCAGCGCACAGGTAATGCCTAAATCTTCCTCGCCGCCCAGCAGTTTGTCCGGGTCAGAAAGTTTGAATGCCAGACCGAGCACGGTCGCAATCGGCGCGAGGGTGATGTAGCGTTTGTTCCAGGTGAGGCGCATCCCGAGCACCTGCTCACCCTGCCATTCGCCCATGCACACCACGCCGGTATCCGGAATGGCGCCCGCATCAGAACCGGCTTCCGGGCTGGTCAGTGCGAAACACGGGATTTCCTGACCACGCGCCAGACGCGGCAGGTAATGATTTTTCTGCTCGTCGGTGCCGTAATGCTGCAACAGCTCGCCCGGGCCGAGGGAGTTCGGCACGCCGACGGTGATCGCCAGGATCCCGGAGACGCCGGACAGCTTTTGCAGCACGCGAGACTGCGCATACGCAGAGAATTCGAGACCGCCATACTCTTTCTTAATGATCATCGCGAAGAAGCGATGCTCTTTCAGATACGCCCACAGTTCCGGCGGCAGATCCGCCAGTTCGTGGGTGATCTCGAAGTCGTTCGCCATACGGCAGGCTTCTTCCACCGGGCCGTCGATAAACGCCTGTTCTTCCGCGGTCAGCTGCGGCTGCGGGTAGTTGTGTAGTTTTTTCCAGTCCGGATTGCCCTGGAACAGATCGCCTTCCCACCAGGTGGTGCCCGCGTCGATCGCTTCTTTCTCGGTGCGCGACATCGGCGGCATCACTTTGCTGAAGGTGCGGAACACCGGCGCGGAGATCATCGCTTTACGCATTGGACGCAGGTTAAACGGCACCAGGATGATTGCCAGAGGAACCAGCAGCCAGATGTTCCACAGGCTAGAAGCCGCCAGCGCCCCGGTCCAGACCAGCAGAATGAGGCTGCTCAACAGCAGATTAACCCGGTGATAGAAGAGCACGCCGAGCAGGATAACGGTGGCAATAATACTCAAAATCATCATAAAGAAATGCTCCCTTGCTTGTAGGAGGTCTGACCACTTGTGATGTATTGGTTGTAGTGGATGTCATTTCTTTTATCAATGTGTTTACAAAATAATTACAACATGGCTCACACTGTTGCCGTTTTCAGTGGCACGGATAATCAAAAGCACCGGGGATAACTGAGCTGAATGCTTCTCGCTGCATCCGCTATCCGTTACACTGCTGAGGTTAATCATTAAAGCGGAAGGACACTCCTCATGTACCAGGATCTTATTCGTAACGAACTGAATGAAGCAGCGGAAACTCTGGCCAATTTCCTGGCCGATGAAGCGAACATCCATGCGATTCAACGCGCGGCAGTGCTGCTCGCAGACAGCTTTAAAGCGGGCGGGAAAGTACTCTCCTGCGGTAACGGCGGCTCCCATTGTGACGCAATGCACTTCGCGGAAGAGCTGACCGGTCGCTACCGTGAAAACCGTCCGGGCTACCCGGCGATTGCCATTTCAGACGTCAGCCATCTCTCCTGCGTCAGCAATGATTTCGGCTACGAATATGTGTTCTCTCGTTATGTTGAATCCGTCGGCCGTGCCGGTGACGTACTGTTCGGGATTTCCACCTCCGGCAACTCTGGTAACGTGATTAAAGCGATTGAAGCTGCGCGCGCACAGGGCATGAAAGTCATCACCCTGACCGGCAAAGACGGCGGCAAAATGGACGGCTCTGCTGACGTTGAAATTCGCGTGCCGCACTTTGGTTACGCCGACCGCATTCAGGAAATCCATATTAAGGTTATCCATATCCTGATTATGCTGATCGAAAAAGAGATGGTAAAAGCATAAGTGGTAGCGGGGGCCTGGCCCCCGTTTTATATGTGAGGTGAACGATGTGCGAACTGCTCGGGATGAGCGCCAATGTGCCAACCGATATCTGCTTTAGTTTTACCGGGCTGGTTCAGCGCGGGGGCGGCACCGGGCCGCATAAAGATGGCTGGGGAATTACCTTCTATGAAGGCAAAGGCTGTCGCACATTCAAAGATCCGCAACCGAGCTTTCAGTCGCCCATAGCCAAACTGGTGCAGGATTACCCGATCAAATCCTGTTCAGTGATTGCCCATATTCGCCAGGCTAACCGCGGTGAAGTGGCGCTCGAAAACACCCATCCGTTTACCCGCGAACTGTGGGGCCGCAACTGGACTTACGCCCATAACGGCCAGCTCACGGGCTATAAATCCCTTGAGACCGGACAATTCCGCCCGGTAGGTGAAACCGACAGCGAAAAAGCCTTTTGCTGGCTGTTGCACAAACTGACCAGCCGCTATCCGCGCACGCCCGGCAATATGAATGGGGTGTTTAAGTACATCGCGTCATTGGCGTCTGAGCTGCGGGAGAAAGGGGTGTTTAACATGCTGTTGTCGGACGGACGCTATGTGATGGCGTTTTGCTCGACCAATCTGTACTGGATAACACGCCGCGCGCCGTTTGGCGTGGCAACGTTACTGGATCAGGATGTGGAAATTGATTTTCAGCGAGAGACCACACCGAACGATGTGGTCACCGTGATTGCCACTCAGCCGCTGACCGGCAATGAAACCTGGCACAAGATTATGCCAGGTGAGTGGGCGTTATTTTGTCTCGGAGACCGCGTAGTTTGACGCCAGCTGCGAACGAATCTCGTGGCTCAATGGCTTGCTGACCACGTAGCGACCACTCTGTACCGTCACCATCGGCGGCTTGTGAGTCTGCTCGAAGTAGTCATAACCCGGCTTCAGCTGCGACCAGAAGTCTTTGTAATAAGAGAACTTGTGGCGTTCCATGTTCGCATCGGTCATGCGGAATGGATAGATGCTGACCTGCACGCTTGACTGGCCAAACACCAGCGCACCGGTCACGAACTGGAAAATCTCATCAATGCCGGTATCGGTCATGGCGTAGCAGCCAATCGACACACAGGCACCGTGGATCATCAGGTATTTCCCTTCATAACCATGTGCGCGATCGTAGTCGTTCGGGAAGCCAATATTAATGGCTTTATAGAAACGGCTATCGGGCTTGAGCTGGCTGCGGGAGACGTTGTAGAAACCTTCCGGGGATTTAAAATCGCCTTGGCGCTGTTTCGGACCCAGGCCACCGGAATAGTTGCAGATTTTGTAGCTGTCGAGCAGCTGATACGCCTCACCCATCTTTACGTAAAGATCAAGAGTACGCTCTTCTTTGAAGATCTGGATATAAACCGGAGATCCCATTAATTGCTGTTTATATTCTTTGCTGACCGGGGTGGTCGAGCTATTACTGCTAAGCAAACCGGCAAACGAAACGCACGGGATCAACAGCATCGCAAGTAACAATGCGATTTTGCGCATACTACATGTTCCTTGATAAAACGGTAGAGACAGGCCGGGAGGCCCGAAATAGAACCCGAAATCAGAATTGTCTCGAATTGGTGCGCTCACATTAGCATCACCAAAGTTTTTCGCAAGTCCGGCGATTAGGGTTTACAAATTACTTTAGCGTTATACCTGTTTTTTGCTGCAATAGCAGTCAGAACTTTGCGCATTCGCTCGCAAATACCAACCTGTATACCCCGTAAAAGCTGCGTTCTGACCTCATATCCTGTAAACTTGCCGCGTTTCACGACCAGGTTAAGAAAGGATGCTTTACTCTCATCGTACTGCCGTCAGCAGAACTCTCTGGCATCGGTTTTTCCTTTCTTGTTTTTCTCTACGCTGGGTTTAGTAGTAACGATTACGGATACCTGCTAACGACATGATTAAAATCACAAAAGGGCTTAATTTGCCCATCGCTGGCGCACCGTCACAGCACATTGCCGAAAGCGCGGCCGTATCGCGCGTGGCCGTGTTGGGCGAAGAATATATTGGCATGCGCCCCTCTATGGCCGTCCAGGAAGGCTCCCGGGTTCTCAAAGGGCAAGTGCTGTTTGAAGATAAAAAGAACCCCGGAGTGCGCTTTACTGCCCCGGCCAGTGGCGTCATCAGCGCCATTCATCGCGGCGAACGTCGCGTGCTGCAATCGGTGGTTATCGATATTGACGGCGATGATGCCGTCAGCTTCCCGCAGTTTGAAGTGGCAGACCTTGCCACGCTGAAAAGAGAAGCCGTTCAGCAGCAGCTGCTGGAATCGGGATTGTGGACCAGTCTGCGCACCCGCCCATTCAGTAAAATCCCGGCTGCGGGCAGCGCTCCGGCGGCGATTTTCGTCACCGCCATCGACACCAATCCGCTGGCGGCCGATCCGCAGCCGATAATCTATGCACATCGCGAAGCCTTTAACGCCGGGCTGACGGTGCTGTCGCGTCTCACCGACGGCAAAGTTCACGTCTGTCAGGCAAGCGGCGGCAAGCTGGGCGGCCATCCTGTGGGTCAGGTGACGTTCAACGAATTTAGCGGCCCGCATCCGGCGGGTTTGCCGGGCACGCATATCCACTTCCTCGAGCCGGTGAGCCTGAATAAGCAGGTCTGGCACCTGAGCTATCAGGACGTCATTGCCATCGGCAAACTGTTTGTCGAAGGCGAATTGTGGAGTGAGCGGGTGATTTCCATCGCCGGGCCGCAGGTCAACACACCACGTCTGGTGAAAACGCTGCTCGGCGCAAGCCTTGACCAGCTGCTGGTCGGTGAACTGGCTGACGGTGAAAACCGCGTGATTTCCGGTTCGGTGCTCAGCGGCACCCACGCGCTGGGGCCATACGCGTTCCTCGGTCGCTATCACTTGCAGGTCAGCGTGGTGAAAGAAGGGCGCGAGAAAGAACTTTTTGGCTGGGTCATGCCAGGCAAAGATAAATTCTCGATTACCCGTACCACCCTCGGCCATTTCCTCAAGCGCAAACTGTTTGATTTCTCAACCGATACCAACGGCGGCGAGCGTGCGATGGTGCCTATTGGCAACTACGAGCGCGTCATGCCGCTGGATATTCTGCCGACGCACCTGCTGCGCGATCTTCTCGCCGGGGATACCGACAGCGCGCAGGCATTGGGTTGTCTGGAACTCGACGAAGAAGACCTGGCGCTCTGCACCTACGTTTGCCCGGCAAAATACGAATACGGCCCGGTGTTGCGTGACGTCTTAACCCGCATTGAGCAGGAAGGATAAATGATGGGTTTGAAAAATCTGCTGGAAAAAATTGAGCCGCACTTTACCCACGGCGGCAAGCTGGAAAAGTACTATCCGCTGTATGAAGCCGCGGCCACCATTTTCTACACGCCGGGGCTGGTGACAAAAGGGGCGTCTCACGTCCGCGATGCCATCGACCTCAAGCGTATGATGATTCTGGTCTGGCTGGCGGTGTTCCCGGCAATGTTCTGGGGCATGTACAACGTCGGTCTGCAAACTATTCCGGCGCTGCATAAAATGTATGGCCCGGAGCAGCTGCAACAGGTGATTGCCGGAAACTGGCACTACCATGTGGCACAGTGGCTCGGCGTGAGCTTTGCGCCTGACGCAGGCTGGCTGAGCATGATGGGGCTGGGCGCGGTGTTCTTCCTGCCGATTTACATGACGGTGTTTATCGTCGGCGGCTTCTGGGAAGTGCTGTTCTCCATTGTGCGTAAGCATGAAATCAACGAAGGCTTCTTTGTTACCTCCATTCTGTTCGCGCTGATTGTTCCGCCGTCGCTGCCGTTGTGGCAGGCCGCGCTGGGCATCAGTTTTGGCGTGGTTATCGGGAAAGAAATTTTCGGTGGCACCGGACGTAACTTCCTTAACCCGGCGCTGGCGGGGCGTGCATTCCTGTTCTTCGCCTACCCGGCGCAAATCTCCGGCGACCTGGTATGGACCGCGGCTGACGGCTTCTCTGGCGCAACGCCACTGTCTCAGTGGGCGAGCCACGGCGGTGAAGCGTTGATGAATCTCACCAGCGGTCAGCCGGTAACCTGGATGGACGCGTTCCTCGGCAAACTGCCTGGCTCAATCGGTGAAGTTTCTACGCTGATGATCCTGATCGGCGGGGCCATCATTATCTTCGGTCGCGTTGCCTCCTGGCGCATCGTGGCGGGCGTGCTGCTCGGCATGATTGTCGTTTCCACGCTGTTCAACCTGATTGGCTCAGCCACAAACCCGATGTTCTCCATGCCGTGGTACTGGCATCTGGTGCTCGGCGGTTTTGCTTTCGGCATGATGTTCATGGCGACCGACCCGGTGTCGGCGTCGTTTACCGATAAAGGGAAGTGGTGCTACGGCGCACTGATTGGCGCGATGTGTGTGCTGATCCGCGTTGTAAACCCGGCCTATCCGGAAGGGATGATGCTGGCAATTCTGTTTGCCAACCTCTTTGCGCCGCTGTTCGATTACCTGGTGGTGCAGGCCAATATCAAGCGGAGGAAGTCGCGTGGCTGAAGTGAAAAGTAACGATAGCATCGGCAAAACGCTGCTGGTGGTGCTGGTGCTTTGCCTGGTCTGCTCGATTATCGTAGCCGGCTCAGCGGTGGGGCTGAAGCCTCGCCAGCAAGAACAGCGCGCGCTGGATAAACAGCGCAACATTCTGGCGGTCGCCGGGCTGATGCAGCCGGAAATGAAGCAGGATGAAGTGGCCTCCATTTTCGCGGAACGCATCACCCCGCGTCTGCTGGATTTGAAAAGCGGCACTTTGCTCGACAAAGATCCGGCATCGTTTAACCAGGGGCTGGCATTGAAAGATCCGGCGCAGAGCACGCAGCTGGATTCCAGTGAAGATCCGGCGGGTATCAAACGCCGCAGTAACGTGGTCGAAATCTACCTGGTGAAAGACGAGCAGAAAAAAATTCAGGAAGTCGTTCTGCCAATTTACGGCAACGGGCTGTGGTCGATGATGTACGCCTTTGTGGCCCTCGATACCGACGGACGCACTGTGAAAGGCATCACCTACTACGATCAGGGGGAAACCCCGGGGCTCGGCGGTGAAGTCGAAAACCCTAACTGGCGTCAGCAGTTCATCGGCAAAAAAGTGCTGAATGACGACGGCATGCCTGCTCTGAAAGTGGTGAAGGGCGGTGCGCGTCAGGGGGACGAATATGCGGTTGACGGGCTTTCTGGCGCCACGCTGACATCAAATGGCGTCCAGCACAGTTTTGATTTCTGGATGGGCGAGCAGGGCTTTGGCCCGTTCCTGAAACAGATGCGTGAAGGAGGCCTGAACAATGGCTGAGCTCGGTGATATGAAAGAAGTAAAACGGGTGCTGGTGGGGCCGGTTATCGCCAACAACCCGATTGCGTTGCAGGTCCTGGGCGTTTGCTCGGCACTGGCGGTGACCACTAAACTGGAAACCGCATTCGTGATGACCCTCGCGGTGACGATGGTAACGGCGTTTTCCAGCATGTTTATCTCGATGATCCGCCACCACATCCCGAACAGCGTGCGCATCATTGTGCAGATGGCGATTATCGCCTCGCTGGTTATCGTGGTCGATCAGCTGCTGCGCGCGTATGCGTATGAAGTCTCCAAACAGCTGTCGGTGTTCGTGGGTCTCATCATCACCAACTGTATCGTGATGGGTCGTGCCGAAGCGTACGCCATGAAATCGCCACCGCTGGCGAGCTTCATGGACGGCATCGGTAACGGGCTTGGTTATGGCGCCATCCTGATGATCGTCGGTTTCCTGCGTGAGCTTATCGGCAGCGGCAAGCTGTTCGGTATCACCGTGCTGCAAACCGTGCAGAACGGCGGCTGGTATCAGCCAAATGGCCTGTTCCTGCTCGCACCAAGCGCATTTTTCATTATCGGTCTGCTTATCTGGGCGCTGCGTAGCTGGAAGCCGGAACAGCAGGAGAAGGAGTAACCGATTATGGCTCATTACATTAGTCTTTTTGTTCGCGCAGTGTTCGTTGAGAACATGGCGCTGGCCTTCTTCCTCGGCATGTGTACGTTCCTTGCGGTGTCGAAGAAAGTCTCTACGGCGTTTGGCCTGGGCGTGGCGGTTACCGTCGTTCTCGGTATTTCCGTGCCGGTGAACAACCTTATCTATAACCTGGTTCTGCGCGACGGTGCGCTGGTGGAGGGCGTTGATCTTAGCTTCCTCAACTTCATCACCTTTATCGGGGTCATTGCGGCGCTGGTGCAGATCCTCGAGATGATCCTCGATAAGTATTTCCCGTCGCTCTACAACGCGCTGGGGATCTTCCTGCCGCTGATCGCTGTGAACTGTGCGATCTTTGGCGGCGTCTCGTTCATGGTGCAGCGCGACTATAACTTCCCTGAATCTATCGTCTACGGTTTCGGCTCCGGCATCGGCTGGATGCTGGCGATCGTCGCGATGGCCGGTATTCGCGAGAAGATGAAATACGCCAACGTGCCCGCAGGACTGCGCGGCTTAGGGATCACCTTTATCACCACCGGACTGATGGCACTGGGCTTTATGTCATTCTCCGGCGTGCAGCTATAAGGGCGTAAGTAATGGAAATTATTCTTGGCGTAGTGATGTTCACGCTAATTGTGCTGGTGCTGTCGCTGCTGATCCTGGCGGCGCGCGCGAAGCTGGTGAACTCCGGCGATGTGGTCATTGAGATCAACAACGAAGCCGACAAACAAATCCGCACGCCTGCTGGCGATAAGCTGCTGAATACGCTGTCCAACAACGGCATATTTGTCTCTTCAGCCTGCGGCGGCGGTGGCTCCTGCGGCCAGTGCCGGGTAACGGTGAAAGAGGGCGGCGGCGATATTCTGCCGACCGAGCTTTCGCACATCAGCAAGCGTGAAGCGAAAGAGGGCTGTCGCCTGGCGTGCCAGGTTGCAGTTCGTCAGGACATGAGAATCGAGCTGCCGGAAGAAATCTTTGGGGTGAAAAAATGGGAGTGCGAGGTTATCTCCAACGATAACAAAGCGACGTTCATCAAAGAGCTGAAGCTGGCGATCCCTGAAGGCGAAAGCGTGCCATTCCGCGCGGGCGGTTATATTCAGATTGAGTGCCCGTCGCACAAAGTGGCGTATGCCGATTTTGACGTGCCGGACGAGTACCGCGGCGACTGGGACAAATTCAATCTGTTCCGCTACGTTTCCGACGTGAACGAGCCGACGCTGCGCGCATATTCCATGGCGAACTACCCGGACGAGAAGGGCATTATTATGCTCAACGTGCGTATCGCCACGCCGCCGCCTTCCGCGCCGGACGTGCCGCCGGGCATCATGTCCTCTTACATCTGGTCGCTGAAAGCGGGTGATAAAGTGACGATTTCCGGGCCGTTTGGTGAGTTCTTCGCCAAAGACACCGACGCGGAAATGGTGTTTATCGGCGGTGGTGCGGGTATGGCGCCAATGCGTTCGCACATCTTCGATCAGCTCAAGCGTCTTAGTAGCAAGCGTAAAATCAGCTTCTGGTACGGGGCGCGTTCACTGCGCGAAATGTTCTACGACGATGAGTTTGAACAGCTGGCGCGGGAAAACCCGAACTTTACCTTCCACGTGGCGCTTTCCGATCCGCAGCCGGAAGATAACTGGAAGGGACACACCGGGTTCATCCACAACGTGCTGTATGAGAACTACCTCAAGCATCATGCGGCGCCGGAAGACTGTGAGTTCTACATGTGTGGGCCTCCGGTAATGAACGCGGCGGTTATCCGCATGCTGAAAGATCTGGGCGTGGAAGATGAAAACATCATGCTTGATGATTTTGGAGGCTAATGATGTTAACGGTATTTCTGGCAACGTTTGCCGTGTTTCTGCTGGTGGTCCTCGGCATGTCACTCGGCTATCTGGTGAAGCGTAAAAGCATTCAGGGCAGCTGTGGCGGCATCTCGTCGCTAGGGCTGGAGAAAGTCTGCGATTGCCCTGAGCCATGCGACGCGCGTAAAAAACGTCTCGCCCGCGAGGCCCAGCGCCAGCAAAACCGCATCCTTTAGTCCGTGAAGTAGGCCCGGCAGACGCAGCGTCGCCGGGCAAAAATAGGCCGGGTGGCGCTTTACTTACCCGGCCTACAAAACCCCACTCTTCTCATTTCTGATAAATTTACTGTATACTTAACCAGTGATTGGTGAGGGCTGAGTATGCGCAAAATTATCCATGTCGATATGGACTGCTTTTTTGCCGCGGTAGAGATGCGGGATAATCCAGCCCTGCGCGATATTCCCATCGCCATTGGCGGCAGCCGTGAACGCCGCGGCGTGATAAGCACCGCTAACTATCCCGCGCGTACCTTTGGCGTACGCAGCGCAATGCCAACCGGAATGGCACTCAAACTCTGCCCGCACCTGACGCTGTTGCCTGGTCGCTTTGATGCCTACAAAGAAGCTTCGGTGCATATTCGTGAGATTTTCTCGCGATACACTTCACTGATTGAACCGCTTTCTCTCGATGAAGCGTACCTCGACGTCACCGATAGCCTGCACTGCCAGGGCTCGGCCACGCTGATGGCGCAGGAAATACGCCAGACCATTCATCGTGAGCTGAATCTCACCGCCTCGGCGGGTGTCGCCCCGGTAAAATTTCTCGCCAAAATCGCCTCGGATCTTAACAAGCCCAACGGCCAGTATGTGATTACGCCTGATGAAGTGCCTGCATTTCTCAAAACGCTCTCTCTTGCCAAAATTCCCGGCGTGGGGAAAGTCTCGGCATCGAAACTCGAAGGCATGGGGCTGCGAACCTGTGAGGACGTGCAGCACGCCGACCTGGCGACACTGCTCAAGCGCTTTGGCAAATTTGGTCGGGTGTTGTGGGAGCGCAGCAATGGCATTGATGAGCGTGACGTCAACAGTGAACGTCTGCGCAAATCGATAGGTGTGGAGCGCACGCTGGCCGAGGACATTCATGAATGGGCCGACTGCGAGGCGATAATCACCGGCCAGCTTTACCCTGAACTGGAGCGTCGGCTGGCGAAGGTGAAACCTGACCTGCTGATTGCGCGTCAGGGGGTAAAACTCAAATTTAATGATTTTCAGCAGACGACGCAGGAGCACGTCTGGCCGAAGTTAAATCAGGATGATTTGATTGCCACGGCGTATAAAACCTGGCATGAGCGGCGCGGTGAAAGGGGCGTCCGGCTGGTGGGCCTGCACGTGACGCTGCTGGATCCACAGCTTGAGCGGCAGCTGGTTCTGGGATTGTAGTTTCCTGAACCCATAAAAAAAGCTTCCCGAAGGACGCTTTTTTTGCCCGGTGGCGCAAGCTAACCGGGCCTACTTAATTCAGCTGTAGGCCCGGCAAGCTTGCGCCGCCGGGCACCCACTACGGCTTACTTCGCTGGAATCGCTTTCAGCAGTTCGGTCAGCAGGGTCCAGTACTGGCCCACGCTTTCAATGTGAACCTGCTCATCCGGGGAGTGTGGTCCGGTGATGGTCGGCCCAATAGAAACCATATCCATGTTCGGGTACGGTTTTTTGAACAGACCACATTCCAGACCCGCGTGGATAACCTGGATGTTAGGCGTTTTGTCGAACAGACGCTGATAGGTTTCACGCACCAGGTGCATAACCGGCGAGTTTGCATCCGGCTGCCAGCCTGGGTAGCCGCCTTTCGGTGCCGTCTGTGCGCCGGCCATTTTACCCAGAGATTCCAGCATGCTGACCACGTAGTCTTTGCCGCTGTCGATCAGGGAACGAATCAGGCAGATGATTTCCACGTTGTCGTCGTGCATGGAGACCACGCCCACGTTCAGGGAAGTTTCAACCACGCCTTTCGCCACGTCGGAGTTACGGATAACGCCGTTCGGGGTCGCATTCAGCAGCTGAATAAAGCTGTCGCGGGATTTTTCGCTCAGGGCGTTTTTGTCCGCAGTGACCGCTTCCAGAACCACGGTCAGGTTCTTCTCTTTTGCAGCCAGTTCATTTTTCAGAATCGCCAGGAACTCATCGGCCAGCGCTTTCAGGGTCTGCGCTTTGTCAGCCGGAACGGCTACGGTTGCGAAGGCTTCACGCGGGATAGCGTTACGCAGGGTGCCGCCGTTGAAATCAACCAGGCGCAGGTCCAGCTCAGCCGCATGGCCTGCCAGGAAGCGTGCCAGCAATTTGTTGGCGTTGCCGAGACCCAGATGGATATCGCCGCCAGAGTGGCCGCCTTTCAAGCCTTTTAGCGTCAGCTTAAAGCTCTGGAAGCCTGCAGGGATCGCTTCGCGAGCCAGTGGCAGGGTGGTGATGAAATCGATGCCGCCCGCGCAACCCATGTAGATCTCACCTTCTTCTTCGGAGTCGGTGTTGATCAGGATATCCGCCTGCAGCCAGTTAGCCTGAAGGCCAAAGGCGCCATCCATGCCTGCTTCTTCAGTCATGGTCAGCAGCACTTCCAGCGGGCCATGTTCAACGCTGTCGTCAGCCAGAACGGCCAGCGCAGACGCCATACCGATACCGTTATCTGCGCCCAGCGTGGTGCCGCGCGCTTTAATCCACTCGCCGTCGATGTACGGCTGAATCGGATCTTTGGTGAAGTCATGCACGGTGTCGTTGTTTTTCTGCGGCACCATATCGAGGTGCGCCTGCATCACAACCGCTTTACGGTTTTCCATGCCCGCCGTGGCAGGTTTACGAATCAGGATATTACCTACCTGATCGCGTTCTGCGTGCAGACCTTTTTCCTTCGCCCAGCCCATGATGTGTTCGGCGAGCTGTTCTTCATGATAAGAAGGGTGCGGAATGGAGCAGATTTTGGCAAAAATATCCCACAGTGGTTGAGGGGATAATTGAGACAGTTCAGACACGGTAAGTCTCCTTACGGCTTCCTGCAAAAGTGGCTTACAGGTAATGGGTTAGCAATGACAAACAGGCATGTGACCTGACTTGCGAGATGCCGTTGAGAATACCACTTTCTTCCTTCTCTGGTAGTACGTAGCGCGTAAAAACTCCCGGCGAGGCCGTTAAACACTGGTTTTTAGTGCGTCAGATCTCTATAATCTCGCGCAACCTGGAATCACCCCGAACATTTTTTAAGCCGCTTTATAGGCTGGGATACAATCACATGAGCGAAAAATACATCGTTACCTGGGACATGTTGCAGATCCATGCACGCAAACTGGCCGCGCGCCTGATGCCCTCCGAGCAGTGGAAAGGCATTATTGCCGTTAGCCGTGGAGGTCTGGTACCAGGCGCTCTGCTGGCCCGTGAACTGGGTATTCGTCATGTGGACACCGTCTGCATTTCCAGCTACGACCACGACAACCAGCGTGAGCTGAAAGTCCTCAAACGTGCGGAAGGCGATGGCGAAGGCTTTATCGTGATTGACGATCTGGTCGACACCGGCGGCACCGCAGTGGCTATCCGTGAAATGTACCCGAAAGCACATTTCGTCACTATCTTCGCTAAGCCGGCTGGTCAGCCGCTGGTTGATGACTACGTGATCGATATTCCGCAGGATACCTGGATTGAACAGCCTTGGGATATGGGCGTGGTGTTTGTACCGCCTATTTCCGGCCGCTAAATATCCATAGCCTTCCTGTGAACTGAAATCCTCGGATATCTGATTTACTGTTCTTTTCAACGCCCGGTATACCGGGCGTTGTTCTTTTTGGCGCCCGGCGAGGTACAATAGACGTCATGTCGTATTCATGGAGTCTATGCGATGCCAGAAGCCAATCTCAGCGAAGTCCTCTTCAAACCGCGTTTCAAGCACCCTGAAACCTCGACGCTGGTGCGTCGCTTCCATCATGGCGCCGATTCTGCGGTGCAATCCGCGCTGGACGGAAAAAACGTTCCTCACTGGTACCGGATGGTGAACCGCCTGATGTGGATCTGGCGTGGCGTCTCGCCGCAGGAAATACTCGACGTGCAGGCGCGCATCGTGATGAGTCCCTCAGAGCGTACCGACGACAACCTGTATGACACGGTGGTTGGCTATCGCGGCGGCAACTGGATTTACGAATGGTCGAAACAGGCGATGCTCTGGCAGCAGAAAGCGTGTCAGGAGCAGGATGACGCGTTAAGTGGTCGCCACTGGCTGCATGCCTCTAATCTCTACAGCATCGCCGCTTACCCGCATCTGAAAGGCGATGACCTCGCCGAACAGGCGCAGGCGCTGGCGAATCGGGCCTATGAAGAAGCTGCCCAGCGTTTGCCGGGCTCTCTGCGTGAGCTGGAGTTTAAAATCCCCGGCGGTTCTCCGGTCACGGGCTTCCTGCACATGCCACCTGGCGAAGGCCCGTTCCCGACGGTGCTGATGTGCGGCGGGCTGGATGCGCTACAAAGCGACAACTACAGCCTGTTTGAAAAATACTTAGCGCCGCTGGGGATTGCAATGTTGACGCTGGACATGCCCTCGATAGGCTTCTCGTCCAAATGGAAGCTGACCCAGGATTCCAGCTTCCTGCACCAGCAGGTTCTGAAATCGCTGCCGAATATTCCCTGGGTCGATCACACCCGCGTGGCGGCGTTTGGTTTCCGCTTCGGGGCCAACGTGGCGGTGCGCCTGGCGTATCTGGAATCACCCCGTCTGAAAGCGGTGGCCTGTCTCGGACCGGTGGTCCATCACCTGCTCAGTGACCCGCAGCGCCAGGAAAATGTACCAGAAATGTATCTCGATGTGCTGGCCTCACGGTTGGGTATGCACGATGCCTCCGACGATGCGCTGCGCGTAGAACTCAATCGTTACTCACTGAAAATACAGGGGTTGCTGGGTCGTCGATGCCCAACGCCGATGCTGTCAGGCTACTGGCAAAACGACCCGTTCAGCCCGGAAGAAGAGTCGCGTTTAATCACCTCGTCATCTGCCGATGGCAAGTTGATGCAGATCCCGTTTAAACCGGTTTATCGCAATTTTGACAAAGCATTGAAAGAAATTGCCACCTGGATCAATCATAGAATTGGTTAATAGATTGCTAAATTCTATTGATTTGGTAAAACAGTTGCATCACTAAAGGAGACAGCAATGACGTTACCGAGTGGACACCCGAAGAGTAAACTGATCAAGAAATTCACCGCCCTTGGCCCGTACATTCGGGCAGAGCAGTGTGAGGATAATCGCTTCTTTTTCGATTGCCTGGCCGTATGCGTCAATGTCAAACCGGCCCCGGAAGTCCGTGAGTTTTGGGGCTGGTGGCTGGAAATGGAAGCGCAGGAAAAGCGTTTCACTTACAGCTATCAGTTTGGCCTGTTCGATAAACACGGCAACTGGCAGGCAACGGCCATCAAAGACACTGAAGTCACCGACAGACTGGAACAGACTCTGCGTGATTTCCACGCCCGAGCGCGCGACTTGCTAAAAACGTTCGACCTGGCGCTCGAGCCTGCGGAAGATGTGGAACAGCCGGTGAGATTGTCGGCATAAGTCATTTCGCAGAAGAAATAAAAAAGGCCCCTCACTGTTGAAGGGGCCTTTTAATTTTGGAAGATTAGAACTGGTACACCAGACCCAGCGCAACCACGTCGTCGTTATTCAGTGCGAGTTTATTATCATCGCTCAGTTGGTTGATTTTATAATCAACAAACGCTGACATGTTTTTGTTGAAGTAATAGGTGGCTGCCACGTCGATATATTTCACCAGATCCGCATCGCCTACGCCTTCAATATCCTTGCCTTTAGACTGGACATAACCAATGGATGGGCGCAGACCGAAATCGAACTGATATTGTGCAACGAGTTCTAATGCCTGGTTTTTATTCGCGAAACCGCTGACTTTAGTATCCACGCCGCCGATTGACGCTGTGCCGGAAATTGGGGTCATGTTGCGAGTTTCGGCATAAATAGCCGCCAGGTACACGCTGTTGGCATCGTATTTAAAGCCGGTGGTCCAGGCTTCAGCGTCGGTACCTTTACCGAAGGTACTGTCCTGCTGAGTCAGGGTACGGTTGGAGTTAGAGTAGGCGGCACCGAGGGTGAAACCGGAATCGCCGAAGTCATAGCTCAGGGACGTACCGAAGCCGTCACCGTTAGCTTTACTGGCAGCACGGCCATCGTTCTCGTTCTTGCCCTGATACTGCAGAGCCAGTTTCAGGCCATCAACCAGACCGAAGAAGTTGTTGTTACGGTAGGTCGCCAGACCATTCGCACGACCGGTCATGAAGTTATCGGTTTTGACAAAGGAGTCATCACCGAACTCTGGGATCATATCGGTATACGCCGCGACGTTATACAGGACGCCGTAGTTACGACCGTAGTCGAAAGAACCGATATCACCGGCTTTCAGACCAGCAAAGGCCAGACGCGTTTTGGTGGTTGCCGGGTCACCTTCCACTTTGTTCGCTGCAACCTGATATTCCCACTGGCCAAAGCCGGTAAGTTGGTCGTTAATTTGAGTCTGACCTTTAAAGCCCAAACGAATATAAGACTGGTCGCCGTCTACCGTGTCGTTGTCACTCATATAATGTTCAGCTTTAACGCGACCATAAAGATCCAGTTTATTACCGTCTTTATTATAAATTTCTGCGGCCTGTGCTGCTGTGGAAGACATTACGCCCAGTACCATCAATGCCAGTGTGGTCTTTTTCATTTTCAACCCTGATTAATATACGCGCTTAAATTTGGGAACTCGCCCGATTAAAAAACAGGAAGGGTTGTAACGCGGGGAAATGAAAGTTTTATGACAAAGTAAGAATAGTTTTAAATAATTGTGTTTGAGTGTTTCTGTCATAAAAGTGCCATTATCTGCCGCTACGCTTCCTGATCCCGCGCAACAAAGTGCCTTGCAACCCGCTCAGGGAGTTGGCAAGCGGCCTGAGTCCTGTTACAACGTCCTTTTCGTACACATTGAATGGCAGAGAATCATGAGTGACAGCCAGACGCTGGTCATCAAACTGGGTACCAGTGTTTTAACCGGGGGGTCGCGCCGCCTTAATCGCGCCCATATCGTGGAATTAGTGCGCCAGTGCGCGCAGCTGCATGCCGCAGGACATCGGATTGTGATTGTAACGTCAGGGGCGATTGCCGCCGGGCGTGAACACCTCGGCTACCCGGAACTGCCTGCCACAATCGCCTCTAAACAGCTGCTGGCCGCGGTCGGCCAAAGCCGTCTGATCCAGCTCTGGGAACAGCTTTTCTCGATTTACGGAATTCACGTCGGACAGATGTTACTGACCCGTGCGGACATGGAAGACAGAGAACGTTTCCTCAACGCCCGTGACACGCTGCGTGCGCTGCTCGATAACCACATCGTGCCGGTTATCAACGAGAATGACGCCGTCGCTACCGCTGAAATTAAAGTGGGCGACAACGACAACCTGTCTGCGCTGGCGGCAATCCTTGCCGGAGCCGACAAACTGCTGCTATTGACCGACCAGCAAGGGCTGTTCACCGCTGACCCGCGCACCAATCCGCAGGCAGAACTGATTCAGGACGTACACGGTATTGATGACGCGCTGCGCTCGATTGCCGGCGACAGCGTTTCTGGCCTCGGCACCGGCGGAATGGGCACTAAACTGCAGGCCGCTGACGTCGCCTGTCGCGCCGGAATCGACACCATTATCGCCGCAGGCAGCCGCTCGGGCGTGATTGGCGACGTGATGGCAGGAGTCGCCGTCGGCACCCGTTTCCACGCCCAGACCTCACCGCTCGAAACTCGTAAACGCTGGATCTTTGGCGCACCACCCGCCGGGGAAATCACCGTGGATGAAGGCGCTGTTTCCGCAATTCTGGAAAGAGGAAGTTCATTACTTCCAAAAGGAATTAAAAGCGTGACAGGTAACTTCTCCCGTGGTGAAGTGATCCGTATTCGTGCGCTCGACGGTCGCGATATCGCTCACGGCGTTACTCGCTACAACAGCGACGCGCTGCGTCGGATTGCCGGACATCACTCTCAGCAAATCGACGCCATTCTCGGTTACGAGTACGGCCCGGTTGCCGTGCATCGCGACGACATGATTACCCGTTAAGGAGCCTTCCATGCTGGAACAAATGGGCATAGCGGCCAAAGCGGCCTCGTACAAAATGGCGCAGCTGTCCGGACGTGAGAAAAATCAGGTTCTGGAAAAGATTGCTGATTATCTGGAAGCGCAAACCGACAGCATCCTCAGCGCCAACGCGCAGGATCTTGAAGAAGCGCGCACCAATGGACTGAGCGAAGCGCTGCTTGACCGTCTGGCGCTGAATCCCGCTCGCCTGAAAAGCATCGCCGACGATGTGCGTCAGGTGTGCAAACTCGCCGACCCGGTTGGGCAGGTGATCGACGGCGGGCTGCTCGACAGCGGCCTGCGTATCGAACGTCGCCGCGTGCCGTTGGGCGTTGTGGGCGTGATTTATGAAGCCCGTCCGAACGTCACGGTCGATGTGGCGACGCTGTGCCTGAAAACCGGTAACGCCGCTATCCTGCGCGGTGGGAAAGAAACCTGGCGCACCAATGCCGCGACGGTGAACGTTATCCAGCAGGCGCTGGAAGAGTGCGGAATACCTGCGGGAGCGGTGCAAGCGATTGAAAGTCCGGATCGCGCGCTGGTCAATGAAATGCTGCGCATGGACAAATACATCGACATGCTTATTCCACGCGGCGGTGCGGGCCTGCACAAGCTGTGTCGCGAGCAGTCGACCATTCCGGTAATCACCGGAGGGATTGGCGTGTGCCATATCTACGTGGATGATTCTGCTGAATTTGCCCCGGCGCTGAAGATTATCGTCAACGCCAAAACCCAACGTCCGAGCACTTGTAATACCGTGGAAACGCTGCTGGTGAATCGCACCATTGCCGACACGTTCTTACCTGCTTTAAGCCAACAGATGGCGGAGAGTGGCGTGACGCTTCATGCCGATGCTGACGCGCTTACAACGTTGCAAAAAGGCCCGGCGAGTGTGGTTCCGGTGCAGGTTCAGCAGTATGACGATGAATATCTGTCGCTGGATTTGAACGTGAAACTGGTTGATGACCTGGACGATGCCATTGCACATATTCGCCTGCATGGGACGCAGCACTCCGATGCGATTCTGACCCGTACTCTGCGCAACGCGGACCGCTTCATCAACGAAGTCGACTCCTCGGCGGTGTATGTGAACGCCTCAACGCGCTTCACCGACGGCGCTCAGTTTGGCCTCGGCGCAGAAGTGGCCGTCAGCACGCAGAAACTGCACGCGCGCGGCCCGATGGGCCTCGAGGCATTGACTACCTACAAGTGGATCGGCTTCGGCGACGACACTATCCGTGCTTAATTGAACTCGGGTGATGCAAAAATAGGCATTTGATTCTCAAGGCCATTGACGCATCACCCGCAGAGTTTTAACCTTTCATCCCGAAGCACATCCCCTGTGTTTTGCATCACTCAGTGCCGATATAGCTCAGTTGGTAGAGCAGCGCATTCGTAATGCGAAGGTCGTAGGTTCGACTCCTATTATCGGCACCATAAAATCAAGTAGTTACGATAGAAATAACTCATCTTTACATCACTCACCTTTACCGTGTAACTGCATGTGTAAGTAATTTCCTTCAATATAAATCAACAATAGATACTTGGAATATCGGGTTGGCCCGTTCTTGTCGATCTTCCGCGTTGATGAGAAGATGTTTGCTGGTGGTCAGAACGATTTTTTGTGATAGATGCACGGCTTAGCAAGTCTGTAGCATGTGGCTTCTTTAGTTTTTATAGGGAGTAAATATCATGGGGATTGAGGATGATGCGATTTCTCGCCGTTTAGAAGCTCAAAAAGAAGGGCGGAATGTTGTTCCTGATAGCTATCAAGGTGTAACTAAACAAAGAGTAACTGATGTTTTGGCAATAATAGATAGACGTACAGATAACATGGTTGATGTTGTATACTCTCTCTTATGCGATGAGCCTAGCTGGTACAAGAAAGCGGCTCGTAATGGTTATAGGTTCTGTGATGGTGCTTCTGTGGCGCATATAGGTACTCATGTTGGTATTCTTCAGCGCGGCGGTAATCTTAAACTAGATCGTGAAGGACGTGACTACTGGCTGAAACCACTTTGGGAAATTGGTGCAATTGAAAAAGTGTACCTTGATTCCGCTGATGGAGAGTTTAAACCAGGCCATCCAATAGCAAAATCCTCAAATTCAGCTTATCGTCTTTCAACTGACTTTATGGTTATTCTTCAGGCCCCTGAGGATCAATGGCAGGAACTTGCATTAGGTTGGGCACAAGTTGACGCACAACGTGAGCGGCTTGCATTACAAGCGGCCCAAGCTCAGGCAACCGCTAATTCTATTGTAAGCGCTCATTCCCGATTGATTCGTGCAAGCCATGAGGTATACGCCACCCGTTTTCTGCCAGGCTATCAAGTTATCTATGTTGATGATGGCGACGGTGACCGCGTTACACCAGAACAGGAAAGTGTGCTAGCAGATGCAGGTATTACAATTACTATTCACGACTCTATGCCCGATGTGTTGTTATGGAATCGTCTAAACAATAGCCTTTGGGTTATAGAAGCTGTTACAAGTGACGGCGAAGTAGATATCCATAAAATGCGGAGCTTGCAAGCATTTGCTATAAGAAACGGAAAAGATAGTATTGGTTTTACTACGACTTACCCTACATGGAAAAAAGCTGCGGAACGTCAATCAGCCTTGAAAAATCTTGCCGGTAACTCATACATGTGGATATTAGAAGATCCGTCCAGAAATATCCAAATTCATCAATAAACAGACTTAAGAAAGTCGAGTAATAATACCCGACTTTCTTCGCAATTATTTATAATTGCGCGACAAGTGTATCAAAAAAATCTTGATCAAACTGTTGAATTTTTTTTCCCATACTAACTAATTGCTCATGGCTTGGGTAGCGAAGAGTATATAAATCAGTAGCATTAACTTGGGTGTGACCGTTAAATTGGCGAAAATATTGGTCAACAACGTGGCTATTCAAATAAGCCCATAGCCCTTTAGCCAAATCCATGTCCAAAGGTTTGCCATTTGCATGAAAGTAGTTTGTTTTATTCTCAAATCCAACGACTGATACATCTGCTACATTTTCCGTATATAACCCAGCTACGATGCGACGCTTTTCTTCTTTTGAAGTCAAACGCTTAATTAAAATGTATGTTCCGTTCGGAACCATCAATTTTTCTGTTTCTTCATTTAGAACGATGGCATTGGGCTTTTTCTTGCTTTCTACAGGATATTCAATCAATCCATTATTGAAATGCATTGGGTATATGAGTGGAACAGTATATTTTTCTGGATTATGGCGAAGATTAGGTTTTGTTCTAAAATCAACGACTTTACCTGTGCTCACCCCAATACCAAGATCTTGCAGTGAACAGGGCATCCCTCCAATACGGCTAGCGATATCAGCTTGCTCATCACTTGTAATAATGTGAATAAAGTGGTCAGGGTTATTGGGGTTAACTACTTCATCAAAACTAGCCATGCGAATAATAGGGTCTGGATCATTGGCGCAAGTGCTTGATATAATTTCTACTGAGCCTTGTACATCACCTTTTATGATATGAAATATTACGTTTTCTTGAAGAACTTTATCTCCTTTGAATGCGCTTGTCCGGCTTTCAAATACATGTAGCTTATTTAAATTATTTCCATCAAGTAGAACTCTACGAAAATCATTAAAGTATGGGCCATTACAGAAACTACGTGGAGTAATCGCGACTAATTCTCCCTTATCATCTAAGAGCATTAAAGCTAATGCTACAAAGCACGAATATAAATTTCCAGTTTCTACGCCGACACTACGCAAAAGCTTACGCTCTTCACTTGATGCGGAAATTTTTAAATAAGGAGGGTTCAAAATAGCTTTATTAAATGAAGCTGTTTTTTGTCCGCTATTTTTTTTGTGTATTAAACTTACAGCATGACTAATAAAATCAACACAATTAAGGTTTGAATGCCATGTAACACCTGATTCAATAGCAGCTTGTTCACATAATTTCAAAGAACCCTTTAATTCTTCAACAAGAACGTTTTCAAGTTCCCATGCATTAGCATGAATAGAATTTGGCGAAAAATCTCTCAAAGCTCTTTCAACCAACGCCGTAGTTAAAGAACCCACACCAGCACCAGCGTCGAGGATGCTTAACTCACCATTCAAATCGCAAAACTTACTGGCCAAAATTCGAGCAGCGGCTGCTGGCGTCATAAATTGGCCTTTTTGACCACGAGTGGCTTCATCTAATTGGCTGTTTACCTTTACTCGCTGGGCATCAACTGACTCAATAAGTGTATCAAGTGCATTGAATTTCATCGCCAAAACCGAATCTCTTGCCATTTTATCCTCACTGTATAATTGTACAGTTTATCATCTCTTTCAGACGCTATCCATTATGCGTATAGCGTTTATCTTGCTGGTAACATTCCCAGAAATGCTTCGCCCACTGAGTGCGGAATTCGGCATCCATCAGAATCAACATTCCGTAATTCAACCGGCATCGCTTTGTCCCTTTGTCCACAGATCGCATCAGCCAGCAGTTGAAGAAATGGGCCTGTCGTATTGCCCAGTGATCCGCAGTATTGCTTCCAATCATGGAAGTCAGTTGGGAGACTTCGTCAAGCTGAAGGCACAGAGCTTCAATCTCCTTAAGTGCGGTCTCACGACCAGTAACAATGCATTCAATACTGGTCGAACAAATTAGCTCATTGTGGTCAGTTAAGACTTCAGCTTCTGTTTGCATGTATTTTGTCCGTAAAAGCTAAACACGCCTGCCGGAAGTGGCAGGCGCATTATGCAATGAGTAAAAGAGGAAGTAAGTTTGGGAATGTAAATCAGGAAAGCGGCACGCAAGATTCAGCGTGTCGAAAAATTATGCCGCGTCGCCACAACCCCGTTGCCTGTCGAGCTCGCAGGATATCTACAGCCCGAATATAGGGTGATTGCTCCTGCCAACTCAACCCTCTGCGATCAATACGAACCAGTTCGTACTTATCTACTAGGAAGTTGACCGCATCGGCCAGGGTAATCCCAGCATCAATATGTTCCTTAATAATAGTTTCATCACTGAACGGCGTGTCGTTCAGTGTCAGGCCATAGTGCTGTTCCAGCAGGCGTGTCAGTAACATTTGCCAGACAGCCACCGGCGACAGACAGGGCTTCGCCGCCCGCGAAATTGTAGCAGGTAGAGTTTTCATGTTTGTTCTCGTGAAATTTGTTAGCTTTGAGTGGAATAAACAGCGACGTATACATAGCCGCAACTGCCAAGAGTATCGGCTTCGCAAGTAAAACCGTTGTGGTACAGGGTGACGCAGTGGGCGTGGCGAGGATTCATTTCACCAGTGGTCAGCATGGATTCCATCTTGCTGATAAAATGCGAAAATGCCACATCCAGCTTAAGATATTCGGCTTCACTGAACTTACCGGTGAGACTGGCCCGGTCAGCCAGGTAGTGCAGCCGGTTGCCCTCATGCACCAGACGTGTTCCCAGGCGCGGCGTGATATCGCGCTGCAGGCCCCAAGTGATGTTGCTCATTACAGTTCTCCACTATTGTCAGTTCAGGGTGATGCTCATCAGGCAGGCATAAGGCCCCGTTGCGGTCCTGGCGGCGTTCGGCATACACAGCCAGGACTCCTGTGATATCCGGAACGTCCCTGCCTGTGTAATGACAGACGCTACCGTGCCACTGGTATTTGCCGGTGCAGTAGCGAAAGATTCGGGACTCAGGATGCTGGCGGTATATCGTCATTGCCCGGCGTTTACTAATAATTTTCATTTAATACCTCACAGTAGACCGTGTTCCGCGAACGAATAGATTTGCCTGCCGCCGACAATCAGGTGGTCAGGGACACGGATATCCACCAACTGAAGTACCTGTACCAACCGCTGCGTGAGAGCTTTATCAGCCTGGCTGGGCGTCGTCTTGCCGGAGGGATGGTTATGCACCAGTATCACCGCTGCGGCATTGAAATACAGGGCGCGCTTAACCACTTCCCGAGGATGGACTTCAGTGCGGTTAATCGTGCCGGTGAAGAGCGTCTCATGGGTAATAAGCTGATTCTGGTTGTCCAGATACAGCACCCGGAACTCTTCCCGCTCAAAGGTTCCCATCTTCAGCCTGAGCCAGTCGCGAGCAGCCTGCGTGGAAGTAAACGCCACACCCGGTTCGCGCAGGTGCTGGTCAAGCAGACTCAGGGCTCGTTTGATGGTGCGCAGTGAGGTCAATGGCAGTTCCGGTGTAAAGAGAGTCAGTTGTTTCTCCATGACAAAACTCCTTAATCAATGATGGTAAGGATCGCATGGGATTCAGGGTGCTGCAGAGCGTAATCACGCAGTCGGTTATAATGCTCTGTCATGGCATCGCACTCCGTACGACAGGCGTGATGGCTGTACTCAATCAGACACACGGCAATGCCTGCGGCTTCCGTACTCATTTCTGCGCCATTGCCATTCATGTTGTTGAGCAGCCTCCATTTCTCATCAATGTCAGCTTCGGGGGCCATAAACGCGCCACCGTTGCTGAGTGTGTGGAAATGCCAGATACCGCCGCGGTAGTCTTCGCAGAAACGGTCCATCCAGGCGAAGATGCGAGGTTCCAGTGTTATCCACTGCGGAATGGTGCCGAAGTGTTGCGGCCAGAAGCCGATGCGTTGTTCATCGGGTACTGGCGTGGCGGTGAGAATTAGCTGTGGCTCGTTAGCTGGGGTAAAGGTGTGCATATTCATGGTGTTCTCCGGGAATAAAAACGCCAGCGTGTCTGGCTGGCGTGATGGGAAATAATTAATGTGCGTGCTGCGTGCTCACGGGTTTTGCGTGAGAAATTAATGTGCTGATGTCTCCTTCAGAAGGCCGTACTGTCGGATATACGGGTTAAGCCCGGCTCCGGCGTCCGGTTCAAAATTCCATGCCCGCCAGGCCATCCGGCCTTCGCGGTCACGAACGACCAGGCGAAAATGGCTGTGCTGGTCATCTTCAATGGTGATATTGCGGTACGTTGCCGTGACAGCTTCCGCCTGTGCCCGGGTGAAAGGACCCGGTGGCAGTAACACTGACTGGAACATTTCAGGCTCCTGATAAAAGAAAACCCCGGCAGCCATCAGGCTGCCGGGGTGGGTTTGCTGGGGAAGGTACGGCTATCAGTCGTTACCGCAGTCTCCGGGCGTGGGCAGGACCTTCGCGGCATTCTTCAGGTCAGCACTGAAGGTACCCGCTTTGCGGTCATTGACGTAGACCTCGAACTGCGAGGCCTTACGGATATTCATGATGAAACTGTACCAGGCGTTATCCCCGTTACGCCAGCCCAGGCTGGACGGAATGGCGTATTGCTGATGGTCCATCACCACCGTGATGTCGGTCCTGTCATCATCCGAACTGACCGTTTTGTCCCCTGCCAGGGTAAGAAAAACCGAGTGCTGGTAGATACCGTTCTGGTCCGAATTGCCCGTGCAGTTGATGGTAAACATCTTCCCGCTGGCATCCGTCACGCTGTATTCCGCATTGCCCTGGCCGTAACCCTGCTGCCAGAGTCCGGGAACCGCAGAAGCATTAAAGCTCGCGAACAGTACGCCTGCCAGCGCAAACCGGCTGAGTGAATGTGTGTTCATTCCTGTCTCCTTTATCTTTGTTTTTATTCCTGATTATCAGGATTTGACGGTATCAGCAGCCGTCCCATCAGTTTGCCGTCATGGGAGTATTCGAAGTATTTTTCCTTCGTATGCGGGTCCGTGACCTCGTGGTATTCCAGTTTGATGTTGTCGGCAATACACAGCGCATTCATCAGCGGCTGCACGGTTTTTTCCTCCATATCCACCAGGTAGTAGTAACTGCCGCCCTCGCAACCTTCCGGCGACTGGCGGGTACGTAAGACCTGCAGGGTGAGACCGGTGGAGAAGCCAATCTGTGCCCATTCCTCACTGACATCATCCTGGCGGCTGACCACGTCACTGAAGCGCGGAGGCGTGAGGTCCTTGAATTTGCTGATGGCTTTCAGGTCATCACTCCTGTCATCGCAGGCGCTCAGCAACAGGGTGGTGGCAACCAGTGCCAGCAGAGGGAGTGTTTTACGTTTCATTATTTTTTTCCTGAAATCAGACGAACGACTTTGGCAAAGACATAAATCCCTACGAAAATACCTACCGGAACACCGATGAACGGCGTCAGCGCAACACTGGCGGCACCGGCTGCGCCACCGCCCGTCAGCAGTGCAGCAACGGTGCCAAGTGTCAGGGCCGTGAGGCTGTCGGACACCCCGGTTTTGTTGAGAATGATGACGATGACAACAATGGCGATAATGGCAATAACGGGCATAGGGCTCCTCCCTGTTGCCGGGTTGATAACAAAGCCTGTGCTATTCCGGTGAGTTGTCAGCCGGAACAAACGCAAGCAGTGACTGCTGGATAAAGCGAAAATGGGGCAAGGCCTGAATGAACACCGGGTCTTCAGCCAGGCGGCACAGACTGTCATTACGGCGGAACGTCTCCTGCAGGGGCTGAACCAGATGGATTTCATCTAGGGTGAATACGGCGATATGTCCGCCGTGCTCACCCACCAGGTACCAGGCCTGCTGGTGGATGAGCAACCGACAGGGAGCCAGTCGCTCACAGCGCTGTCCATCCGCAATCAGCATCACCCGCCTGCGCCCGGTAATAGCCTGAATCAACCGCCAGAAAGACAATGAGCCAGACGGTGAAGGGAGCGGATTGGCGGGCGATATCACGCAGGGAGACTCGTCACACATCAGCAGTGCGTTCACCAGGCGGCGGTCAAGGCCAGGAAAAAGCCCGGCCAGCCCGCTCCGGTGGGCAAAGATAAGCACATCTGGCACCATCTGCATCTCACTGCCAGCAGTACGTAAGCGGCAGTAGCCGGACTGATATTCCAGGTCCAGATACATCAGCCGCTCACGAAAATCCCGCCGCAGTGTGCGCACTGACACGCCAAACTCAGCGGCAAGTTTGCGTACGCTCAGCGTCTCCCCCGCCACCAGACGGCTGATTATCAGTGACAGCCTGACAGCCAGCCGGTCATGGCGGCGTTCTGCCTGTGTCATGAATGGTTCTCCGTGAAAGTTAACTGACTGAAAATGATGTGAATACTTTAAAGAGGGGGGCGGACAGGGTATGGACACTGCAGAAACTATTTTTCATTTCTGCAAAAGTCAGATGTGGTGGGGGTTACAGGTCATCTTCGAGGGAGTGAGATCTGTCAGTACGTTGCAATGCGGACAGGTGGTGTCCGATATTAACAACATGGCAACAAAGGTAATGACTACTGCAGTTGTGTAAGCAATGTTTCCGCCATCACCCACAGTGCCCGGTTAAGCTTCACATCCCCGTCAATGCCACGTACGGCACGGGTGTGCGTCCGCCCGCCTTTAACATTACGGCCACTGAGTCCGCCTTTTATCAGGTTTTCCTGCAGACGTTGATAGGTAGTCCACAGGTCATCGCTGTAATCTTCGTAACGGCGGGGAGTGAGAACCTGAGCTTCGGTTACCGGATGGTGGTCCTCGCCAAAGCGATAAGTGAGAGCGGCTTTTGCCAGTGCCTGACGGGCCGGAGGTGGCAGCATCAGCGACTGCATGGCATCGCGCTTTTCCTCCACCCGGTCAAAAATCCCCAGCACCTCATACGCCCCTTCTATCACCTGACTCACCACGTCTCCTTTATGCGGAACCCGTACCTCGCCAAAGGTCTCACCACAAATCAGCCCGTTCTGGCAAACCTGGCGAAACAGCCCCGGCAGCATCTGGTACGAGCTGGTGCCATCGTGCGAATTCAGCAGAATTATTTCCGGCACCTGTTTACCGGTGATTTGCCCGGCACGACGCAGGCGTAACATATGTTTGGTGTGCTCGCGGCGCTCCGGGTCACGTACACGCGTCTGGCAGGCAAAGAATGGCTGAAAGCCTTCACGCCGCAGGCTGTCCAGCAGGGTAATGGTCGGGATATAGGTATAACGTGCGCTGCGTGATTCATGTTTTTCCTGACTGAACACGCTGGGCACAAAGCGCATGAGCTCATCATCAGTCAGCGGGCGGTCACGACGAACGAGGTTCGCCGCACCAAAGCGGGAAGCTAAACGGGACATATAACACCTCAGATATCTGGATTAACGGCAGGAAGTAAGAAAAGGAAACTCAGAAGAAAAAATCCCATACGGCGCGGGCCACAGAGACCACCGTGTCACGCACGGCACGTATCACCGTGCGTACCGGGGCGGGAATAAGGGGTACGTTGCACACTATATCCAGCGCGGCACCGACCGTTTCACCAAAATCACTGCGCGCTTTCTCCTTTACCTGTTCAGTACGAAAGGGGCGCTGCAGTTGCGCCACTACCGGACTGCTGGCCTCACGCGGCAGGCTGCGGACCATACGCTCTGCCATAACCCTGAGTCCCCACTTCGTGCGCACCGATACCGCACAGACCGGATGAACGGGCTGGAACAGCTCATGAAGGGCAACGATTTTACGACTGATGCTACGTTTCTGAGCAGTTGATAACCCGCTACCGAGGGTATCCGTTGGTTCAATCTTGTCAGCCTGACTGATAACGAAAAGTACTCTGTGACGGTACTGCTCACCAATAACCTGATGGTAAAACTGCTCATCAACAGCCTGTGCTCGGTCATCAGCTTTAATCAGCCACAGCACCAGGTCAAGCTTCGGTAACTGCTGGTGGTAGAGTGCCGCATACTCTGTATCTCGCACCTTGCTTTCACCAACACCTGGTAAATCCACCAGTAACATGCTCCGCTCACCAACCTTCAGACGGAAGCGCAAGGGCTCACGGGTACCGGCTGTCACATCACTAACGGGTGAAACTTCGCCCTGAAACAGGGCATTGCAGAGGGATGATTTACCGGCACCAGTTTTGCCCATAATGCCGATGACCGGCTCATGGTTTGTAAGCTGACGTATTTGCTGCATGACTCGCTCTGAGGCCCATTGCGGTAATCCCGTAAGTGAGTTCTGCAGGGGCTGCAGGCCTGCTTGATTTCTCATGGCATCTCCTGAAATAAAGAAAACAAAAACGGCGAATCCGTTGTGGGTTCGCCGTTATGGTGGTGCGTTCAGGATGATGATATATATCTGAATATTTTTACTATGCTGATAGGCCGTTCTGTGCCAAGAGCGGACGTTTGAGAGACATCCAAACCCATCTCCTGTACGCTATTGTTCATAATTTGTATGGTCGATAGGTGTTGGTTTATGGTTAGCCCAAAAGAAATAATGCAGCATTATGTCATTGATCCTCAGGATAGTTATTTTGTTAATGGCGTACCGCCGATTGAGAATGTTGCGGTCGTTGCTTATGATCCCCTGTGGCCGGAAATATATTCATCGTTAGCATCCACTATTAAAAATAAATTAGGTTCGAATTTACTAAGAATTGATCATATAGGTTCTACGGCGGTACCTGGTCTGGCTGCCAAACCCGTTATTGATATTGATTTGACAGTTGCTGATGCTACAGATGAAAAAACTTATGTATTAGCACTTGAGAGTCTTGGGTATAAACTAATTGTGCGTGAGCCTCGCTTCCATGGACATCGTCTTTTTCATTACGATAATCCCAGAGTTAACCTTCATGTTTTCACTCAAGACACTCCTGAAACAATCCGACATGTGCTTTTTCGAGATTGGTTGCGACAGTCAAAGAAGGACTGCCAGCTATATGCTGACGTTAAATTAGATGCAATTAAAGGTTGTAGCTTAGATATTCAACAATATCACGAAAATAAAAGCAAAGTGGTGCGTGAAATCTATCAGAAAATATTCAAACATTTAGGCTATATCTAATATGTTTCTTGACCGTTATTGTTTGATATTTACACCAAGTATTATGGTTGAAAATCAAAAGCTGAAAAATACAGATAAAGAGATGTAGGGAGAATGATGCAAATTTCTTTAAGAATCGCCACCAACGCTGATCTCGCCATCGTTAACGAGCGCTATACTGAGATTGATTTTGTTCCGTCACTTGCAGGGGAACTAATCGTATTGGCGACTGATGGCGATAATATTGTTGGTCAAGGTAGAGTTGTAACAATCGATACAGAAAGCGGCGAGCTTGGGGGAATTTATGTTTTTCCCGGCAATGAGGGTCTGGGGATCGCCCGTAAGGTGGTAGATTTCCTAATTAAGAACTCAGGTCTGTCAGTTCTTTACTGTTTACCTTTTGCTGAGCTTGAAGGTTTTTACGGGTCAATGGGATTTGGTACCGTCAAAGATATAGAGAAGATCCCACCGGCGGTTATCAAAAAGCATGAGTGGTGCCTGAGTAACTACGATAAAACCGTACTCCTTCTGAGTAAGGAGATGAACGTATGCAGATACTCAGACTAAAAACAGATCGCTTGCTGTTAAAACCATTAGGCACCAGAAAGTGCTGTACTACCGACAGGTTAAAAAACTGAATATCCGGGAAACAGCAGATGCCACAGGCTATAGTTGCTCTCAAGTATGTAGCATCCAGACCCTTTACCGGCAGGCAGAACGCGTTACGACTAACGAGGTTTTATGAAAATCAGAAGGTTCACTAATGGGGATGAAATTGCGTTATTCAGGGTCTTTTTATCTTCTGTACATACCATCGCATCACACTACTACACACATGAACAAATAGAGGCCTGGGCTCCACCAGATATCGACCCGGAACAATGGGCCAATTACATGAAGGAGCTGCGCCCCTTTGTTGTTGAAGTGGATGGGGAAATAGCTGGATATGCAGATGTTCAGCCGAATGGGTACATTGACCATTTCTTTGTCTCGGGAACCTACCCGAGACAGGGAGTAGGGACACTACTGATGAATTGCATTCATGAAGAAGCTAGACAACTTGGAATGGGTGAACTTACTTCAAATGTGAGTAAGGCTGCGGAAGAGTTCTTTCTACGGCACGGCTTTCATGTAGTGGAACGGGGTTTTCCTGTCTGTCGTGGCGTGACACTACAAAATGCACTGATGCGGAAATATTTGGCGAAACAATAGAAAGCTGGCTGAAGGGAAGTATTGACCTTTTCGCCTGATTGCAATCAGTCAGTACAGAAAACCATCATAACTTACAATATTTTCCGTTTCCTAAACGGAGTCCTGAATTGGCGCAGTCAATTAAGTCAACGGGAGAATAACGTCGATATCCCGTTCAACGCAGCCCCAGGATCTTTTCACAGGCAGGTCTGTGCCAAAAGCAGACATTTTGTCTCTCTATTCAGGCGGCCAAATTAAGTAAACCACTTCATACTCACTGATCAGCCGCGATGTGTGCGCTGTGTTGCAGCTATTGCAATCACATCCTAAGAAGATTTCTGAGAAACGCAAATAACTTCAATGATATTATATACAAAGGAAACGCCGTGAAACCGGGGTAAAGTTCGGGTGTCATAAAGCCCCTTACCGCTTCGCGGTGCATCACATAGCAATCACCTATCCCTGAGGTAACTATATGGACTTTACGGAATATCAAGAAGAAATAATCGAAGATGTTAAATCTTGCCTTGAAAGCTTACAAGTCCAACCCATTTTATTCATGGGTGCAGGTATTTCACAACGATATATAAAAGCGCCTGACTGGGAAGGTCTACTGAAGCAACTAGCGGAAATCTGCCCCTTGATCAAACGCCCTTATGGTTACTACAGCCAAACAAAGGGTGATAACAAGCCATTGATTGCTAGCGATTTTTGTGACTTCTATGCTGAATGGGCTTGGGATGATGGCAAGGATCGCTATCCAGAGACATACTTTGAAGGAACGACTCCAAAAGATATTTATATTAAGCATGAAATTGCATCCATTCTGAATGAATTATCAAACTCCGTTGATTTCTCGAACATGGAATATACAGAGGAAGTTCAGAAATTAAGGAAAGTAAAACCTCATGCAATAATTACAACAAATTATGACGACACATTAGAAAAAATATTTGACAATTATCAGGCAATAGTTGGTCATAACGTTGTTAAAGTGAATTATTCATCTTATGGCGAAATCATGAAAATTCATGGTAGCAGTCATGAAGTTGAAAGTATTGTTATTACAAATGAAGATTATGTTGATTTCTATAAACGTAAGAAATATATTAGTGCTAAGTTGCTAACATATTTTGCTGAACACCCTTTGTTTTTCTTTGGGTACAGCATCAATGATGAAAACATAAAGGCAATTCTCTCTGATATAGATGAAATCATCGCTCCCAATAATGCATTGATTCCAAATATTTATCTTGTCTCCTTCAGTAAGGACTGCGAGGCCACTGGTTCTCATCAGAAGGAATTGCTAATCGGTGTTGGTGAGAATAAAAGCATTCGAATCAAGGTGATATACGCAAATGATTTTGGTTGGATTTTTGATGCGTTATCATCTAATACACCGGAAATTAGTGTTAATCCAAAACTGGTGCGTGCATTTCTAGCCAGAACGTACACATTCGCATCAGAATCCCTTGTTAAACAAGAGCTTCCATACGATTTTGAGATGTTCCGCGATATTGCAGAACATGATGATGCATTAGCAAAAATGTATGGTATCGCTGAACTCAATAATGGGCAGGCACTAAATGCTAGTTTCCCATATACAATGTCTGATCTGGCAAGGATTCTCGATATGGGATCGTGGCACTATGTTAATCAAGAATTTGAGAAATTAAGAAAGCTAACCGACTTCAACATTAAAGCATCAGACAACAATTATCATGTTTTCATTAAATCTGGAAAAAGTGGTGTCGGAAAATACTCATCTGAGGCACTGGATTTATTGCGAAAATTAATAAATGGGGAACAATTTGAGTTAAACCCATAATTAAAAATGATGTGCACAATGACGTTATGCTAAAGAGGCCGCTGCGGGAGGTATTTTCGCAGCGGCCTTTTCAACATATGGACATCTCTAACGAGCCAGTGATTAGACATTTTCACTGAACCTTGATATGTCTGCCTGAGTTAAATAGTTTTTTTACAGTTGTTTTACGTCCGATCCTCGCTCAAAGCTGCCCGTCAATTAGGGTTGCTTAATCCCAGTGTTTTGTAGAAAACGACCAAATAATTTGCGAAAAGGTAGTCAAGTAAAATGGGAATGGGTGAATGCGAATACCCATAAGCTACGCCACATAGGACGTTATGTTGAATCCGCTGCGGAATATGTCGCTGGGCGACAGACACAAAAAAGCCCCCGGAGGGGCTGAATGGGTTTGCGCCTGAGGGCCGAAACCGGCCGCCTTACGGCGATCTGTCCGGCAGCTCCATCTGCAACCATTCGTTACTGAGTTAACTCTGCTGTCATGTGGCTGTAGTACTCGATTTGTTTTCCCGTAAACCGGTTGGCTGGGCGATGTCATTTTTCCCGGATTCTGCATTGACAGCTAAAGCGCTGTCCATGGCCTGGGAAGCGCGAGGAAAGCCGGCTAATTTACTGTATCACTCGGACCAAGGCAGCCAATAAACCATCAGGAATTTCAGGCCATTACTGTGGATGTGTCAGATAAAGCAAAGCCTGAGTCGCCGGGGGAATTGCTGGGATAACAGCCCAATGGAACGGTTCTTCAGAAGCCTGAAAACAGAGTGGGTACCGGATAACGGCTACGTGAATTTTAGCGAAGCCAGCACGGCAATAACGAATTACATCACAGGATATTGCAGCCAGCTCAAACCTCATCAATATAATGGTGGTTTGACGCCGAATGAATCAGAAAGATTGTTCTGAAAAAACTCTAAAGTCGTGGCCAGTTTTTGTTGACCACTACAACCAGGCCTTTCCATCCATAAGAAAGACCATTGTTGTAAAAAATAAATCAACCTCGACTACAGCCGAAATTACGGTCACCATCACCAAATACTTTAGTATCGAGCTTTGCTAGATAATCCAAACGGTTCAGTAGGTTGTTGTATTCTTCTTCAAATCTAAAATCATTGACATCTAATATATAGCGACAATTTTCAGGATAATGAACTAATCCGGGATAATCATCCAGTTCCAACCCCAGTGCACTGTACCATGCCCTTACAATCATCTTTCGTAGATTACTTTCAGTTTCATAATCTCCCAAGTGATAATAGGCATCTTTATTAAAAAAAAGACCAAGATGAAAGTGACATTTACCCTCATCAGAAAACTCCCGCACCCAAACATGACGAATACGGTTTGGATATATTCTTTTACCGGGGACTGCTCTAGCTTTCTCATTGGCCTCCAGTATGGCATTTAACGCATTTCGGAAACGTGATATCGCGCCAGGCTCCAGATTAGGAAAGCAGCAAACCGTATCACCTCTATCTAAAATAGGGGGGTAATGGGCATCAACACGTAATGCCATTGTTCTAGGGAATTCACTGACCGCATCATTAACGACTCGCTCAATATGCTTTCTATAAGCGAGCACATGCTCACCATGGGAACCATGATATAATTCCATATGTATACCCTTGTACTTAGCTCTACGGTTTTCTAAAGCCGTATAGAGTAATATGATAAGACACAGATGAATGTCTGTAGTTAGTTATGTTGATTAACTGTTGATAGTAATCATTGCTATATAATACCTTTCCAACAATAAAATTTGTTATCGACCCATTACCCATGCAGTAAAATACTTAAAAAGTAACTCTGCAATTATAATCACCCAAAGATACCATTATCCCAGTGTCTTTTTACCGTGGAGATGCTTATTCCTAAGATCTTTGCCACCTTGGATTGAGAGTAATGCTTAGCCTTCTCATTCTGAACTAGCTGGGAATATTTACTTCCTTCAGGTCTTCCCTGCATTTTCTTTGATTTTGTTTTGTTAGTAGGCATCTTTTGCCCTCATCTAGCTATTAGGCACTAACTCCATACTGTCGAGATGTATGCAAACTAAGTGGTTATGCTTAACATTGGTATCAGAATGTATGGTTTACTTCACCGTTAAAGGGGTTAATAATGATGGCATCTCCTCCTTTCATCGCCTTTTGAGGTGTATCGCCTTCGGAAATTACCGGAACTATTACCGCTAGATCATTTGTGTAATAAATTGGTATCCAGCAATAGCATGATTGTTTAGGGGGGATTTTATTTCTTTTCAATACTGCTTCAACTCCAAATGTAATAAGTTCAAAGATTGGCATAATCACAATGCTGCTCAAATCAAAAAAACAACCATCGTAGACTGTTTCCTTTATCAGTATGATATTGGATAACCCTCCTGCAATGAGATGTTTGTGGTTCACGCGCCGATCTGTGTAAATAAAAATTGCTTTTTTCACATTAAAACTTTTTATAATGTATGAGAGCTTTTCATGAATTAATTTTTTTTCGCTCTTACCCATCTTATCATGAGGTATTTTGTGCGCATAAAAATCTTGATC
The DNA here is from genome assembly GCF_024764775.1 of Scandinavium manionii. NCBI lineage: Bacteria > Pseudomonadati > Pseudomonadota > Gammaproteobacteria > Enterobacterales > Enterobacteriaceae > Scandinavium > Scandinavium manionii. The sequence goes on along the minus strand of NZ_JALIGC010000040.1, from coordinate 835,946 downwards.
GACAACCTCGTTCCTGTGTCGAATGTGAGTGTTCCATACAGAGTAAAAAAACTCTTCGTAGGTTAATTTCGGCTCACTACGTGCTGTTAAGGATTCCTTCTCTTCAAAAATACAGCCTAATGTTGACTCCAAAGTTTGAGCTATATGATATTGCGATGTTATTTTATTTAAGGCGGGGACTGTGGCGTTTAACAAAAATGATATCACCTCAGATCTAGAGTATCCCTTTGCATTGCTATAGTCGTCAATTGCATCAATAGTTGATTTTTTGTTTGCGCTGAAAGTGATGCGTTTTTTCATATGTATCCTTGACTTTCGTTAATGTAAAATGTGATAAACGGTGGTGATTTATTCTCTGTTATTGATGGATGGTTTCTGTTAATTAAGCCAGCTATTCTTTAGAATAGCTGGGGAGTTATGATTTTGATGCTGCTGTTAATTACAATATACTGAGAAGGTTAATAGGAACCTATCAATGTCCTTGCGTAACCAATAATGTCGGCTGTTAATTTTCTTTGGGCGTGGTAAACCATTAGGCAGCTTGTCTTGGCAAAGCCATTTTCGAATTGTTTGGGCTTTAAGGTTTAATAGATGTGCTAACTCACTTGTGGAAACAAGCTCAGATAGAGATGTTCTGGATTGCTCATATATGCTCATGCTACCACCTCAATGATTGAGATGCAGGCATATACAAAAAGTAATGAAATTAAAAGGGAAAGAAAGGACCAAAAAGAAAACGAAAAAGCCAAGCTTGAATAAGCTTCAGGGTCAGGGTCACTACCTTCGCTTGAGCCGGATGAGGTACTTTTAGTTGATTTAGACGCATTACCTTGCGAGTTTTCGGCCTGATTTTTGTGCGAGATGATACGTGCAAAAAAAACGCCCAAAGTTTTATGTCGATTGTTTTTTTTGTATAAAGAGTTTTTTTCATTGAGGTGTCCAAGAGCAGCTCGAATCCTGATGTTCACCTGTCTTTCCTGAAATATGGACTCAGCACAGGTTTGTCGCTGCTTACTAGAACGAACAACTTTGATCTTACCCACGACCCGTACTATTCGAGCCTTTGAGCTAGTTTGCGCAGAACTCATCAAAGAATTAGACATAATGCTTTATCTCCTGATTTTAAAGTGGACGATGGAATTTAAACCTTAAAATACACTTATGTCAACGATGGGTCTTGTTCTGTAATCTATTGATATTAAATGAAATCAACGCATATCAACGGTTATTTTTTTACAATATTTGCTTGCTGTAAGATCCACCTCTCAATTTTTTCATGCCATTTGCGCAACAGATCTAACGGACGACGGCGGTAGTGTTTTTCCGCCAGTGCACTTGGTTTGTGTCCCATAATTTGAGCAACAATACCTGTTGGCACTTCAACCCATTCAGCAAGAGTGCCAAAACTACGGCGTAAGCCGTGAAGGCTGATATGTGGTAACTCAGCTCGAGCTAACGCTCTGTTGTGTGCTGAACGCGGTTCAATAATTTTGCCACTTTTGCTGTTACTTCTGAAAACCCAACCCTCCTTATTTACGTCAGAATTTGGGAATTGCGCTAGCGCACTTAACAGCTCAGAAACATAAGGAGTGAGAGGGATGATACGTTCGCCTTCGATCTTGTCTTTAATCCTCATGCTTGACCATTTGAAATCTACGTTAGACCACCGAAGTGACGCAATTTCTTCACGCCGTGCACCGGTGAGCAAAAGTACCTGGAGATAGGCCGATGCAATGGGATTATTGAGGCTACGTACGGCACTGAACCAGATTTTTAACTGTTCTTTTTGTAAGCAATCTCCCGCTTTACTCGCTGATACTGGAACCACTTTTCTCACGTTATGATCTTGTGCAATATCGCCATGGATTATTCCCTGATATTTTTTCTGGTAATTAGCCCATTTGATAAATGCACGCAACAGACGGTAGGCATGAGCAGTGACGGTAGGCCGATTTTGTCTCTCTGTACTTAGCCATGCGGCAATGTTCTCTGGTGTTAGTTCCGATAACGGTAGGTCGAGTAAGCTAGCCAATGGTCCAGCCGAGGTTGGGCCCCGGCCTCTTTTTTTACTTTCGCCTCCACGGCTGGACAAGTTAATGTGATCGGCAATGTATCGAGTCGAATATGGGCGTTTAGTTTTTGCGCTGATTCCGGTTCTCAATTCTTCAAGGTAATCTTCCCAAGCGCTTGTGAAGGTTACCTTCGTTTTACGAGATTCAGCCTGCTGTGATTCTACGGCAGCAATTTTTTCTGCCTTAGCTATACGCGGATCTATCCCTGTATCGATTAATGTTTGCAGCCGCCTGGCTTCGGCCCTGGCATCATCAATCCTCCAATCGTTAATGTTGCCAATGGTCATGCGAAGGGTTTTTCCCGCATATACGCTTTGGAACACAAAAGCTTTTGTTCCGCGAGTTGCCCGGCATGCCAGAGTTGTTACATCCGCATCCCAAAGAAATGCTTGGTTTTTCCCTTCAGTTAAAGCAAATTTTCGAATGCGCTCGAAGGTGAGTTTTTGTCTTGGAAGTGCCATTCTGGGGCTCCAAATGAGAAAGGTTACATCACCATAATGTAACGGCTAGTGTAAGTAAAATGGGGGAATGAACATCAACATCTGTCAATTTTTATCAACAGGTGTTTTTTATAACTTAATGTTTTATAATTGATTTATTGTTTTAAGGGTGGGTTTTTAAAGGGGTGAAAATATAATAACGTCGCATTCGTAATGCGAAGGTCGTAGGTTCGACTCCTATTATCGGCACCATTCAATAAAATCAAAGGCTTACGTAATTTCCCCCGTCACTTTTGATCCCGTCTTAACACGTTTAAACGCCTGTGTAATGTATGGGCGGTTATCCGTATATATTGCATGGGCAGGTGTGCGAAGCGTCCACCCTGTAGAAGCATGTTAACCTTGCATGAACAGCGTCACTTGCTTTGTAAAACTGAATCGCGCTAACAGGGCAGCCAGGCCCACACAACATGATAACGAATCTCTATCTTCTCCCCTTCGTGCGGGGGCTGTGGGTGATCCGTGCTGTGAAGCACCAGAAAACCGAAAGTTCAGAAGCAACTCATTCGTAAGCCCTGGCTTTGAGTGGTGTATAGCTGAATGGATTAACAGGCGAAATGATGGGAAGACTAACCGGATCGGGAATGAATCCGGCTCTGTCACGGTAGCGTTCACCAGAGTATAACGATCACCTGATAACAGGAAGATAGAGAGACAATCTGACAGCCGCAGATCTTCTAACGAAGTCGCTACGCTCCCTTTCTCTTATGTGCCCATCACGGCACGTAAAGGTCGAGTATTACCCAAAGGTTTTGTATTTGTCATTGTTCCTCAATTTTGGATAGCCTCCAGTATCTTGATCAGTATAGAAAATTAGCAAATCGAGGTGAGAACATGTCAAACGCGCCCAAAAGCGCCGCGACAAAGCGCAACAACCGCAAGATTCACGCCCGTAAGTTTCTGGCGACCCCAGAACACAGACTTTTAATCCTGCTGGCCCACACCTCGACATTGAGCAATCAAGGCAATCTCTCGAAAGACGTATTATCAAGACAGAAGCATACGGGTTTAATGATTGGGCAATAATGAAAAAGGAGAAGCCTGAGCACATCATCGGCTTTGGTGGGGTTTTTGTCAGTGAATTTAACGGGAAGGTAACTAATACCTTAGGGTACAGATTTGAGCCGGACGCATGGGGGAAAGGGTATGCAACTGAACTTTCCAAAAGGGCTATACGTTACGGATTTGATGAAATCGGCCTGCAAGAAATTGTCGGTGTAGTTCGAGATAACCACCTTGCTTCAAGGAGAGTTCTTGAAAAAGCCGGTCTGAGGTTTTTAGAAAAAATCGAAGACGTTGAGAACCTGTCAGCAAGCCTTATGTTCAGCATTTCTCATGATGAATGGCTAGCGTCTAAGGACAAATAATACCAACGGGCTTCTAAGAAAGGAGGCTAGCCCCCTATGATTATGCGTTCTGATACAAATCCCAGCGGTTCCCGTAAAGATCTTCAAACACAACTACTGTTCCGTATTCTTCCTGTCGTGGCTCTTCGCAGAAATGCACACCAGCATCTTTCATCGCGTTGTAATCGCGCCAGAAATCATCTGTTTGAAGGAAGAGGAAAACCCGCCCACCACATTGATCACCGATGAAGTTTTTCTGTCTGTCGTTCGATGCTCTGGCAAGTAGCAAATTGCAGTCACTTTCCGGGTTAGGTGTGACGACAACCCAGCGTTTACCGGGCTGGGGAGTATCTTCCACAAGCGTAAAGCCGAGCTTGTTTGTGTAGTAGTCGATGGCGCGATCATAATCATCGACGACGATAGCGACATACCCCATACATTTCTTTTGTGTTCTCATTCACTGAGCCTTTTGTATTGTGTTGTTAACATACCTATAACAAAAAAGAGTCGCTTTACCAACTGCAAAAATAGAAAAGTGAATCACCATTGATTAATAACCCCTACACATTTCTGAATAGTGTTATCGATATATCATCAGGAATTGGAAGGGGCTTTCTATTAGGCAGGCAGCGCGTCAGGGGGCATAAGTACTTCGGACCGATTTGACGCGCGATATTGGTGCCAGGACTGCGTGGCATCGTTGTTTTTGGGTTTGACTGCGAGCAGGCCCTTATCTGGATCGATGTAAGCGCAATGTGTGTCAGAAGGGTGGGATTGCGATGCCGCCTCACACTGCGCCAGGCTGCTGTAGGCCCCGATAACGTTGCTTTGAGTCGCGCCAGTGGCAAATGAGATAATCAAAACTAACCCGTACATGTCATTCCTTTATATGCTTTAACTCGTCCTTCAGGCGCTGAGATTGATTCAGAACGTCTCGCTCATCGGCCCGGAATTACGCAAAATTTCTCTGGGCAGTTAATATACACCGACCTGAGCAGGTTGTATTGATGTAAATGGGATTGTTCTTGATGTAATAAGTCCGAATCCAAATATCTGTAATAATTACGTTCCGCAAATATCAGGCATGCATTTAATTGCCGCGAACCCTCACTGGGTGGCTGCACGTTTCCCTGGAAGCAATCGCAGGCGCTAGCTGTTACTCTCCCTTGTTGGTCCACTCCCGTCGTCGTGTTCAAAAAGGAATAAGCTCATGCTTAAAGAAAACTTCAATGAATTGCAGATCTTTCTGGTGGTGGCCAGAGAGCGAAGTTTTACCAAAGCCGCCGGTAAGCTGGGGGTTTCGCAGTCGGCACTGAGCCATGCCATTAAGGCGCTGGAGGAGCGGCTGAACATCCGACTGCTGACCCGAACCACCCGCAGCGTGGCGCCGACAGAAGCGGGCGAGCGGATTATCGCCTGCCTCGAACCGCGCATTGCTGACCTCGAGCAGGAGCTGTCCACGCTCATTCAAATGAACGGGAGCGCCTCTGGTAATATCCGTATTTCCGCCGGAGAGCATTCAGCACGCAGCGTGCTGTGGCCAAAGCTGAAACCGTTTCTGCGTGAATATCCGGAGATTAAGGTTGAGCTGGTGGTGGATAACGGCTTTGTCGATATCGTGGAAGGGCGCTTTGATGCGGGCATTCGTCTGGGTGAAAGCGTGGACAAAGATATGGTTGCGGTACGGATTGCCCCGGATATGCGGATGGCGGTGGTGGGCTCAGCGGCCTATTTCGCGGAAAACCCGGCCCCGAAAACGCCGCATGAGCTACAGCATCATCAGTGTATCAACATGCGTTTGCCGACTGCCGGGGGGCTTTATCACTGGGAGTTCGAGCGGGAAGGGAAGCCGCTGCGGGTCAGAGTGGACGGACAGCTAACGTTTAATCTGTTGCCGGAACGCATCGACGCGGTGCTGTCCGGGTTTGGACTTGCCTGCATTCCTGAAGATGCGATTCAGGCACAGGTTGAATCCGGCGAGCTGGTTCAGGTGTTGCAGGAATGGTGCCCGTCGTTCCCGGGATATTATTTGTATTACCCGAGTCGCAAACAGCATCCTCCGGCATTTGCGCTGATGATCGACGCGCTGCGCTATTCGGAATAGCTGGCTTGCCAACAGTGACAAGCCAGCCAGAACTTTAACGACCTACGCGAGCCTGAAGTGCGGCCGGATAACGGTCACCGACAATTTTCAATGGCCTCGGCGGCAAAATGCGGCACTTTGCTGTGGAAATCATCCGCACCGAAAGTGGTACCGGATTTGATGGCCCCGGTCAGGAAGCCTTTGCCCAACGAGCTGCACGGCATGTTCCCGGCGAATAGTTTGCGCGCCCGCTTCGGACAGGCCGACGTGTTTCACTTTCCCTTCCACAATCAGCTCTTTTACCACGCCTGCGACGTCTTTAATCGGCACATCCGGGTGGACCATAACCGTGTCTGAGACCCATACAGCCCAGACCCAGCGCTGAGACTTCAAGGCCAGATTTACCCAGATAACGTTTTTGCATTAACAATTCCTCATTACACGTCGAGTTTACGACCGGTCAGCCACTGCACCATCGCCGGATCGCGATGCGAGAAGAATGCACTGGTGGCGCTGTCGAGGGCGGTGATTTGCAGCATTTCTTCCTGACTCAGTTCGAAGTTGAGAATATTGATGTTTTCTTCCATTCGCGCTTTACGCACCGTTTTCGCCAGCGACACAATGCCGCGCTGGAAGATCCAACGCAGGACAATCTGGCCGACGCTTTTGCCGTATTTCGCACCGACGGTGGTCAACACCGGATGCTGGAACAGGCCGTTTTTCCCTTCGGCAAACGGCGCCCATGCTTCAGGCTGGATCCCGTGAGTTTGCATCCACGGTACCGCGTGCAGCTGTTGGTTGAACGGGTTCACTTCAATTTGGTTAACCGCCGGAATCACGTTATTAAATGCAGTAAGGTCGGCCAGACGGTCCGGGTGGAAGTTGCTCACGCCAATGGCGCGGATTTTCCCGGCCTGATGCAGCTCTTCCATCGCGCGCCATGCGCCGTGCACGTCGCCATAAGGTTGGTGAATCAGATACAGGTCGACGTAGTCCAGCTGCAGGCGATTGAGTGAGCGTTCGAACTGGGCTTTAGCGCCTTCGTAATGTGTGTCCTGCAGCCACAGTTTGGTGGTGACAAACAGTTCATCGCGCGCGATACCGCTCTGTTTCAATGCATTGCCGACCTGAGTTTCATTCTGATAAGAGGCGGCGGTATCAATCAGTCGATAGCCGGTTTCGATGGCCTCAACTACGGCGCGCTCGCATTCGGCGGCATCCGTCATCTGAAATACACCAAAGCCCAGCAGGGGCATTTCAATGCCGTTGTTCAGTTTTACAGATTGCATGACGTTATCCTTCGCGGTTGTGTGGGCAAAGAATAGCGCAGGGTGATTTATTTGATTAGAGGGTGTAATACGCTAGGGTTAATTAGAATTTCTCATCAATTAAGATTCAGCTCAGCAATCCGGCGCCGACGTTGACCGATAATCCTAAAATCGCCAGATTAAAGACAAATGAGATGACGGACTGCAGGAGCGTAATCTGGCGCATCTCGGTGGTGCCCGTCGCAACATCCGCGGTTTGTGACGCAACGGCAATCGTAAAAGCAAAATAGAGAAAATCCCAGTAACCGGGATCTTTGGGCTTTTCCGGGAAGATCATCGGCGAAACCCCCTTGCCGCGATGGAGGTAATGATGGTGTGCATAATGCATCGCGAATGAGCTTGGCAGCAATGCCCAAGAGACAATCAGCGTCGTTGCCGTCAGGACAAGATGCAGAATACGCGGCGTGCCGGAAAGCGAGTGCAGGGAAGAGAGTTCGCTCAGAATCGCCACGATGCTGGCCATACATGCGACGATAACCATACCCAACACCAGCGCAGCGCTTTGATCCTGAATTTTGGCGATACGCGGAATATCTTTCACGTCGGTCCGCAACATCTGAAACCAGATGAATATCAGGTACAGCCAGGCCACAACGTTCCAGCCGATCAATATGCGTTGCAGCGTACCTGCCGAAACGGGAAGGGCGAAATAACAGATAACGCCCGCAGCGATTGAAATCAGCAGCCGCAGCCGCGTGAACAAGTGAGTCCTTAGCGAAAAACTCATAAGGTAAGTTGTTCTACAAATGATTGATAAGATTAACTGTAGTCGACGGCACGGCGGAGGGGCTTGGGATAACGGGAATTTGAGCGACGTTTCAGTCTGTTGTTCTTCGTCATTGACGCAGGTTAAGCACCTGCTGTACCGCCGCTAAATCCGCCAGCGTGTCGATGTCGTGCCTAATCCCAGCGTCCTGTAAGGCCAGATCCAGGACCTGATGGTGAAGCCGGGCGCTACGAACAATTTCTTTCGCGCCGGAATCGCCCGTCAGGGCCGCCAGCTGCGACAGAAAGTCATGGCTGAATGCCACCGGATGCCCTTGCTGCTGGCGATAGTGCGGCACCACCATCGGTTTTTCGCGTAACCCTTCGGCGATGCGCCGCAGTGAATCGGGCTGAATCAGTGGTAAATCGCCGGGAAGAATCAACCAGCCTGCGGCGTGTGACGTGGCGCGGACGCCTAATGCAATGGATTCGCCCATGCCACGCGTGCCGCCTTCCGGCCTGACCAAATGCCACGCCAGCCCTGCGTCCTTTACCGCCTGAATCACATGCGTTAACACGGTTTGGCCGTGCAGGATAGCGTCGAGTTTATGCGTTGTGGCGCCGCTCGCCCGGAAACGTTCGCCGCGCCCGGCGGCCAGAATGATCACCACGGGGAAGAGCATCACGGTTCCCCGGTTTGCAGGCGGGCCGCCGCCACGTCTGCCAGCACCGAAAGCGCCAGCGATCGCGCATCGCGGGCTTTGGGAAAGATGCCGATCGGGGCTTTGATCCGCGCGATATCGCCTTCGCTCCAGCCACGTTCCCTCAGCGATTGGCTGCGCTGACAATGTGTCCGATGGCTGCCCAGCGCACCGATATAAAACGGCCTGCCGCGAAGGGCAGCCTGTAAAACCGGCAGCTCGTGGTGTAGGTCGTGCCACAGCAGCAGCATCGCGGTGTCGGCATCGATCATTCTGTCGATATCAGCGTCGAGAGCGGTACAGGTGTGGACGTCGTAACCGGCGGCCTGTGCCAGTGCGGCGGTGGTCTGCGCCTCAATGGAGCGACCAAACACAATCACCCGCACACCGGGGCGGTAAACGGTATCGAAGACGTCACCCTGCCAGCCTGTTTTGGGCGGCGAGGCGATACTTTGCAGCGTCTTTGACTGAGGCGAATAGCGCAGCCCGGCAGGCTGGCGTAGTTCCAGTTGGTTAAGCACCGCCAGCAGCGGTTGCGCAGAGCGCAGCCGATGAATGCTGAGCGTGATACCGCCGCCGCAGGGCAGAACGATATCGAAATAAGGTGAGCCTTCGCCGTAGCGCACCTCGCGGTCCTGGCCCGAGGCAATGACCGACATCGCCTCGTAAGCCACGGCGGCCTCCACGCAGCCACCGGAGACAAAGCCGCAGTATAAGCCGTCGTCGCGCACCGCCATTTGTGCGCCCAGCGAGCGTGCCGCGCCGCCACGAATCGCCACCAGTGTCACCAGCGCCGCGCCCATTCCGGCCGTTAATGTCTCGAGCGCAAAGCGTAAAATCTCCCGGCTGTCATCGGTCAGAAACGCCTGTTCAGGCGTAACCCGCGGCGTATCAGTAGGGGCGATGCATATCGCGTTCTGTCCCATCGCGTCTCCTTACACTACGTCTGGCAGGGCGCTGAGATACTTATCCAGCGTGACCGGGTAATCGCGCACCCGCACGCCGGTGGCGTTATATACGGCGTTGGCGATCGCCGCGCTGACCCCGCACAACCCGAGTTCGCCGACCCCTTTGGCTTTCATCGGGGATGAAATCGGATCGGTGTCCTCAAGGAAAATCACTTCTTGCTCCGGCACGTCGGCGTGAACGGGCACTTCATAGCCCGCCATATCGTGATTGACGAAATAGCCCAGTCGCGTATCGACCGCCAGCTCTTCCATCAACGCTCCGCCGAGGCCCATGGTCATCGCGCCAATCACCTGGCTGCGCGCGGTTTTCGGGTTAAGAATGCGTCCTGCCGCGCATACTGCCAGCATTCGCCGGACCCGGACTTCTCCGGTCGCGGCATCCACGCCCACTTCGACAAAATGCCCGGCAAACGTCGATTGCTGATACTGCTTGTCGAGGGAGCCAAATTCGATGGTGTCTTCGGCGGTTAATGTCCCGTCTGACGCCGCCTCGCTGAGTTTGATATGCCTGTCGCCCGCGATGATTTCTTCGTGGGCGAAATGCGCCTGGGTCGCATTAAAACCGAGTTTGCTGGCGATGGCTTCACGCAGCTTCACGCAGGCGGCATACACCCCTGCCGTCGAGGTGTTGGCCCCCCATTGCCCACCGGAACCGGCGGAGATCGGGAAGCGGGAATCACCCAGCCGGACGTCAATTTTTGCCATCGGCACGCCGAGCATCTCCGCCGCCGTCTGGGCGATAATGGTGTAGCTGCCGGTGCCGATGTCGGTCATGTCCGTTTCAACCGTCACGTTGCCGTTGCCATCCAGATGCACGCGCGCGCCGGATTTGGTCAGCAGATTGTTTCGAAAACCTGCCGCTACGCCCATGCCGACCAGCCAGCGTCCGTCGCGAACCTGAGCGGGCGTCGCGTTGCGTTGTTTCCAGCCGAAGTGTTCTGCACCGGTGCGCAGGCACTCCACCAACTGGCGGCGTGAGAAACGCCGCTCAGGATTAGCCGGGTCGACCTGGGTGTCATTCAGGATGCGAAACTCCACCGGGTCGATACCGGCTTTTTCGGCCAGTTCGTCCATCGCGATTTCCAGCGCCATCAGTCCTGGCGCTTCACCGGGAGCACGCATGGCGTTGCCTTCCGGCAGATTAAGTTTCGCCAGTCGTAAAGCCGTATGGCGATTCGCCCCGGCGTAGAGCAGTTCTGTCTGCTGAACGGCAGTTTCGGGCGCGCCGCCGGAAAGATTTCCGGAGCAACTTTCATGGGCGATGGCGGTGATTTTACCGTTGCTGTCGCAACCAATCTGAATATGCTGAATGGTCGCCGGGCGGTGCGTCGTATTATTGGGAATGACGGGTCTCGGCAACATGACTTTCACCGGGCGTTTTATTGCCCGAGCGCCAAGCGCCGCCAGCAGGGCATCGCTTCGCAGAAACAGCTTCCCGCCAAATCCACCGCCGATATACGGAGAGATTATCCGCACATTTTCCATCGGCATCTTCAGGGTTTTCGCCAGGTCGATGTGGCACCAGTTGATCATTTGATTTGAGGTCCAGACGGTCAGCTTGTCGCCTTCCCATACCGCCATAGAGGCGTGCGGCTCCATCGCCATATGGCTCTGATTGGGCGTGGTGTAGGTGGCGTCCAGTTTTACCGCCGCCGTTGACCAGGCGGCATCAAAGTCGCCGACGTTTTTGTCCTCCTCGCCTTTCGGCGCAGTCGCGGAGAGTTTTTCGTCCGCCAACGAATAGGCTCCGGCATCCCGACGATATTCCACGTTCACCAGCGCTGCCGCCGCGCGCGCCTGCTCAAACGTCTCGGCGACCACCAGCGCCACAGCCTGATGATAGTGTTCAATCTCCGGGCCGCCGAGCAGCATGGCGGTGTTTTTACTCCCTTTACCGAGCGGTCCGGCGTTGCCTGAGATCACCACGGTCAGTACGCCGGGCGCGGTTTTCGCCGCCTCGATATCCATGGAGGTGATTCGCCCTTTGGCAATCGCCGCGCCGACGATATAGCCATACGCCACGTTATCAGCCACATCATGCCATTCGTAGGCGTAGTGCGCGCTGCCGGTCGTTTTTAGCGGGCCATCAATTCGGTCGTGGGGCTGCCCGACAACGGTAAGGTTATCAATCGGGTTTTGGCCTGCGGGTTTATCAAATTTCATGTCCGGGCCCTCGCTTCGGTCAGCGCGGAGGCGAGCGTACGCTTCGCCAGCGTCAGCTTGAATGCATTTTCAGGCGTGGGGTGCGCGTGGCTAAAAAGCTGGTCATACACCGCCTGCGCCCCGTGCGGGATTTGCGCGTCAGCTTCAGCTTGTCGCCAGGGTTTATGCGCCACGCCACCGAACGCCACGCGCCCGCTGCCATCGGGCAGCACCACGGCAGCCACCGACACTAGCGCAAACGCATAAGAGGCGCGGTCGCGCACTTTACGGTAGATATGCGTACCGCCAGGCGGCGCAGGGAGTGTCACCGCGACGATCAGCTCTCCCGGTGTCAGGACCGTTTCATGATGCGGGGTATTGCCCGGTGCACGATAAAAATCAGCGATTGGGATTTTGCGTTCGTGTCCGTCCGGATCGACGGTCTCCACAATCGCGTCCAGCAAGCGCATCGCCACCGCCATATCGCTGGGGTGTGTGGCGATACAGGCTTCACTGGCACCCACGACCGCGTGCTGACGGCTAAAGCCTTCAAGTGCCGCACAGCCGCTGCCGGGCAGGCGCTTGTTGCAGGGCTGATTGACATCGTAAAAATAAGGGCAGCGGGTGCGTTGCAGCAGGTTGCCTGCCGTTGTGGCCTGATTGCGCAATTGGCCGGACGCGCCCGCCAGCAGCGATCTGGCCAGAACTGCGTAATCCCGACGGACCCGCGGGTCAGCGGCTAAATCGGTGTTGCGTACCAGCGCACCGATGCGCAATCCGCCCTCGTCGGTGGCATCGATGTGATTCAGAGCCAGACCGTTGACGTCGATAAGGTGTACCGGGGTCTCGATCTCCAGCTTCATCAAATCGAGCAGATTGGTTCCCCCGGCGATAAATTTCGATCCGCTCGAACGTCGGGCGCTGGCCGCCGCCTCGGCGGGCGTTTTCACGCGTTCATAGGTGAAAGCCTTCATGATTTCAGCTCCCCGGCGGCGTCTTTGATAGCGGTCAGAATGTTAGAGTACGCGCCACAGCGACAGAGATTGCCGCTCATGCGTTCGCGAATTTCCTCATCCGTTATGTCGGGTGACGACACTAAATCCAGCGTGACGTGGCTTGGGACTCCTGCTTCTATTTCTTTCAGCACCGCTACCGACGAGCAGATTTGCCCCGGCGTGCAGTAGCCGCACTGGTAGCCATCGTGTTTGATAAACGCCGCCTGCATCGGATGCAGGTTGTCAGGCGTACCGAGGCCTTCGATGGTGGTGATTTCGGCATCCTGATGCATCACCGCCAGCGTCAGGCAAGCGTTGAGCCTGCGACCGTCGACCAGCACCGTACACGCCCCGCATTGCCCGTGGTCGCAGCCTTTTTTGGTGCCGGTGAGGTGCAGGTTTTCGCGCAGCGCATCCAGCAGCGTGGTGCGCGTATCAACGTCAAGCTGGTGGTTTTTACCGTTCACTTTCAGGGTGAGTGGTAGGATTTCAGGCGCAGGCGTTACCGCACGCGTGGGCTGGGCCAGGGCCGTGCCGGGTGGAACAGCTGCCGTGGCCGCGGTGGCCGCACCGACCTTTAAAAGCGTCCGGCGCGACAGACTAAAATCAGGGTGTTGAGATTGACCAGGATGGTTATTTTCAGGTATCTCGCCTTGGTTGCTCATGCCAGGCCTCCGGTATTCACAATGCGTGGATTCAGAATCAGATACGAACGGATTTGTTGGTTTTTTAAACATTAAGCATAGACGGCACTGGACGCAGGATTATTCTTAAATCGCGATTGCCGTCATGAGGGAAATGCATCAATACCGAGGCAGGGAGACGTCTGGCGGCTTACTTTCGTAAGGTGGTGGACAGGGCCATCAGCAGAATATCGTGGAAATCGCCGAAAAATCGCGCACCAAACTGTCCGGATCCCCCCAGGCTGCGGTAGACTAAGCGTAACCCGCTGTCATTTACTGAATTTTATGGCCTGATTGCCTAATGAAAAGAATCAAAAAAGCATCATCGCCTTCCAACGTTTTGCGTTATCTCTGGGGTTCGGCTATCGCCAGCATTGTGCTGACGTCAATCTTGTCCTGGTGGTTGCTGTCCGGTTCCTGGAACGCATGGCACAGCGCCCGTAATGATGTTATCCAGTTCAATGATTTCTACCATGTATTACAGGTTTCCAACGATCTGGCGAGCGAGCGCGCTTATGCCAATGAACTGGTCCTTAGCCCAATGGAGCGAAAAGCGCAGGCCTGGAAATCCCTTGATGACAGCCGCCGGATAACCGATCGCAATCTGGAGCGGATCCCACAAAACTTACTTTCCCCGGCGCTACTGATGGCGACCATCGAACAGCTCGATAATTCGCGTGTGAGCGTCGATACATATCGAAATCAGGAGCTGAGCGACCCGCGGGAAGCGCAGCGTTCGATCAGCGCAATGGTCGAAGCGACTGATTTTTATCACTCAGCGCTGTTCCAGCATACTTCATCATTTCTGCTGCTCGAGCCCAAAGCGCTAGGGCCGATTTTGCGCGCGCAGGCACTGGGGGAATTACGTGATGCGACCGGGCGATTAGGCTCGCAAGTGCTAATCCCGCTCGCCACCCATACGCCGATTCCGCTCAGCAATATGGAAGCGCTGAGCCGGGGCATGGAGCGTATCGACGTGCTGTGGTGGCTGTTGCGTACCCAGGGCGAAGAAGCCAACTATCTTCCTGGTTTTACGCAGCGCCTGGATAATGTGCGTCAGAAATTTGAATCGCAGGGTGTGGCATTGCTGAATAAGCTCAAGTCGGAAAGCGTGAAAAATCAGCCTTATAGCGTGGATGCCGAAAAGTTTGCGGTGCGCTATCACGAAAGCCTGAATGCGTTTGATGAGCTGCTGAACACCTATCTGACCGGGGTGAATAAGCACTACGTCCACGCTGAACACCAGGCATTGCTGCATCTGGTGCTGATTGTCATTATCCTGATCATGCTCTGCGCGCTGACGGCAGGACTCATTTTCTATATTCGCTCCCGGGTGCTTCAGCCGATTTTACGCCTCAACCAGATAGCGAGCGGGATAATCGCCGGGAAGCATCAGGAAGCGCTGATGGACGAAAGCACCGCCGAAGAGGTACAGGAGCTGTTTTCCTCCCTCGGCACGCTGGGCGCTCGACTGCGCGAACAGACCATCCTGAGTAAACGCTTACAGCGCCAGTCGGAGGAGGACCCGCTGACCCACCTGTTTAACCGCCGGGCGTTCGACGAATTGGCGGGAAATCTGATGGCGCAAGCCACGCATGAGCATCCGGCATGGCTTATTATGATGGATGTCGATCACTTCAAGTCGATCAACGATACCTGGGGACACCCCACCGGCGACAAAGTGCTGGTGGCGCTGGCGACCACGCTGAAGAAATTCAGTCGACCAGGGGATGTTATCGGACGTCTGGGCGGCGAGGAGTTTGCGGTAGTCTTTCGCACACCGGGCCACGAAGACGTGACCGGCTACACCACCCGTATTCAGAACGAAATTCGTCAACTGCGCTTCGAAGGGCCGAAAGGGGAACCTTTCACGATAACGGTTAGTTTTGGCGTGGCCTCAGGCTGGCAGCGTGAGTTAGGCGAGGTGTTAGCGGAAGCCGATGCGGCGCTGTATGAAGCAAAAAACAGCGGGCGCGACCGGATATGCGGCTTGCCCGTTCAGACGGCCTGACGCTGAAAACGGCGTGTTAACAGGCCTAAACTACAGTACAGCAGGTAGTAGATGACCGCGATGAAAATGAACAGCGCCATCGGGTAAATCTGCACCCGGTTATTGACCTGTCCGGCTACCGTGGTCAGTTCCGGGACGTTGACGATAAACGCCAGTGAGGTGTCCTTCAGCAGGGCAATCAGGATGCCAGGCAGAGAGGGCATCACATTGCGCAGCGCCTGCGGCAGCAGGATGAACCACAATGCCTGACTCTCGCTAAACCCCTGCGTTTGTGGCGCTTCGTACTGACCGGAAGGCAAGGCTTGCAGGCCTGCCAACACCGAATGCATTACCGCGGCGCTGGTAAACCAGGCTAATGCCAGCGTCACCGTAACCGTCCCGGGCAACGATCCCCCCGTCATCACCTGCAGCACTTCGCCAATGGTTTCGGGATCGAGGGCCGATGTGGGTTCATCAAAGAGGATAATTTGCGGATCGGAGGCCAGTGCCCGGGCGATGGCGACGCGCTGCTGCTGGCCGCCTGAGAGCTGTGAGGGATAATGATCCGCTTTCTCAGCGAGTCCGACTCTGGCAAGCAATGCGCGGGCGCGTGCAGTGGCGTCAGCCTCACCGAGCCGATGTACCGCTTTCAGCGCCAGGGTGATGTTCTGCAGTGCGCTGAGGTGCGCGTAAAGGTTAACTTGTTGAAAGACAAAACCTATCCGGCTGCGCCGTGGAGCGAGAGAAAAGGCCTGACAACATATTAGCGAGAAGAAAAAATGCTTAACTTAGCTGAAAATAAGCGGCAAAAACGTCTCCCGCCAGGAGCGGGAGACGGAGGGCATTAATGATCGAGGAAGACGTAGTTTTCCCAACTGCTCATGCGGATCAAAATCTTACGAATCAGTGACAGCTCTTTGAAGTGATCGGAATAGACCGCGACTTCAACCTGGGTACCCATCGGCAGTTTGTAGTCATCTAGTCGCGGATCGGTAGCTTTGACTTTCACCATGATGCGACCCTGATTAGCCAAATCGGCGGTGGTCAGCAGTCGGCCCTGGCCCTGGAACTGGCTTTCACCAATGGCAGGCAGCACTTCAACCACTTCGCCCGTGAAGACGGTGCCCGGAATTGACGGGAACATCAGCTCAGCTTTATAACCCGGTTGCAGGCGCTGAACCGAGTTCTGGCGGAAGGCGGCCACGTAGGTCTTCTGTGCATCAGCATCTACTGGCACGAAGGTCATCACTGGCGCGAGGCCCAGTGCGGTGGACATAGTCCCTTCACGCAGACCGACGGTACTGACATAGCCCGCAGCAGGCGCACGTACCACGGTATTCTCCAGCTTAAATTCGGCTTTACGTAGCTGGGCTAACAGCGAGGCGACTTTGGTGTTCTGGCCGTTCACCACGGAATTGAGATTGTTTTTTGCTTCTTCAACTTGTGCCTGAGCGGCGGTCACAGCCGCTTCTGTCGCTTTGTATGTCTGGCGGCGGGTATCGACCATCTGATCGGAGAACGCGCCTTTGGCATGACCCTCGTTATAGCGGGCGTACTCGCGCTGTGCTTTGTCGCGATCGGCAATGGCTTTTGCGAGATCGGCCTGAGCCTGGCTCAGCCCGGCATCGAGGGAAAGCGCGTTCTGGCTGGCCTCTTTGACCTGCGCGCGCAGATCGTCAACTTTTGCCTGGAACGGCGTTGGGTCCGTGCGGAAAAGGATGTCGCCTTTCTTCAGCATGACGTTCGCTTTTACCGGCACATCAATGACTCTGCCGCGATTCTGCGTCACGATAGGAACGGTCTGGAAGGCTTGTTTACCGACGTCGCTGAACGGGAAGTTATAATTCATGACCAGGATGATGAGGGTAATGAAAACAATACCGCCGAGTACGGCCGTAGGCACGGTCCACTTATTCAGTGGAATATGGAAAACTTTAAAAATAACGACGCACAGGGCCGCATAGGTAAGTAGTAATAACGTTTCCATTATTTATCCTCCTTCGTCACAACAACGGCGGGACTGTCAGAAACGGCGTTTTTAATCGCGTTAAGTTCGCTTGTTAACCTGTCCACCTGAAGCGTCAGATGGGTCATCTGAGACTGCATGTCGTGTTGTTCTTCGCTGATTTTATGCATGCCCCAGCCCCGGTCTTCACGCCAGAGCGTGGCCCAGATCCATAGGAACGGCCACAGCGCGTGGAGCGTAAACAGACTCACCCAGCCAGCGTAATGGATAGCATCCTGGTGGGGATGGTTACGTTCTTTCGCAATTTCATAAGGGATATCATGGATAACGATAATCCCGTAAAACAGAATGAGAATTACCGCAGCCAGTATTGCCAGGGCAACATAGTCCAGGGTCATGATAAAAACTCCAGCAAAATAACCGAATAAGGGATGGCAGAGAGGGGAAATATCCTTCAGGGTACAGAAGACCACAAAAAATTCAGTTGTACAAATCACGGGCAGTTCAAAAATAAATTATTTAGTCGTGGCGATTGTTGTGCAGTGAAATATAAAAACGGGTGATTTTCTTGTGTAAAAATAAATTAGAGTGAAGAGAGAGTAAAAACGCCTGCCGGAACATTCAGGCGACACTGAGGCGAAAGGGTGAATATTCGTTACGCATTCAGGCTTTTGGTTGAGGGTGCGTCAGGTGATGTCAGGGCATGCTGAAAGAAAGCCCTGAAGGAGAGCATCATGGCCTGGCGACCGTTTCTTTTTCTGATATCCACACCGCATCCGCAGCTTTCACGCCGCCGTGGGAAACTGACGCTGGTGCGATGAAGGCGACGTTTTGTGACTAAGCTTTGCCACTTTTTTTCTAAAAACAGATTGGCATTAGCCAGAATTTTTAATTCCTTTATCAAATCCCCACTGCCGGAAATACTGCGCCCATGACAACAAGGGGAGCAGACACCATGGCACGCGCATCGCATCTTTCATTATTGGCCGCATTGGCCTTCCTCACTTTCCAGGCGCAGGCAGTGAATGTCACCGTCGCGTATCAGACATCCGCTGAACCAGCCAAAGTTGCGCAAGCGGACGACACTTTTGCAAAAGAGAGCGGGGCGACCGTCGACTGGCGGAAGTTCGACAGCGGAGCGAGTGTAGTTCGAGCCCTGGCTTCAGGCGATGTGCAGATTGGTAATATCGGCTCCAGCCCGCTGGCGGTTGCCGCCAGCCAGCAAGTGCCGATTGAAGTGTTCCTTCTTGCCTCGCAGCTCGGAAATTCTGAAGCGCTGGTGGTGAAAAAAGGCATCAGCAAACCGCAAGACTTGATCGGCAAACGCATCGCCGTGCCGTTTATCTCAACCACCCACTACAGCCTGCTGGCTGCGCTGAAACACTGGGGCATCAAACCGAATCAGGTACAGATTGTGAACCTGCAACCGCCGGCCATCGTCGCCGCCTGGCAGCGTGGAGATATTGACGGGGCCTATGTTTGGGCGCCTGCGGTGAACGCGCTGGAAAAAGATGGCACGGTGCTGACGGATTCTTCCCAGGTAGGCCAGTGGGGCTCACCGACGCTGGATGTATGGGTGGTGCGTAAAGATTTCGCCGAGCAGCATCCTGATGTAGTGAAAGCCTTTGCCCGCAGTGCTATTGCGGCCCAGAAGCAATATATCGATAACCCCTACGTCTGGCTCAAACAGCCAGATAACCTCAATAAGCTGTCGAAGCTGAGCGGCGTACCGGAGGCGGACGTGCCGGGGCTGGTGCAAGGCAATACCTATCTGACGGCTCCCCAGCAGGCGCAGCAGCTTAACGGCCCGGTAAACAAAGCGATTGTCGACACGGCTCAGTTCCTGAAGGCGCAGGGCAAAGTGCCCGCCGTTGCGGCGGATTACAGCCAGTACGTGACCGATAAATTTGTGAAATAACGGAGGTCACTATGCTGCAACTCTCCCATCTCAGTGCGAACTACGGCGGAAAACCGGTGCTCGACGACATTTCATTGAGCGTCGATCGCGGTGAACTGCTGGTGGTGCTCGGCCCGTCAGGCTGTGGCAAGACCACGCTGCTGAATTTGGTAGCCGGTTTCCTGCCGTATCAGTCTGGCAGCATCACCCTGAACGGCGTGCCGGTCAACGGACCGGGGGCCGAGCGCGGTGTGGTGTTCCAGAACGAAGGGTTACTGCCGTGGCGAAACGTGCAGGATAACGTGGCGTTCGGCCTGCAGCTGACAGGAATGAACAAACCGGCACGACATGAAATTGCCCGCCAGTTGCTGAAAAAAGTAGGTCTGCAAGGCGCAGAAAAAAGGTTTATCTGGCAGCTTTCCGGCGGCCAGCGCCAGCGAGTAGGAATCGCCCGGGCGCTGGCGGCTGACCCACAGTTACTGCTGCTTGATGAGCCGTTCGGGGCGCTGGATGCGTTTACCCGCGAGCAGATGCAGACCTTGCTGCTGCGTCTGTGGCATGAAACCGGCAAGCAGGTGCTGCTGATTACCCATGACATTGAAGAAGCGGTGTTTATGGCGACGGATTTGGTGCTGCTGTCGGCCGGGCCGGGTAGGGTGACGGAACGACTGTCGCTCGATTTTGCCCGCCGGTTTGTCGCCGGGGAAACCTGCCGCAGCATTAAATCCAGTCCGGAGTTTATCGAACGGCGCGAATACGTGCTGGGCCGTGTGTTTGAACATCGGGAGGCATTCTCATGAGTATTGTGGCGAACGATAAACCGCGCCGCCTGGCGCTGAACTGGCGCTGGCCACTGTCGCGTCAACTGACGTTGAGCCTGTCGACGCTGGCGATTTTGCTGGCACTGTGGTGGGCGGTGACGGCGTTACAACTGATCGCTCCGCTGTTTCTGCCTCCGCCGGGGCAGGTACTGCAAAAACTGATTTCTGTCGCCGGGCCGCAGGGCTTTATGGACGCCACACTGTGGCAGCATCTGTCGGCGAGCCTGACGCGCATTCTGATTGCACTGCTCGCAGCGGCGATTATTGGTATTCCGGTCGGCATTGCGATGGGCCTGAGTCCAACGGTACGCGGTATTCTCGACCCGCTGATTGAGCTGTATCGCCCGATCCCACCCCTGGCCTATTTGCCACTGATGGTTATCTGGTTTGGTATCGGCGAGACGTCGAAAATCCTGCTCATCTATCTGGCGATTTTCGCCCCGGTGGCGATGTCGGCGATGGCGGGTGTGAAAAGTGCTCAGCAGGTGCGGGTGAGAGCAGCGCAGTCGCTGGGTGCCAGCCGGGTGCAGATTTTGTGGTTTGTGATTTTGCCCGGTGCGCTGCCGGAGATCCTGACTGGGCTGCGCATTGGGCTTGGCGTGGGCTGGTCGACGCTGGTTGCGGCTGAACTCATCGCCGCCACGCGAGGTTTAGGGTTTATGGTGCAGTCCGCCGGGGAATTTCTGGCCACCGATGTGGTGCTGGCCGGGATCGCGGTGATTGCCGTTATCGCTTTCGTATTAGAGCTGGGCCTACGGGCGCTACAACGCCGCCTGACGCCGTGGCATGGAGAAATTGCATGAGTGAACGTCTGAGCATTCGCCCGTTAGGGCCGTATATTGGCGCACAGGTTTCCGGGCTGGATTTGACCCGTCCTCTAAGCGATAACCAGTTTGAACAGTTGTACCACGCGTTGCTGCGTCATCAGGTTATTTTTCTGCGCGAGCAGCCGGTCACACCGCAGCAGCAGCGCAGTCTGGCGCACCGTTTTGGCGATCTGCACATTCACCCGGTTTATCCACACGCCGAGGGTGTGGAGGAGATTATCGTCCTCGATACGCATAACGATAATCCGCCGGATAATGATAACTGGCACACCGATGTGACTTTCATTGAGACGCCGCCTGCCGGGGCGATTCTGGCGGCAAAACAGCTTCCCGAAACCGGTGGAGATACTCTGTGGGCCAGCGGGATTGCGGCTTATGAAGCGCTGTCTGCCCCGCTTAAAACGCTGCTCAATGGCCTACAGGCGGAGCATGATTTCCGTAAATCGTTCCCGGAATGGAAGCATCTTAAAACGGAAGACGAGCATCAGCGCTGGCTGAGCGCGGTGGCAAAAAATCCGCCGCTGTTGCACCCGGTAGTGCGCACGCATCCGGTGACCGGCAAGCAGGCGCTGTTTGTGAATGAAGGTTTTACCACGCGTATTGTGGATGTCAGCGAGAAAGAGAGCGAAACGCTGCTGGGATTTCTGTTTGCTCACATCACCAGACCGGAATTTCAGGTGCGCTGGCGCTGGCAAGAAGGGGATGTGGCAATGTGGGACAATCGGGTGACGCAGCATTACGCCAATGCCGATTATCTGCCGCAGCGGCGTATCATGCACCGTGCGACCATCCTGGGGGATAAGCCGTTCTATCGGGCAGGCTGATGGGCTTGTTTTCTGAATATGCGTGAAATCGGGATTTCGCATCGCCGGGCTAAGGGCTGGCGACTTCGCTTTTGCCCTCTCCTGCGGGAGAGGGCATCCGTCGATACGACGGCACAAGCATTAACGCAGGATTTTTTTCTCGGCTAAATCCAGGGCGAAGTAGCTGAAAATCAGGTCTGCGCCTGCGCGTTTGATTGCGCCAAGGCTTTCGAGCACCACTTTCTCTTCATCAATTGCACCTGCCTGAGCGGCAAACTTAATCATCGCGTATTCGCCGCTGACCTGATAGGCGCCAATTGGCAGCTCTGTGCGCTCGCGGATATCACGGATTATATCCAGATAGGCACCGGCAGGTTTCACCATCAGGCAATCAGCGCCCTGGGCTTCGTCGAGCAGCGATTCGCGAATCGCTTCGCGGCGGTTCAGCGGATTCATCTGATAGGTCTTACGGTCGCCTTTCAGCGCGGTTCCGGCAGCTTCACGGAACGGGCCGTAGAACGACGAGGCGAACTTAGTGGAATAAGACATGATCGCGGTATCAGTGAATCCGGCGGCGTCCAGCGCCTGGCGAATCGCCTGAACCTGACCATCCATTGCCGCAGACGGGGCAATGAAATCAGCGCCAGCAGCGGCAGCAACCACGGCTTGCTTCCCGAGATTTGCCAGCGTCTGGTCGTTATCGACACCGTGATCGCACAGCACGCCGCAGTGGCCGTGTGAGGTGTATTCGCAGAAACAGGTGTCCGACATCACAATCATTTCAGGCACGCTTTGTTTGCAAATGCGTGACATGCGCGCCACCAGGCCATCTTCTTTCCACGCATCGCTGCCGGTGGCATCGGTATGGTGAGAGATCCCAAAGGTCATCACGGAGCGGATACCGGCGTTAGCAATGCGTTCAATCTCACGGGCAAGGTGCTTTTCCGGGATACGCATCACGCCAGGCATCGCTTCGATAGCCTTGTAATCGTCAATTTCTTCTTCAACAAAGATAGGCAGCACCAGATCGTTAAGGGTCAGTGATGTCTCTTCAAACATTGCGCGCAGCGCAGCGGATTTGCGCAGGCGGCGAGGGCGAGTGATCAAATCTGTCATGATAGGCCTGATGTTAATGGAACATGCATTCATTGTAACCGAATTAAAGAGGGGCTGATCGGCTAAAATGGCCATTAACGGCCTCTTCAACAGTGGTTACTTCGCCTTTTCGGCCCTTAGAAGATAAATCTGCCAGTTATTAGGTTTGATTATTTAATTTAATAATCAATAAGTATTGTATATATATTCTCGGATTATGTTTTGGCTGTTTTTATATATTTTAGTTTTTGGTTGTTTAATGTGAGTGCGTTATTTGAATGTGTTTGTCTTTTATCCTGATTTAAGCAGGTGTTGTCTGTAGGCCTCATGGATACTGGCTTTCCATCTCATAAAATTCAAAGAATTATTATATTTGTCTGGAATCATACTTTACCCAAAGAACAATTGAACCTTTTTATCAACGCATCGCATAATGCTTCCCGCAAGATAATCTTAGTTTTTTGAAATGCTCGTTGACGGATTAACATGACTTTATCCCTGAGGAGGGATGACTGATGCACCCATGGAAAAATAAAATTGCGCTATCACAAATAGCATTAGCCTGCACTTTGGCAATCGCTTCTCAGGCAAATGCAGAAACCTACGATACATTCACTTACCACGATGACTCAGACACAGCTTTTAGCTGGGGTGACTGGACTAACGCAGATAATATCAATTACGTTGGTTACAATGGTTATATCTATAATAACGCAGCAGACGGCACCTTCGATCAGAACTTCAACGGTGATGTCGTAAATGGCGTTATTTCTACTTATTATCTGAATAATGATTATGCAGATGGTACCGCTAATACGCTGAATATTTCCAACTCTACTATTCACGGCATGATTACTTCCGGGCAGGTCTTCGGCAGTAACGGTGATGGTGGTGCTGATGCCTACACTTACGGCTGGACTAACGGCACGCCAGTTGACTATAAATGGAATGATGGTGATGTCTTTACTCTGAATGTTGCCAATTCTACGATTGACGATGATTACGAGTATTTCTACTTCACTGATTCCTATCTGGATGGCGACAAAGCGACAACCGAAGATCATCGCCTGGGCTTTGCGGATCTGGGCACAGCGGTGACGTTGAATGTTGAAAGTAACATCAACATCAGTGATAACTCGCATGTTGCCGGTATCGCTCTGTCGCAAGGCGACACCACTAATGCTGATTACACCACTGAATCTCACACATGGGATAACAACATTGTTGTGACCGATTCTACCGTCACTTCTGGTGCTTATACACCACTGGAAGATAACGGCTGGTATGGTAATTCCGAAGAGCCAAGTGATTATACCGGTAATGGCGGTGCGAATGACGTAGCACTCTCCTTCGTTGATAACTCGGCTTCCGATTACTCAATGAAAAACAACGTAAACTTCAGCAATTCTACGCTGATGGGCGACGTTGTGTTTGACAGCACTTTCAACGCGAACTTCTACCCGTATGGCCATGACTCTTCGGATGATGGCGTGCTGGATACCAATGGCGGCTGGACTGACGATAGCCTGAACGTTGATGAACTGAACATTACGCTGGATAACGGCAGCAAATGGGTCGGTGATGCAATTTTCAGTTATGACGCGATTGCACCAGCCTCTATGTATGACGTAGCCGTTAATAGTCTTGAACCCAATTCGACGTATGATAATTGGGGCAATGTTGTTGACGACCAGACTTTCCAGAGCGGTGTGTTTAACGTAGCGCTGAATAACGGTTCAGAGTGGGATACCGTCAATGGTTCTCAGGTTGATACCCTGACCGCGAACAATGGTTCACTTGTTCAGGTTGCTGATGGGTCTGGCCTGGTAGCGGATACGATTACGCTGACTAATGGTTCAGCGATGAACCTCAGCACAGATGGTACTGTCGCGACTGACCATTTGACCGTTGATACTTATAGTACCGTTGAACTGTCGGATGAAACCGCGCAGTTGTATGCGAATACCCTTACCGTTTCAAACGGCGGTGAATTCAGCATCGCTGGCGACGATTTCGATGCGCGCTCGCTGACTACCGACACTGTAGAACTGACCAATGGCGGCGTCTTTAACATCAATAGCAATGACTATGTGTTAAATGCCGATCTGGTTAACGGTCATACCAATACCACTAATACCTCTGATGCGACCTACGGTTATGGCGTTATCGCCATGAACTCTGATGGTCACCTGACTGTTAATGGTAACGGCAATACCAATAATGGTGATGAAGAGTTCAGTGTTGATGATGCGAGTGACGGTGTTGATGCTGCAACCGGTAACTACAAAGTTCGCATTAATGATGCGACTGGCGCGGGTTCAGAGTCTCAATACAAAAACAAAGAACTTATCTATATTAACGATAAGGACAGCACCGCGACCTTCTCAGCTGCCAACAAAGCTGACCTGGGTGCTTACACCTATCAGGCTCAGCAACAAGGCAACACGGTCGTTCTGGAACAGCGTGAGCTGACCGACTACGCCAACATGGCGTTGAGCATTCCGTCTGCAAACACCAATATCTGGAACCTGCAACAGGATACTCTGGGTACTCGTCTGAGCAATGCTCGTCACGGTTTGGTTGATGACGGTGGTGTGTGGGTGAGCTACTTCGGCGGTAACTTTGACGGAGACAACGGCACCCTCAGTTACGACCAGGATGTTAATGGCATCATGGTGGGCCTGGATACTCAGATTGATGGTAACTACGCTAACTGGACCGTCGGTGCTGCAGCAAGCTTCGCCAAGGGCGATATGAGCGACAAATCTGGTCAGGTTGATCAGGATAGCCAGTCTGCTTATATTTACTCTTCTGCTCGCTGGGACAACAACGTGTTCCTCGATGGCAACATGAGCTATAGCCGTTTTGACAACGACCTGACTGCAACTATGAGCAATGGTGAGTATGTTGATGGCGACACCTCAACGGATGCCTGGGGCTTTGGTCTGAAACTGGGTTACGACTGGAAATATGACGCAGCGGGTTATGTGACTCCGTATGGCGCAATTTCAGGTCTGTTCCAGTCTGGCGACGATTATCGTCTGAGCAACGATATGCGTATGGATGGTCAGTCTTATGACAGCATGCGTTACGAACTGGGTATCGATACGGGCTACACCTTCACTTATAGCGAAGATCAGGCCCTGACACCGTACTTCAAACTCGCCTATGTCTATGACGATGCTGACAATGATGCGAACGTTAACGGTGACGATATCGATAACGGCGTTAAAGGCTCTGCGGTACGTGTAGGCGCTGGTGCGCAGTTCAACTTTACCAAGAAGTTCAGCGCGTATACCGATGCTAACTATCTGGGCGGCGGTGACGTTGACCAGAATTGGGCAGCAAACGTCGGCGTGAAATACACCTGGTAATAAATCAAAGCAGGGAACATTGTTCCCTGCTTTTTTTATCATTAACATGGCATTGACACAGGATGTGACACTCGCATGTTAGCTGTAAAACCGTTGTCCGCATTTAACGCACTTGATCAGCTCTTTTCCCCTAATGCTTCAACCTTCATCCTTTCTCCACAGGATACGTTGAGCCTGAATTGCAATGCCTCGGTTGTGACCGTCTTTCGTCAGGGGACGTGTAAAATCGAGCGAGCCCAGGAAGATATTCTGGTTGCTATCAGTCCTTCACCTATTATTCTTGGCCTGGCCGGGCTGTTAGATGCCCGAACAGAAAGTTACCAACTCACCGCGTTGACCCACTGTGAGGCTTATCAGCTGGAAGCTTCGCAATGCCGGCAATTATTGGATCAGCATCAACTTTGGCGTGAAGCGTTTCATTGGGTAAGCTGGATTGTCAGAGCGCAGGAGGCACGCGATGTTCAACTGATTGGCAAAAACTCCTACAGCCAGATCAGGGCAACCTTGCAGGTGATGTCGGGTTGGGATGATGCTTTGCGGGCCAGGATAGGCGTAATGAACTATATCCAGCAGCGGACCCATATTTCCCGCTCAGTGATTGCAGAAGTCCTTGCTGCGCTGCGCGCCGGAAACTATATCGAAATGAATAAGGGCAAGCTGGTTTCCATACACCGCTTGCCCCTTGAGTATTGACGATCAGGAAGCGGGAACAACCAGCGGCTTATTGCCACTCAGCTCTGCGACCAGATCGTTAACGCCATCACTCATATTCACAAAGCGAGTCAATGGGGAACGGGTTACGACCACGAACGCGCCGACGTTATGTTGCGGGATCATGGCCATATAGGTAATGAATCCGCCACCACCACCTGTTTTCTGAATAATGCCCGGACGGCCATTTTTCGGGGCCATATAGACCCAGCCCATGCCCAAAGCCGTGGCTTTTCCCGGCACGTCCATACCGATCACTCGGGTTAACTGGCTACGCTGATAGATAAGCGTTTGCATCCGGTCAGCCTGTTGGTTACGGGTATAAAAATCAGAAGACAAGAATTGCTGCATCCAGCGCATCATATCCCCTGGCGTGGAATACACCCCGCCGCTGCCAATGGCCGCCAGCGTGTTATCGCATGGGCTGGCCCCTTTTTCGGCAACCATCAAGCGCTGGCACTGATCCGGTGAGGGAGTAAACGTAGTGTCTTTCATCCCCAATGGGCGAGTGATTTGCTCTTCAAAAAGCTGCGGATACGGTTTACCTGCGGCTGCGCTCAATGCATCGGCCAGAAGATCAAATGCCAGATTTGAATAAGCTGCTTGGGTTCCCGGCGCGGTTTTCAGTGTCGCGGTACTGAGCCAGTTCCAGCGCTGATTATGCGTTGGCCAGACAAAAACAGGACGATGCGCTGCACCACCGGGCTGTTCGCGCGGCAGGCTGCTGGTATGCGTCGCCAGATTCACCAGCGTAATCGGTTTCCCTTGATATGTAGGCACGTTTGCGCCCGGCGGAGCATATTTACTCAGTGGATCATTAAGCTTCACCACACCCTGATCGAGCAGCTTCACCAGCATTTCACTGGTCATCAATTTGCTCAATGAGGCAATGCGGATCACAGAATCCAGCTGCGGATGGACGTTGCTTCCTGGCCGAGTCTCTCCGAAGCTGCGAAACACGCGCTGGTTGCCATCAATAACCACCAGTGCCATGCCCGTCGCGCCGCTACCGAAATAGATATGATTGGCGTATCGGTCGACAATATCTGAGGCAAAAACCGGGTCCGGAGAAGTTTGTGCGGCCTGAGCCACAGGCAGCGAAGCAGCACACAGCGCCGCAAGAAATAGCAGACTACGTTTCAAGGAAGGCATCCATGAATTGAAATGGAAAGATAATGCGTATTTATACTATTAAACGGCCACTTGCAAAGCGCCTTTACGCCGGAATTGCGCAAGAAAAACGTAACGACGGGTAAATATGGCGGTTTTTGTGCAAGCCTCTACGCGCTTTTGTGAACTCACGCGTATGATAGTCTCAATGTTCACAACCTGTTACGGAGAAAATGATGTCGGATAAACACGTTGTCATGGTGGTCGATATGCAAAACGGTGTCTTCGAAACGCCGCGTCGTGAGCAACAGGAATGCGTCTCGCTGGTGAACCGTCTGATTCGCGCCGCTGACCGCGTCATCTTTATTCAGCACATCGAAGAAGGTGGTCTGGAAGAGGGGAGTCACGGCTTTGCATTATTGCCAGATCTCGAGCAGCCGAGTGGAGCACTTTACGTCACCAAAACGGCCTGTGATGCTTTTTATAAAACCGAGCTGGAACGTGTGCTGGCAGAAAACGACATCACCGCTTTTGTGATGTGCGGCTGCGCCACGGATTACTGTGTGGATACAACGCTGAAAGTCGGCGCCAGCAAAGGCTATCAAATCACCGTTGCCGAAGATGCACATACCACTGCCAACCGCTCGGCTGCTGAAGCCGCAACGCTTATCGCGCACTACAACGATGTCTGGCGCACGCTCACGGTGCCCGGAAACCCGGTCAGCGTGAAACCCGTCGAAACAATTGTTACGCAATGGCATACGAACTAAGCGTTTTCTCATCGGTCTCAATCACGGTCAACCCAGCTTCACCTTTTGTCGCGGTGATGGCGCGGCGATTTTTCGTAGAACACAGCAACCTTAAAACGATAAGAAGTTAGCAGGAGAGCATGTATGTTTAAGTCTTTTTTCCCTAAGCCGGGACCCTTTTTTCTCTCGGCGGCAATTTGGGCACTCATCACCGTCATATTCTGGCAGGTAGGTGGGGGTAAATGGTTGCTTCATATTGTCGGCGCTTCCGGTGATATCCCGATCAGCGCGGCGCGTTTTTGGTCTCTCGACTACCTCGTGTTCTATGCCTACTACCTGGTTTGTGTGCTGGTCTTTGCGCTGTTCTGGTGTCTTTACAGCCCGCACCGCTGGCAGTACTGGTCGATTCTCGGCACTTCTCTGATAATCTTCGTGACCTGGTTCCTGGTCGAAGTGGGGGTGGCGGTCAACGCCTGGTATGCGCCGTTCTACGATCTCATCCAGACTGCGCTTTCCGCACCACATAAAGTGAGCATCGGTCAGTTTTACCATGAAGTCGGGGTGTTCCTCGGCATTGCGCTGATCGCCGTGGTGATTGGGGTGATGAATAACTTTTTCGTCAGCCACTACGTCTTCCGCTGGCGTTCCGCAATGAACGAATACTACATGGACAACTGGCAGCGACTGCGTCATATCGAAGGTGCTGCACAGCGTGTGCAGGAAGACACCATGCGCTTTGCGTCGACCCTTGAAGATATGGGCGTTAGCTTTATCAACGCCATCATGACCCTGATTGCCTTCCTGCCGGTGCTGGTGACGCTGTCGGCGCACGTGCCAGACCTGCCGATTGTCGGCCATTTGCCGTACGGTCTGGTGATCGCCGCAATTGTCTGGTCGTTGATGGGCACTGGCCTGTTAGCCGTGGTCGGTATCAAACTTCCGGGGCTGAATTTCAAAAACCAGCGCGTTGAAGCGGCCTACCGTAAAGAACTGGTTTATGGTGAAGATGATGCGTCGCGCGCCACGCCGCCGACGGTTCGCGAACTGTTCAGCGCTGTGCGTCACAACTATTTCCGTCTCTATTTTCACTACATGTACTTCAACATCGCGCGAATTCTTTACCTGCAGGTAGACAATGTTTTCGGCCTGTTTTTACTGTTCCCGTCGATTGTTGCCGGTACGATTACGCTGGGATTAATGACGCAGATAACCAACGTTTTCGGTCAGGTTCGCGGTTCGTTCCAGTACTTGATCAGCTCCTGGACCACGCTGGTGGAACTGATGTCTATCTACAAACGTCTGCGCAGTTTCGAGCGTGAGCTGGATAACATGCCAGAGCAGGAAGTGACTCAATCATTTAGCTAACACAGGGATGCACGATGGCGGTTGCCGCAATACGCAAGATTTCACCCTCATTGGGACTGCTCGCTGGCCTTATTCTGGCGGGCTGTACCAGCCAGAAACCGGTGCTGAAAGAAGGTGAAAAACCGGTGGATGTTGCCGCTGTAGTTCGGCAGAAAATGCCAGCCAGTGTGAAAGACCGGGAGGCCTGGGCGCAAAGCATCGCCAAAGCCTTTGAAAGCCAAAAGCTGGCACCGACGGAGGAAAATGTCTGTTCGGTGCTGGCGGTCGCACAGCAAGAGTCAAACTATCAGGCCGATCCTGCCGTGTCGGGTTTGAGCAAAATCGCCTGGCAGGAAATCGACCGCCGGGCGCAGAAGGTGCACGTGCCGCTTTTTTTAGTGCATACGGCGCTAAAAATCACGTCACCGAATGGGAAAACCTACAGCGAGCGGCTTGATACGGTGAAAACTGAAAAGCAGCTTAGCGCCATATTTGACGACTTTATTGGCATGGTGCCGATGGGACAAACGCTGTTCGGCTCGTTGAATCCGGTACATACCGGTGGCCCGATGCAGGTGAGTATCGCCTTCGCCGAAGCCCATGACAGCGGATATCCATGGAAAATGGACGGCACCGTGCGTCAGGAAGTCTTCTCGCTGCGCGGTGGCCTGTGGTTTGGTACTTATCATCTGCTGAATTATCCGGCCAGCTATTCCGCGCCGCTCTACCGTTTTGCCGATTTCAATGCTGGCTGGTACGCGAGCCGCAATGCTGCGTTCCAGAATGCGGTCAGTAAAGCCAGCGGCGTGAAGCTGGCGCTGGATGGCGATTTGATTCGGTATGACAGCGATGACGCGGGGAAAACAGAACTTGCCGTGCAGAAGCTGGCCTCGAAGCTGTCGATGAGTAACAGCGAAATCCGTCAGCAGTTGCAAAAAGGCGACAGCCAGGATTTTGAAGAAACGGCGTTGTATCGCGGCGTGTATAAGCTCGCAGAAGCGAAAACCGGAAAGACGCTAGCGCGTGAAATGCTGCCAGGGATCCAACTTGAGAGCCCGAAAATCACCCGTAATCTTACAACCGCATGGTTTGCAAAACGCGTGGATGACCGTCGGGCCAGCTGTATGGCGTTGGGTCAGAAATAACGACGCCAGCGCATGATGAGGGCGACCACGCCAAGGATGGCGCTGCCTACCAGGAAAGGAACCAGTCCAAACAACGTCCCAACGGCAAACCCGATTTCGACATGAGGGCGACCGCTGTCCTGAATTTGCATCAGATGCTCGAACACGCCAGGCGCATGCGCCAACATATTTAGCAGTTGCGCGCCCGCCCAGAAACAGAACAGGACGAACAGCGCGTACGCGATATTACCTGGTGTGGAGGATTCCTTTTTTTTCCCGGCAATGATTGCTCTGGGTAAGGTGAACTCAGCCATAACGACCTCCTGATACTTCTTTCGCACTGACGGAGTCAGGCGTTTATTCTGCTGGCCGATACCAGCTTGGTTCCGGTAATTCTGACAGTAGAAGGTGATTGTCAATATCAGATTCGTGGTAATTTCAGTCCGGGAATGCTCTTATTTTTGGGTTTTTCTGGCTGAGTCACAAAGATGTGCCTTAAGTTAAACGGAAGGGATGTTAAATATTTGCTAAGTGCCGCGCAGACGGCGGCCTGGGAATGTGCGAGTATACTTTTTTCTTTTGCGGAGTCGTTATGAAACTGCCTGATAAAATCCGCCGCGACTGGCACTACTATGCGTTTGCCATCGGCCTGATTTTTATACTCAACGGTGTGGTCGGGCTGTTGGGCTTTGAAGCGAAGGGTTGGCAAACTTATGCCGTTGGAATGGTGACCTGGGTTATCAGTTTCTGGCTGGCGGGGTTTATTATTCGCCGTCGTCCTGCGCAAGAAGAAGAGCAATCCGGGGCATGATCCGGGCAGCGTAAATGCCGCCCGACCGAATGAAAACTATCCGTTCATGGTGGTCTTCAGCGCCGCATTGGCCTGATGACGCTCCAGCGCCAGTTCAATCAGGCGAGTAATCAGGCTGGTGTAATCCAGGCCGCTCGCCTGCCAAAGCTTCGGATACATGCTGATGTTGGTGAAGCCAGGCAGTGTGTTGATTTCATTAATGACGACTTCATTTTCCGCCGTCAGGAACACATCCACACGCGCCATGCCGCTGCAGCCCAGTGCCTGATACGCTTCAATCGCTGTCTGGCGGATCTTTTCGTTCACCGCCGGATCGATAGCTGCAGGTACCACCACTTTTGCACCGACGTCATCAATATATTTGGTGTCGTAGGCATAGAACTCGCTGTTCAGCACAATTTCACCGCAGGTGCTGGCCTGTGGTTCGTCATTGCCGAGTACCGCACATTCAATTTCACGCCCGTTAATGCCGGTTTCAACCACGACTTTGTTGTCGAACTCGAACGCCAGCGCGACGGCTTGCTGATACTGCTCTTCGCTTTTTACTTTGCTGACGCCTACGGAAGAACCCTGGTTAGCCGGTTTCACAAACATCGGCAGACCCAGTTTTTCTTTCATATCGGCAAAACTGAATTTATTACGGTTGGAACGGGTCAGCGTCACGAATGGCGCGATCGCCAGTCCAGCATCGCGCAGCAGGCGCTTGGTAACGTCTTTATCCATACAGGCGGCGGAGCTCAACACATCGGAGCCGACAAAGGGCAAGTTCGCCATGCGCAGCATCCCTTGGAGGGATCCGTCTTCACCGAGCGTGCCGTGAACAATCGGGAAAATAACATCAATGGATGGCAGCGGCTGGCCAGTTCCGGCGTTGATCAGCTGC
Organism: Scandinavium manionii; assembly: GCF_024764775.1. Taxonomy (NCBI): domain Bacteria; kingdom Pseudomonadati; phylum Pseudomonadota; class Gammaproteobacteria; order Enterobacterales; family Enterobacteriaceae; genus Scandinavium; species Scandinavium manionii. The sequence goes on along the minus strand of NZ_JALIGC010000040.1, from coordinate 802,918 downwards.
TCTGAGGCTTTACCGGGGATCTGGGCCAGCGTAATGTCGGAAGGGCGCAGAGCGATTCGGGCTGGATCCTGCGCATTCAGCAGATAACTACTGGCGTCGTTGATATGCCATTCACCCTGCTTATCAATGCCCAGCAACACCACCTCAAAACGCGTTTTATCCATCGCTTCGACAATGTTCTTTGCCGACTGCAAAGAGACTTCATGCTCCGCCGATTTACCGCCAAAGACCACACCAACCCGCAACTTAGCCATTTCTACATCCATCTACAGAAAATACAAAGCCGATACCATAGCACGTGATTCCTGGGGCTTCTGCCATAATCTTAGTTTTCAGCGTCGGGAGAAATAATGAGAGGGAAAGGGATCGTTGGGCTTCTGATTATGGTGACGGCAGGCTATCTGGGATACCGCTTTTTGCCGCCGCATTTCAATCCGTTTGCGCCGCTATCACTTGACGATCCGCCGGGACGCATCACGCAGTTTAAGCTCAAACGCTTGCCGGCAGATCTGTGTCCGTTGCTATTGGCGCAGGCCAATCAGCGTGGTTGGATTAGCACGAAATCGCTGGCCGACAGCGCTGGGCCATGCCCGTTGCATAATGCGGTCAGCGTGGCGAATTTTGGTGACGTCAGACTGAGTCAGCGCTTTGTGGCGAGCTGTCCGCTGGCGCTCAGCAGCGCACTGTTCGTTCAGCAGCAGGCGAAACCGCTCGCCCAGCAGATGTTCGGTAGTGAACTGCGACAGATTGACCATCTGGGCAGCTTTGCCTGTCGCAATATTTATCATCGGGAAAACGCCCGGTTGAGTGAGCACGCCACCGCCGACGCGCTGGATATCAGCGGATTTCGTCTGGCCGATGGTCGGCGAATCACGGTACTCAAAGGCTGGAAGGTGCCAGCGACGCAGCCTTACTTGCGCGCGCTGCTGTCTGCCAGTTGTCAGTATTACGGCAATGGTCTGGGCCCGGATTATAACGCCGCCCATTCCAACCATTTTCATCTTGGAATGCGCGGTTATGGCCTCTGTCGATGAGCATAACGCACTGTGATTAGGGTTTTTTTTCGTGATATTTATCACACAATTACCTATTGGAAAAATAAAATACTAAACTCTTTTACAGCGCATCTCGCGCCATACAAGCAGACGACGCACTTGCTATGCTGGGCAATACACCCCGAAAACGAATGAAAACGCGTAGTTATGGAATCCTGGAAGGTTAATCTTATTTCCGTCTGGTTTGGCTGTTTCTTCACCGGTCTCGCCATCAGTCAAATCCTGCCTTTTTTACCGCTGTACGTCTCCCAGCTTGGGGTGACGTCGCACGAAGCCCTGTCGATGTGGTCCGGGCTGACCTTTAGCGTCACGTTCCTGGTGTCCGCTATTGTCTCGCCAATGTGGGGCAGCCTCGCGGACCGTAAAGGGCGCAAACTGATGCTGCTGCGTGCCTCTCTCGGAATGGCGATTGCGATCCTGCTGCAGGCTTTTGCCACCAACGTCTGGCAGCTGTTTATTCTGCGCGCCATCATGGGATTGACGTCAGGTTACATACCGAATGCAATGGCGCTGGTAGCCTCCCAAGTGCCGCGTGAGCGCAGCGGCTGGGCGTTAAGCACGCTGTCGACTGCACAAATCAGCGGCGTGATTGGCGGACCACTGCTCGGCGGTTTTCTGGCCGATCATGTTGGCCTGCGCGCGGTGTTTTTCATCACCGCCATTTTGTTGACGGTGAGTTTTTTGGTGACGCTGTTCCTGATTAAAGAGGGTGCACGCCCGGTAGTCAGCAAAGCGGACCGGCTCAGCGGCAAAGCGGTGTTTGCTTCACTCACCTATCCAGGCCTGGTTATCAGCCTGTTTTTCACCACTCTGGTTATCCAGCTCTGTAACGGCTCGATTGGCCCGATTCTGGCGCTGTTTATCAAATCGATGGAGCCGCAAAGTAATAACATCGCGTTTTTGGCCGGGATGATTGCCGCCGTGCCGGGAATTTCTGCGCTGATTTCTGCTCCCCGGCTTGGCAAACTCGGTGACCGCATTGGGGCGCATCGCATATTACTGGCCACGCTATTCTGTGCGGTAGTGATGTTCTTCGCGATGTCATTTGTCACCACGCCATTCCAGCTCGGCGCGCTGCGTTTCCTGCTCGGCTTTGCCGACGGCGCGATGTTACCCGCCGTACAGACGCTGCTGCTTAAATATTCCAGCGATCAGGTCACCGGCCGCATCTTCGGATATAACCAGTCGTTTATGTATTTAGGCAACGTGGTCGGCCCGCTGATCGGTGCATCGGTGTCGGCAATGGCCGGCTTCCGCTGGGTCTTTGTTGCCACGGCGATAGTTGTGCTGATAAACCTTATTCAACTCGCCATTATGTTGCGCCGCCGCCAGCGTATTGCGGTGAATTAAACGAATAACTCTCAGGGGGTAGGATATTATTTATTCTATCCCCCTTAATTTTGGTGGGATAAACCGAGGAGAGAAACGTTTCGCTAATAATTCAATTTGCATAATTGGGGATTTATAGAATAATTCTTATACTGGCTATGCATTACGGATCATCGGTGCTACCGTCTCAGGCATTATCATAAGGAAGTCTCGCCATGAAAAATCTGATTGCAGAATTGTTGGTAAAGCTTGCGGAAAAGGAAGAAGAATCAAAGGAGTTAGTGGTTCAGGTAGAAGCGCTGGAAATAGTCGTCACTGCGCTCTTACGCCATATGCGACAGCCGGAGCAACAGGCGTTAATCACCGATATTGAATCTGCCCTGGATGAAGCAAAACCAGAGCTTGAGGTTCCCGCACACGATGCCGAATTACTGCATCAATATATAAAAAAGCTATTACGGCATCCGCGTAATTAAGGCGCATGCCGTATTGTACAGCGTCGGCTCATCAGTAGTCGTCGCTATGCATTATTTTACCCATCAGTATTTCCTTATCCCTCTGCGCTATTTTTCTGCCTCTAAAGTGGTTTTTTTCGCTTCAGCGACCAGACTTACTAAGATCCCCTCATAGAAGGATGGTGCAATGAAAATAACATTACTGGTTACCCTACTGTTCGGTCTGGTGTTTCTCACAACGGTGGGAGCAGCAGAAAAAACGACGACCCCGCAACAACAGCGAATGACGACTTGCAACCAGCAGGCCACGTCGAAAACGCTGAAAGGCGATGCCCGAAAAACCTATATGAGCGACTGTCTGAAAAACAGCAGTTCAAAACCGGCAGAGAAAAGCCTGACGCCGCAGCAGCAGAAAATGCGGGAATGTAATTCCACGGCGACTCAGCAATCGCTGAAAGGTGACGATCGTAATAAATTCATGAGTGCGTGTCTGAAGAAAACCGGCTAATGCGGATGTAAAAAACGGGTGAATCGCCAGTGCGGTTCACCCGTTATTGTCAGGACTTACTGAGCTTTTCTGATTTTTCCATGCAGCTAACCATCGCTTCGATAACCGCTGAACGGAAACCTTTTTCCTCTAGCACGCGGACCGCTTCAATGGTGGTACCGCCTGGGGAGCACACCATATCTTTCAGTGCGCCCGGATGCATGCCGGTTTCCAGCACCATTTTGGCTGAGCCCATCACCGCCTGCGCGGCGAATTTATAGGCCTGCGCGCGCGGCATACCGCCCAGCACGGCAGCATCAGCCATCGCTTCAATAAACATAAAGACATAGGCTGGTGCAGAACCGCTGACGCCGACGACCGGGTGGATCATCGGCTCTGCAATGACTTCGGCTTCACCGAAGCAGCGGAAAATCGATACCACATCGGCGACGTCTTCGCTGGTCACCAGCGCATTTGGCGTAATGGACGTCATGCCCGCATTCACCAGTGAAGGAGTATTTGGCATGGCGCGAACAATTTTGCGGTCATGGCCCAGTGCCTGCGCGAGCTGATCGAGAGTAACGCCCGCGGCAATGGAAACCACCACGGTGTCTTTATTGAAGCTGGACGTCACGTCGCTCAGCACTTTGGTCATAATGCCCGGCTTCACGGCACCGAAGACGATGTCCGCCACGTGGGCGACTTCCTGGGCGCTTTCGGCAGCGTTAATGCCGTACTGATTGTGAAGGGCGGCGACTTTTTCTGGTGATGGCGTGTAAACCCAAATCTGAGTAGGCTGTACCTGGCCGCTGGCGATCAGGCCACCAAGAATGGCCTTACCCATATTACCGCAGCCGATGAAACCGATTTTTTTGTCCATTCTGTCTCTCTCTCAGCGTTTTTCTGATAATGCGTATTAGCTTAACATCTTGTGACTATGCCCGAAGAAGAAAGCAGGCGACAATACCCCGGTTATTTTATTCAGGAGTGAGTATGGCGATTTGGGTGGATGCGGATGCGTGTCCGAATGTGATTAAAGAGATCCTGTTCCGCGCGGCGGACAGAACACAAACGCCGGTCACGCTGGTGGCTAACCAGAATCTGCGCGTACCGCCTTCGCGGTTTATCCGTTCGATGCGTGTTCCGGCCGGTTTTGACGTGGCGGATAACGAAATTGTGCGTCAGTGCCAGCCGGGTGATTTGGTGATTACCGCCGACATTCCTCTGGCGGCGGAAGTGCTGGCCAAAGGCGGCGCGGCGCTGAATCCGCGCGGTGAGCGTTACAGCGATGCCACCATTCGCGAGCGTCTGACGATGCGTGATTTCATGGATACGCTGCGCTCCAGCGGGATCCAGACTGGCGGCCCGGACACGTTGTCTCAGCGTGACCGCCAGCAGTTTGCCGCTGAACTCGACAAATGGCTACTGGCGGTTCAGCGCGGACAGAATTAAGTCCAGCTATCGTCATCGCCGCCAAAGTCGTCGTTACTGAAATCATCGTTATTGAAATCAACATTGCTCCAGTCGTCGCTTCCGCTGTTGGCGGTGTTGTCGGTGCCATCATCCGGCAGAAACTGTGCGTCGCTGGCCTGATTCAGGTCATCCGCCGCCGGGGTCTGTGGTTCCTCAATGATGTTCACAATCTCCTGCGGATGCGTGCCGGAGAACATGTTCATCAGCATATTGCCGAGGACGACGCCACCTGCAACGCCCGCGGCGGTTTGCAGGGCGCCGCCCATAAAGCCGCCACCGCTGCGACCCTGAGCATAATTCTGAGCCTGCGGGGGCGCGTAACCGGCCTGTGGCGGCGCAGAACGGGCATAATTTTGCGCGCCGGGAATCGGGTCACTCACGTGTGGCTGCGACTGACCGCCGCCAAACAGCCCGGCAAGGAATCCACCGCTGTTTTGTTTCGTTGACTGAAGCTGAGCAACATTGCTCTCCAGCGCCTGAATACGTTCGTTCAGCTGCTTAATGGCGGCTTCCTGAATCAGGATAGTCTGTGCCATATAGTACGGAGCGGCAGGCTGAGCCTGAACATGTTGCGCAATAACGTTCTCGGCGGTAGCATCGCGCGGCGCACTTTGCGCTTCGGCCTGTTGCAGACGCGAAAAGAGTCCGTCGATCAGCCGTAGTTCTTCAGATTGCATGGATCACTCCTCGATAAGACGAACGGTACAGTGCTTAGTGTGTCTGAAACATTTGCACTGTAAATATACGGTACGTAAACCTATGCATAAATGTGTTACCTTTTGCAGCCGGACAGGGGTTGTCAAACTGTCGCCCTTTCATGTAAGGTTGCCGCAACACTAAATGACACTATTTCTTTACACTCTCATTCTGCCCAATAGCCAATAATAATAGCCAAGACGTCGGGATTTAGAGTGATGGTGTAATTATTATTTTACACTTACTTGCGTACTAGTTTGGTGATATTATCACCGGCTCACCAGTACGCCTTGCCACACCGCAGTACCAGGGGGATTTTCAGTGATAACACAGCCTATTTTTCTTATTGGCGCCCGCGGTTGCGGTAAAACCACGGTCGGGCAGAAGCTCGCCGGGGCCTGTCATTTTGATTTCATCGATACCGACGTTACCCTCCAGGAGCGTGCGCAACAGAGCATTGCCGATATAGTGGCGAAAGAAGGCTGGCCCGCGTTTCGCGCGCTTGAGACCCAAACGCTGCAATCTGTCACTGCGGCGCAATCCGTTATTGCCACCGGCGGCGGTGTCATTCTGGCACAGGTTAATCGTGAGTTTCTGCGCGACAACGGGATCGTTATCTATCTGAAAGCGCCAGTTACGGTACTCGCCGGGCGCCTGGAAGCTTGTCCGGAAGAATCTCAGCGTCCAACGCTGACCGGCAAACCTATCAGCGAAGAAGTGCGTGAAATTCTGGCCCAGCGTGATGCGCTGTACCGCGAAACGGCGCATTTCACGGTGGACGCCGCCTGTGAACCTAATGACGTCGTGGCGCAAATTTTGGCGGCAATCGCCTCCGTTCATCCCACCACCGTGGCGGTAAATTCGGCAACCGCTGGCTAACGCCTATACTTAACGCTCTGAACCGAAAGAGGAAGAGCTATGCCGTCAAATCCCCCATATCCACGTGAAGCCCGTGTTGTCGCCGTCGAGAAGGGCGATCCGGGCCAGTCAGTGACCTGGTATCAGCTGCGTGCTGACCACCCAAAACCCGATTCGCTGATCAGCGAACATCCCACCGAGGCGGAAGCCGTCGACGCCAAACGGCGTTACGAAGATCCCGATAAGTCCTAATTCAGCCTTAGTTGCGCAACGCCTGTGATAAGCGGGCGTAAATCACACTTTTTAGCTAAAATTAATGTTAATAAAAAGTTAAGCTCCAGAAATTACTGGAGTGCATTGGCGCCATCTGGAATCTTTACAAACGCCCGCAGAAGGGAGCTGCTACGCTTCTGAACGGTTGTTTTTTAGCCATTTAGGGGGCTATTCTTCAGCAGTAAGCCTGTGTCGAAGCTGTGATTGTCGTGATAAAAGGTAAATAACATGAGTGCGACTTTGGCAATCCTGACCGTCGGTGTTGTTCCGATGCGTGAGGTGTTGCCGTTATTAACAGAGCACATCAGGGAAGATCAAATTACCCATGTCAGTTTGGTGGGAAAAATGACCCGAGAAGCGGTCATGGAAGAATATACCGCAGAGCCAGGAGAAGAGGTTCTTATCACTCTCCTGAATGATAACCAGCTGGCGGAGCTCTCACGTAAGAAAGTCGAGCGTGATTTACAGTCCGTCGTTGAAGTGCTGGATAACCAAAACTACGATGTCATTTTGTTCATGAGCACTGCGCCAATTAGTGGACTGGTGGCTCGGAACGCGATTCTTATTGAACCACAGCGCATCATTCCTCCGTTGGTGAGTTCCATCGTCGACGGTCATCAGATGGGAGTCATCGTACCGATCCCGGAGTTGATGAAAAACCAACGTATCAAATGGCAGACCTTACAGAATAAGCCGTGCTATGCGCTGGCGAATCCCATTCATGGAACCGAAGACGAGCTGATTGCCGCCGGAAAGCAACTGCTGAGCGAGGGCGCGGACGTGCTAATGCTCGACTGCCTGGGCTTTAATCAGAAACACCGTGACCTGCTGCAAAAAGCGCTGGATGTTCCGGTTCTGCTGTCGAACGTGCTGGTCGTAAGGCTTGTGTCGGAACTCTTGGTTTAATCTCACTATTTGCGTGACAGTTCGCTGTCACGCCCCCTATATTGGGTTTGTACACAATGACGAAACGAATAAGGGTCTGTTTATGCTTCAAAGCAATGAGTACTTTTCCGGGAAAGTGAAGTCCATCGGTTTTACAAGTAGCAGTACTGGTCGCGCGAGCGTAGGCGTCATGGCGGAAGGGGAATATACCTTTGGGACGGCTGAGCCTGAAGAAATGACCGTCGTGAGCGGGGCGCTACACGTTCTGCTGCCGGGTGAAACGGAGTGGAAAACCTATACTGCCGGGCAGGTATTTAACGTGCCGGGTCACAGCGAATTTCATCTGCAGGTTGCAGAACCTACATCCTATCTGTGCCGCTACCTTTAAGCGCTACCTGTAAAATTAAGCCTTCCTGTTTGCGCAGGAAGGCTCTTACTTAACGCTGAGCTTCGCCGCCCAGGCCTTCCACCAGATTCGCCACCAGCGCAGCCAACTCTCCGGTCATCAGGATAAAGTCGGCATCGAAACGCTGATCGTAATTCTCGCGCTCAATGTCTTCATTCTGATCGCGCAGTTCATCGCAGAACTTCAGGCGTTTAATCGACGCATCGTCGCAGATCATAAACTGAATGCGTTGCTGCCAGTCGAGAGCCAGTTTGGTCACCACTTTCCCGGCTTCAATGTGTACTGCGATTTCGTCGCTGACCAGATCCTGCTTTTTCGCGCGGATGACGCCACCGTCTTCGAGGATCGCTTTCAGTTCCGCTTCATCAAGCAGCTGGAAGCCCTGTGCCACGTTGCCGGAGCGAACCCACTCGGTCAGCGTCAGCTCAATTGGATTTTCCAGCGCCAGCGGAACCACCGGCAGCGAGCCGAGGGTTTTACGCAGCAGTGCGAGGGTGTCTTCACCTTTTTTCGCACTGGCACAATCGACCATGATCAATCCGTTGACGGTATCGATCCACAGCATTGTCTGGCTGAAACGACTGAAAGCGCGAGGCAGTAGCGAGTGCAGCACTTCATCTTTCAGGGAATCTTTTTCGGTTTTCTTGAGCTTACGGCCCTGATCGGCTTCGAGCTTGAGGATCTTCGCTTCCAGAGACTGTTTCACTACCGACGATGGCAGGATCTTCTCTTCCTTACGGGCACAGACCAGGATCTGGCCATTGGCCTCATGCGTGAAAGCATCACTGTGCGATCCCATCGGCGGTACCCAACCGGTTTTTGCCATATCCTGGCTGCCGCAAGGGGTAAATGCCAGCGAGGCTAACTGTTTCTCCATCTCATCTGCGCGCAACGTAATGTCGCGGCTAAGACGGTAAACCATTAAATTTTTGAACCACAGCATGATAATTTCCACGGCTTTGTCGTTAAATTCAGCGGGCATGATAGCGAATTGTCACTATGCTTGCATTGTTAATCAGGCACCGGGGAGGCTTCTGTGCGAATAGGAATAGACTTGGGTGGTACTAAAACAGAGGTCATTGCACTCAGTGACCAGGGCGAGCAACTGTATCGTCATCGTCTGCCGACGCCGCGCGATGACTACCAGCAGACGATTGAAACCATTGCCACGCTGGTCGGGCTGGCAGAGAAGGAAACCGGGCAGACCGGCACCGTTGGCATGGGCATTCCAGGCTCCATTTCGCCGTATACCGGGGTGGTGAAAAACGCCAATTCTACCTGGCTCAACGGGCAGCCTTTCGATAAAGACCTGGGTAAGCGGCTTAATCGCGAAGTGCGACTGGCGAACGATGCCAACTGCCTGGCGGTGTCAGAAGCCATCGACGGTGCCGCAGCGGGTGCGCAAACCGTTTTTGCGGTGATTATTGGCACAGGCTGCGGTGCGGGCGTCGCGCTCGGCGGCAGGGCACACATTGGTGGTAACGGCACGGCGGGCGAGTGGGGGCACAATCCACTGCCGTGGATGGACGAAGACGAACTGCGTTACCGCGCGGAAGTGCCGTGCTACTGCGGAAAACAGGGGTGCATTGAAACCTTTATCTCCGGCACCGGTTTTGCGACGGATTATCATCGTCTGAGCGGGCAGCCGTTAAAAGGCAGTGAAATCATGCGTCTGGTTGAAGAACAGGATGCGGTGGCAGAACTGGCGCTAAGTCGCTATGAACTGCGGCTGGCGAAATCTCTGGCTCACGTGGTGAATATTCTGGATCCGGACGTGATTGTGCTCGGTGGAGGAATGAGTAACGTCGAGCGCCTGTATAAAACGGTGCCGGGGCTGGTGAAGAATTTTGTCTTTGGCGGGGAGTGTGAAACGCCGATCCGCAAGGCGGTGCACGGCGATTCCAGTGGCGTACGTGGTGCCGCATGGTTGTGGCCGCTCTAAATCAGGCTGCCCTGGTCAACAGGGCAGAATTCAGATTGAGGAGAATGCAGGCACAGGCCTGTGTTTCAAGCGAGCATACAGCAGCAACGAAAACATCGCGAAAAATGACAGAAGGGCCGCGGGGAGCGCCACATAGTTGTAGGCAAAACCCGCGGTCAGCATCAATCCGCCACAGTAAGCGCCGACTGCGCTCCCCAGATTAAAGGCCATTTGTCCCCCGGCCGCACCCAGCATTTCGCCTCCTTTCGCATTTTGCAGCAGCAAAATTTGCAACGGTGCGGAGAGTGCAAAAAGCCCCATACAGCAGATAAATGTCAGACTAAGCGACGCGAATTGGCCACCGCCAAACAAAAACAGCAGGCCCAGCGAAAGCGCAATAACCAAATCCGTCACAATGGCGATGCTGAGCGGAGAGAATTTTCCGGATAAGCGACCACTCAACAGATTGCCCGAGACCATTCCCAGCCCCGCCAGCATCATAATCACCGTCATTTTCCCTTCGGAAAAACCGGCGACCGTCATCATGAACGGCTTGATATAGCTAAACCATGCGAAGACACCGGCATTGCCAAAGAGAGTCGCAGCGAAAATAAACCAGGGGGCGGGTGATTTCAAAAAGTGAAACTGATTACGCAATTTGGTTCTGGCGTTATCCGTAATATTGGGCACCCAACAGGTCACCGCGGCCATCACCGCGATATTAAACATGGCTATCAATAAAAAGGTGTAGCGCCAGCTAAATTCCTGGCTAAGCCAGGTGCCAAGCGGCACACCGAGCAGGTTCGCGACGGTCATTCCACTGATCATCCCCGCGACGGCAGACGTCACTTTTCCGGGGCTGGCGAGTTTTGACAATATAATAGCGCCCACGCCAAAGAAGGCACCGTGAGGAAAACCGGAGACCAGTCGGCCTGCCGCGAGCATCCAGTAAGAGGACGACAGGGTGAACATCGCATTACCGACCAGGCAAAGGGCCAGCAGAAAAATCAGGATATGTTTAAGGGAAAAACGGTTGGAAAACAGGGCGATAACCGGCGCCCCCAGCACCACGCCGAACGCATACCAGGAGATCATATGCCCGGCCATGGGGATAGAAATTCCTACGTTGCCGGCAAGTTCCGTCAGCACGCCCATGATACCAAACTCAGCCATGCCCAGGCCGAACGTGCCCAGTGCTAAAGATAAAATGACTTTTTTCATACTGACTCGTTGCGAGGGAATGTGCCCGGAACATCAGGCCGCGTAGTAAAGCCCAGCTTGAGGTAAAAGCGGGGCTAAACCAAGGGCTTATTCTTCTGTCTATATTGACGAAACTGCTACGTCATTACTCTACGGAAAAAATTTTATCCAGCCTGCTGTATCCCAGTCCATTAATTTTCTTCACTTTAATCTGCACCGGGATCCGCTCCTTCATCGCTTCCACATGGCTTATCACGCCGATAACCTTACCACTGGCGTTCAGCGCGTCGAGCGCGTCCAGCGCGGTATCCAGCGTTTCACTGTCGAGCGTGCCGAAACCTTCGTCGAGGAACAGCGAATCAATGCGCGTTTTATGACTGACCAAATCGGACAGCGCCAGCGCCAGCGCGAGGCTGACGAGGAAGCTCTCTCCGCCGGAAAGCGTGCGGGTGTCGCGCACCGCGTCGGCCTGCCAGGTGTCCATCACTTCCAGTTCCAGCGCTTCGCTGGCTTTGCGTTTCAACAGATAACGCCCATGCAGGCGGCTCATCTGCTCGTTGGCCAGCCACACTAAATTGTCGAGCGTCAGCCCCTGCGCGAATTTACGGAATTTGTCGCCCTCTTTGGAGCCAATCAGCGTATTCAGGCAGCCCCAGTCTTCCAGGGTTTGCGCGGCGGCGTTGATCTGCGCCATCAGTGCCTGCTGCTGCTGTCGATTGTCCGCATCCTGTTTCAGCTGCTGGCGGATTTCCCCCTGTGCCGCGCTGTTTTCGCGTAACCGCTGCGCCAGTTGGGCCAGCAACGTTGGCACTTGATCGCGATCCTGCGTTTCCGGTAAATCGTCCGGACGCTGCTGCTGGTGCTGAACCCGATCGTTCTGAGCCTGCGACGCCAGCGCCTGCTGTTGCTGCAACTGGTTTTCGAGCTGCTGTTTCAGCTGCTCCAGTTTTTGGCGCGTATCGTCATCCAGCAGCGCGGCCAGGAAAGCGTCCTGGTTGGCAAACTGGCTGCCTTCCAGCGCGGCTTCAAACTCTTTTTGCGCCAGAGTCAGGCGTTCGCGCGCCTGACTCTCCTGTTGTTGCAGCGTGTGCCACTGGCTTTGCAGCGACACGCAGTCGTGATGCAGCTGCTGCCAGCCGTCCAGCGCCATCGAGGCAACATCTTCCTGCGGCGCAGCCGTAGGCAGGGTGTCGAGCAAGGGCTGAAGCTGTCCCAGTTTTTGCTCGATGGACTGCTGCTGTTCGCTCTGTGTCTGCCATTGCTGACTTTCGGTCTCGCGGGCTGCCAGCCAGACGTTTTCTTCGCCGTGCGCGGGAAGCGTCAGGCTAAAGCCGTTCAGCGCTTCACCCAGCGTCAGCTGGCGATCGGCGATTTCCTGCTCCAGGGCGCTGCGCTGATTTTTCAGGTCGCGCATCTGACGCGCTATGTTCAATCGCTGGCTGTGCTGATAAAGCTGTTGTTCGTAGTTTTCCTGCTCGCTCAGCCAGCCACCGATATCATCGTCAGGGGTCAGAGAGATCTGCAAACCATCGACGGTCGATTGCCATTGAGAGGTGAGTGCTTGCTCCTGCTCAGCGATGGACTGCAGCTCGCGTTGCTCAGCCTGAATTTGTTTCACCAGCGCATCGAGTTCGCCTTTCAGGCTGGCCCCGGATTCGCCAATCTGTTTGACCTCTTTTTCAAGCGCATCGCGACGGGCTTCGTTGACACCTGGCTTTAATGCCTGATATTCCGCCACTGCCGGATGTTCCGCCGAACCGCACAGCGGGCACGGTGCGCCGGGCTGCAAACGGGCGCGTTCATCGGTGAGTTTGGCAATGATTTTTTCCTGCTCGCACAGGGTCTTGACGTCATTGAACTGCTGCAGTTTTTCTTTGTACTGCTGGCGACGGCGGGCAAGCTCGGCTTCGCCTTTTTCCTGTTCCTGCTGGCGCTGAACCAGCAGCGGTTGCAGTTGTTGACGGCGCTTTTGCAGTGGCTGAAAACGGCTTTGTAGCGCGTTCAGCTGCTGGCGAAGCGGGCGCGCGGCACCGTGTTGTTCCAGCGCCGTTGCCACCGCAGTTTCATCGAGGGTGAGGGACGTGGTCGGCAGAGCGTTAAGCTGGCGCGTGAATTCAGTTTCTCGCTGGCTCAGGGTTTGCAACTGGGCCGCATCGCGCGTTTGCTGGGTAAACGCCGCACGCCAGCCGGTCAGTTCGCGCTGCCAGTGGCGATAGCGTTCATTCGCCGCCAGCCATTCATTCAGGGTTTTCTGGCTCACCAGCCATTGTTGTTGCTGGCGTTCGGCGCTGAGGCGCAAGCGCCCGCGCAGCGCCAGTTGGTTCTGTAAGCGAGTATTTACTTCTTCGGTTTGCTGGTGCGTTTGCGTCAGTGTCGTCTGGCTGTCCTGCAGACGACCCCACATCGGGCGCAGTCTGTCGGCGGGTAACGACTGGGCGAGCGTAGAAAGCTGCGGCTGAGCGGTAGTCAGCGCCTGCTGCGCGGCACTCAGCGAGGCTTGCGTGCGCTGCTCTGCGGCGTGCAGCTCTGTTTCGCGTGTCAGCCACTGCTGCCAAATCTGGACCCGAAGCTGTTCATTCTGCTGCTGTTTTTCGTCGTCAGTAAGTGCCTGCAAACGTTGCTGCAACGCCTGCTGCTGCTCGTCATTCAGCAAAATCATGCCCGAAGCCTGAGCCTGGCGCTTCTCCAGTTCGGTTTTGGCTTCTTTATGCTTTTCAAACACCATCGCGGAAATCTGGCCGTAAATCTCAGTGCCGGTCAGCTCCTCCAGCAGTTCGGCGCGCTCTTTCGGTTCGGCGTTGAGGAACGCGGCGAACTGGCCTTGAGAAAGCATCATTGAGCGGGTGAAGCGGCCATAATCCAGCCCGGTCAGCGAGGCAGTCAGATCCAGCTTGTCTTTGACTTTTTCGGCCAGTATTTTACCGTCGTCGCAGCGGGCCAGCTCCACGCGTGGGGCTTGCAGGTTGCCATCGGGCTGATTGCGCGCGCGGTTCTGGCTCCAGAAGGCGCGGTAGGCCACGCCTTTCACCTCGAATTCCACTTCCGCCAGACATTCGGCGGTATCGCGGGTCATCAAATCGTTTTGTGATTGTGACAAGGTGCTGAGACGCGGCGTTTTGTGGTACAACGCCAGACAGATGGCGTCGAGGAGGGTGGTTTTACCCGCACCGGTCGGGCCGGTAATGGCAAACAGACCGTTGCTGGCGAAAGGCTCGGCGGTGAAATCAATTTTCCACTCGCCCTTCAGCGAGTTGAGGTTTTTCAGCCGCAGACTCAAAATTTTCATGGCTGTTCCTCCCCGGAAAGCGCGTGCACCGTTTCGTTAAACAGCTGATGCAGGCGCTGTTGCTGCGGTTCTTCCAGTGCTTCCAGCGCCAGGCGGCGCGCAAAAACCTCTTCGACTTTCAGTTCGCTTAGCGTTTCGCGATGTTCGCTGGCCATAATGCGCTCGCGCTGTTCGCGACTGCGGCGCACCAGTAGCACTTCAACCGGTAGCTCGTCGGTCAGGGCCTGAATTTTTCGCTGGATGTCGTGCAGATATTCGTCGCTGGTGATTTCGATATCGAGCCACACCGGCGAGGGGGCATCGCCATCGCGCCACTGCGTCAGTTGCTCGCTGATGCTGGCGAAATCGCCTTTCAGCACCGCCAACTGCTGCGTCACGGGCACCTCCAGCGGCGTCACTTCCGCCAGTTTTCCATCGTTAAAACTCACCAGATTGACGGTTTTCGCTTTGCCTGTTTCATCGAAACTCAGGGAAATCGGCGAGCCGCAGTAGCGAATGTGCTCGCTGCCGCCAATTTTTTGCGCCCGATGGATGTGGCCGAGGGCAATGTAGTCCACCGGCGGGAAGTTCTGCGCCGGGAAGGCGTCGAGCGTGCCGATATAAATGTCACGTACCGCGTCACTTTTACTGGCGCCGACGGTAGTCAGATGGCCACTGGCGATGATTGGCAGCGGGCGATCGCCACGTAGTTCGCAAGCCTGCTGATATTGCTGCTGATAGTAATCAGTGATGGCCTGTAATAAATGTTGCTGCTTTTCCCCGGCGGAGGAACCGGCCTGGCTGACGATGACATCGCGTGGACGCAGAAACGGCACCGGGCAGAAAATCGCCCCAGGGGTTCCATCGCGATGGTTGAGCACGCAAGGGGCCATCCCGCTTCCGGCGACCACGGTGGTGTTCAGGAACGCGAGAATATCGCGGGATTCGTTGAGCGTGGCGACGGAATCATGGTTCCCCGCCAGCACCACCAGATGACAGCCGGTTTGCTGCAATTTCACCACGAAACGGTTGTAGAGTTCGCGCGCGTAGCTCGGCGGTGAACCGGTGTCGAAGATATCACCGGCCACGATAATGGCATCCACCTCGTTCGCCTGTGCGGTTTCCAGCAGCCAGTCGAGAAAAGCATCGTGCTCAGCGGCACGGCTTTTACTGTAGAAATTCTGGCCGAGGTGCCAGTCGGAGGTGTGTAGGATGCGCATAGTGGGCCCGTGGCTGAAAAGCGAGGCCGTCATTATATACCCTAAATAATTCGAGTTGCATCGAAGCGGCAAGCTTGCTTCCCCCCTGGAGCATAGATAACTATGTGACTGGGGGGGCAAGCGCAGCCAATGAAGAGGCAGCTGGAAATATGACGGGTAAAAACATTTAGGGATAACAGGGCGATGACCGCAGTCATTCAGTGTAATAATGTGAAAAGGCTCTATCATAAATCTGTCATAAATCTGACGCATACTTACGCCGAATAAGACGCCGCTTACAGGCACATGACTAATAACACAGGATTTATAATGGCGAGACGTATTCTGGTCGTTGAAGATGAAGCCCCAATTCGCGAAATGGTGTGCTTCGTCCTGGAGCAAAATGGCTTTCAGCCTGTAGAAGCAGACGATTATGACAGTGCTGTAAACCAACTGAACGAACCGTGGCCTGATTTAGTCTTGCTCGACTGGATGCTGCCAGGTGGCTCGGGCATTCAGTTTATCAAACACCTCAAGCGTGAAGCGTTAACGCGCGATATTCCTGTGGTGATGCTGACCGCGCGTGGCGAAGAAGAAGATCGCGTGCGGGGCCTGGAAACCGGCGCCGACGATTACATCACCAAGCCTTTCTCCCCGAAAGAGCTGGTGGCCCGTATCAAAGCTGTCATGCGCCGTATCTCGCCGATGGCGGTAGAAGAGGTTATCGAAATGCAGGGCCTGAGCCTTGACCCTTCTTCCCACCGCGTCATGACCGGTGAAAACCCGCTGGACATGGGGCCGACCGAGTTTAAACTGCTGCACTTCTTTATGACTCATCCGGAGCGCGTATACAGCCGCGAACAGCTGCTGAATAACGTCTGGGGAACGAATGTGTATGTAGAAGACCGGACGGTGGATGTTCACATTCGTCGTCTGCGTAAAGCGCTGGAACACAGTGGTCACGACAGAATGGTACAAACCGTTCGCGGCACGGGTTATCGTTTCTCCGCCCGTTTCTGACAATTGACTGGAGTGTGACCCGTGCTTGAACGGCTGTCATGGAAAAGGCTGGTTTTTGAGCTGATCCTCTGTTGTATTCCGGCCCTCATTCTGGGGGCGCTATTCGGGTATTTGCCATGGTTCTTACTGGCGGCGGTGACCGGGCTACTTATCTGGCATTTCTGGAATTTACTGCAACTTTCATGGTGGCTATGGGTTGACCGCAGCATGACGCCACCGCCGGGCAAAGGCAGCTGGGAGCCGCTGCTGTATGGGCTGCACCAGATGCAGATGCGTAATAAAAAGCGCCGTCGTGAGCTGGGGAGCCTGATCAAACGCTTTCGTAGTGGCGCTGAATCGCTGCCTGATGCGGTGGTGCTGACCACCGAAGAAGGGGCCATGTTCTGGTGTAACGGCCTGGCCCAGCAGCTGCTGAATCTACGCTGGCCGGACGATAACGGTCAGAACATCCTTAACCTGCTGCGCTACCCTGAATTTTCCCGCTATCTCAAATCTCGCGATTTCACCCGGCCGCTCAACCTGGTGCTCAACACCGGGCGACATCTGGAAATTCGCGTCATGCCCTACAGTGAAAAACAGCTGCTGCTGGTGGCACGTGACGTTACTCAGATGCACCAGCTGGAAGGCGCCCGCCGCAATTTCTTCGCCAACGTCAGCCATGAATTACGCACGCCGTTGACGGTGCTGCAGGGCTATCTGGAGATGATGCAGGAGCAAGCGCTGGAAGGCGCGCCGCGTGAAAAAGCGCTGCACACCATGCGTGAGCAAACCCAGCGTATGGAAGGCCTGGTGCGCCAACTGCTTACGCTGTCACGCATCGAGGCGGCTCCGCTGGCGGCATTGAATGAAACTATCGACGTGCCAATGATGCTCAGGGTGATTGAGCGCGAGGCGCAGACTCTCAGCCATAAGAAGCACATTCTGCATTTCGACATTGAGGATTCACTGCAGGTGCTTGGCAGCGAGGAGCAGTTGCGCAGTGCGATGTCGAATCTGGTGTATAACGCGGTGAATCATACGCCGGAAGGCACTGAAATCACCGTGCGCTGGCAGCGCGAGCCGCACGGCGTATTGTTCAGCGTGGAAGATAACGGTCCTGGCATCGCGCCGGAGCATATTCCGCGCCTGACGGAACGCTTCTACCGCGTCGATAAAGCCCGCTCGCGGCAAACCGGCGGCAGTGGTCTGGGGCTGGCAATCGTGAAACATGCGGTAAATCATCACGAAAGTCGCCTTGATATCGAAAGCACGCCGGGTAAAAACACCCGCTTCAGTTTCTTACTGCCGGAACGTTTGATTGCCAAAAAAAGCGTCTGATGATTCGGGTGTCAGGAAAGATTGACAAAGACCGGCGCAAGCCGGTTTTTTTGCTTTCCAGTTAACCAAGCGGTGGATAATTATCAAACGCCTGTTGCTTTTTTGTTCGCATGATTAGCCAGAGGTTTTTCTAATATCTGGTCAATCATGCTAACTCGAAACTCGATATTGCTATAATCCTCTGGTTTTGCGATCCCTTGTTGCTTTAAAACGTTATAAGCGTTTAAATTGCCCCCAATGCAGTCGCGGTCTGACTGCTTTCGCGCGCTAAACCCAATAACAATTCTTCGTGCGTGATTATCGGGAGTATTTCCCACTGCTTTGTTCGCTCTTGCCGTTGTTCTGTTCCACTGGAATAAATCGACGCTTTTACTTTCAACACCACATCCACAGGCAGTAAAGAGTTTATGACCCATCAGTTAAAATCTCGCGATATCATCGCCCTGGGCTTTATGACCTTTGCGTTGTTCGTTGGCGCAGGCAACATTATTTTCCCTCCTATGGTGGGTTTGCAGGCTGGCGAACACGTCTGGACGGCGGCCTTTGGTTTCCTGATTACGGGCGTTGGCCTGCCGGTTCTGACTATCGTTGCATTGGCGAAGGTCGGCGGTGGCGTTGACAGTCTCAGCACGCCAATCGGTAAAGTGGCCGGTATTCTGCTGGCAGTGGTGTGTTATCTCGCCGTCGGGCCGCTGTTCGCCACGCCGCGTACCGCAACCGTTTCTTTCGAAGTAGGCATCGCGCCGCTGACGGGTGACGGCGCACTGCCGCTGCTTATCTACAGCATTATCTATTTCGCGCTGGTCATTCTGGTTTCACTGTATCCGGGCAAACTGCTCGATACGGTGGGTAACTTCCTGGCACCGCTGAAAATTATCGCCCTGGTGGTGCTGTCCGTGGCTGCCCTGATGTGGCCGGCAGGCTCCATTAGCCATGCGCTGGATGCCTACCAGACCGCGCCGTTCTCCAACGGTTTCGTCAACGGCTACCTGACCATGGATACCCTTGGCGCAATGGTATTCGGCATCGTTATCGTTAACGCCGCACGTTCTCGCGGTGTGACCGAAGCGCGTTTGCTGACTCGTTACACCGTCTGGGCGGGCCTGATGGCGGGCGTCGGCCTGACGCTGCTGTACCTGGCGCTGTTCCGTCTGGGTTCAGACAGCGCGACGCTGGTCGATCAGAACGCCAACGGCGCCGCTATCCTGCACGCATACGTTCAGCACACCTTTGGTGGGGCAGGCAGCTTCCTGCTGGCAGCGTTGATTTTCATCGCCTGCATGGTAACGGCGGTTGGCCTGACCACAGCGTGTGCCGAGTTCTTCTCTCAGTACCTGCCGCTGTCTTATCGTTCACTGGTCTTTATCCTCGGTCTGTTCTCGATGGTGGTGTCCAATCTGGGCCTCAGCCACTTGATTCAGATTTCGGTTCCGGTGCTGACAGCGATTTATCCGCCATGTATCGCACTGGTGGTATTAAGTTTTACCCGCGGTTGGTGGCATAATTCGTCCCGCGTGATTGCCCCGGCGATGTTTATCAGCCTGGTGTTCGGTCTGCTGGACGGTGTTAAAGCCTCTGCATTCGCCGATATTCTGCCAGCCTGGACCGCGCATTTGCCGCTGGCTCAGCAAGGTCTGGCCTGGCTGATGCCGACTATCGTTGCCGCCGTTCTGGCAATGGGATGGGATCGCGCAGCAGGCCGTCAGGTGACCTCCAGCGCGCATTAATTAGCGGGCGAGGATTGAAATTAACCACGGGGCCATTGGCTCCGTGGTTTTGTTTTTTGTACAGGCAGTGGAATTTATGGAAACCAACAACAAGCTAAAGCGTGGGCTAACCGCCCGTCACATCCGCTTTATGGCGCTCGGATCGGCAATTGGTACTGGTCTTTTTTATGGCTCGGCAGACGCCATCAAAATGGCCGGTCCCAGCGTGCTGCTGGCGTATCTTATTGGCGGCGTTGCCGCTTACATCATCATGCGCGCACTTGGCGAAATGTCGGTGCACAACCCGTCTGCCAGCTCGTTTTCTCGCTATGCGCAGGACAACTTAGGCCCGCTCGCGGGTTACATCACCGGCTGGACCTACTGTTTTGAAATCCTGATCGTGGCCATCGCTGACGTCACCGCGTTCGGCATTTACATGGGCGTCTGGTTCCCGGCGGTACCGCACTGGATTTGGGTGCTGAGCGTCGTGTTGCTGATTTGCTCCATCAACCTGATGAGCGTGAAGGTCTTTGGCGAGCTGGAATTCTGGTTCTCGTTCTTTAAAGTCGCCACCATTATCGTAATGATCGTCGCCGGTTTCGGCATCATCATTTGGGGGATAGGCAACGGCGGGCAGCCAACCGGCATCCACAATCTGTGGAGCAACGGCGGATTCTTCAGTCATGGCTGGCTCGGTATGGTGATGTCACTGCAAATGGTGATGTTCGCCTACGGCGGGATTGAAATCATCGGCATCACCGCCGGTGAAGCGAAAGACCCGCAGACCTCCATTCCGCGTGCGATTAACTCCGTGCCGATGCGTATCCTGGTGTTCTATGTGGGCACGCTGTTTGTGATCATGTCGATTTACCCATGGAACCAGGTCGGCACCAGCGGTAGCCCGTTCGTGATGACCTTCCAGCACATGGGGATTACGTTTGCCGCAGGCATCCTGAACTTCGTGGTGCTGACCGCGTCGCTGTCGGCGATTAACTCTGATGTCTTTGGTGTGGGCCGTATGCTGCACGGCATGGCGGAGCAGGGCAGTGCGCCGAAGGTGTTCGCTAAAACCTCGCGTAACGGCGTGCCGTGGGTGACGGTGGCGGTCATGACCGTCGCGCTGCTGCTGGCGGTGTATCTGAACTATATCATGCCGGAAAATGTGTTCCTGGTGATTGCCTCCCTGGCAACGTTCGCCACCGTCTGGGTGTGGATAATGATCCTGCTGTCACAAATTGCGTTCCGCCGTCGTCTGTCGCCGGAAGAGCTGAAGGACCTGAAGTTTAAAGTCCCTGGCGGCGTGTTCACCACGATCGTCGGCCTGCTGTTCCTGGTGTTTATCATCATGCTGATTGGCTGGCATCCGGACACCCGCATTTCGCTGTACGTTGGATTCGCGTGGATTGTGCTGCTGCTGATTGGCTGGCAGTTCAAAACGCGTCGCGACCGTCAACTGTCCAGCGCGCAATAATGTCAGGCCCGGCGGCATTCGCCGCTGGGTTTGCCTCGCCTCAGAACTGGTATTTATAGGCTAACAAAAAGCGTTTATCGGGATCGGCGATATAGGTATTGTTATCCTGGATATAGGTCATAGCCCTGAACGAGTGATGAGTGTTGATCGAATAGCCCGCGCCTATCCCGCCAAAATAACCAGAATAATTGTCTCCGGCATCGTTCTTCGAACCATAAGAGCCTGCCATAAACGCCATCAGTCGCCACTGAGTGGACAACGGTTTAAGCACAAAAGCACCCAGATAACCGCTGCTACCGGAGATATCCGTAGGGGCGAAACCATTCTCAGGCGAAGGTGAGCCATTAAATCCCTCTTGTGAACAGGCATCCTGTGCCCGACGACTGCACTCTACTGCATCACCCGTATTATAGGTATAACCTGCCATGGGGAAGATCTGAAAACCGGCAGGTTCAATACCGAAATAACTCAGAGGCAGGAATGTGCCGATCGAGTAGTTGGTCTGTGATGCGCCGTTAGAGAAATCATTCTTGCCGATATTGAAATTAAAAATACCAATCGGAAATAACCATGAACCCCCGACCCGCCACTCAGACGCATCACTGTTGATCCTGGCGTTGATTTTACGGGCGTCATCCAGCGCAAGAGATCCAGAAAACGTTACATCGCTGTCATCAAAATCATAATCATCGGACCAGGACACCCCCACCTGTGTTGTTACTCGGGTAGGATCATCGTCGGATTTTTCGCTATTCGTTTTTACGGTGCCTGCTTTTCCAAACGTTGCGCTGGAGAAACTTCCAAGAGCAACGATCAATACTGATAACAGCGTTGTACGCATACATTCACCCAGATTTGTTATGTCAGATACGGATGTGACCAGCAATATTCCTTATCGCTCATAATGTTAACTATATAGGCAGATTGCCTTTTCTGCCGGAACTCCGCGTAAACTTCGTCATTTCTATATTCAGTGAGATGAGATGAGATGACATGACTGATAAATGTGGCACTGTTCACGGAACAGACATCCTGGCTGACCAACCCGGATCCTCCTGAATTGGCCCGCCGCCGCCGCCAGGCTGACGTGACGCTGGATTCATGCGTGAGGCTCATGAATCAATGCAGTAAATGCACTTATTTTGCCCTCTGAAATCACGCACTCTCAAGGTTGATGAAAAGTTAAATGTGTTAGCTTTCATGTTAACTACGGAGGGCGAGATGCCTTATTCTGCTGACAACGCGTCGTTCCGCGCAAAGGCTATGGCGATTTTGCGCGTCACGTCGGGAAACTTTCTGGAACAGTTCGACTTCTTCCTGTTCGGCTTTTACGCCACCTACATTGCCCACACATTTTTCCCTGCTGAAAGCGAATTCGCATCGTTAATGATGACCTTTGCCGTGTTCGGAGCCGGGTTCTTGATGCGCCCCATTGGCGCCGTGGTGCTCGGGGCCTGGATTGATAAAGTCGGTCGCCGCAAAGGGCTTATCGTCACGCTGTCTATCATGGCGGCGGGCACCTTTATGATTGTGCTGATCCCGGGTTATCAGACGATTGGCCTGTGGGCGCCGTTCCTGGTGCTATGCGGCCGTCTGTTGCAGGGCTTTTCTGCGGGCGCAGAGCTGGGCGGTGTCTCGGTGTATCTGGCTGAAATCGCCACCCCGGGTCGCAAAGGCTTCTACACCAGCTGGCAGTCAGGCAGTCAGCAGGTGTCGATTATGGTGGCAGCCTCGCTCGGGTTTATGCTCAACGAATTTATGGACGCCGGGGCGCTGCATGACTGGGGGTGGCGCATTCCGTTTGTCGTCGGCTGCCTGATTGTGCCCTTTATTTTTGTTCTCCGTCGCCAGCTGGCGGAAACGGAAGCCTATGCCTCGCGCAAAGAGCATCTGCCACTAAACGAGGCGATGAAAACCCTGCTGCTGAACTGGCGCGTGGTGGTGGCGGGGATGTTGATGGTGGCGATGACGACCACTGCGTTCTATCTGATCACCGTCTATGCGCCAACGTTTGGTAAAAAAGTCCTGCTGCTGAGCTCTTCCGACAGCCTGCTGGTGACGCTGTTGGTGGCGATTTCAAACTTCATCTGGCTGCCGATTGGCGGGGCTATTTCTGACCGCTTTGGCCGTAAACCGGTGCTGATTGCGATGACACTGCTGGCGATTTTCACCAGCTGGCCGGTGCTCTCGATCCTCGCGCATGCTCCGAGTTTCGGTATGATGCTGGCGGTGCTGCTGTGGCTGTCATTTATTTATGGCCTCTATAACGGGGCGATGATCCCGGCGCTGACCGAAATCATGCCTGCTGAAGTGCGCGTGGCCGGATTCTCACTGGCGTATAGCCTGGCGACCGCCATTTTTGGCGGCTTCACGCCTGCGGTATCGACTGCGCTGATTCACTTCACTGGCGATAAAGCCGCGCCCGGTTACTGGATGAGCTTCGCCGCAATCTGTGCACTGCTCGCCACGCTGTATCTCTACCATCGTGCGTCTGAGCAGGTCACGCATTCCCCTAAATCATTCCACCACGGAGCTGCGCGATGAAACGTCTGACACTCTGGATAGCGATTACCGTTGCAGGGAATATCAGCCTCGGGGCGCAGGCCGACGAAATCACGGTGATGATCTCCGGCGGGTTTTCTGCGGCACTCGATAAACTGGCACCGCAATATGAGGCAAAAACCGGCGACACGATCCGCATCGTTCATGGTCCGTCGATGGGTAATTCCGCCGAGGCCATTCCGCACCGACTGGCTGCGGGGCAGCCTGCGGATGCGGTGATTATGGTTGGTTATGCGCTGGATAAACTGCAACAGGATGGAAAAATAGCCGCTGGCAGCCGGACAGAGTTAGCCGATTCGCGGATTGGCCTGGTGGTGCGTGCGGGCGAGACGGCACCGGATATCAGCACCGTGGCGACACTAAAGGCCACGCTGTTGAACGCCAAATCTATCGCTTATTCCGACAGCGCCAGCGGACGCTACGTACAGTCTAAATTATTCAGCCAGTTGGGCATTAGCGATGAGGTGAAGTCGAAGGCGAAAATGATTGAGAAAACGCCGGTCGCCTCGGTGGTAGCAAAAGGAGACTATGCCGTCGGATTGCAGCAAGTGAGCGAACTGCTGCCGGAAAAAGGCGCCGAGTTTGTCGGGCGCATTCCAGAGCCCGTCCAGTACGTAACGCGCTTTTCAGGGGCCGTGGTTGATGGCGCTCAACATGAGGATCACGCCCGTCAGCTATTGCGCTATTTAGCCTCGCCAAATGCGCAGGCAGTCGTCCGCGAAACGGGGCTGGATCCGTTAACCGCTAAGGGTGAAACAAGCCGGTGATTATCGTTTCCAGTTCGCTTGCCAGCGGCGACAGCGTGGATCCCGCTTTCTTGATAAGCCCGACCTGGCGCTTGATAACCGGCTCAATCAGCGTTTTTTGCACCAGCAGCGGGTGACCGCCTTCAGGAAATGCCATGGATGGCACGGCGGCAACGCCAAGCCCGGCTTCGACCATGCCAATCATGGTGGTGACGTGGCGCGTTTCACACACCGCAGGGCGGCGAACAGTGATGTCGCCTAATGCCTGATCGAGTAAATGGCGGTTTCCGGATGATTTGCTCAGCCAGATGTAATCGGCGTTAAAAAAGTCCTGCCAGCTCAGGGAGGGAAGCTGCGCGAACGGATGGTCCTGGCGACACACGAGCCGGTAAGTTTCGTCCACCAACGGCATAAACGTCAGGTCTGATTCTTCGCTCGAGAGAAAGCTCAGGCCAAAATCAGCCTGTCGATTGTGGACGGCGGCATACACATTCCCGGCGCTGGTATCCACCAGTTTGATGCGTGCTTTGGCAAAACGACTGCGAAAGTGAGCGATCACTTTTGGCATGAAATAGTAGGCAGCAGAAGGGATGCAGGCTACGGTGACCACGCCGCTGCCGTAAAGCATCGGGTCGCTAATGCCGCTTAACGCGTCTTCAAAATCGCTCAGCAGTTGCCGGGCCCGAGGGGCGAAAGTTCTGCCGACCTGGGTCAGGGTGACACGGCGGGTAGTGCGGTCAAACAGGCGCACGCCGAGGGCCGATTCGAGTTTTTCGATGCGGCGGCTGAGCGCTGATTGTGAGATGCAGATGGCTTCGGCAGCAAAGCGAAAGCTGCCGTGTTCGCATAATGCCGTGAAGGCATACAGGTCCTGCAAATCAAAATTAGGCACTGCGCGTCTCTTTGATAACAACTGAGTAACAAACAGTGTATCGTAAATATCTGTAAAGAAGGAGCCTTCCTTTCGCTTCATTTTCACGCCCGCGTTGCCGGAAAATTCCGCTACTCTTCGCCCTCATCCTCCGGCATCCTCCCCCAATAAACGTCATAGTGATGAGTCGGACGCAGCCTGACTGTGGCAAGGTGAACGCATTTTGAACAAAGGGGAATGACGATGTTGAAGGCATGGCATCTTCCTGTTGCACCGTTCCTGAAACAGCAGCAGGACCGACTGGTGATTACGCTGTGGCTGAGTGGTGAAATGGCGCCGCTGCGGGTCACGCTTCGGGCAGAAGAAGACAATGAGGAAATTGCGCTGCCGATGCATCGTCTGCGCAGCGAACCCCATCCCGGCGTTATCGCCTGGCGTGCGGAAATCGATTTAAGCAACGGGCAGTCGCGCCGCCGCTACAGCTTTAAACTGCTGTGGGAAAACCGCCAGCGCTGGTTTACGCCGCAGGGTTTTAGTCGCTTTCCTCCGGCGCGTCTGGAGCAGTTTGCAGTCGATGTGCCGGATAACGGCCCGCAGTGGGTTGCCGATCAGGTGTTCTATCAGATTTTCCCCGATCGCTTTGCCCGTACAGAACCGCGCAATGCCGAACAGGATAACGTTTATTACCATCACGCAGCCGGGCGCGAAATCGTCCTGTGCGACTGGGACGAACCGTTAACGGCGGAGGCGGGCGGATCGACGTTTTACGGCGGCGATCTGGATGGGATCAGCGAAAAGCTGCCGTACCTCAAAAAGCTTGGTGTTACCGCGCTATACCTCAATCCGGTATTTGTCGCGCCCAGCGTGCATAAATATGACACCGAAGATTATCGTCACGTGGATCCGCAGTTTGGCGGCGATCAGGCGTTGCTGCGTCTGCGGCACAATACGCGCCGGGAGGGAATGCGTCTGATCCTCGACGGCGTGTTTAACCACAGCGGCGATTCGCATGCCTGGTTCGACCGACACAATCACGGTACCGACGGCGCGTGCCACAATCCGTCTTCTCACTGGCGCGATTGGTACAGTTTTTCTGACGAAGGGCAGGCGCTGGACTGGCTTGGTTACGCCAGCCTGCCGAAGCTGGATTTCAGCTCGGAAACGCTGATTAATGAAGTGTATCGCGGTGAAGACAGCATCGTCCGCCACTGGCTGAAAGCCCCGTGGAGCATGGACGGCTGGCGGCTTGATGTGGTGCATATGCTAGGCGAAGCGGGCGGGGCGCGGAACAATTTGCAGCACATCGCGGGCATCACCAAAGCGGCGAAAGAGACCCAGCCCGAAGCCTATGTGCTCGGCGAACATTTTGGCGATGCGCGGCAGTGGCTGCAGGCCGATGCGGAAGACGCGGCGATGAACTATCGCGGCTTCACTTTCCCACTGTGGGGCTTCCTCGCCAACACCGATATTTCCTACGATCCGCAGATGATCGACGCCCAAACCTGTATGGCGTGGATGGATAACTACCGCGCCAGCCTGTCGCATCAGCAGCAGCTGCGGATGTTTAATCAGCTCGACAGCCACGATACCGCGCGCTTTAAATCGCTGCTCGGTAAGGACGTGGCACGCTTGCCGCTGGCAGTGGTGTGGCTGTTCACCTGGCCGGGGGTGCCCTGTATCTATTATGGCGACGAAGTGGGGCTGGACGGCAACAACGATCCGTTCTGCCGCAAGCCGTTCCCGTGGGACAAAGCGCAGCAGGACGGTGCCTTGCTGGCGTTGTATCAGCGCATGACCAAACTACGTCACCGGACGCAGGCCCTGCGCCACGGCGGCTGTCAGGTGATTTACGCCGAAGACAACGTAGTGGTGTTTGTTCGGGTGCTGAAGCAGCAGCGGGTGCTGGTGGCGATTAATCGCGGCGAACCGTGCGAAGTGGTGCTGGAAGCGACCCCGTTACTGGCGGTGAAAGAGTGGCAGCTGAAAGAGGGCAAAGGCACGCTGCATGATGATGTGCTGTCACTACCGGCCATTTCTGCCAGTGTGTGGTTTGGTCATTAACACGTCCCAGGATGGGGCACGAAAAACAAAAAAGCCTGCTATTTCAGCAGGCTTTTTGACGAAACGAGCCGATTACAGGCTGGTGACGTTTTCAGTCAGGTACTTAGCCACGCCTGCTGGAGACGCGTTCATGCCTTCTTTCCCTTTTTCCCACTGAGCTGGGCACACTTCGCCGTGCTCTTCGTGGAATTGCAGCGCGTCAACCATGCGCAGCATTTCGTCGATGTTACGACCCAGTGGCAGATCGTTCACAACCTGGTGACGTACGATGCCGTTAGCGTCGATCAGGAAAGAACCACGCAGAGCAACGCCAGCGTCCGGATGTTCGATACCGTAAGCCTGCTGGATTTCACGTTTGATGTCCGCAACCATCGCGTATTTCACTTCACCGATGCCGCCTTTGTCGACAGGGGTGTTGCGCCATGCGTTATGGACAAACTCAGAGTCAAAAGAAACGCCAACCACTTCTACGCCACGTTTCTGGAATTCTTCGTAACGCTTGTCGAACGCGATCAGTTCAGACGGGCATACGAAGGTGAAGTCCATCGGCCAGAAGAACAGAACGGTCGCTTTACCGTTGGTGTGCTGTTTGAAGTTGAAGTTATCAACGATTTCGCCGTTACCCAGTACAGCTGCGGCAGTAAAATCAGGAGCAGGACGAGTTACCAGAACCATGAGGTTCTCCTCTACATTTATAAGGTTAATGGAACGCAACGCGGGCCAGTATAGGGAGAGGAAGCGGGTGACTCAATGAGAAGCTGACAATCGTTGAGAAAGGTTTTACCTATCAATTATAATATGAACAACTGTTTCAGCTTAGCGATTCTGTGATAAAGCGCAAGTTTTATAGCTCTCGCGCCTTGGCCTGCGCCATCATCCGTGGGTAAAACGTCCAAAATGTGTCTTCTAACTGTGAGTAATGCGCGTCTAAATCCAGCCAGGAATCGCGCAGGGCATCGAGTCGCGGGCGGCGATTAGCCATCCCGTTCAGCACATTTTGTATAAAATTCATGTCGGCATAACGTTCCAGCCAATGCTCGGACCATAAATAATCATTCAGATTAACGAAACGCGGCGGTGATTCCGGCAGAATTTGTGTGACCTGAGTTTGTGCGTAGCGCACGAAATCCGGCAGAGAGATTTCCGGCGACAGTTTGGCCCAATCGCGGGAGAGGAAATGATCCCACATCACGTCGAGCGTAATCGGCGCCACGCGGCGGGTTTCGGGGCGGAACCACGCTTTCGCGCTTTTCACTTCCGGCAGATTATCAGTCAGCACATCGACCCGGCGGTGCATATGAATGCCGCTGACAATCGCCGATTCGTAGGTGTCATCCGGGTTGCCACGCACAAAATCGGCCAGCAAATTACCGGGCAAGGAACTGTCGGCGAGGTGTGCGAGGTGCAGGTGGGCCAGAAAATTCATGGTATGCGTTATCCGTATTTAAGGCTTACAGGTTGCAGCCAAAGCAGCCTGCCACTAGACTACCCGCCTCTTTATTATGTCTCGAGTTACCGTCATGCGCGTCGCCGATTTTTCTTTTGAACTGCCCGAATCCCTGATTGCTCACTACCCACAGCCGGAGCGCAGTGGCTGCCGCTTGCTGTCACTGGATGGGCCAACGGGCGCGCTGACGCACGGTACTTTCACCGATCTGCTCGCTAAGCTCAACCCTGGAGACCTGCTGGTCTTTAACAATACCCGCGTGATCCCGGCGCGCCTGTTTGGCCGTAAAGCCAGCGGCGGCAAGATTGAAGTGCTGGTTGAGCGTATGCTCGATGATAAACGTATTCTGGCACATATTCGCGCCTCAAAAGCACCGAAGCCGGGCGCGGAGCTGCTGCTCGGCGACGATGAAAGCATTAATGCCACCATGGTGGCGCGTCACGATGCGTTGTTCGAAGTGCAGTTTAACGATGAACGTCCAGTGCTGGATATTCTCAACGCCATCGGCCACATGCCGCTGCCGCCCTATATCGACCGTCCGGACGAAGACGCAGACCGCGAGCTGTATCAGACCGTCTACAGCCAGAAGCCAGGCGCCGTTGCGGCCCCGACGGCGGGCCTGCACTTTGACGAGCCGCTGTTGGCGAAACTGCGTGAGAAAGGCATCGAGATGGCGTTCGTGACGCTGCACGTCGGCGCGGGAACTTTCCAGCCGGTGCGGGTCGACACCATTGAAGATCACATCATGCACTCTGAATATGCGGAAGTGCCGCAGGATGTTGTCGATGCGGTGCTGGCAGCGAAAGCGCGCGGCAGCAAAGTGGTCGCGGTGGGCACGACGTCTGTGCGTTCTCTGGAGAGCGCAGCGCAGGTGGCGAAAACGGACCTGATTGAGCCGTTCTTCGGCGATACGCAAATCTTTATCTATCCTGGCTATCAGTACAAAGTGATTGATGCGCTGGTGACCAATTTCCACCTGCCGGAGTCAACCCTCATCATGCTGGTGTCGGCTTTTGCCGGTTATCAAAACACGATGAACGCCTACAAGTCTGCGGTAGAACAAAAATATCGCTTTTTTAGCTACGGGGATGCCATGTACATCACGTACAATCCGTCGGCTATTCAAGAACGTGTTGGGGAATAATTCCGCGGCGCAGGGTTTTATACGTCAGACTGTCTTTCTGACGCAGGAGCAACAATGAAATTTGAACTGGATACTACCGACGGACGCGCACGCCGCGGCCGCCTGGTCTTCGAACGTGGCGTTGTCGAAACGCCTGCATTTATGCCCGTCGGCACTTACGGCACCGTAAAAGGGATGACGCCGGAAGAAGTTGAAGAAACCGGCGCGCAAATCATTCTTGGCAACACCTTCCACCTGTGGCTGCGTCCTGGTCAGGAGATCATGAAGCTGCACGGCGATCTGCACGACTTCATGCAGTGGAAAGGGCCGATCCTTACCGATTCCGGCGGCTTCCAGGTCTTCAGCCTGGGCGATATCCGCAAGATAACCGAAGCGGGCGTTCACTTCCGTAACCCGATCAACGGCGATCCGATTTTCCTCGATCCGGAAAAATCCATGGAGATTCAGAACGATCTCGGTTCCGACATCGTGATGATCTTCGACGAATGTACGCCGTACCCGGCGGACTGGGATTATGCCAAGCGCTCAATGGAAATGTCCCTGCGCTGGGCAAAACGTAGCCGTGACCGCTTTGATTCTCTGAATAATAAGAACGCACTGTTCGGCATTATTCAGGGCAGCGTTTACGAAGATTTACGTGATATCTCGGTCAAAGGTCTGGTGGAGATTGGCTTTGATGGCTACGCTGTCGGCGGCCTGGCTGTCGGTGAGCCGAAGGAAGACATGCACCGCATTCTGGAACATGTGTGTCCGCAAATCCCGGCAGACAAACCACGATACCTGATGGGTGTGGGCAAACCGGAAGATCTGGTTGAAGGCGTGCGTCGCGGTATCGACATGTTCGACTGCGTGATGCCAACGCGTAATGCCCGAAACGGGCACCTGTTTGTGACCGATGGCGTGGTGAAAATTCGTAATGCGAAGCATAAAAGCGACACCAGCACGCTCGACGCTGAGTGTGATTGCTACACCTGTCGCCATTATTCACGCGCTTATTTGCATCATCTTGACCGTTGCAATGAGATTTTGGGCGCGCGTCTCAATACCATCCATAATCTTCGCTACTATCAGCGCTTAATGGCTGGTTTACGCAAGGCTATCGAAGAGGGTAAATTAGAGAGCTTTGTGACGGAGTTTTACCAACGTCAGGGTCGAGATGTTCCACCGTTGAACGTTGATTAATTTTAATAATGAGGGAAATTCAATGAGCTTTTTTATTTCTGATGCGGTAGCCGCTTCTGGTGCACCTGGACAAAGCAGCCCAGTGTCTCTGATCCTGATGCTGGTTGTGTTCGGTCTGATTTTCTATTTCATGATCCTGCGCCCACAGCAGAAGCGCACCAAAGATCATAAAAAGCTGATGGACTCCATCGCGAAAGGTGATGAAGTGCTGACTAACGGTGGTCTGGTTGGTCGCGTAACCAAAGTAGCTGAAGCTGGCTACATTGCTATCGCGCTGAACGACACCACTGAAGTGGTTATCAAACGTGACTTCGTAGCTGCCGTTCTGCCGAAAGGCACCATGAAGGCGCTGTAATCTACTGTTTTCCCAAAGGGAACTGCCGTGTTAAACCGTTATCCTTTGTGGAAGTACATTATGCTGGTCGTCGTGTTTATCGTCGGCCTGCTTTACGCACTTCCCAACCTGTATGGTGAGGATCCGGCTGTTCAAATCACTGGCGCGCGCGGCGTCGCCGCCAGTGAGCAAACGCTGATCCAGGTCCAGAACACCTTAAAAGAAGAAAAAATTACCGCTAAGTCTGTGGCACTGGAAGAGGGCGCAATTCTTGCTCGCTTCGACTCCACTGACATCCAGCTGCGCGCGCGTGAAGCGTTGATGAGCGTGCTGGGTGACAAGTACGTCGTGGCGTTAAACCTTGCTCCGGCAACCCCGCGCTGGTTAGCGTCGATTTCCGCAGAGCCGATGAAACTCGGTCTTGATCTGCGTGGCGGCGTGCACTTCCTGATGGAAGTGGATATGGATACCGCGCTCGGTAAATTGCAGGAACAAAACATTGATGGCCTGCGCAGTGACCTGCGTGAAAAAGGCATCGCTTACACTACCGTTCGTAAAGAAGATAACTATGGCTTGAGCATTACGTTCCGCGACGACGCGGCGCGCACTCAGGCAATTGATTATCTGGCTCCGCGCCATCGCGACCTGGTTATCTCTAAGCAGGGCAGCAATCAGCTGCGTGCGGTGATGACCGATGCGCGTCTTAATGAAGCGCGCGAGTATGCCGTTCAGCAGAACATCAACATCCTGCGTAACCGTGTTAACCAGCTTGGCGTAGCCGAACCTCTGGTTCAGCGTCAGGGGGCTGACCGTATCGTGGTTGAACTGCCAGGTATTCAGGACACGGCGCGTGCGAAAGAAATTCTTGGCGCAACCGCAACCCTGGAATTCCGTCTGGTGAATACCACTGTCGATCAGTCCGCAGCCACTACTGGCCGCGTACCGGGCGATTCCGAAGTGAAAGATACCCGTGAAGGCCAGCCGGTTGTGCTGTACAAGCGCGTTATCTTGACCGGTGACCACATCACCGATTCCACATCGAACCAGGATGAATACAATCAGCCGCAGGTTAACATCTCGCTCGATAGCGCAGGTGGCAACATCATGTCTAACTTCACCAAGGATAACATCGGTAAACCGATGGCCACCCTGTTCGTGGAGTACAAAGACAGCGGTAAGAAAGACGCGAAAGGCCGTGCCGTTCTGGTGAAAGAGGAAGAGGTGATTAACATCGCCAACATCCAGTCCCGCCTCGGTAACAGCTTCCGTATTACCGGTATCAGCAACCCTAACGAAGCGCGTCAACTCTCGCTGCTGCTGCGTGCCGGTGCGCTGATTGCTCCGATTCAGATTGTTGAAGAACGCACCATCGGTCCAACTCTGGGTATGCAGAATATTCAGCAAGGTCTGGAAGCGTGTCTGGCGGGTCTGGCTATCTCTATCATCTTCATGATCTTCTTCTATAAGAAGTTTGGCTTGATCGCGACTTCCGCGCTGATTATGAACCTGGTAATGATTGTCGGTATCATGTCGCTGCTGCCGGGGGCCACGCTGACCATGCCGGGGATTGCGGGTATCGTGTTAACCCTTGCGGTGGCGGTCGACGCCAACGTATTGATTAACGAACGTATTAAGGAAGAAATCAGCAACGGACGTTCCATTCAGCAGGCGATTGACGAAGGTTATCGCGGCGCGTTTAGCTCGATTTTCGATGCGAACGTTACCACGCTTATCAAAGTTATCATCCTGTACGCGGTCGGTACTGGCGCTATTAAAGGCTTCGCTATCACGACCGGTATCGGTGTGGCGACTTCCATGTTTACCGCGATCGTCGGCACCCGTGCCATCGTAAACCTGTTGTACGGCGGCAAACGCATCAACAAGCTGTCTATCTGAGGAGTGCGTTGTGGCACAGGAATATACTGTTGAACAATTGAACCACGGCCGTAAAGTCCATGACTTTATGCGCTGGGACTACTGGGCCTTTGGCATCTCTGGCCTGCTGCTGGTGGCTTCCATCATCATTATCGGCGTCCGTGGTTTTAACTGGGGTCTGGATTTCACTGGCGGTACTGTCATTGAAATCAGCCTCGAACAACCGGCCGATATGGACCAGATGCGTGACGCGCTGGAAAAAGCAGGCTTTGCCGATCCACTGCTGCAGAACTTCGGCAGCAGCCGCGACATCATGGTGCGTATGCCACCGGCCAAAGGGGAAACTGGCGGTCAGGAGTTGGGCAGCAAGGTGTTGAGCGTGATTAACGAAACCACTAACCAACATGCTGCTGTTAAGCGTATTGAGTTTGTGGGGCCAAGCGTCGGCGCTGACCTGGCAACTAACGGCGCAATGGCGCTGCTGGTGGCGCTTATCTCTATCCTCGTGTACGTCGGATTCCGCTTCGAGTGGCGTCTGGCGGCGGGTGTGGTTATCTCGCTGGCGCACGACGTGGTGATCACCATGGGCATTCTGTCGCTGTTCCAGATTGAAGTCGATTTGACCATCGTTGCGTCACTGATGTCGGTTATCGGCTACTCGCTGAACGACAGCATCGTGGTATCGGACCGTATTCGTGAAAACTTCCGCAAAATTCGTCGCGGTACGCCTTACGAAATCTTTAACGTGTCCCTGACCCAGACGCTGCACCGTACGTTGATCACATCCGGTACCACCTTGATGGTTATCCTGATGCTGTTCCTGTTCGGTGGTGCGATGCTGAAAGGCTTCTCGCTGACCATGCTTATCGGTGTATCCATCGGTACGGCATCGTCCATCTACGTAGCATCTGCGCTGGCGCTGAAACTCGGGATGCGTCGCGAGCACCTGCTGCAGCAGAAAGTGGAAAAAGAAGGCGCCGATCAGCCTAATATTCTGCCGTAAGTTCTGCACTGCAAAATCGAATCCCGGTCAAATGGCCGGGATTTTTTTATGTCAAAAATCCGCGTTTCCGGTAGGGTGAACAGATAATCTCTGTTTAAAGGACACTACAGAAATGACCACTGCGCCCCTCGTTTCACTGCAGCCCATGCCTCAGCCACCGTGCTGGACGAATCTGCCTTCCGTTACCCTAAATGACGCCACGCTTGCCGGGCGTAAAGCGCGCGTGCTGGACCGGATGCGCCAACAGGGGTTAGACACGCTGATTGTTTACGCCGACAAAGAGCACGGCGGAAACTTTGAATATCTCACTGGCTTTATTCCGCGCTTTGAAGAGGCGCTGCTGGTGTTGCATCAGGATGGCGAGGCGGGGCTGGTTCTCGGCAACGAAAACCTCAAGCTGGCGCCGCACGCGCGGCTGAAAAACCACGTGCTGCATGCGCCGTGGTTCTCTCTGCCGAATCAGCCAATGGACACGGTTCAGCCCCTGCACGAGGTTCTGCAACATGCCGGTATTATCGGGGATAAAACACTGGGTCTGGCGGGCTGGAAGCTGTTCACTGGCATAAACGACAACACGCGGCAGCTGTTCGATATCCCGTCGTTTATCGTTGATGCAGTCCGTGAGGCTGCGCCCAGGGCAGAACTGCGCAATGCCACCGGCGTGTTTATTTCCCCGGCGTATGGCGCTCGGGTTATCAATAATGCCAATGAGTTAGCGCATTATGAATACGGGGCCAATCTGGCTTCAACGGCGATACTTCGGGCGCTGAATGCGGTCGCACCGGGCAAAACGGAAAAGGAGATTGCCAGCCTGCTCGCCGCCGATGGCCAGCCGCACAACGTGGTGTCCATCGCTGCCACTGGCGATCGTTTCGCCCATGCGAATCTTTATCCGGGTGATAAAACGGTGCAACTGGGGGATAAATTTTCGTTGACCACCAGTTTTAAAGGTGGGCTCAGCAGTCGTGCGGCCTACGTGGTCGAAAATGCCGGGCAGTTGCCGGATGCGGTTAGCGATTATCTGGATGTCGTCGCGATTCCGTATTTCCGCGCGGTGGTCGCGTGGCTGGAAAACATTCGTCCGGGCATGACCGGCGGTGAGTTGTACCAGCTGATTGAAGATGTGCTGCCGAAGTCTGAATATCACTGGCATCTTAATCCGGGGCATCTTGTGGCGGATGAAGAATGGCTGTGTTCGCCGGTGTCTGCGGGCTCTGACATTCCACTTGCCAGCGGCATGCTGCTGCAAATCGATATTATTCCTTCCCGGGCGGGATATGCAGGGGCAAGCATCGAAGACACGGTGGCGCTGGCGGATGAATCGTTGCGTCAGCAATTGGCGGCGGAATATCCGCAGCTGTGGGCGAGGGTGCAGGCGAGACGGGCTTTTATTGAAAAAGAGGTCGGGATTCGTTTACCCGAGTGGGTATTGCCGTTATCAAATACCGTGGGATATTTGCGGCCGTGGTTGCTGGACCCTACAAGTGCGTTGTCGTGTAAGCCATGAATCTTCAAATGCCCGGCAAGCCTGCGCCGCCGGGCTTTATCGCTTAACGCTGATTATCAGAAGTTATACCCGACAACCAGGTAGCCACCCCAACCGGTAGAGCGGACGTTGAAGTTACCGTCACCGAAGTTCAGGCTTGCATCATCGTTCCACTGACCGCCGTTGTGCCAGTAACGTGCAACCACCGAGTAGTGCCAGTGATCGTAGTTCAGCGCCAGAATGTGGCTGGAGGCGATGGAGTTATTGGTACGCGCTTTCTTGCCGTTCAGGTCACGGAAGTCTTCGTCACCCAGGTCTGAACCCCAGTCAAAGTTGGTGAAACCGATGTAGCTCAGGTTACCGCCCCACAGGGTAGTAATCGGTACGAAGTATTTGACCTTGAAGCGGTAGCCGTCCCACTCATTTTCGTTCGCGGCACCGTAGTTCTGCCACTGGTATTTAGCATACACGTTCAGGGACAGGCTCATTGGCAGACCGGTGTCGATATCGGTACCCAGACCCATATACCAGGTGTTCTGCTTACTTGCATCGTCACCGTGCGCACCCATATCGTAGATATAGTTGTTGGCGAAGTACCATTCTTTAAACGGACCGAAAGCCAGGCTGGTGCCAGTCAGCTTGTCGATAGAGAAGCGCGGTTCAATCTCCATGAACATGCGAGAACCGTCATCCCAAATGCCTTTGTCGTTACCGTTACCCGCACCGAAGGTTTTTGGGATATCGATATAGCCGTAGAAGTCGAACCAATCTTTCTTGGCGAACGCTTCATATTCCAGGTAAACGTCATTATTTATTTTCGGCCCAAAGCGGGTGTGGTAGCTACCTACCACGTTGACGCTCTGATGCCACCAGTCAGAGACATACTCTGGTTTGGTCGTTTCGGCTGCGTTTGCCGTGAAAGTCGAAGAAAGCGCGAGCACTGCACCGGCTGCAAGTAATGTTTTTTTCATCATGATGCCACTTGTTGAAATCCCTTTCGGGGAGTGAAAAGAACCGCTTGGGCGTTTCTAAATGTAACTGTTTTCTGCGAGGCCTATTATAAGAATCATTGCTCACAAAAATATGTGGTGTTTCACAGTTTTCTCAAGTACGTAATCGATTGCGTTCACGTTTGCGTACATTATCGGCGGGGATTGTACGGATTCTCTCAAATGTTTCCAGGGATTTCTGAAAAACAGCAAAGATTGCGGTGCATGTTGAAGGGTGATGAAAAAGGGGGATGAAAACCGGATAACCGTCGCTATCCGGTGTTAAGAAATTACTGAACGCTGGCGGGCTGAATATCGTGAATGCGCACGAAAACGGGCTGCTTAGGATCCGTGCCACTGAGCTGAAGTGGAATATCCACATCGCTCGGTGCGAGGACGCTGGCAGGAGCGTTGATCAGCTGGTTTTTAACATTCACTT
Source organism: Scandinavium manionii (assembly GCF_024764775.1). Classification (NCBI taxonomy): domain Bacteria; kingdom Pseudomonadati; phylum Pseudomonadota; class Gammaproteobacteria; order Enterobacterales; family Enterobacteriaceae; genus Scandinavium; species Scandinavium manionii. The sequence goes on along the minus strand of NZ_JALIGC010000040.1, from coordinate 765,763 downwards.
CCTGATAGTTGTCAGTTGTGCCCTGAATCAGGCCCCATTCGACGGTGCCGCTGAACGCGGGAAGCGGATCGTTGGATTCGCCCTGAATACGCAGCGTGGCGCGCATACCGTCGGCGTTTTGCGCGATGTTAATCAGCGACATTCTCAGCGTACCAATCTGGCTTTCCAGGCGGGCTGGCGTATTCGACCCCGGTAACAGATACACACCGCTTGCGGATTTCGCATTCAGGGTGTTTTGCTGGGTTATCTTCACGGTTTCCTGATTCAGCTTGGTCATATCTTTATTGAGCGCGGTGACGCTCTGCTGCATCTGATGTACTTCGTGCTGCTGTGCGCAGGCGCTAAGGGTAAACAGGCTGCCCAGCGCCAGAATTCGTACTAAACGTCGTGTCATCGTTAGGTGTCCTTTCGAGGTTCTGTCTGAAGTCAATGGTAGCAGTATCGTCCTGGAAGCCATCGGGGGATTGTCTCAAAATGACGCCGTGGGGTGGGTCGTGGTAAAATAGGAATATGTTATTTATCTTCGTCAGGACGCGCCATGCATTGCCCATTTTGTTTAGCCGTAGATACCAAAGTGATCGACTCCCGTCTGGTAGGAGAAGGTTCTTCAGTGCGCCGTCGCCGTCAGTGCCTGGTGTGTAATGAACGTTTTACAACCTTCGAAGTGGCCGAACTGGTGATGCCGCGGGTGGTGAAAAGTAACGACGTCCGCGAACCGTTTAACGAAGACAAACTGCGCAGCGGCTTACAAAAAGCGCTGGAAAAGCGCCCGGTCAGCTCTGATGATGTCGAAATGGCTGTTAACCACATTAAATCGCAGCTGCGTGCCACCGGCGAACGTGAAGTGCCGAGCAAGCAAATCGGTAATCTGGTAATGGAACAGCTGAAAAAGCTCGATAAAGTGGCCTATATCCGCTTTGCTTCGGTCTATCGCAGTTTCGAAGACATCAAAGAATTTGGCGAAGAGATCGCCCGTTTACAGGACTGATCGATGCTTGACGAAATGTACATGGCCCGTGCGCTGAAGCTGGCGAATCAGGGGCGCTTCACGACGCATCCGAATCCACGCGTTGGCTGCGTCATCGTGAAAGACGGGGAAATCGTCGGCGAAGGCGCGCACTATCGCGCGGGTGAACCGCACGCCGAAGTCCACGCCCTGCGCATGGCGGGCGAGAAAGCGAAAGGGGCAACGGCATATGTTACCCTCGAACCATGCAGTCACCATGGCCGTACGCCGCCGTGCTGTGAGGCACTCATTACCGCGGGCGTCAGCCGCGTGGTTGCCGCGATGCAGGATCCTAATCCGCAGGTTGCGGGGCGCGGGCTGTACCGTTTGCAGCAGGAAGGCATTATCGTTAGCCACGGGCTGATGATGAGCGAAGCGGAAGCGCTGAATAAGGGTTTCCTTAAGCGGATGCGTACCGGTTTCCCGTATATACGGCTGAAGCTCGGCGCGTCGCTGGATGGCCGCACGGCGATGGCCAGCGGTGAAAGCCAATGGATTACCTCGCCGCAGGCGCGCCGCGATGTGCAGCGTCTTCGTGCGGAAAGCCACGCCATTTTGACCACCGATGCCACGGTGCTGGCCGACGATCCTGCACTCACCGTGCGTTGGGAAGAACTGAGTGCCGATGTGCAGGCGCATTATCCGCAGGAAAATCTGCGTCAGCCGCTGCGCATTGTTATCGACCGTCAGAACCGCGTGACGCCGGAACACCGCATCGTGCAGCAACCGGGCGAGATCCTGTTTGCGCGCTGCAAAGACGATACCCGTGAATGGCCGGACAATGTGCGCAACCTGAACGTGCCAGAACATAACGGTCATCTGGATTTAGTTCTGCTGATGATGCAATTGGGTAAACAGCAAATTAACAGTCTATGGGTGGAAGCTGGCCCAACGTTTGCCGGCGCATTGTTGCAGGCAGGTCTGGTTGATGAGCTGATTGTCTACGTTGCGCCTAAACTGTTAGGCAGTGATGCGCGCGGTTTATGTGTGCTGCCAGGGCTTGAGAAACTGGCCGACGCCCCCCAATTTAGTTTCAGCGAGATACGCCCGGTCGGCCCGGATCTCTGTTTGCATTTAATACCCGCGTGAAGCAGCCCTAAATAGGGAAGCCGTACGCGAATAATTATGATAAAATCCGCCCCCCTCGGGGTAAGTCGAATCCCAAAAGGAAATGTATGAACATTATCGAAGCTAACGTTGCTGCCCCGGACGCTCGCGTTGCCATCACTATTGCGCGTTTCAATAACTTCATCAATGACAGCCTGCTGGAAGGTGCGATTGACGCCCTGAAGCGTATTGGTCAGATGAAAGATGAGAACATCACCGTCGTTTGGGTTCCTGGCGCATACGAACTGCCGCTGGCAGCCGGTGCACTGGCGAAAACCGGTAAATACGACGCAGTGATCGCGCTCGGCACTGTTATCCGTGGCGGTACTGCTCACTTTGAATACGTGGCCGGTGGAGCAAGCAATGGTCTGGCGCAGGTTGCGCACGACAGCGAAATCCCGGTCGCTTTTGGGGTTCTGACCACCGAAAGCATCGAACAAGCCATCGAACGTGCTGGCACCAAGGCCGGTAACAAAGGTGCAGAAGCTGCATTGACCGCGCTTGAAATGATCAATGTATTGAAGGCTATCAAGGCCTGATTTTTTTGTAAGGGGAATTCCGTGAAACCTGCTGCTCGTCGCCGCGCCCGTGAGTGTGCTGTCCAGGCGCTTTACTCCTGGCAGTTGTCTAAAAACGACATCTCTGATGTTGAATATCAGTTCCTGGCGGAACAGGACGTGAAAGACGTCGACGTCGTGTACTTCCGTGAACTGCTGACCGGAGTGGCGACCAACAGCGCGTATCTCGACGGCCTGATGAAACCGTATCTGTCCCGTCTGCTGGATGAACTGGGTCAGGTAGAGAAAGCCGTGCTGCGCATCGCGCTGTTTGAGCTGGCGAAGCGTGATGATGTGCCGTACAAAGTGGCCATCAACGAAGCTATTGAACTGGCAAAAACCTTCGGTGCCGAAGACAGCCATAAGTTCGTTAACGGCGTGCTGGATAAAGCAGCTCCGGCAATTCGTCCCCGCAAAAAGTAATCTGCAGGCCGGAGAAAGCGGTTTCACGTTCTCTCCGGCCTTCTCTTTTCTCTGCCGAGGCATAACGTATGGCATGTGGCGAATTCTCCCTGATTGCCCGTTATTTTGATCGTGTAAGAAGTTCCCGTCTTGATGTTGAAACCGGAATCGGTGACGACTGCGCACTGCTCAATATTCCTGAAAAACAAACTCTCGCGATCAGTACTGACACTTTGGTGTCGGGCATTCATTTCCTTCCGGATATCAATCCTGCCGATTTAGCCCATAAAGCGCTGGCGGTGAATCTCAGCGATCTCGCTGCGATGGGAGCTGATCCTGCGTGGTTGACGCTGGCATTAACGCTGCCGTCAGTGAACGACGCCTGGCTTGAAGCGTTTAGCGACAGCCTGTTTGAACAACTTAATTATTACGATATGCAACTGATTGGCGGCGACACCACTAAAGGGCCGCTGTCGATGACGTTGGGTATTCACGGCTTAGTGCCGGAAGGCCGGGCGTTGAAGCGTTCTGGCGCAAAACCGGGTGACTGGATTTACGTCACCGGTACGCCGGGCGACAGCGCTGCCGGGCTGGCGATTTTGCAGGACCATCTGCAGGTGGATAACAAAGAAGACGCGGATTATCTGGTTAAGCGTCATCTGAATCCGACGCCGCGTATTCTGAGCGGTCAGGCGCTGCGTAATCTGGCGCATTCGGCCATCGATATTTCCGACGGGCTGATTTCCGATCTCGGGCATATTCTCAACGCCAGCGGCTGCGGCGCACGGGTAGACCTCGATCTGCTGCCGTATTCTGACGCGATGAAGCGTCACGTTGAGCCCGAACAGGCGCTGCGTTGGGCGCTTTCTGGCGGCGAAGACTACGAACTGTGCTTCACCGTGCCGGAGCTTAATCGCGGCGCGCTGGATGTCGCTTTGGGGAATTTCGGCATGGGCTTCACCTGCATTGGCCAGGTTAGCGCCGACATCGAAGGGCTGCATTTTCAGCGTGACGGCAAACCGGTAACGCTCGACTGGAAGGGGTACGACCATTTTGCGCAGTAAAGACGTAGCAAAAAGCCGATTGAGTATGCTCAACCCGTGGCATCTGCTGGCGACCGGTTTTGGCAGCGGTCTCAGCCCGATAATGCCTGGCACGGCGGGCTCGATTGCGGCCATTCCTTTCTGGTATCTGATGACCTTCCTGCCGTGGCAGCTTTATTCGCTGACGGTGATGCTCAGTATCTGCATTGGCGTATATATTTGTCACCGCACGGCGAAAGACATGGGTGTGCATGATCACGGCAGTATCGTCTGGGACGAATTTGTCGGGATGTGGATTACGCTGATGGCAATTCCCACCAACGACTGGCAGTGGGTCGCCGCCGGATTTGTCATCTTCCGTATTTTCGATATCTGGAAGCCGTGGCCGATCCGCTGGTTCGATCGCAACGTTCACGGCGGAATGGGGATTATGGTCGACGATATTGTGGCTGGGGTGATTTCCGCGGGGCTGTTGTATGTGATTGGGCATCACTGGCCGATTGGGATTATTTGAGACATCGTCCGGAAACGGTGGAACGGTTCCGTTCACGTTCTGCAAGGATTGTAGAACCTGCTGAACATTTGGTGAACGGAACAAAACATCTGAACTAAAAAATAGTGGAACTCCGCCAGGAACAACTATTTAAATCCCACCACCGGATGGGGCTGATACGGCGTTTCCAGTTCGGCAATCTGCTCCGGCTTCAGGGTGATATCCACCGCATGCAGTAACTCTTCGAGCTGTTCTTCCCGCGATGTACCGATAATGGGTGCCGCCACGCCGGGTTTGCTTAACAGCCACGCCAGCGCCACCTGCGCGCGCGTCACATCCAGCTCATCCGAAATGTTCGCCAGCCGTTGCGCAATATGTGCGTCATTCTCTTCGGTGGTGCTGTAGAGCGTTTTACCAAACTCATCGGAGACCACGCGGGCGGTGGTTTCACCCCACGGACGGGTCAGACGACCGCGCGCCAGCGGACTCCACGGGATAACCGCCACGCCTTCCTGATAACACAGCGGCAGCATCTCGCGCTCTTCTTCGCGATAAATCAGATTGTAATGATCCTGCATGGTGACGAACCGCGCCCAGCCGTACTGTTTTTGCAGTTCCAGCGCCTGTGCGAACTGTGACGCATGCATGGATGACGCGCCGATGTAACGCGCCTTTCCGCTCTTAACCACGTCGTTCAGAGCTTCCAGCGTCTCTTCAATCGGCGTGTTGTAATCCCAACGGTGGATTTGTAGCAGGTCGACGTAATCCATCCCCAAACGCGTCAGGCTGTCGTCGATAGAGCGCAGGATTTGCGCCCGGGAAAGCCCCTGCGGTAAATCCCCCGTTTGATGGTAAACCTTGGTCGCCACAACCACCTCTTCACGACGGGCGAAATCACGCAGCGCACGGCCGACGATCTCTTCGCTGCTGCCGTCGGAGTAGCTGTTGGCGGTATCAAAGAAGTTAATCCCGCCTTCAAGGGCGTGTTTAATGATGGGGCGACTGCTTTCTTCCGGCAGCGTCCAGGCGTGATTACCACGGTCAGGTTCGCCAAAAGTCATACAGCCAAGGCACAGTCGGGAGACGTTGAGGTCGGTTGTTCCCAATTTATTGTATTGCATGTTTCCACTCCTGCGATGAACATAATGTTAAGCATAGCAGGAGCGGAAAGGCGGGAAGGATCAGGCCAGCCAGGCCGTGATTTTTGCTTCTATTCCGGCCGCATCGAGGCCGATATCTGCCCGCGCTTCTTCCTGCGTTCCCTGCGGGATAAAGACATCCGGCAGGCCAATATTCAGAACCGGTACCGGTTTGCGGTGCGCCATCAGCACTTCATTTACACCGCTGCCCGCACCGCCCATGATGGCGTTTTCTTCCAGCGTGACCAGCACCTCATGACGGGCGGCCATCTCCAGAATTAGCGATTCATCCAGCGGTTTCACAAAGCGCATATCGACCAGTGTGGCATTGAGATTTTCGGCCACCACGGCGGCATCCGCCAGCAGCGTACCAAAATTGAGAATCGCAATTTTCTCGCCCTGGCGTTTGACGACGCCTTTACCGAGCGGCAGTTTTTCCAGGGGGGCCAGCTCGACACCGGTACCGCTGCCGCGTGGATAGCGAACGGCGCTCGGGCCATCGTTGTAGTGATAGCCGGTAAACAGCATCTGGCGGCATTCGTTTTCATCGCTCGGGGTCATGATGACCATTTCCGGAATGCAGCGCAGATAGGAGAGGTCGAACGCACCCTGATGGGTTTGACCATCAGCGCCAACGATGCCCGCGCGGTCAATGGCGAACAGCACCGGCAATTTCTGGATTGCGACGTCGTGAATGACCTGATCATAAGCGCGTTGCAGGAAGGTCGAGTAAATCGCCACCACCGGCTTATAACCGCCAATCGCCAGACCGGCTGCAAACGTCACCGCATGCTGCTCGGCAATCGCCACGTCAAAATACTGGTCAGGGTATTTTTTAGAGAACGCGACCATCCCGGAGCCTTCACGCATGGCCGGGGTGACCGCCATCAGTTTGTTGTCTTTTGCCGCGGTTTCGCACAGCCAGTCGCCGAAAATTTTCGAGTAACCCGGCAGGCCACCGCTGCTTTTCGGTAGCACACCGCTGGTATGATCGAATTTTGGCACCGCGTGGAAGGTGATGGGATCTTTTTCAGCTGGCTCATAACCACGACCTTTTTTGGTCATGATGTGCAGGAACTGCGGGCCTTTCAGGTCGCGCATGTTTTTCAGTGTACTGACCAGCCCTAACACGTCGTGTCCGTCGAGCGGGCCGATATAGTTGAAACCAAGCTCTTCAAACAGCGTGCCCGGAACCACCATGCCTTTGATGTGCTCTTCAGTGCGTTTGAGGAGCTCTTTAATCGGCGGGACGCCTGAGAAGACTTTCTTGCCGCCTTCACGCAGCGACGAATAGAGCTTACCGGACAGCAGCTGTGCCAGATGGTTATTCAGCGCGCCGACGTTCTCGGAAATCGACATTTCGTTGTCGTTGAGGACAACCAGCATATCCGGCTTGATATCGCCCGCATGGTTCATCGCTTCGAACGCCATTCCGGCGGTGATCGCGCCGTCGCCGATGACGCACACGGTGCGACGTTGTTTGGCTTCTTTTTCTGCGGCGACGGCGATGCCGATCCCGGCAGAAATGGAGGTAGACGAGTGCCCGACGCTCAGCACGTCGTACTCGCTTTCACCGCGCCATGGGAACGGATGCAGCCCACCTTTCTGGCGAATGGTGCCAATACGATCACGACGGCCGGTCAAAATTTTGTGTGGATAAGCCTGATGACCCACGTCCCAGATCAGCTGATCGAACGGGGTGTTATAGACGTAATGCAGCGCCACGGTGAGTTCCACCGTGCCAAGCCCGGAGGCAAAGTGTCCGCTGGAGCGGCTCACGCTGTCGAGCAGGTAGCGACGCAGTTCGTCGCAGAGCTTCGGCAGGCTCTCTTTTGGCAACAGACGCAATTCCTGAGTGGACTCCACCAGTGCCAGCGTCGGGTATTTGGCTATATCAAAACTCATCAGAGACTCACAAGTTCCTCTTCATTCTTCAGGCTACCGGGGCGTTGGCTTCCTCGTTCACCCCAGTCACTTACTCGTGTAAGCTCCTGAGGATTCACTGCGTTGCCGCCTTCCTGCAACCTGAATTATTTAGAGGATGTAGTTTATTTATCGCGCTGAATAATGTAATTCGCTAGCGCTTCCAGTGCCGTGGTGTCCAGAGACTGCGCGGCCAGTACCGTTAATGACTGGCGGGCTTCTTCAATGAGATCACGGGCTTTTCGTTGGGCTTGCTCAAGTCCCAATAGGGCAGGGTAGGTGCTTTTACCAAGCTGCTGGTCAGCGCCCTGGCGTTTGCCAAGGGTCGCAGTATCCCCTACCACATCCAGAATGTCATCTTGCACCTGGAATGCGAGGCCGATGCTTTCGGCGTATTTATCCAGCACCGGCAGGGCCGCTTTGCCCGGCTCACCAGCGCTCAGCGCACCCAGGCGAACGGCAGAGCGGATAAGCGCCCCGGTTTTGTGGCGATGAATACGCTCAAGTGCGTCTAAGTCAACCTGCTTACCTTCTGCGTCCAGATCAAGCGCTTGTCCGCCGCACATCCCCGCCACGCCGCTGGCCTGAGCCAGCTCTGACACCATCGCCAGACGGAAACGGTCTGACACTTCCGGCATCGGTGCATCACTGAGTATAGAAAACGCCAGCGTCTGTAGGGCGTCGCCGGCCAGAATGGCATTGGCTTCACCGTATTTGATGTGGCAGGTCGGTTGGCCGCGACGCAGATCGTCATCGTCCATCGCCGGCAGATCGTCGTGGATCAGCGAATAGGCATGAATGCATTCCACCGCTGCCGCAGGGGCGTCCAGGGTGGAAAGACTCACGTTGAACATGCCGCCGGTGGCGTACACCAGGAATGGGCGCAGGCGTTTACCCCCCAAGAGTGCACCATAATGCATGGCTTCAACCAGCGGAGTGTTCTGAAAGGGCTGCGGAGCAATAAACTGACGCAGCGCTTCATTGGCCCGCTCGACGCAGGCTTGTAATTGATGCGAGAAATCCATTGTTTACTCAGCGTCCGGCGTGAAAGGGGTCAGCGGGGCTTCCTCGTTATCGGCGAGCAGGATTTGTACCCGCTGCTCCGCCTGTTGCAGCTTCACCTGACCCTGACGCGCCAGCTGAACGCCGCGCTCGAACTCGTTCAGGGCGTCTTCCAGCGGTAAGTCACCGTTTTCGAGACGGGAAACAATCTGCTCAAGTTCAGTCAGTGCGCTTTCAAACGTGGCTGGCGCTTCATTTTTCTTTGGCATAGTGAATGTTTGACTCTTGTTGTGTCGCGACCCGCCTATGGTAGCGAAGTCCTCGGGCATATGAAATAACGCATAATGGTAACGCGCAGGTTGACCGCGATGGTGGTATACTTGCGCGCCTGGATGCAGCCGGGATGTCATGGCTGCTGTATTTTTTGTCCACAAGCCCAATCGGGTTTGCCAACGAACCATTGCCGCCATGAAGTTTATCATTAAATTGTTCCCGGAAATTACCATCAAAAGCCAATCTGTGCGGTTGCGCTTTATAAAAATTCTGACCGGGAATATCCGTAACGTACTCAAGCAGTACGACGAAACCCTTGCCGTTGTTCGTCATTGGGATCACATTGAAGTTCGCGCTAAAGACGAAGATCAGCGTCCGATTATTCGCGATGCGCTGACTCGTATTCCCGGCATCCACCATATTCTGGAAGTGGAAGATGTGCCTTTCACTTCACTGCACGATATCTTCGAGCAGACGCTGCCACTGTGGCGCGAAACGCTGGAAGGTAAATCTTTCTGCGTGCGCGTGAAACGTCGTGGTAAGCATGACTTCACCTCTATTGAGGTAGAGCGCTACGTGGGCGGCGGGCTGAATCAGCACATCGAAACCGCGCGCGTGAAGCTGACCAAACCGGATGTCACGGTTAATCTGGAAATTGATAACGACCGTCTGCTGCTGGTTAAAGGCCGCTACGAAGGTATCGGTGGTTTCCCGATTGGTACTCAGGAAGACGTGCTGTCGCTGATTTCCGGCGGCTTCGACTCCGGCGTGTCCAGCTATATGTTGATCCGTCGCGGCTGTCGCGTGCACTACTGCTTCTTCAACCTGGGCGGCGCGGCGCATGAAATCGGCGTACGTCAGGTGGCGCATTATCTGTGGAACCGCTTCGGCAGTTCACACCGCGTACGCTTCGTGGCGATCAACTTCGAACCTGTGGTGGGCGAAATCCTCGAAAAAGTCGACGACGGCCAGATGGGCGTGGTGCTTAAACGTATGATGATGCGTGCTGCGTCTCAGGTTGCTGAACGCTACGGCGTGCAGGCGCTGGTCACAGGCGAAGCGCTGGGCCAGGTCTCCAGCCAGACCCTGACCAACCTGCGTCTGATCGACAACGTGTCCGATACCTTGATTCTGCGTCCGCTGATTTCTCACGACAAAGAACACATCATCGATCTGGCGCGTGAAATCGGTACTGAAGATTTTGCCCGTACCATGCCGGAATACTGCGGCGTGATTTCGAAGAGCCCGACCGTGAAAGCGGTGAAGGCAAAAATCGAAGCGGAAGAGCAGAACTTCGATTTCGCGATCCTCGACAAAGTGGTGGCGGAAGCCAACAACGTCGATATTCGCGAGATTGCGCAGCAGACTCAACAGGAAGTGGTTGAAGTTGAAACCGTCACTGAGTTTGCCGCCACCGACGTGGTGCTCGATATTCGTTCTATCGATGAGCAGGACGACAAACCACTGAAGCTAGAAGGCGTGGAAGTGGGGTCGCTGCCGTTCTACAAACTCAGCACCCAGTTTGGTGACCTCGACCAGAGCAGAACGTATTTGCTGTGGTGCGATCGCGGTGTCATGAGCCGTCTGCAGGCGCTGTATCTGCGCGAGCAGGGCTTTGTTAACGTGAAGGTCTATCGCCCGTAGAGTGACAGCCCAGCGGCATGCTGTTTGCCAGGCCTACGTGGAAATGTAGGCCTGGTAAGCACCGCGCCATCCGGCATTTGTCTGAGGTCAGCATGCAAAAGGTGCACAAGTATATTGAGATTAAGGAACGCATTAAGGGCGATATTCTTAATCAACGCTATAAAAAAGGTGAAAGCATTCCCTCCGAGCGTGAACTGGCAGGCCTATACGGCGTGACCCGCGTAACGGTGCAGAAAGCGATGGATAACCTGGTTCAGGAAGGGTTTATCGAGCGCATTCACGGCAAAGGGATGTTCGTGCTGAAAAACAGCGCCACCAACGTCTACCTTTTGAATAACGAAACCAGCGACAGCATCCTCGGCTTTTCCCGCGAATTTCAGGGGCGAGTAAAGGTCAGCAGTCAGCTGTTAGCGTTCAATGTCATTCAGGCTGATGCCACCCTGGCGCAGCATCTTGAAATCTCTCCCGGCGACAACGTCTGGTTTATCCGTCGTATCCGATTGCTCGACGGCAATCCGGTGCTGGTGGAAGACAGTAATATCCCGCAAAGTGTTATCGACGCCATTCCTGAGGAGATCCTCAAGGAAGGCTCGCTGTATGGCTATATCGAAGAGTACACCGGAAAGAAAATCAAAGACGCCGACTCCATTATCGAAGCCGCGTTGTTTGACGATGGGCTGGCACCGCTGCTCAATATTGCCAGCGGCCAGCCGATGCTGAAAATTACCGAAGTGACGCGCCTTGTCGACAAAACGGCGTTTAACTACTCCATCAGCTATAACCGCGCTGATATCTTCCGGGTCAAAAACCTGCGCATCGAACGCTAGCAGGCGCGAAAGTACCTGCCAGATGTCCGCTACAGTGCGCTGGCTGCCGCGTTATCGACATACAAACTCGCCTGTGGCACCGTTTTGACCAGCGTCGACGGAATATCGCGACTCGCCGGGTGATTCACAGTCTGCGCCACAATGGCCGCTTTCTTCTCACCACTTGCCATCACCACAATATTTTTCGCCGCCAGAATGGTTTTCAGCCCAAGTGAAATACCCTGTTTTATCTCGCGTGGGGTGTCGAAATACTTCACTGATACCGCCTGTGTTATCGCGTCCAGCGTCACAACGTGACAGGTGTTGTCCAGTGAAACGCCCGGCTCGTTAAAGCCAATGTGCCCATTCATTCCTATACCGAGCACGATACAGTCAATGGGCCCATGCTGCTCAATATAGCCATCCACGCGCTGGCACTCTGTCTGCGGGTTGGCGGTGAGCCCATCGAAGAAGCAGATTTGCTCATCCCGCAGCGTCAACTTGTCGAAGAAATGATGCCAGACCATTTCGCGGCAGCTGCCTTTGTCCGCCTTGCCAAGACCGAGCCATTCATCCAGCCCGAGAAACTGCGTACGGGAAAAGTCCACGCGGCCCTGCTTTTGCGCCTCGACCAGTGCGGCAAAGACGCCCAGCGGTGTGTCACCGCCCGCGATACAGATGAGCGCGTCGGGTTTGGCATTCACGCAGTGAATCACGTTTTGCGCGACCGCCTGGCACAGCTGCGAGTAGTCCGGGGAAATGTGTGTTTTCATGGCGATTCCTTAGCATTTAGCCTGATATTGCGGTAAATAGCGCTGATTCACTTCCAGATATTCATCGAGAATTTTCTCGGCAAGTGTTGCTGACGGTACCAGCGGGTTAATGGTCAGCGCCATTAGCGCAGTGCTGTAATCACCGGTGACTGCGGCTTCGACGGTCAGTTCTTCATAGGCTTTCACGCTCTGGAGCAGACCGCGAATTTTGACAGGTATCCGTCCGTACGCCAGCGGGTGCGCACCGTGACGATCGATGACCGCGTTGGTTTCTAGCGTCACGTGATCCGGCAGATCCGGTGTCGCGCCGTTGTTGACGGTATTCACCACGTGGATCTCTTTTTTGTCGTTAAAAATCGAACTGATAATCGAGCAGGCGGTATCCGAATACCAGGCGCCGCCGCGTTTTTCCAGCTCTTTCGGTTTATGGGAAAGGTGCTCATCCTGATAAAGCTCAAACAGGCGATGCTCAATCTCGCGGGTTTGCTCACCGCGGGTGCCTTTGGTACTGGCATCTTTCTGCGCCGCCTCAACCATTTCACGGGTCAGGAAGAAGTACTTCAGATAGGAAATCGGGTACATGTGTAACGCTTTGGCAAAGCGCGAGGAGAAGCCGATGTCCGGAATATTTTTCAGCGAGTTGCTGGCGCTGCCCTGCGCCAGTTTTGCCATGAAATCATCGGTGTAATCTTCGCCTTTAATGAAAATCTGGTCGGCGAAAATCAGGTGATTCAGGCCCATGATACGGGCGTAAACGTCCTTCTTTTCGACCTCATAGGCTTTGGCGATATCCATCAGCATGCTATTGGCGCCGCTGCAAATCCCGATGCTCTTGATGTTCGAATGGCGGGTGATGGCTTCGGTGACGATCCCAGCCGGGTTGGTGAAGTTAATCAGCCACGCGTCAGGACAATATTTTTCCATGTCCCGGCAGATATCCAGCAGCACCGGGATCGTACGCTGGGCTTTCATAAACCCGCCTGGGCCGGTGGTTTCCTGGCCCAGCACACCGTATTTCAACGGGATTTTTTCATCGTTGATGCGTGCATCGAGAAAACCGACGCGCAGCTGGGTCGTGACGAAATCGGCGTCTTTCAGCGCTTCGGCGCGGTCGAGGGACAGATGAATGTTCATCGGAACCCCGGCTTCTTTCACCATGCGCTGCGCCAGCTTGCCGACAATCTCCAGCTTCTCTTTGCCTTCTTCGATGTCCAGCAGATAGTAATCGGTGACCGGAAGTTCATCGTAACGTTTGATAAAGCCGTCGATCAGTTCCGGGGTATAGCTTGAGCCACCGCCGATGGTGACAATTTTGAGCTTTTTCATCAGATATCCTTTTTACAATGCGGAGTCAGTGTTCAGTACGGATTCGCTTACGCGCTGTTCTTCATGACGCTCTTTTGTCAGCTGTTGACGTTCGAGCAGTTTGAAGAACGGGAAGTAGATGGCGACAGAAATGACCACGGTACAGACGGACCAGATAACCGCCGGAATATTGCCGCCAGTGACGAACCAGGCCGCGAGAATAGGCGGCATGGTCCACGGGATTTGCAGTACCGGGCGGCCGATGATGTCGAAGTACATCAGGCTGTAGGTGGAGATACACAGCAGCATCGGCGTCAGGGTGAACGGGATCATCAGCAGCGGGTTGAAGACAATCGGGCAGCCGAAAATGACCGGTTCGTTGATACAGAACACCGCCGAAGGCAGCGACAATTTGCCTACCGATTTATACAGTTTGCTGCGGGAGCGCAGCATCGCCAGCACCAGACCGAGCGTGGCGCCCGTGCCGCCGATACACATAAACACGATGTAAAAGCCGTCGGCGGTGATGTGTGGAATGGGCTGGTGGTTTAAATACGCCTGGGTATTTTCGGCGATGTATTTCAGGAAGATCGGGCTGGTGATGCCGGACAGCACGTTGTCACCGTGAATGCCGCAGCACCACAGCAGTGAAATCAGGAAAATCAGCACCAGCATGCCTGGCAGCGAGCCGAGACCGCTGACCAGCGGGCTGAGGATCTGGGTGAAAAATTCATTGATATCAAAGCCGAGCATGACCCGGACAAACCACACCAGCGTGATGGCTACTGCTGCCGGAATCAGGCTCGCAAAAGATTGAGCCACGGCGGGCGGAACGCCGTCCGGCAGCTTGATGACAATTTCGCGGCCAATAAACCAGCGAATGATATGCACCGTCAGCACCGCCAGAATAATGGCGGAGAACAGGCCCGCCGCCCCGAGGTTGTCGACGTTCAGCTGATATTTATCGTTGAGCTGTGCCAGCAGGAACACCACCAGTGTGACGGCGCTGCAGGTAATCGCATTCAGCTTATATTCTTTCGCGAGGTTGTAGCTGATCCCCACGGCGGAAATCAGGCCGATTGCGCCGAAGGTAACGGCAACCGGCGCGCTGATTTTGTCAGCCCACGGGCCTAACCATTCGCTCCAGCCGGGGATCGGTAAATTGGCGATGATTAAGAAAAGACTGCCAGTGATGGTGAACGGCAGCGTCAGCGCGATCCCGTTACGGACCGCTACCAGAATTTTGTTTTCACCAATCCGGATAAGGACAGGGATGACCTTGCTCTCAATAAACGTAATCACGGGCGACTCCTCTTGATGAGGTTTTTATGCCTCCTGCCGGGGGCGTGTCAGGAGGTGTTTTTTGAGCTGGTATAGTCCAGTTGGATTTGAGTTTTCCACGGAATATTTGGCGTGTCAAGGCAGCGGAAATGGCGCACTTTTCGTTTAATGAGTTGAAAAATAAGCGCTAATTGATGAAAGCGCTGAACAGAATGGAGTAATTTAATGCTGGAAGTGTGAGCGCCGCCACGGGCGTGGCGACGATTAATTCGCTAAGACGTTATTCGTAGAAGTTATAAATGCCCGCCGGCAACACCAGTTGGGAAGCCACTTCATAGGCTTTTTCACGGCCAACCAGCAGGTCAATGATTTTCAGGCCGAAGTCGATGCTGGTGCCCGGTGCCTGGCTGGTGAGCAGGTTCACACGCGGATCCCAGACCACGCGTTTATCCTGCCATTGATCGGCCGGAATGGTGTCTTTCAGTCCAGGGAAACCGGCCATGTTGCCGATCGGGAAGATCTCGTGCGGAACCAAAACTGTGCCCGCTGCGGCGCAAATGGCGGCCACGATCCGGCCTGAGCGGTGAAATTGCTTAACCGTCTCCACCAGAATGGCGCTGTCGCGGAAATACTCGGCGCCTTTTAAGCCGCCGGGCAGAATGATGATGTCAAAGTCGCCGTCAGCCACCTGGGCCAATGGCGCATCGGCCAGCAGTTTTACACCGCGTGAGCAGGTGATAGCCAGTTCGCCGTCACTGGCCACGCTTGCAGTGGTGACCTCGATCCCGCCGCGAACCAGTAGGTCGATGGTGGTCACGGCTTCTATTTCTTCACTCCCAGGGGCGAGACAAACCAGCGCTGATGCGCTCATACATGTTCTCCTTACGTTTAATCTGTTCAAACAGGCGGGCATTTTCCGGCACGGCGATACCGTGAGCGCGGGCCCGTTTCAGCAGGTAGCCGCTGATGTAGTCAATTTCCGTCTGGCGCTGGGCGCGGACGTCCTGAAGCATTGAGGAAATATTACTGGCGGTACTGTCGATGACTTGCCAGATGAGCGTCAGCAAATCTTCCGGGCTGGAGTGCAGTCCTTCGCGCTGCATCACCGCCGCGACTTCTGCGCTGATGCGCGCCACTTCTTCAGGATAGTCCCGAAGCTGACCGTTCGGGCAATCGTACAGTGCGGTGAGCGGGTTAATCACGCAGTTCACTGCCAGCTTACGCCAGCTGGCGTTAGTAATGTCATTATGCCATGCGACGTCCGGCAGCACAGTGTGCAGCGTGTCGGCGAGGGCGTTGTAATCCTGTCCCTGAGCATTGGCCGGGCCAATGTGGGTAGTGCCCTTTGCGCTGTGAATAATCAGGTTGCCGTCACGACGCGCGGCCTGGGTGGTCATGCCAAGAAGCAGCGGTTGCTTTACCGCTCGTAGTTCGTCTTTCGTTCCCATGCCGTTATGCATCAGCAAAATAGGGCTGGTGGCCGGCAGCATGCCCACCAGATTTTTCACCGCTGTCGAGACCTGCCAGGCTTTCAGGGTGACGAGCAGCAAATCAGTGCTGGCGAGAAACTCAGGATCGTTGGCGGTAAGCAGTTCGTTGAAGACGCTCCCGTCAGTCTCCTGCAGATTCACACTGCACCAGGGAGCGGGAACGCGCAGCCAGCCCTGGACCTCATGCCCTTGTCGGTACAGCGCGGTCAGCCATAATTGTCCAAGGGCGCCGCATCCGAGCACGGTAATCTTCATCGTTCCTCCTCACCTGCTGCGGAATCAGGCGTTATGTTACTATTATAGCGCCGACGATACCCCCTGACTCGCAGGGATAACAGGTTGTGTTATCTGACTTTGCGGGTATTATGCATCGCAACAAAAAGAGAGGGAGAATAAAACATGCCATCTTTCGATATTGTCTCTGAAGTTGATCTTCAGGAAGCTAAGAACGCGGTCGATAATGCGGCCCGTGAAGTGGAGTCACGCTTCGACTTCCGTGGTGTAGAAGCCAGCATTGAGCTGAATGAAAAAAACCAGACCATCAAGGTGCTGAGCGAATCTGATTTCCAGGTTAATCAGCTGCTGGATATCCTGCGTGCCAAGCTGCTCAAGCGCGGCATTGAAGGCAATTCCATTGATGTACCAGAAGAATATACCCATAGCGGAAAAACCTGGTTCGTTGAAGGGAAGCTGAAAACCGGCATTGAAAGCGCGGTGCAAAAGAAGCTCATTAAGCTGATTAAAGACAGCAAACTGAAAGTGCAGACGCAAATTCAGGGCGAAGAAATCCGCGTGACGGGTAAAGCCCGTGACGATCTGCAGGCGGTTATGGCGCTGGTGCGCGGCGGCAATCTCGGCCAGCCTTTCCAGTTCAAGAATTTCCGCGACTAATAAAAAACCACCTTCGTGAAGGTGGTTTCATTGAACTCAAAAAGCGGGCGATGCCCGCTTTTTTTATGCCCCTACGATCGTCTGTTCAACCTCAAAACGGTTAGTCACTTTGCTGTCGATCTTCACGTACGCTGAACGTTCGGTGGCAATCACTAATACTTCTTTCACGCCGTCCTTCGCCAGCAGACGCGCTTTCAGGTCCTCATCGGCATCAACGTCATCCGGAAGGGTGACGCGCAGGCTACTGACGTACGGCGGCTCCTGCATGGTCATCGCGACCAGCAGCCAGACAGTGGCGAGTAACGCGCCCATCAGGAAGACCGTTTGCGAATCAAAGAAACCGTCGAGCCAGCCACCCAATGAGCCGCCAATCGCGACGCCCAGGAACTGGCTGGTCGAGTAAATCCCCATCGCCGTACCTTTGTAGCCCGCCGGAGATTCTTTGCTGATAAGCGACGGTAGCAGGGCTTCCATCAGGTTGAAGGCGAGGAAGAACAGCTGAACCCCGGCGACCAGTTCCCAGAAGTAGGTGCCCGATCCCCACAGTACAATCTCAGCAATCAAAATGAGGGCGATGCAAATCAGGAACACACGCTTCATGCGGCGTTTCACTTCGGCATAAATGATAAACGGTATGACGGAAACGAACGAGACGAGCATGGTGACCAGGTAGATTTTCCAGTGCTCGGCTGCCGGGAAACCCGCGGCTTCAAGCTGACCTGGCAGGGCGACAAACGTCGACATCAGTAGAATGTGCAGGCACATAATGCCGAAATTCAGTTTCAGCAGTTTTGGCTCCATCAGCACCTTGCTGAAGCAGCCTTTCACCATGCCAGATTCACGGTTGAGGACGTGGTTGTCGCTGTTCGGCACCACCCAAATGGTCAGCAGAATACCCAGCGTTGCGAGTCCGGAAATCATCCAGAACAGCGCATGCAGGCCAAGTTTGTGGGTAACGATCGGGCCCAGCACCATGGCAATGGCAAAAGTGACCCCGAAGCTGACGCCAATAAACGCCATCGCTTTGGTGCGGTTCTGTTCGCGGGTCAGGTCTGAGAGCAATGCCATCACGGCAGCGGCAATGGCGCCAGAGCCTTGCAGCGCGCGGCCAAGAATGATGCCCCAGATAGAATTCGACATCGCGGCAATCATACTGCCGACGACGAAAATCAGGAGTCCGCCGACGATCAGCGGCTTACGACCAATCCGGTCTGAAAGCAGGCCGAATGGGATTTGAAATATTGC
This sequence comes from Scandinavium manionii, assembly GCF_024764775.1. Taxonomy (NCBI): domain Bacteria; kingdom Pseudomonadati; phylum Pseudomonadota; class Gammaproteobacteria; order Enterobacterales; family Enterobacteriaceae; genus Scandinavium; species Scandinavium manionii. The sequence continues at coordinate 747,383 of NZ_JALIGC010000040.1, read as the reverse complement.
CTGTGCGAGCCCATAAATTCCGATAGCGATACCAATCAACGCTTCGCTGGCACCCTGTAATGCCATGCCGTACGTGGTCAGAACGGGCAGAACCATAAACATGCCGAGCATACGCAGTGAGAATACGGTCCCTAAACCCCAGGTTGCGCGCAATTCGCCTGGCGTCATCTTAAAATCGTTCATTTCCACCTCAGTATAAAAGCAGCGCTTAGTGTAAAGCCGGGGAAGGGTAGGGTAAACAAGCGGTTGTTTAGCAAATATTACATCGTGCCGCGTTGATCTAACCAATAAAAAAGGGTGCCGAAGCACCCTTTTAACGCGATGGTTGGCTTACCAGACGTAAGCCAGAACCGAATGCGAATCCGGAACCATAAAGTCGACTGACATCATCACCGACAGCGAGGTGATGGCGACGATAGAGAAGACGAACAACTTGCGTGCCCAGACTCTGTCATCCGCCACTTTGTACCCACGCAGCGCCATTCCAAGCCACCAGACGCTTACCGCCGCCGCTACAATCAGATATTTATATCCAGCGTAGCCACCGAGAGTCAGCATCAGCGTTGCAACAGCAAAAGCGATGATGTAGAGCGTGATGTGGTTTTTGGCAACGGAAATCCCCTTAACAACCGGCAGGACCGGAATGTTTGCCGCCTGATAATCCTTAAAGCGGAAAATCGCGATGGCGTAGGAGTGCGGCATCTGCCACAGGCTGAAAATCGCCAGCAGAATAGCCGCACCGCTGTCAAAGTTACCGGTTACGGCACAGTAGCCAATCACCGGCGGCGCTGCGCCGGAGAGTGAACCAATCAATGTGCCGTAGACGGAATGGCGCTTCATATACAGGCTGTAAACGCCCACATAAACCACGAAGCCCATCACGCCAAGCCAGCAGGCCAGCGGGTTAGCGCCGAACCACAGGAGCATAAAGCCAGCAACACCCAACAAGGTGGCATACACCAGCGAAACGTTCGGAGAAATCAGGCCTTTGACCAGCACCCGATTTTTGGTCCGTTCCATCTTCCTGTCGATATCCCTGTCGATGTAGTTGTTAAACACACAACCGGACGCAACGACCAGCGACACGCCAATCAAGGTATAGACAAACAGCGGGTAATCGATGCTGCCTTTAGAAGCCAACAGGAAGCCGCCGATGACCGAGATCAGGTTACCGAAGATGATGCCTGGTTTTGTAACTTGCAGGTATTGCTTAAACATACTCGCCGCTCTTATCGAACCATCATGTTGTAGTTAAGGTTCCACATGATCCAGATTGAACCTATCACTACAATCGCAATGATTAGTACAGTAAAGATGAATGCCGTCAGATTCCAGCCCTCATCAGACTTGGAATTCATGTGCAGGAAGCACACCAGATGCACCAGAATCTGTACTACCGCAGCCACCAGTACGCAGCCAATCAGGACTGCGTGAGATGCGGTGCCGTTCATCACCATCCAGAACGGGATTAGCGTCAGGATGATCGACAGGATAAATCCTGTCATGTAGGTTTTTACGCTTCCGTGGGAAGCGCCATGATCGGTTGAATGACTCATTACATCGCCCCCATCAGATAGACTACAGAGAACACGCAGATCCAGACTACGTCCAGGAAGTGCCAGAACAAGCTCAGGCACAGGATACGGGTACGGTTGGTCGGGGTCAGGCCGCGACGGTTAATCTGGAACATCAGAACTGCCATCCAGATAAGACCGGAGGTCACGTGCAGACCGTGGGTGCCAACCAGCGCGAAGAACGCTGACAGGAAGCCACTACGATCCGGGCCCATACCTTCCATGATCAGGTGATGGAATTCATATATTTCCATCGCGATGAACCCTGCACCGAACAGCCAGGTCAGCGCCAGCCAGGAAACAACCTGGCTTTTGTTGTTCTTATACATGGCGATAGCCGCCATGCCATAAGTAATGGAGCTGAACAACAGCAGGGCAGTTTCAACCAGCACGAACGGCAGCTCGAAAATGTCTTTACCTGCCGGGCCACCGGCGGTGTTGTTAACCAACACCGCATAGGTTGCGAACAGAATAGAGAACAGAACGCAGTCGCTCATCAGGTAGATCCAGAAACCGAAGACTTTCATCGGTCCTGCATCATGATGCCCATGTTCGTGCGCGTGGGCATGCGCGTTAGTCAGAGTATCAGTTGACATTTTTCAGCCCTGCCTTAGAGATCTCATCGAAATGCTGGTTTTCCAGTGTTTCGATTTCTGCCACAGGCACGTAGTAATCCACGTCCTCGTCGAAGCTTTTTACAATCCAGGTGATGATGATGCCGAGGAAGCCAACGATCGCCATCCACCAGATATGCCAGATCATGGCAAAGCCAAACACCGTTGCGAAGGCAGCAATCACAATGCCTGCACCGCTGTTTTTCGGCATATGAATCTCTTCATAGCCCGCTGGTTTCTTATACGCTTCGCCTTTCTCTTTCATTTCCCAGAACGCGTCACGCTCATGAATATGCGGTACGTGTGCAAAGTTATAGAAAGGTGCAGGAGAGGAAGTTGACCACTCCAGCGTACGGCCGCCCCATGGGTCACCGGTCCAGTCACGGTTCTGCTCGCGGTCGCGAATAGACACGTAGTACTGAATCAGCTGGCATGCGATACCGCAGGCAATCAGTGCCGCACCGCAGGCTGCAACAACCAGCATTGGGTGGAACTGTGGGTCAATCTGCTGGCTCAGGCGACGGGTCATACCCATGAAGCCCAGCACGTACAGCGGCATAAATGCCACGAAGAAACCGATGATCCAGAACCAGAATGCGCGCTTGCCCCAGGTTTCATTCAGAGTGAAACCGAACGCTTTCGGCCACCAGTAAGTGATCCCTGCGAAGCAACCGAACACCACACCACCGATAATCACGTTATGGAAGTGGGCAATAAGGAACAGGCTGTTATGCAGAACGAAGTCCGCGCCCGGCACCGCCAGCAGAACACCGGTCATACCGCCGACCGAGAAAGTCACGATAAAGCCGATAGTCCACAGCATTGCGGAGTGGAACACGATACGACCCTGGTACATGGTGAACAGCCAGTTGAAGATCTTAACCCCGGTAGGGATGGCGATAATCATGGTGGCAATACCGAAGAAGGCGTTTACGTTCGCGCCAGCACCCATGGTGAAGAAGTGGTGCAGCCAAACAATGAACGACAGAACGGTAATACACACGGTTGCCCACACCAGAGAGGTGTAACCAAACAGACGCTTACGCGAGAAGGTTGCGACCACTTCGGAGAACACACCGAAGACTGGCAGTACCAGAATGTACACTTCCGGATGGCCCCATGCCCAGATCAGGTTGATGTACATCATCATGTTGCCGCCCATTTCGTTAGTGAAGAAATGGGTACCCAGATAGCGGTCGAGGGTCAGCAAGGCGATGGTGACGGTCAGGATCGGGAATGATGCAATAATCAGGACGTTTGCGCACAGAGAGGCCCAGGTAAATACCGGCATCTTGAACATGGTCATGCCAGGCGCACGCATCTTGATAATGGTCACGAAGAAGTTGATACCGGTCAGCGTAGTACCAATACCGGAGAGCTGAAGCGCCCAAATCCAGTAATCGACCCCGACGCCGGGACTGTACTCAATACCTGACAGCGGCGGATAGGCCAGCCAGCCGGTCTGTGCGAATTCACCCACACCGAGAGACAGGTTAACCAGAATCACACCGACAACCGTGAACCAGAAGCTGAGGTTATTCAGGAACGGGAACGCAACGTCGCGTGCGCCGATCTGCAGAGGAACAACCACGTTCATCAGGCCGATAACCAGCGGCATCGCAACGAAGAAGATCATGATAACGCCGTGGGCGGTAAAGATCTGATCGTAGTGGTGAGGTGGTAAGAAGCCCGCTTCACCTGCCGAGGCCAGAACCTGCTGGCTACGCATCATGATGGCATCCGCGAAGCCACGAATCAGCATCACGATACCGACGACGCAGTACATCACGCCCAGTTTTTTGTGGTCGACCGAAGTCAGCCACTCTTTCCACAGGTAGGTCCACTTACCGAAGTAAGTGATCAGGCCCAGTAAGGCCGCACCACCGATGATAATTGCAGCCACCGTAACCACGATAATGGGTTCGTGGTAGGGCACTGCATCCAGTGTCAATTTTCCGAACATCGTTTCTTCCTCGGCCCCTTAATGAGCGGTTTCCGCGTGACTCATGTCCATGCCTTCCATCCCTTCGTGTGAGGCATGCTCACCGGCAGGTTGGCTCATGTCCATGTGACCGTGACCCATGTATTTGTTGATAACGTCTTTGAACAAATCAGGTTTCACGCTGGAGAAGTATTCCACCTTGTTGTACTCGCTCGGCGCTGCCAGTTTTTCATAAGCGTCCATATCGTTCATGGTGCTCTGAGACTGTTTCACCTTCGCGACCCACTGGTCGAACGTAGCGCGATCAGGTGTTGCAGTAGCGTTGAACTTCATACCAGAGAAGCCCTTGCCACTGTAGCTGGCGGAGATACCGTCGTAGGTGCCCGCAACGTTTGCAATCAGATGCAGGTTTGTCTGCATACCGGCCATCGCATAAATCTGGCTGCCCAGACGCGGGATAAAGAACGAGTTCATCACGGAATTGGAGGTGACTTTGAACTGAACCGGAACGTTCGCCGGGAAAGCGATTTCGTTAACGGTCGCAATGCCCTGCTCCGGGTAAATGAAGAACCATTTCCAGTCCATGGAAATCACTTCGATAGTGATTGGCTTCTCGGCATGGGCCAGCGGTTTGCTAGGCTCAAGCGCGTGAGTGGTTTTCCAGGTCAACACGGAGAGGAACAGGATGATAAGGATAGGCACCGTCCAGACCACAGCTTCCACTTTATTGGAGTGTGACCAGTTAGGGCTATACTTCGCATCTTTGTTGCTCGCACGGTATTTCCAGGCGAAACCAACGGCCATCAAGACGGCGGGAATGACGACGATTAACATCAGGCCAAATGCCGTCAGTATCAGCGAACGTTGCTCCAGTCCAATCTGTCCTTTGGGGTCAAGTAGCGCAGAATCACAACCACTGAGTAAAACAGTGCTGGCGATTAATGACAACCATCCCAAGCTTTTATTGTATTTCCTGAGTCTCATGTAACGACCTCAATTCCACGGGATTTGGTGGCGTTTAAAGTGTGGGGGCATTTTACGGGAAGGTTACATTACTGTAAACATGATTGGAGAAGTGTCTTTCGGGTGTTACTGGGTTCTGCCGGGGCTGTCACAGATGTTGCTGATTGTGTCTAAAATCCAGGCGGATAGCGCATTGCCGGAGTTTTATAACGAAACGAGGTGAATTGGATCTGTTTCTCTGGCAATAGGCATAAACAAGGTGAAAAACACACAAAAAGTTAACAATTAATTATCAACTTAACGACATCATAAAAACAAAAAAATAATCGAATGAAAGCTGAATCGGTTAAGGAAATATGCCGAAACTTAAAAAGCGCCAGTAATTTCCGAAATTAAATAACGCACAAAATAACAATCGGGAAAAATAAATGAATTGTTGCCGTTATTATTACTGAGAGTAACTACAACGGCAATTATACCCGTCATACTTCAAGTTGCATGCGCGTTGGCCGCGTCTGCTCACCCCAGTCACTTACTTGAGTAAGCTCCTGGGGATTCCCAAACTTGCCGCCTTCCTGAAACTCGAATTATTTAGGGTATACGTTTTTGCGGGTCAGACGAGGTGGGTTTTGCGTAATGCCAGAGCGTCGAGGATACCGCCCAGCACGATGCCGCAAATGGCAATCAGCGCACCCACTTCCAGCAGGCCTGTCAGGAACGAGAAGGCCGTCAGGTCAAGCGCGTTCATGATAAGCAGCAGCAGCCAGACGCCGATGATCAGGCAGCCAATGGCGAGGATCCGCAGGGCGATGGAATAGATGCCCTTGAATTCTGTTCGCGGCATAAAGCTTTCGCTCCGCCAGGTGTATTCCAGCGTTTGCCGACACAACATCAGCAGCAAAATACCTGGAATAGCGGCAAATACGGAGAACAGATAAAACGTGGGCCAACCGTGTGCTTCGACGAACCAGCCTGCAATCGGGCCGACATACACGCGACCCACCGCAGAAAGGGCAGAGAGCAGCGCGAACTGCGTCGCCGAGAAGGATTTGTTGCACAGCGTCATTAACAGTGCGACGAATGCCGCCGTTCCCATCCCGCCGCACAGGTTTTCAAAGAACACCGCCGTGCCCATGGTCAACATGCTTTTGTCCGTAATCGACAACAGCCAGTAACCGGCATTGGAAGCGCCCTGCAAAATACCGAAAATCAGCAAAGCGCGGAACAGGGATAAACGCTGCATCAGCACGCCGCCGTACAGCGCGCCGAGGATGGTGGCAAACAGCCCGAGGGTTTTATTCACCACCCCGACTTCGCCCGCGTCAAAACCGACCCCTCGTATAAGGAAGGTGGTGGTCAGACTCATCGCGAACGCGTCGCCAAGCTTATAAAGGACAATCAGCAGCAGAATCAGCCAGGCATTGTTACGACCAAAGAAATCACGCAGCGGTTCGGCGACGGCCTGTTCCAGGGTTTTTGGCGCAGGAATGACATCGCTTGGTTCAGGTGCAACCAGCGTGGCGATAATGCACGGGATCATCAGCGCCGCCATCAGCCAGTACATGGCCTGCCAGCCGAGCCACTGATCGGCCAGCCACAGGGCCAGTCCGCCAGATACCAGCATCGCCAGACGATAGCCCAGCACGCTGATTGCTGCCCCGGTGCCGCGTTCTTCCGGCGACAGAACGTCGGTTTTCCATGCATCGAAAACGATGTCCTGCGACGCCGAGCAGAAGGCGATCACCACCGCAAGAGCCGCCATCCAGCGCAATTGTGACGTCGGTTCAAGGAAACCCATCGCCGCAATCGAGAACAAGAGCAGGATCTGCGTGGTCAGCAGCCAGCCACGACGGCGCCCCAAAAATGGCGGCGTGTAGCGGTCCATCATCGGCGACCACAGGAATTTAAAGACGTAGGCCTGGCCGACAAGAGAGAAGAAACCGATGGTTTTAAGATCGATGTTCTCGACGGTCATCCATGCCTGAAGCGTGCCAGATGTGAGCGCCAGAGGTAAACCGGAGGCGAAGCCGAGTATCAACAGGATCGCTGATTTGGGCTGCTGGAAAATGCGTAAGTATTGGTTGGACATGGTCATAAATAACTGACCCGGCGCAGGGCCGGGTCAGAAAGACTTAACGGGCGTTCTGTTTGATGAAGTCGTGGACGCTGGTGTCCTGAGCCATATCGGCAATGGTATCCGTCAGCACGCTGTTAACCGCGTTAGCAATATTCTGGTTGTTCGCCGTGAAAGCACCTTCAACCTGATAGCTTGCGCGATAGTTTTTGTTCATCTTATTACCGTTCTTCGCGGTGGCGATGATGGCGATGTCAGCTTTGGTGGAGATGTTGTAGCGCACGTTGCCCTGAGACACGTCAGCATACAGGTTGTTGACGATGATCTGCAGATCGACGGCACCGTTCGGCCCAATCATATAACCGCGTGCGGTCATCTGCTTCTCAAGTACTTCCTGCAGCAGGAAACGCAGGTCGCGGGAAGCGGTCAGCGTCACAAGCTGGTTATCACGGGTCACTTTTGCCAGCGCCTGGTCCGGACGCTGGTCAGCACCGTTGATGCTGACAGTTACGCCCATCAGGCTAGGATCCTGTGAAGGCAGGGTGATTTTTGGTGCTACATCAATAGTCGTTTGCGGCTTGGCACAACCGGCCAGCATAAACATCGCAACCAACGGGAAGAGGATTTTTTTTAACATAAATAAGACTCTCAGCGTCACTGTTGTTCAACGGGCGAAAAATTCCCGCCATCATAACATTGCCAACGGCAAGGGGAAGTGGGCAACGCATGTAAATTCATCGTGTTGAGCGTTTTCTGAGCGCAAGCCCGATTTCGCACTCTTTTTTGCGATTATTCGTCTATGGGAGGGCACAAAGTTCATCCGTTTGACTGAAAAATACAGACGAAAGCTAAATTTTTGTTGTCTTGATGTAATGGAAACGGTAAAAGCGGCTAACATTTAAAGGGAAGGGCGGCATCTCAGCGTTGTCGGAGGAGTAAATTCATGATGATACGTGAACAGATAGAAGAAAAATTAAGGGCAGCGTTTGAACCCTTATTCCTCGAAGTGGTGGACGAAAGTTATCGCCACAATGTCCCGGCCGGCTCCGAAAGTCACTTTAAAGTGGTGCTGGTCAGCGATCGCTTTGCCGGAGAACGCTTTCTTAACCGTCACCGCATGATTTATGGCACTTTAACCGCTGAATTATCCACGACCGTGCATGCGCTGGCGTTGCATACTTACACCGTGAAAGAGTGGGAAGGGTTGCAAGATACTGTCTTTGCATCACCACCTTGTCGCGGCGCGGGCAGTATCGCGTAAAATTCGCATTTGCAACTGCCGGAACTTTTCCAGTATGTTGCGTACAGATTAAATGAGAAACGGCCTGCGGGCCGTTTTGTTTTGTTTGAATTTTGAGCGAGCAACGCATTTTTTGGGTCAAAATTACCTCAAAACTGTGAAAAATGGCGCATCCATGCGGCATTACCGTTCTCGACTCACTACAGTGATGCCGCTATAATGCTGCGTCTTATTTTCGGAATGTCTTCGGGATGATTCTGGCAACAGGGATTGTATTCTGCATTGAAGAGAACATCCCGGTTCTGCGAAGCCATCGATACGTGCTTCCAGAGTTGACCGAGCACTGTGATTTTTTTGAGGTAACAAGATGCAAGTTTCAGTTGAAACCACTCAGGGCCTTGGCCGCCGTGTAACGATTACTATCGCTGCTGACAGCATCGAAAAAGCTGTAAATAGCGAGCTGGTCAACGTAGCGAAAAAAGTTCGCATCGACGGTTTCCGTAAAGGGAAAGTACCGATGAATGTTGTTGCTCAGCGTTATGGCGCCTCTGTTCGCCAGGACGTGCTGGGCGACCTGATGAGCCGCAACTTCGTTGATGCGATCATCAAAGAGAAAATCAATCCAGCAGGCTCCCCGACTTACGTTCCGGGCGAGTACAAACTGGGTGAAGACTTCACTTACTCTGTTGAGTTTGAAGTTTACCCAGAAGTAGAACTGCAGGGTCTGGACGCAATCGAAGTTGAAAAACCGGTTGTAGAAGTGACGGATGCTGACGTTGACGGCATGCTGGACACTCTGCGCAAGCAGCAGGCGACCTGGAAAGATAAAGAAGGCGCTGTAGCCGATGAAGATCGCGTTACCGTTGACTTCTCCGGTTCTATTGACGGCGAAGAATTCGAAGGCGGCAAAGCCACTGATTTCGTGCTGGCAATGGGCCAGGGTCGTATGATCCCAGGCTTTGAAGACGGTATCAAAGGCCACAAAGCAGGCGAAGAATTCACTATCGACGTGAATTTCCCGGAAGATTACCACGCAGAAAACCTGAAGGGTAAAGCAGCGAAATTCGCTATCAACCTGAAGAAAGTTGAAGAGCGTGAGCTGCCAGAACTGACTGCAGAATTCATCAAACGTTTCGGCGTTGATGATGGTTCCGTAGACGGTCTGCGCGCTGAAGTACGTAAAAACATGGAACGCGAGCTGAAAGGCGCGGTTAAAAACCGTATCAAGTCTCAGGCAATCGACGGTCTGGTTACCGCCAATGACATCGACGTTCCTGCTGCCCTGATCGACAGCGAAATTGACGTACTGCGTCAGCAGGCTGCACAGCGCTTTGGTGGCAACGCCAAGCAAGCGATGGAGCTGCCACGCGAGCTGTTCGAAGAGCAGGCTAAACGCCGCGTTGTTGTTGGCCTGCTGCTGGGCGAAGTGATTCGTACCCACGAGCTGAAAGCTGACGAAGACCGCGTTAAAGTTCTGATCGAAGAGATGGCTGCTGCGTACGAAGATCCAACAGAAGTTATCGAGTTCTACAGCAAAAACAAAGAGCTGATGGACAACATGCGCAATGTAGCTCTGGAAGAACAGGCTGTCGAAGCCGTTCTGAACAAAGCGAAAGTGTCTGAAAAAGCGACTTCTTTCAACGAACTGATGAACCAGCAGGCGTAATTAACGCCTTCACGGTTTAAAGTTTGAGCGAAAAACCCGTTGCCTTTGGTAGCGGGTTTTTTTTATCACTGTAATAGATGACGATACGTGCCAAAACGCTGTTTCGGTGTTAGCGTTACAGCAAAATATTGTTATGCTTGAAATAGGGCAGTATCACCCCCATAAAAGGGGAAGCAGTAGATTGACTGGCTGATGATCCGTCCGCAAGGTTACAATCAGTACAGCAGGTATTTTCACTTTTTATCCAGGAGACGGACATGTCATACAGTGGCGAACGAGATAACTTTGCACCCCATATGGCCCTGGTGCCAATGGTCATCGAACAGACCTCACGCGGTGAACGTTCTTTTGATATCTACTCCCGTCTGCTCAAGGAGCGCGTTATCTTTCTGACAGGCCAGGTGGAAGACCACATGGCGAACCTGATCGTAGCGCAGATGCTGTTTCTGGAAGCGGAAAACCCGGAAAAAGACATTTACCTGTACATCAACTCCCCAGGCGGCGTCATCACTGCAGGGATGTCCATCTACGACACCATGCAGTTCATTAAGCCAGACGTCAGCACCATTTGTATGGGGCAGGCGTGTTCAATGGGTGCATTCTTGTTGACCGCTGGAGCGAAAGGCAAGCGTTTCTGCCTGCCGAACTCCCGCGTGATGATTCACCAGCCGCTGGGCGGCTATCAGGGCCAGGCGACGGATATTGAAATCCACGCCCGTGAAATCCTGAAAGTTAAAGCGCGCATGAATGAACTTATGGCGCAACACACGGGTCAATCTCTTGAGCAGATTGAGCGCGATACCGAGCGCGACCGCTTCCTCGCTGCGTCTGAAGCAGTTGAGTACGGCCTGGTCGACTCCATTTTGACCCATCGTAAATAATGCCACTGCGTCGAGTGCCGCTATACTGTTTAGGGCGGCATTCCGTTAAGACTGGCATTTGCGTCGTCATGTGCGGCACAAAGAACTTAGAAAGAGGTTTGGACTCATGACAGATAAACGCAAAGATGGTTCAGGCAAACTGTTGTATTGCTCTTTTTGCGGCAAAAGCCAGCACGAAGTGCGTAAGCTGATCGCCGGGCCGTCCGTGTATATCTGCGACGAATGCGTTGATTTATGTAACGACATCATTCGCGAAGAAATCAAAGAGGTAGCCCCGCATCGTGAACGTAGTGCGCTGCCCACACCGCATGAAATCCGCCATCACCTGGACGATTATGTTATCGGTCAGGAACGTGCGAAAAAAGTGCTGGCTGTGGCGGTATACAACCACTACAAGCGTTTGCGTAACGGCGATACCAGCAACGGCGTTGAGCTCGGCAAAAGTAACATTCTGCTGATTGGCCCAACCGGCTCCGGTAAGACGTTGCTCGCGGAAACGCTCGCACGCCTGCTGGACGTTCCATTTACTATGGCTGATGCAACCACCCTGACCGAAGCCGGTTACGTGGGTGAAGACGTTGAAAACATCATCCAGAAACTGTTGCAGAAATGCGATTACGACGTGCAGAAAGCGCAGCGCGGCATCGTTTATATCGATGAAATCGACAAAATTTCCCGTAAATCGGATAACCCGTCGATCACCCGTGACGTGTCCGGCGAAGGCGTACAGCAGGCTCTGCTGAAGCTTATCGAAGGCACTGTGGCGGCCGTTCCGCCGCAGGGTGGCCGTAAGCATCCGCAGCAGGAATTCCTGCAAGTTGATACGTCGAAGATCCTCTTTATCTGTGGCGGCGCATTCGCCGGTCTGGATAAAGTCATCGCTAACCGCGTTGAAACCGGTTCAGGTATTGGCTTTGGCGCGACGGTAAAAGCGAAATCCGAAAAAGCGAACGAAGGTGAACTGCTGGAGCAGGTAGAGCCGGGCGATCTGATCAAGTTTGGTCTTATCCCGGAATTCATCGGCCGTCTGCCGGTTGTCGCGACGCTCAACGAGCTGAGTGAAGATGCACTGATTCAGATCCTGAAAGAACCGAAAAATGCCCTGACTAAGCAATATCAGGCACTGTTCGGTCTTGAAGGTGTTGATCTGGAATTCCGTGATGAAGCGCTGGATGCGATTGCTCGTAAAGCGATGGCTCGTAAAACCGGTGCCCGTGGTCTGCGTTCAATCGTCGAAGCGGCACTGCTTGATACCATGTACGACCTGCCTTCCATGGAAGACGTCGAAAAAGTGGTTATCGATGAGTCCGTCATCGAAGGTCAAACCAAGCCGCTGCTGATTTATAGCGCCGCTGAAACGCAGCAGGCATCTGGCGAATAATTCACCAAATTACTCAGTCAGTTAACCAAAAGGGGGATATTTTATCCCCCTTTTACTTTTCCTGTATTCCTCCCGTTGAATGTGTGGGAAACATCCCCATATACTGGATTACATGTTAACGGTGGCGTGAAGCACAGTGGCGCCATTGACTACCTGGCGGACATTAAACTAAGAGAGAGCTCTATGAATCCTGAGCGTTCTGAACGCATTGAAATCCCCGTATTGCCGTTGCGCGATGTGGTGGTTTATCCGCACATGGTCATTCCCTTATTTGTAGGGCGGGAAAAATCTATCCGTTGTCTCGAAGCGGCCATGGACCATGATAAAAAAATCATGCTGGTTGCTCAGAAAGACGCGTCAACGGATGAGCCGGGTGTAAACGATCTTTTCACCGTCGGGACCGTGGCCTCTATTTTGCAGATGCTGAAGCTGCCTGACGGTACCGTCAAAGTGCTGGTTGAAGGCTTGCAGCGTGCGCGTATTTCCGCGCTGTCTGACGACGGCGAGCATTTCTCGGCGAAAGCGGAGTACCTCGAGTCTCCGGCAATCGACGAGCGCGAGCAGGAAGTGCTGGTACGCACTGCCATTAGCCAGTTCGAAGGCTATATCAAGCTCAACAAGAAAATCCCACCAGAAGTGCTGACGTCGCTCAACAGCATCGATGATCCTGCACGTCTGGCGGACACCATCGCAGCGCACATGCCGCTGAAGCTGACTGACAAACAGTCCGTGCTGGAAATGTCCGACATCAACGAGCGTCTGGAATACCTGATGGCGATGATGGAGTCGGAGATCGATCTGCTGCAGGTTGAGAAACGTATTCGCAATCGCGTCAAAAAGCAGATGGAGAAATCCCAGCGCGAGTACTATCTGAACGAGCAAATGAAAGCCATTCAGAAAGAACTCGGCGAGATGGACGATGCGCCGGACGAAAATGAAGCCCTGAAGCGTAAAATTGACGCCTCTAAAATGCCGAAAGAGGCAAAAGAGAAGGCCGAAGCTGAGCTGCAGAAGCTGAAAATGATGTCGCCAATGTCTGCGGAAGCGACCGTCGTTCGTGGCTACATTGACTGGATGGTGCAGGTTCCATGGACCGCACGCAGCAAAGTTAAAAAGGATCTGCGTCAGGCGCAGGAGGTTCTCGATACCGACCATTACGGCCTGGAACGCGTGAAAGACCGCATTCTCGAGTATCTCGCAGTCCAGAGCCGCGTGAACAAACTCAAAGGCCCAATTTTGTGTCTGGTAGGACCGCCAGGGGTTGGTAAAACGTCTCTGGGTCAGTCCATCGCGAAAGCGACCGGACGTAAGTACATCCGTATGGCGCTGGGCGGCGTGCGTGACGAAGCGGAAATTCGCGGTCACCGTCGGACTTACATCGGTTCCATGCCGGGTAAACTTATCCAGAAAATGGCGAAAGTGGGCGTTAAAAACCCGCTGTTCCTGCTGGATGAAATCGACAAAATGTCGTCCGACATGCGCGGTGATCCGGCGTCAGCTCTGCTGGAAGTCCTTGATCCAGAACAGAACGTGGCGTTCAACGATCACTATCTGGAAGTCGATTACGATCTCAGCGATGTGATGTTTGTGGCGACCTCTAACTCCATGAACATTCCGGCTCCACTGCTGGATCGTATGGAAGTGATTCGTCTGTCCGGTTACACCGAAGACGAAAAGCTGAACATCGCGAAACGTCATTTGCTGTCGAAGCAGATTGAGCGAAATGCGCTGAAGCCGAGCGAAATTACGGTCGATGACAGTGCGATTGTCAGCATCATTCGCTACTACACCCGTGAAGCGGGCGTGCGTAGTCTGGAGCGTGAAATCTCCAAACTGTGCCGTAAAGCGGTGAAACAGCTGCTGCTGGACAAAACGCTCAAGCACATTGATATCAATGGTGAAAACCTGCATGACTATCTTGGCGTGCAGCGCTTTGACTTTGGCCGCGCCGACAGCGAAAACCGTGTCGGTCAGGTGACTGGCCTGGCGTGGACCGAAGTGGGTGGCGATCTGTTGACCATCGAAACCGCGTGCGTTCCAGGTAAAGGTAAACTGACCTATACCGGCTCGCTCGGTGAAGTGATGCAGGAATCCATTCAGGCGGCGCTGACTGTGGTGCGTGCTCGTGCAGAGAAGCTGGGTATTAATGGCGACTTCTACGAAAAACGTGACATTCACGTTCACGTTCCGGAAGGGGCTACGCCGAAAGACGGTCCAAGTGCAGGTATCGCGATGTGTACCGCCCTGGTGTCGTGTCTGACCGGTAACCCGGTACGCGCCGATGTTGCGATGACCGGTGAAATCACGCTGCGTGGCCAGGTTCTGCCTATCGGCGGTCTGAAGGAAAAACTGTTGGCAGCCCACCGTGGTGGCATTAAGACAGTTCTGATTCCTGATGAAAATAAACGCGATCTGGAAGAAATTCCTGATAACGTGATCGCCGATCTGGATATCCATCCTGTTAAGCGCATTGAAGAAGTTCTGGCCCTCGCACTGCAAAATGCACCGTATGGCATGCAGGTAGAGACCGTAAAATAGTGACGTCGCGCAAATAGCGCTAAGAAAAACGGGGCTGTCAGGTGATTTCGCACTTGCCAGCCTTTTTTTGTATAGCTAATTTAGATTGCTGGTTGGGTATGTCATATACAACGGGTGTTGTAAGGGCATGACACTCCTGATATAACTGCTGCGCCGTCGCATTGCGAAGGATTCCAGTGCGATATAAATTATAAAGAGAGGAAGAGAATAGTGAATAAATCTCAACTGATTGACAAAATTGCTGCAGGTGCGGATATCTCTAAAGCTGCTGCTGGACGTGCGTTAGACGCTTTAATCGCTTCCGTTACCGAGTCTCTGCAGTCTGGGGATGACGTTGCACTGGTTGGTTTTGGTACTTTTGCTGTTAAAGAGCGTGCTGCCCGTACTGGTCGCAACCCGCAAACAGGTAAAGAGATCACCATTGCTGCTGCCAAAGTGCCAGGTTTCCGTGCAGGTAAAGCACTGAAAGACGCGGTAAACTGATCGCTTTCCCGTTCAGGGAATGTGACAAAGTACAAGGGCGCATCATCAGATGTGCCTTTTTTTGTTTCTCCAGCCTGACTTTATGCGACTTTAGGCGAGTTGTGGGCTGACAATAACCCTCGTTTCTTGTCAAAATACGTCCTCACGTGCAGCCGCTCTCATGGTATGCTGTGCGAGGATACAGTCACCTACAGCGGAGCGTTGTTACACCATGATGGACTCCTTACGTACGGCAGCCAATAGTGTCGTGCTCAAGATTATTTTCGGTATCATTATCGTGTCGTTCATTTTGACCGGCGTGAGCAGCTACCTGATTGGCGGAAACAAAGATTACGCCGCGAAAGTGAATGGCCAGGAAATTGGCCGCGCACAGTATGAAAATGCCGTTGCCAGCGAGCGAAATCGCATGCAGCAGCAGTTGGGCGATCAGTTCTCTGAACTGGCTTCCAACGAAAACTACATGAAGACCATGCGTCAGCAGGTGCTCAACCGTCTTATCGACGAATCCCTTCTCGACCAGTATGCGAAACACCTGAACCTTGGCATCAGCGATGAGCAGGTAAAACAGGCGATTTTCCAGACTCAGGCGTTCCAGGCCAATGGCAAATTCGATAACCAGCGTTTCAGCGGTATCGTAGGCCAGATGGGCATGACGACCGATCAGTACGCGCAGGCGCTGCGTAACCAACTGGTCACTCAACAGCTGATCAACGCCATCGTAGGTTCTGAGTTCATGCTCCCGGGCGAAACGGACGAATTGGCTTCTCTGGTTTCCCAGCAGCGCGTCGTGCGCGAAGCAACGCTTGATGTGAATGCCCTGGCGGCGAAGCAGCAGGTGAGCGATCAGGAAATCAACAGCTACTACGAGCAGCACAAGAATGAATTTGTTGCGCCGGAGCAGTATCGCGTCAGCTACATCAAGTTGGACGCCGCGGCGATGCAGGAAACGGCAGCTGACAACGACATCCAGGCTTACTACGATCAGCACCAGGATCAATTCACTCAGCCACAGCGTGTACGCTACAGCGTGATTCAGACCAAAACCGAAGCAGATGCAAAAGCCGCGCTGGATGAGATCACCAAAGGCGCAAACTTTGCTGACGTGGCAAAAGCGAAATCCACCGACATTATCTCTGCCAAAAATGGCGGGGACATGGGCTGGCTGGAAGCGTCTACCACGCCGGACGAGCTGAAAAATGCGGGTCTGAAAGACAAAGGTCAGCTGTCCGGTGTTATCAAATCTTCCGTCGGCTTCCTGGTCGCGCGTCTTGATGACGTTCAGCCTGCGACAGTTAAACCGCTGGCCGATGTTCATGATGATATCGCGGCGAAAGTGAAGCAGGAAAAAGCGCTGGATGCTTACTACGCTCTGCAGCAGAAAGTGAGCGATGCGGCGAGCAACGATAACGAATCTCTGGCGGGCGCAGAGCAGGTTTCTGGCGTTAAAGCCGTCGAAACTGGCTGGTTTGGCCATGACAATCTGCCAGCCGAGCTGAATTTCAAACCGGTATCTGACGCTATCTTTGAGGGCGGTCTGGTGGGGCAAAATGGCACCCCGGGTAGTAACTCTGACATCATCACCGTCGATGGCGACCGTGCGTTCGTGCTGCGCGTAAGCGAGCATAAAGCTGAATCGGTCAAACCACTGGCAGAGGTGAAAGCGCAGGTGACGGACATCGTCAAGCACACCAAAGCGGTGCAGCAGGCGAACATCACCGCAGAGAAGCTGCTGAATGACCTGAAAGCAGGCAAAGGCGACGACGCGATGAAAGCGGCGAACCTGAGCTTTGGTGAAGCGAAGACCCTGAGCCGTACTGGTCAGGATCCGCTGAGCCAGACCGCGTTCACACTGCCACTGCCTCAGAAAGGCAAAGCGAGCTACGGTGTCGGTTCTGATATGCAGGGTAACGTTGTTATTCTGTCGCTGGACGAAGTGAAAGACGGCACCATGCCGGAAGCACAGAAGAAAGCGATGGTTCAGGGGATCACCCAGAACAACGCCCAGGTGGCTTTCGAAGCACTGATGGCAAACCTGCGTAAAGAAGCGAAGATCAAGCTGGGCGACATCGCTGAACAACAGCAATAACGTCGAGCACGCTCGCAGAATTTCGTAACGCACTGCAATATTTAAAGGCCGCTTTCGCGGCCTTTTCCAATTTTGAAATCTGCCCTTTGTACTGTTTTCTCCATCTGGTTATCGTGACGTCGCTGTCAACACACAAGGAGATACAGCATGAAATCAGGAATCAAAACAGTACTTCTCGTTCTTACTCTCGCCATTTCAGGTATCGGTTCTCACGCTCTGGCTGCCACGGCGGCAGGTAAACCCCCTGTGGATGTCAAATCCGCAGCAGTCCCTGCGAGCCCTGAAAAACTCAACGAGGCAGCCACAGCAAACCAAAGTGCCGGCGATAAGGTCAGTATCAACACCGCCAGCGCTGACGAACTGGCCCGGGTGATGAATGGCGTAGGGTTGAAGAAAGCCCAGGCTATTGTCAGCTATCGTGAAGAATACGGTCCGTTCAAAGCCATTGACGATTTACGTCAGGTGCCAGGTATGGGCGGTGCGCTTGTCGAAAGAAATCTTTCACATCTGATGCTCTGACCTCTGGGAGAGTTTGCACAGTAGCAAAAAAATGCCAGACTGAAGAGGTCGTACCAGTGTGCGACCTCTGACTCTATAAATAACAAAGGCTATTGCGCTATGCAGACCCAAATTAAAGTTCGTGGATATCACCTGGATGTTTATCAACACGTTAATAACGCTCGCTACCTTGAATTTCTCGAAGAGGCTCGCTGGGATGGGCTGGAAAGCAGCGCGGGCTTTCAATGGATGAGCCAGCACCATATCGCGTTCGTCGTGGTGAATATCAACATCAATTATCGTCGTCCCGCGGTACTGGGCGACCTGCTGACGGTGACCAGTAAGGTGCAGCAACTGAACGGCAAAAGCGGTGTGTTAAGCCAGGTCGTGACGCTGGAGCCTGAAGGGGAAGTGGTGGCTGATGCGCAGATTACGTTTGTTTGTATCGATCTGAAAACACAAAAAGCATTGCCGCTGGACGGTGAACTTCGCGCTCATCTGGAAGAAATGGTCGAATAAATTGAAATGGTAGAAAAGAACCCCGGCATGCAGATTGCCGCCGGGGGAGTACGTACTTACTTCAGGCCGGTTTTCGCTTTCAATGCCGCCATGACGCCGGTTTTGTCGGCCAGATAATGATTCAGGCCGTTGGCGCGAAGCGTGCAGGCCGCGCAGTGGCCACAGCCATCGCCTTTGATACCGTTATAGCAGGTGAGGGTTTCGCTGCGAACCATATCGAGATGGCCCCAGTAATCTGCAAGCGCCCAGGTTTCTGCTTTATCTATCCACATCAGCGGCGTTTCGAAGCGGATCTCTTTTGCCATACCGAGGTTCACCGCGTGGTTGAGCGCTTTTACGAACTCATCCCGGCAATCCGGATATCCGGAGAAATCGGTTTCGCACACCCCGGTGATCACCGCTTCTGCTTTAACCTGATAAGCATAAATCGCGGTCAGGGTCAGGAACAGAATGTTGCGGCCCGGCACGAAGGTATTCGGAATGCCGTTAGCTTCCGGTTCGTAGTCCGGAACCGGAATACTGTCGCGGGTGAGGCTACTCACCGCAAGTTCATTCAGCAGGGTAACGTCCAGCACTTTGTGCGCACGAGCACCAAGCTTCAGTGCAAGTTCGCGTGCGACGTCAATTTCCGCGCGATGGCGCTGTCCATAATCAAACGTCACGCAGTGCACTTCATCATACTGCTGTAAAGCCTGAACCAGGCAAGTGGTGGAGTCCTGACCTCCGCTGAAAACCACGACGGCGCGTTTCATAGCAAATCCTGTCAATATTTAAGAAAACGCTATGGTAGCGTTTGGCGGCGATGCCGACCAGCTACAAGACGTGCTTTACGTTTCCGTAGAGGCGGGCAGCCAGGCCTCGGTGAAATCGAACCAGCCTCGGGCGTTGAGACGAATGCCGTTCACACCCGGCGGCGCGCTGATTTTGTACTGATAGTTAAACAGCGGCGTCAGTACTGCCGTATCCATCAAATGATGGAAAACGTTTTGCAGGGCTGCATGGCGCGATTCAGGGTTTTTCTGCGTCTGAACCGCGTCAAGCGTGGCCTGAAGGTGGGAATACTGTGCCGGGCTGAGCGTATGTGGCCACAGCGGATCGCAGCGCAGCCATTGTTCGAGCGTGTATTCAGGCGTGTCGCCAATCAGCCTGTCGCCCATCACCAAATCCGCCTGCGATAAATTCGGGCAGCCATCCCAGGTTTTGGCATCATGGAAAATAACCGTCAGCTTACAGCCTCGTTTCTCCAGCGCCTGACGAAGCTGTTCGGCCATGGTGTGAAGTTCAACAGGCAAATGGTAGATGAGCGTCAATGTTGCCGGGAAGGTGACAGACTCGGAGTCTTCTGCCAACGGAATTTCCCAACCGGGTAGCAGTTCATGGCTTGGCGTAATCAGGTTTTCATCCAGGGGCAGCGTCTGCATTAGCGATGTCCGGTGAATGAGGGTAATCAGTTTTTGCGCTTGTGGCGTGGTAAGCGCCGCGCTTTTTCGCAGCGTCAGGTAGCAAAAACCGAGACTAATACTGTCGCTCACCAGCCGTAATTTTCTCAGGTCGTCCGCTTCACCAATCGCCAGCTGCACCGGGTGACGACAGCTGGTGCCCAAATCCTGCTCAAACAGCTGCGGTGTAATCCAGTATTCGATGGTCTGCAACAGCGAGTGCGTCAGATGGTAGCGGTTATGGCTTTCTAGTCTTACCAATTCAGGTTCGAAAATTTTCAGCTGGAACGGACCGGTGCCGATGGCTGGGTTATCCGGATGCGCCAGCACGCTGCAATAGCTGGCCAGACGATGCGCGAGCCAGAAGTCTGGCTTGATCAGCGTGAAGGTCAGGCACTGCGCGTGAGTGATTTCGATGCGCTGCACACTGGCGAACAGCGTCCGCAGAGCAGGCTGCGCCAGTAACATTTCCAGGCGCCGATGCAGCTGCGTGGTATCAACCGGATCGCCATTGTGCCAGTGCAACGTTGAACGGATGTAAAAGTGCCAGCGTAAACCGTCGGCCGACACTTCCCAGTGATGGGCCAGGTCGCCGAGCGGCTCGGCGGTATTTTGATGAAAGCGAGTCAGGCCGGAAAAAACCTGTCCTGCCAGATGTTGTTCCGCACGACCAGGCAGAAAACCAGGGTGCAGCGGTTCGAGCGGGCGATAGTAGGGAATACGTAGCGTCGGAGTATTGTTCTGCCACTGGCCACCGAGAAACGGATGTAGCAGGGCGCGCAACTCCGGGGCCGCAAGCTGTGCCAGTTCCAGCGCATTCTGCTGTTGGCCGAGCGTAAGCGCTTGCTCCATCATCTCATTACGCAGCGTCTCGGGTGTGACGTGAAACGTCAGCGTGCCGCGCTTTCCACGGCCTGACTGGGACTGCCAGCTAAGCCAGCCAGAATCCTGCGCCTGACGCAAAAGCGTACGCACATGTCGCTCGCTGCAAAAACAACGTTCCGCCAGTTCGGCGACGGTAATTTGCTGCGGCGCGCCGGAAGAGGGCTGCCACAATCTTTGAAACTGGTTAAGTCTGTTGAGTTGACGCATCGTCGCTCACCTGGAAAACCCGGAACAATAAAATTTAATCATTCACTATTCCTTCCGTATATCTCAGGCGATACTTTCGCACAAGAGACTTTCATCACACCTCCGGGGAAGAATATGGCAAGACTGGCTGCATTTGATATGGACGGGACGTTGTTGATGCCCGACCATCGTCTGGGTGAACAAACGTTGAGTACGCTGAAACGCCTGCACGAGCGGGAAATTACGCTGACGTTTGCCACCGGTCGCCATGTCCTCGAAATGCGCCATCTGATTGGTAACTTCTCCCTCGACGCCTTCTTGATAACCGGAAACGGTACGCGCATTCATTCTCTGGAAGGGGAAGTGTTACACCGTAGCGATCTCGATCCCGAAGTAGCAGACCTCGTTCTGCACAGCCACTGGGATACGCAGGCCAGCATGCATGTGTTTAACGACAGCGGTTGGCTGACGGACAAAGATATTCCGGACATGCTACAGGCGCACGTTTATAGCGGGTTCCGTTATCAGCTCTGCGATTTCAAACGTCTGCCAGCCCATGATGTCACCAAGATCTGTTTCTGCGGCGATCATGACGATCTCAGCCGTTTACGGATTCAGCTCAATGAGGCGTTGGGTGCCCGCGCGCATCTGACGTTTTCAGCGTTCGAATGTCTGGAAGTGCTGCCCGTCGGCAGCAATAAAGGCGCAGCGCTGTCGACGCTCAGCACTCATCTCGGCATGACGATGGCAGACTGCATGGCCTTTGGTGACGCGATGAACGACAGCGAAATGCTGGGGCAGGTGGGTAAAGGCCTGATTATGGGCAACGCCATGCCGCAGCTGAAAGCGGCGTTACCGCACTTACCGGTTATCGGCCACTGCCAGAATCAGGCGGTGTCCCACTTTTTGACTCATTGGCTGGATACACCACATCTCCCTTATTCCCCCGAATGACGAGACCCTTCCGGCGAGCCAGGCTTCGTATGATGCCTGGCTTTTTTCTTTTCTGCGGTCGTTAATTACTGTCCGATAAGCTCCGACAGCGCAATCTGCGACGGGGCAAGTTCGCCAATATTTGCGGCCACCCATTGCGGGTTATAGTAGGTTTCGAGATAGCGTTCGCCGCTGTCACACAGCAGGGTCACAATCGAGCCAGTCTGACCCGCGCTGCGCATCTGCGCGGCAAGCTGTAACGCGCCCCACATATTGGTGCCCGTTGAAGCCCCCACTTTGCGGCCCAGTTGCGTTTCCAGCCAATGCGCGGTGACGACGCTTGCTGCATCCTGCACGCGTAGCATGTTATCGACCACGTCAGGAATAAACGACGGCTCGACGCGCGGGCGGCCAATCCCTTCAATTTTGCTGCCAACCGGGCTGCGCAATGTTGCATCGCGCTGCTGCCAGTAGTCCATAAATACCGAGTTCTGCGGGTCAACCACCGTTAGCTGCGTGTCGTAACCCTGGCAGCGAATATAGCGCCCGATGGTAGCCGATGTGCCGCCGGTGCCTGCACTCATCACGATATGGGCTGGAACCGGGTTAGGTTCATGCTGCATCTGGCGGAAAATGCTGTCGGCGATGTTATTATTGCCGCGCCAGTCGGTGGCGCGCTCGGCGTAGGTGAACTGATCCATATAATGACCATTCAGCTCGCGGGCCAGCTTTTCAGAGGCTTCGTAGATTTCGCAGGCGCTTTGCACAAAGTGGCAGCGACCACCGTAAAATTCGATTTGTTCAATTTTGCGTTTCGCAGTGCACGACGGCATCACGGCGATAAACGGCAGGCCGAGCAGGCGCGCAAAATAGGCTTCGGAAACCGCCGTCGATCCTGACGACGCTTCGATGATCGTGGTGCCTTCTTTGATCCAGCCGTTGCACAAACCATATAAAAAAAGTGAGCGCGCCAGGCGGTGCTTTAGACTGCCGGTCGGGTGCGTGCTTTCATCTTTCAGGTAGAGCTGAATGCCGGGGAAGGCGGGCAGCGTCAGGCGAATCAGGTGCGTGTCCGCAGAGCGCTGATAGTCGGCGTTAATCTCACTGATGGCGTGTTTTACCCAGGTGCTGTTCATCATTACGTCCTGTTTGTCATTTTGTGCCCAGCTTAACGGAAAGCACGGAAAAAATTGTTGCTATATAGCCTTTGAAATACAATTAAGAGAGAATATTTTTCTCCATGGGGCGCTAATGATAGATAAAATTGACCGTAAGCTGCTGGCGCTGCTGCAGGAGGATTGTACCCTCTCTTTGCAGGCGCTCGCCGATGCCGTTAATCTGACCACCACGCCCTGCTGGAAACGCCTGAAACGCCTCGAAGACGAAGGCGTTTTGCGTGCACGAGTGGCGCTGCTGGATGCAGAAAAATTAGGGCTCGGACTCACGGCGTTCGTGCTGATAAAAACCCAGCATCACAGCAGTGAATGGTATAGCCGCTTTGTGTCACAGGTGACGCAAATGCCCGAAGTGCTTGGCTTCTGGCGCATGGCGGGCGAGTACGACTATCTCTTGCGGGTACAGGTAGCGGACATGAAACGCTACGACGACTTTTACAAACGACTGGTTAACAGCGTGCCGGGCTTATCTGACGTGACATCAAGCTTTGCGATGGAACAGATTAAGTACACTACCGCGCTGCCAGTTGAATAAGCTCTGGGTAATTCTGCGTGCGATTATTTGCTCAACTCAGCTGGTATTTCCGTCGGGAATGGCGCCGCTATCTTGGCGCGGTCCTGCTGCTTATCATTATTGCCATTCTGCAACTGATCCCGCCGAAGGTGGTGGGCATCGTGGTAGATGGCGTGACGCAACAACACTACACCACCACGCACATTATGATGTGGGTAGCGACGCTGGCGCTGATTGCGGTGGTGGTATATCTGCTGCGCTACGTCTGGCGCGTGCTGCTGTTCGGCGCGTCCTATCAGCTCGCCGTTGAACTGCGTGAAGATTATTATCGCCAGCTCAGCCGTCAGCATCCTGAATTTTACCTGCGTCACCGCACCGGGGATTTGATTGCCCGCGCGACCAACGACGTCGACCGCGTGGTGTTTGCTGCTGGTGAAGGCGTGCTCACGCTGGTGGATTCGCTGGTAATGGGCTGCGCAGTGCTGATCGTCATGTCGACTCAAATTAGCTGGGAACTGACGTTGCTGGCGCTGGTGCCGATGCCTGTCATGGCGCTGGCTATCAAGCGTAACGGCGACACGCTGCATAACCGCTTCAAGCTGGCGCAGGCGGCGTTCTCCGGTCTGAATGACCGCACGCAGGAAAGCCTGACCAGCATCCGCATGATCAAAGCCTTTGGTCTGGAAGACCGTCAGTCGGCGCAGTTTGCGGCCGATGCGGCAGATACTGGTGCGAAAAACATGCGTGTGGCTCGGGTGGATGCGCGTTTCGATCCGACGATTTACATCGCAATCGGTATGGCGAACTTGCTGGCGATTTCCGGCGGCAGCTGGATGGTGGTGCACGGCACTCTGACGCTCGGCCAGCTGACCAGCTTCATGATGTATCTCGGGCTGATGATTTGGCCAATGCTGGCGCTGGCGTGGATGTTTAATATTGTCGAGCGCGGCAGTGCCGCTTACACCCGAATCCGCGCCATGCTCTCCGAAGCGCCGGTGGTGGACGACGGTACGCAAATACTGACGCCCGATCGCGGCACGCTGGCGGTGAATATCCGCGAGTTCTGCTATCCGCAAACCGAAAAGCCGACGCTGCATAATGTGCAGTTCAACCTGCAGCCTGGTCAGATGCTGGGGATCTGCGGCCCAACCGGTGCCGGAAAATCGACGGTGTTGTCGCTTATACAGCGTCATTTTGACGTCACTGAGGGCGACATTCGTTTCCAGGATTTGCCTCTGACGGCACTGCAGCTCGACAGCTGGCGTAGCCGACTGGCGGTGGTCAATCAGACCCCGTTCCTGTTCTCCGATACCGTGGGCAGCAATATTGCGCTCGGCAAACCGGGGGCGACGCAGGAAGAAATTGAGCATGTGGCGCGGCTTGCCAGCGTGCATGAAGACATTTTACGTTTGCCGCAGGGCTATGAAACGGAAGTGGGCGAGCGCGGCGTGATGCTGTCCGGTGGGCAGAAGCAGCGTATTTCTATCGCCCGCGCGCTGTTGCTGGATGCTGAAATTCTGATCCTCGACGATGCGCTGTCTGCGGTCGATGGGCGCACAGAGCATCAAATCCTGCATAACCTGCGACAGTGGGGCGAAGGGCGGACGGTGATTATCAGTGCGCATCGCCTGTCGGCCTTGACCGAAGCCAGTGAGATTATCGTCATGCAGCATGGACATATTGCCCAGCGCGGCGAACATGAGCAGCTGGCGATTCAGTCCGGTTGGTACCGCGATATGTATCGTTATCAACAGCTGGAGGCGGCGCTCAACGACGTGCCGGAAGGGCAGCGTGAGGAGGAAGCCGATGCGTAGTTTCGGACAACTTTGGCCAACGCTCAAACGCCTGCTGGCCTACGGGTCGCCGTGGCGCAAGCCGTTAGGCATCGGGATGGTGATGATGTGGATTGCCGCCATCGCGGAAGTCACCGGCCCGCTGCTGATAAGTTATTTCATCGATAATATGGTGGCGAAAAGCTATCTGCCGTGGGGCATTGTTATCGGTCTTGCCGCATCGTACGTAGGTCTGCAGCTGTTGGCGGCATCCTTGCACTATGCGCAGTCGCTGTTGTTTAACCGTGCCGCTGTCGGCGTGGTACAACAATTACGGACCGACGTGATGGACGCCGCGCTGCGCCAGCCGCTCAGCGAGTTTGACGTGCAGCCGGTCGGGCAGCTGATTTCACGTGTGACCAATGACACCGAAGTGATTCGCGATCTTTACGTCACCGTGGTTTCTACGGTGCTACGCAGCGCAGCACTGATCAGCGCGATGCTAGTGGCGATGTTCAGCCTCGACTGGCGCATGGCACTGGTGGCGATCGCCATCTTCCCGGCGGTTATCGTGGTGATGCTGATTTACCAGCGCTACAGCACGCCAATTGTGCGTCGCGTCCGCGCCTATCTGGCGGACATCAACGACGGTTTCAACGAAGTCATCAACGGCATGAGCGTTATTCAGCAGTTCCGCCAGCAGGCGCGTTTTGGCGAACGGATGGGGGAAGCGAGCCGCTCGCACTACATGGCCCGCATGCAGACTCTGCGTCTGGATGGCTTTCTGCTGCGTCCGCTGCTGAGTCTGTTCTCCTCACTGATCCTCTGCGGCCTGCTGATGCTGTTTGGACTGAGCAGCACCGGCACGATTGAAGTCGGCGTGCTGTATGCGTTTATCAGCTACCTCGGGCGTTTAAATGAGCCGTTAATTGAACTCACCACTCAGCAGTCGATGCTGCAGCAGGCGGTGGTGGCGGGCGAGCGCGTGTTTGAACTGATGGACAAACCGCGTCAGAACTACGGCGCAGATGAAGCACCGCTGCAAAGCGGGTCGATCGACGTTGACGATGTCTCTTTCGCCTACCGTGGCGATCGTCTGGTGCTGCAGGACATCAACATTAACGTGCCGACGCGCAGCTTTGTGGCGCTGGTCGGGCATACCGGCAGCGGTAAAAGTACGCTCGCCAGCTTGCTGATGGGCTACTATCCGCTGAGCAAAGGCGAAATTCGCCTCGATGGACGCCCGCTATCGTCGCTGAGCCACGGCGTCATTCGTCAGGGCGTGGCGATGGTGCAGCAGGACCCGGTGGTGCTGGCCGAATCGTTCTTTGCCAACGTCACGCTGGGCCGTGATATCAGCGAGGAACAGGTTTGGCAGGCGTTGGAAACGGTACAGCTCGCAGAACTGGCACGCACCCTGAGCGACGGGATTTACACCCGACTCGGTGAGCAGGGCAATAATCTGTCGGTCGGACAGAAACAGCTGCTGGCGTTGGCCCGCGTGCTGGTGGATACCCCGCAAATTTTGATCCTCGATGAAGCCACCGCAAATATCGATTCCGGCACCGAGCAGGCGATCCAACAGGCGCTGGCGCTGGTACGACAGCGTACGACGCTGGTGGTGATCGCCCACCGTCTTTCAACCATCGTTGAGGCCGATACCATCATGGTGCTCCACCGTGGACAGGCGGTGGAGCGGGGCACGCATCAGCAACTTCTTGAAGCCAAAGGGCGTTACTGGCAGATGTATCAACTGCAACTTGCCGGGGAAGAACTGGCGGCCAGTATCGAAGAAGAAACGCTTATCGCCTGATGCACCACGATTAAGCAATTTACTCACACCAGCGCGCGCTGGTGCAAAAACAAAACTCACCTTGCACCGCAATGGTGCGTTTTGTTTTTCCTTCCTGCTTCTCATTTCCGTTAAGTCGAACAGCACTGCTCTACGCAGCCACAGAAAAGGCCAGAATCTTCTGGATGATCTCCGGTTTTAATTTCTGGCACGCCGATTGCTTTACCTCATAGGTGTTAGCTGCCGCCATTACCGAATTCTGACTGGAGGGGATCTATGAAGCTGGTTACCGTGGTGATTAAACCATTCAAACTCGAAGACGTTCGCGAAGCGCTGTCTTCCATTGGTATTCAGGGGCTGACCGTGACCGAAGTGAAAGGCTTCGGGCGTCAGAAAGGCCATGCCGAGCTTTACCGCGGTGCCGAATATAGCGTCAATTTTCTGCCGAAGGTGAAAATCGACGTGGCGATCGCCGACGATCAGCTCGATGAGGTGATCGACGTGATCAGTAAAGCGGCATACACCGGCAAGATTGGCGACGGCAAGATCTTCGTCGCCGAGTTGCAACGCGTCATTCGTATTCGTACTGGCGAAGCCGACGAAGCGGCTCTGTAACGCCTGGCACACAGTGATAGGGATCGAGAAAATGAACAAAACTCTACTGAAAATTGCCCCAGCTGTACTGGCACTGTTGCCGGGCCTGGCTCTGGCGGCGCCTGCGGTCGCCGATAAAGCTGACAACGCCTTTATGATGATCAGCACCGCGCTGGTGCTGTTTATGAGTATCCCCGGGATTGCGCTGTTTTACGGCGGCCTGATCCGTGGCAAAAACGTGCTTTCCATGCTGACGCAGGTCACCGTCACCTTCGCACTGGTTTGCGTGCTGTGGGTGGTTTACGGCTATACCCTGGCGTTCGGCACCGGCGGCAACTTCTTCGGCAGCTTCGACTGGGTGCTGCTGAAAGGCATCGAACTGAAAGCGCTGATGGGCACCTTCTATCAGTACATCCACGTGGCCTTCCAGGGTTCATTCGCCTGTATCACCGTCGGCCTGATTGTTGGCTCGCTGGCGGAGCGTATTCGCTTCTCCGCAGTGCTGATTTTCGTGGTGGTGTGGATGACCTTCTCCTACGTACCGATTGCGCATATGGTCTGGGGCGGCGGTTTGCTGGCCACGCATGGCGCGCTGGACTTCGCGGGCGGTACTGTTGTTCACATCAACGCCGCAGTTGCGGGCCTGGTGGGCGCATACCTGATTGGCAAACGCGTGGGCTTTGGCAAAGAAGCGTTCAAACCGCATAACCTGCCAATGGTCTTCACCGGCACGGCTATCCTGTACGTGGGCTGGTTCGGCTTTAACGCCGGTTCCGCAAGCTCCGCCAACGAAATTGCGGCACTCGCTTTCCTGAACACCGTAGTGGCGACTGCGGCTGCGATTCTGGCCTGGGTCTTCGGTGAGTGGGCGGTACGCGGTAAGCCTTCTCTGCTGGGCGCATGTTCTGGTGCAATCGCCGGTCTGGTGGCGGTCACTCCTGCCTGTGGTTACATCGGCGTGGGTGGTTCCCTGATTGTCGGTATCGCGGCGGGCCTGGCCGGTCTGTGGGGCGTCACTGCTCTGAAACGCTGGCTGCGTGTGGATGACCCATGCGATGTGTTCGGTGTACACGGCGTATGCGGGATTGTAGGTTGTATCCTGACCGGCATCTTCGCATCGACTTCACTGGGTGGCGTCGGCTATGCGGAAGGCGTGACCATGGGCCATCAGGTTCTGGTACAGCTGGAAAGTATCGGTCTGACGATTGTCTGGTCTGGCGTGGTGGCTTTCATCGGTTACAAACTGGCTGACCTGACTGTGGGACTGCGTGTTCCGGAAGAACAGGAACGCGAAGGTCTGGACGTCAACAGCCACGGCGAGAATGCGTATAACGCATAATTGCCAGCGTCCGACAGATTGAGTTATCTCCAGAGCGCAAGAAGCCTCCCATTGGGAGGCTTCTTTGCATTACGGCAAAGGGTTAATTGCGGTTACGTATTACGCCTTCCTGCACCGTAGAGGCAACCAGGGTGCCATCCTGAGTATAGAACTCGCCACGCACAAAACCGCGCGCGCTCGACGCAGAGGTGCTCTCCACGCTGTACAGCAGCCATTCGTTCATATTGAACGGGCGATGGAACCACATGGAATGGTCAATCGTTGCGACCTGCATCCCTTTTTCGAGGAAGCCCACGCCGTGCGGCTGAAGGGCAACCGGCAGGAAGTTAAAATCAGATGCATAGCCCAGCAGATATTGATGCACGCGGAAATCATCGGCCACCGTGCCGTTGGCGCGGATCCATACCTGGCGTTTTGGCTCAGCCGCGTGGCCCTTCATCGGGTTATGGAACTCGACCGGACGGATCTCCAGTGGTTTATCACACAGAAACTTCTCCTTCACCTGTGGGGGCAGAAGATGCGCCAGCTGGCGGGCAATATCGGTTTCGGATGACAGCGAATCAGGGGCAGGGGCCAGCGGCATCTGCTTTTGATGTTCGTAGCCCGATTCCGGCGCCTGGAAAGAGGCGGTCATATAGAAAATCGGCTTGCCGTTCTGGATAGCTGCCACGCGGCGGGCGCTGAAACTATTGCCATCGCGCAGTACCTCAACGTCATACACAATCGGTTTTTGGCTGTCACCTGGGCGTAAAAAGTAGCTGTGGAACGAATGCACCAGACGGTCGACAGGCACGGTTTCTTTAGCGGCATACAACGCCTGACCGACGACCTGGCCGCCAAATACCTGGCGTAAGCCCAGATCCTCACTTTGACCGCGGAACAATCCCTCTTCAATTTTTTCCAGATTTAACAGGGTTAGCAGATTAGAGAGAGCCTGACTCATAAATGTCCTCAAAGGTAAAAAGACCGCGTGCTGCGCGGGAATAGCCACAGTATAACGCAGTTTTCGAAGTGGTCCGATGGGTGCAATTATCTGAATAACGGCGCGATTACAGGCAAATATCTGAGATCTGTGCCACACTTACTGCGTCACAAATGTTTTAACCACTCACTCTTGCAGGATTTAATCCTGTGAGTGCATGGATGATAAGGAGAACATAATGAAACTCGTGCACATGTTAAGTGGTTTAGCGGTTGCGGTTGCACTGTCTGCCTGTGCTCAAAAAAGTGCGGATATCAAGACACCGGCACCAAGCCCGAACCCCTCTGAGGCTACACAACCTGCCATTCAGCAACCTAACGTTTCTGGTACCGCCTGGATCCGCCAGAAAGTGGCCCTGCCACCGGATGCGGTGCTGACGGTAACGCTGTCGGATGCTTCTCTGGCAGATGCGCCGTCGAAAGTGCTTTCTCAGAAAGTCACGCGTACGGAAGGGAAACAGGCACCGTTCAGCTTCGTGCTGCCGTATAACCCGGCAGATATTCAGCCAAACGCGCGGATCCTGTTGAGTGCGGCAGTGACCATCAACGATAAACTGGTGTTCATTACCGATACGGTGCAGCCGGTTATCAATGACGGTGGCACCAAAGCTGACCTGACACTGGTGCCTGTGCAGCAAACTCCAGTGCCGGTGGCGACTGATGGTGGTGCGGCAACAACCGTACCGTCGACTTCACCGACTCAAGTGAACCCGTCGTCCGCCGTACCTGCCCCGACGCAAATCCCATAACGTCGGCTTCCCTCCTCCTCGCGGGGGAGGGATCAGTAATTCCAGCGATACTTCTGCATATCAATTTTGCCGCTACCCGATACCTGAACGCCTTCCGATAGCAGCGCCTGGCGCTGACGCTGGAGATCTGGCCCGGTCAGGGAAATATTGCCATGGCGATTCACCACCCGATGCCATGGCAGGGTTGATCCTTCCGGTAAACGGCGCAGAACGCCACCCACCTGACGCGCCGCGCGAGGCGAACCCGCCAGCCGCGCGACGTCTCCGTAGGTCGTGACAGCACCTTCCGGGATGGCTGCAACGATTTGCCACACCCGGTGCGGAAATGAATCAATGGGTTCCATAGCGCTTTCCAGTTGGGAAAAGCACAGGATAAGCGACGCACTTCAGCTTGTGAAGGTGGAGATCACTCGGGCTGCTGGAAGGTAAACTCCAGGGCCAGGCCAATTACCTGCGAGGTACTCGGCGCAAACTCATCGGGTTTGACCACCTGATTTTCGAGGAATTTCAGCTTTCTGGAGGCGGTGTTGATAATCAGCTTACCGCGCAATTCCGGGAGTACCTGGGTGCTGATGGGATAGGTTACGCGCCCGGAAACCGCCACGGGTATCCTGCGCAGCGGCACGTGGCCGACCACGCCAAGCGAGGCGAACAGCACTGCCACCGGGGTGACAAACAGCAAAGCGTTAGGGCTGACGCTGATAAAATCCAGCACCACGCTGGGGCGTAAATAGTTGAGGCCCTGATGGGCAAGAGTCACTTCGTCGATAGCGGGCATTGGCAGCGTGAGTGTCAAAGGCAGTGATTTGATCATTGTCGACCCCTAAAAAAGAAGAAAGACGGATGTCCGATGGCATTAAAACAGTCTGGACACTCTCCCAGGTTTTGCTGAGAGCAAGTTCGCAATATGGAAATCTTGTTCCCGCAGGACCCCAGTAAAGGTACAGTCGCACAATAAACCATCATCCAGACCGCGGTGGGTTGCAATTGCCGGGCCGCGCAGGGATAATGCGTCAGCGCGTTAGGAATAACGCTCTCAATGGGGGCTCTGTTGGTTCTCCCGCAACGCTACTCTGTTCACCAGGTCAGATCCGGAAGGAAGCAGCCAGGGCAGACGACGTGTGTGCCGGGATGTAGCTGGCAGGGCCCCCACCCATTTCTGGGTAACTCACTGATTTCCCCCCCCTTTTTTTATTTTTTTTCATTCCTTCAGGTCATGCCTCTGTTCGCCGATGTTGGCTATGTACCTTATGCAATACCAGGATAAACAACAGCTCTGACGCGAGAACGAAATAAAGCATATTATTGCTTGTTGCGTGCTGCTCTTTATATGACGGGTCGTTGCATCTATCAGAGCTTTCTTGGGGTTTGTGCAAAATGAAAGCGTCTTTATTTAATTTTAAATTTAATGCTGTTTCTTTCGTTTCATTAATTTAATAGGGGTGTAATACCATAGTCTTCGCTCTATAATTATTCTGCAATTTTTATTTGGTAGTTCTAATTTTGAAGTTAAAGAGGAATGGAATATGGTGATTTGCCCACCAAAACGTCCCGGTGATGCAATTGACACTTTAATCAACGCCCTTACGCCTTTAGGCGAAACAATACATATTGTTGCACGAAAAAGAATTGCCTGGGGGACGCGTGACAAATCTTATATTTATCTGGTCATACAAGGCGAAGTCTCAGTATTAAGGATATCTGATGGACTCCTTTTGGGGACGACGAATGAGCCCCATGTCCTTGGTTTTACTGAAATGTTTTGCCCTATCCGCAGTAACCTTATTCGAGCCGAGACGGCGTGTACACTCATTCGCGTAGATGCATCGCTTGTGATCCCTGAGATTGAACGACTCAGTTTATGGCGTGCGGTCGCAGAGTTATCAACCTACCACACCACTTTCATGTTGTATCGCGATATGCAGATTGTGAATCAACGCACGCCGCCCGTGGTTCATCAGTATCTTCAAGAGCTGGATAAGCTTCCGACAGAGAGGAAATATCAAGTTAACATTCTTAGCTATATTCAGGAGCGTACCGGCTTATCACGCAGTAGTATTCTAAATGTTGTTTCCTCGTTAAAAAGGAACAAGTATATCGATTATGAGCGCGGTGGGTACAAACTGAAGATAAATAATCTGCCTGACTAATCAGACTCGCCTCTTGGTTATTATTTTAGAGGCGATAATAAACTACGGGACTATTTTTTGTTGTCTGCAGTTTATGCTATATTGCGCAAGATGCACGGGGCGTTGCGCAATAAAGTCTGAGAAGTGAAAGCGACAGCGAGACGCCCTCTCAATGTGACCCGTGCATTTCTCGAATCTTAAACATTTATCTGCTCTCCTGCTGTTGCCGTCACAGGAATGAAATATTACTGTCACTTAACTGTCATATATTAGGCCGATAATAAATTTGGGTGATAATGTATCTCGAACATAAGTAAAATATATCTGTGGATCGGCCTGTCATCTTCGTGTATTAATCATGTTAATTTATTGCACGGGAAGTTTGATCATGACCACTGCAGTTTTGAATGTTAAAATTGAAAACGATTTAAAAGAGCAATTACGTCATTATGCGGAAGTCCATAACGAGACCTTGAGCGCAGCAACTCAACGTCTTCTGCAGCTGGCGCTAGAAACGGCATCAGAGGTGGGAGTATCCGAAGGTGAGGTAGACAGTCAGCATACCGAAGAAGAGTCATCCTCTCTTACTCCTAAAGAAATCAAAGCGATACGCAAAATTCTGAAGAAGAGAAAATGAAACAACAACTTTCAACAGCCGCTAACTACGGAGAAGCCTGTGAAATGCTCCGCTCAGGGTATGTTAAGCATGTGCGCCTGAACTGGAATGTCGGCAGCGATGAGTTCTTTCGCATTGCATCCGACTGGTGCGACACCGGTGCAAAAATTAAAAAAGACGGTGACAGCTTTATTATCTCAGTTAAAGGCTTCCCGATCCCACGCCAGCATTAATAAAAACATCAACTTCATGTCATATTACTGAAACCTGAAAACAGGATCCTGTTCGGCGATAAGAAACACACAAATCATCTCATGAGTCATGGACGAATTATTTTGACGCGCTAATAGCTGCTATTAGCGCGTCGCTATTTTAGTAGATTATTTTTCTTGCTCGTAAATTATTCTGCTGACCGTTCAGAGAATTCCAGACCGGTTGCAAGGTTTTGAAGGCGATTTGTAGCGTTTCGTCGTCCAGCGTAAACGGCAACCGTAGCCAGCGGTCGAATGCGCCAGCCAGTCCAAATCGCGTCCCCGTGCACAAATGAATCCCCACACTTTCGGCCCGCGCTGCAAACAACGTCGAGAGCATATCCGGTAATTCCACCCAGAATGACAGTCCGCCTTCCGGCTGTGTATAGCGCCATTGAGGGAAATATTCCGCCATTAACATGCTGCACATATCCCGACGGGCGGCGAGCATTTTTCGTCTTTGCGGCAGCAGGTGGTCGGCATTTTCCAGCAGCCAGTCGGTGGCAAGCTGTTCCAGCAACGGCGAGCCTAAATCCAGCGTATCGCGCGCCTGTACCAGCGAAGAAAGCGTGCGCGATGAGGCGCGGATCCACCCGAGTCGCAAACCGCCCCAAAAACTTTTGCCTGTTGAACCCAGCGTTATCACCGGCGCATCTGGGTTGAATGCAGCCAGCGGCGGTGGTGGTGGGGCGTTGTACCAGAGATCGACCATTGTTTCATCAATCACCAGCGTGGTGCGGGTGCGCGCTGAAAGATCGGCGATGCGCTGGCGAGTCGGGCCGTCCATACAACGTCCGGTCGGGTTATGAAAGTCAGGCATCAGATACGCCAGACGCGGTGACGTTTGCGCGAATGTGGCGGTGAGACCGTCTACGTCCCAGCCTTCTGCGGGCAGTGACACACCAACCGGGCGGCAGGACGCACCCTGGATCGCCGCAATCGCCAGCGGATACGTTGGGTTATCCACCACCACCCGATCGCCAGGGCCAGTCAACAGCCGCAGAATCAAGGCCAGCCCGCTCACCGCTCCGTTCACAATCATGATTTCGTCAGCGCGCGTCAGCAAACCACGGGCGCAATAGTGTTGCGCAACGGTTTCACGCAGTGCCGGTAAACCCTGTTGATCGTAACCGGTACTGGCTAAATGCTGTGGCAAAAGAGACAGCGCGTGATGATAAGCCTGATGAATTTCTGGCCCGGCGTTGAGTGCGGCAATGGATAAGTCCAGCGCCTGCACGGTGTTCATTCTGGTCGGAACCTGGGGCTGCTGCGCCGGTAGAATCACCCGGGAACCGCTGCCATGACGGCTGACTATGTAGCCTTCATCACGCAGCTGGGCCAGCGCGCTGGCAACCGTGGTGCGACTTACGCCGAGCGCGGTCGAAAGCTCGCGTTCGCCAGGCAAACGGCTGTCCAGCGCCAGGCGACCATCGAGAATTAACAGCCGCAGCGCCTCGGCCAGCTGACGCCAGAGTGGAGTGCGGGATGGGGTTTCCTGCCAATGACCCAGCAGGCTTACCAACGACTGACTACCGGAACGACGAAGAGACATAGCAGTCCACTTTTATAAAACTGGTCATTAATAATCAGTCCATTTTTAACGATGATGCGTTTTTCAGCAACTAATAATGAGGTCGTTATGCTGCGTCGTTTACTGCAACTGTACGTCGGGTTATGCCTGTATGGTATTTCCACCGGGATGTTTGTGCAGGCCAATTTGGGCGCTGATCCCTGGGATGTGTTTCATCTTGGGGTCGGGAAAGTCTTTTCACTGGATATCGGCACGGTAATGATCCTCACCGGGGCATTGGTATTGCTGCTGTGGATCCCAATCCGCCAGCGTCCGGGACTCGGGACTATCAGCAATGTGATTGTGCTCGGCCTGGCAGCGAATGCCACGATTGTCGTGATCCCCACGCCGGAATCACTGTGGCTACAAAGTGGGATGATGGTCATCGCGGTGATATTGAATGCGCTGGCGACCGGAATGTACATCGGTGCCGGTTTTGGCCCCGGGCCGCGCGATGGACTGATGACGGGGATCCACGCTCGCACCGGCTGGTCGATTCGAGGGATCCGCACCACGATTGAAGTCACGGTGCTGGTTATCGGCTATTTTCTCGGGGGCAGCGTGGGGATCGGCACGCTGGTTTATGCGCTGGCGATTGGCCCGTTGATCCAGGTCTGTTTACCGTGGTTCCGCACGGAATCCATCGCACGTCCGGTGCTAAAAAAAGAAAAAGTCCTGAGCTAATTTACGAAGCGCTCACAGTCATCGGCGGGATTATCCGTTACACTGACGGCATTGCTTCCCGGATGCCACAACGATGAAAACTACCACCCTTTACGATGTCGCCCGTGTGGCGGGCGTTTCCTACCAGACCGTTTCCCGCGTGATAAATCAGGCGGCGAACGTCTCGGCGCGCACGCGTGAAAACGTCGAGCGCGCAATGGCTGAACTCAACTATGTTCCCAACCGTGGCGCGCAGCTTCTGGCGGGTAAACGCCAGCCGACGTTGGGGCTTATCAGCGCCGATCTGGCGTTGCATGCGCCGTCACAAATCGCGTCAGCGGTGAAACAGCGTGCGGATGATCAAGGCTACGCGGTGCTGATTTCGATGGTCACGGACAATGCGGAAACCTGCTGCCGGGAGGCGGTGCAGGAACTGCTGGCACAGCGCGTAGATGGCCTGATGATCAACGTTCCGCTGGAAGATGACGTTGCGCAGCGGCTACGGGAGCTGGCCGCGCCGCTGCCGGTGCTATTTCTTGATGTCAGTGAACAAGCAGCGGTGAACAGCCTCGTGTTCAGCCCTTCGCAGGGGGCGCAGCTTGGCGTGACGCATCTTCTTGAACAGGGGCATTCACGTATCGCGCTACTGGCAGGGCCTGCAACATCCGTCTCGGCGCGGGCGCGCCTGGCGGGCTGGCAGCAGTCGCTTGCAGCGGCCGGGCTGACGCCATGCGCGGTAGCCAGAGGAGACTGGAGCGCGCAGTCGGGGTATGAAAAAGCTCACGGTTTATTGGCGAATGCGACTAAACCTGACGCGGTACTGGTGGCGAACGATCAGATGGCGCTCGGCGTGCTGCGGGCCTGTGCTGAAAAGGGCATTGCGGTGCCGGGGCAGCTGTCGGTCGTCGGCTATGATGACACCACCGACAGCGCATGGTTTACGCCGCCATTGACCACCATTCGTCAGGCGTTTCGCGAAGCGGGCGAGCAGGGCGTTGACTGGCTAACGGGCGAACGCGAGGCAGGCGTTATCAGCCAGACCCGGCTGCCGGTGACGCTGGTGGTGCGTGGATCAACCGCGCCTGCTCAGCAGGAACCGCCGGAAGATCTGGCCCATCGTTTACACCAACTGGCGGCGCTGGCGAATAAATTGGGCCTGCCATAATCGCTTTGTGATCGTGCTCGCTTCTTGTCGACAGGATCCTTTACCCTTTTTTCCGATCGGTGCATTCTGATTGAAATTGTGAGCGCTTCGCAAAGAGGTTTATCTGATGACATCTGCACCTACCACCCTGGCTCTGCAACTGGCTCGTCGTGACTGGGAAAACCCCGGCGTCACGCAATGGCATCGTTTAGCGGCCCACGCGCCGATGAACAGCTGGCGCAATCCACTTGCGGGGCAGCAAGACGCGGCTTCAGCTTCGCTAAAATCCCTCAACGGTGAGTGGCGTTTTAGCTTCTTTAGCGCCCCTGAAGCGGTGCCGGATGTCTGGCTCGAAGGCGATTTGCCCGATGCCGTCGTCATGCCGGTGCCGTCGAACTGGCAGATGCAGGGTTTTGATACGCCGATTTATACCAACGTCACCTATCCCATTCCGGTCACCCCGCCGCAGGTGCCTGCCGACAACCCGACCGGCTGCTATTCGCGCGACGTTGAGGTGCCGGAAAGCTGGCTGCAAAAAGGGCAGACGAGAATTGTGTTCGACGGTGTGAACTCTGCGTTTCATTTATGGTGCAACGGCGTATGGATTGGTTACTCCCAGGACAGTCGCCTGCCTGCGGAATTTGACCTCAGCGAGGTGCTGGTGGCCGGACGCAACCGGCTGGCGGTGATGGTGCTGCGCTGGTGCGACGGCAGCTATTTGGAAGATCAGGACATGTGGCGGATGAGCGGCATTTTCCGCGACGTCTCGCTACTGCATAAGCCCCCGACGCGGATTGCTGATTATTATCACGTCACGGATTTGAACGAGGATTTCAGCCGCGGTGTGCTCAAGCTTAACGTGGTGCTGGAAGGTGAGGCGTTTAACGAAACCGAAGTGGAAGCGGTGCTCTGGCGTGATGGCGAGGAAATTGGCCGCCAACGGCAAAAGCCGGGCAGCGACACTGTCGATGAACGCGGCAACTGGGCCGAACGGTTAGCGCTGGCCATTCCGGTAAACGAACCGCAATTGTGGAGTGCGGAGATCCCGAATCTTTATCGACTGACGATCACCCTGTTTAACGCCGACGGCCAGGCGCTGGAAACCGAAGCCTGCGATGTTGGTTTTCGCCGGGTAGCCATCGTTGATGGCCTGCTGACGCTCAACGGCAAACCGCTGCTTATCCGCGGCGTGAACCGCCACGAGCATCACCCGCAAACCGGGCAGGCCGTGGATGAAGCCACGATGCGGCAGGATATTTTGCTGATGAAGCAGAATAACTTTAACGCCGTGCGCTGCTCGCATTATCCCAACCATCCGCTGTGGTACCGACTCTGCGACCGCTACGGACTGTATGTGGTGGATGAGGCGAATATTGAAACCCACGGCATGGTGCCGATGAGTCGTCTGGCGGACGATCCTCGTTGGTTACCGGCGATGAGCGAGCGTGTGACGCGCATGGTGAGCCGCGATCGCAACCATCCGTCGATCGTTATCTGGTCACTCGGTAATGAATCCGGGCACGGTGCGAACCACGATGCGCTGTATCGCTGGCTGAAAACCACCGATCCGACGCGTCCGGTCCAGTACGAAGGCGGCGGGGCGAATAGCGCCGCGACCGATATCATCTGCCCGATGTACGCGCGGGTCGATCAGGATCAGCTGTTCCCGGCGGTACCGAAATGGTCGCTGAAAAAATGGATCGGTCTGCCGGAAGAATCGCGACCGCTGATCCTTTGTGAATACGCCCATGCGATGGGCAATAGCTTTGGCGGATTTGCCAAATACTGGCAGGCGTTCCGCGAGTTCCCACGTTTACAGGGCGGATTCGTCTGGGACTGGGTCGATCAGGCGCTGTGTAAAACCGATTCCGATGGGCAGACATTTTGGGCCTACGGGGGAGATTTTGGCGACACGCCCAATGATCGCCAGTTCTGCATGAACGGCCTGGTTTTCCCGGATCGCACGCCGCATCCGGCGTTGTTTGAAGCCAAACGCGCGCAGCAGTTTTTCCAGTTCTGTCTGCATTCGCTCGCGCCGCTGCGTGTGGAAATCTGCAGCGAATACTTGTTCCGCCACAGCGATAACGAGCGTTTATGCTGGTGGATTTCGCGCGATGGTGAACGTCTGGCCGAAGGCGAATGCGAATTGAATCTGGCGCCGCAGAGCAGCCAGTTGCTTGAGCTTTCGGACATGACGCTGCCCGCGGGCGAGGGTGAAATTTGGCTGAACGTCGAGGTGTGGCAGACCGATGCCACAGCCTGGTCTGAGGCCAATCATCTTTGCGCCTGGGACCAATGGCCGCTGCCCGCGCCGCTCGCCGTGCCTGCCCCGCATGTTGCGGGTTATGCACCGGAGCTGGCCGTGAGTGAAAAAGCTTTCACCGTCACCCACGGTAGCCAGCGCTGGGCTTTTTGCCGGGAAAGCGGACACCTGAGCCAGTGGTGGCGTGACGAGCAGCCGGGATTATTGACGCCAGTGATGGATAACTTCACCCGCGCGCCACTGGATAACGATATTGGCGTCAGCGAAGCCACGCGCATCGATCCGAACGCCTGGGTTGAACGCTGGAAGGCCGCCGGGCTGTACGCCATGAATGCCCGTCTGCTGCATTGTGAAGCCCGCCAGCAGGGCGATGAGGTGGTGATTCACACGCGCCACGTTTGGGAGCATCAGCAGAAAACGCTGTTTATCTCGGATAAGTGCTGGCGCGTCGACGACGACGGCATACTACACGCAGAAATCGACGTCACCGTGGCGACCGATATCCCTGAGCCTTCGCGCATCGGCCTGTGCTGTCAGCTGGTCCACATTGCGCCAGAGGCATCGTGGCTGGGCCTTGGACCGCATGAAAACTACCCCGACAGAAAGCTTGCCGCGCGTCAGGGGCGCTGGACGTTACCGCTTGAAAAACTGCATACGCCGTATATTTTCCCCACTGAAAATGGCCTGCGCTGCGACACCCGCGAACTGCGCTACAGCGATAATCTCTGGCAGGGCGCGTTCCATTTTGGCCTGAGCCGCTATAGTCAACAGCAACTGCATGAGGTGAGCCATCAGCATTTACTGCGTGAAGAAGCGGGCTGCTGGCTGAACCTGGACGCGTTCCACATGGGCGTCGGCGGTGACGATTCATGGAGCCCGAGCGTATCGCCAGAATTCCTGCTGCCATCGCGCCGCCTGCGTTATGCGTTCAGCTGGCGTCGCGACTAAACTTATCAACGCCGGATGCGGTCAGACACGCTGGCCGCACCGTTCACTTCGGAGGTTATCTCATGAAGTATGTTGATGGTTTTGTCGTTGCCGTGCCTGCGGACAAAAAGGAGGCGTATATCGCGCTGGCGGCAAAGGCGGCACTGCTGTTTAAAGAGTTTGGTGCAACTCGCGTGGTGGAATGTTGGGCAGACGATGTGCCGGACGGCAAGCTGACCGATTTTCGCATGGCGGTAAAAGCCGAAGACAATGAAGAAGTGGTTTTCAGCTGGATTGAATACCCCTCGAAAGAGGTTCGGGATGCGGCCAACGCGAAGATGATGGCCGATCCGCGGATGAAAGAGATGGGCGACAGCATGCCGTTTGATGGTAAACGGATGATTTACGGCGGCTTCGCCCCGATCCTCGATGAGTAAATGATGAATACGGCTGTGCGGCGTGCCGCCAGCCGTTTTATTCAGGACACTTTGGTGAACAGGTGACGTTTGTCGAGCCGTCGGTGTGAAAAAGGATCGTTCATTCCTGTGCGAGGTTTTCCTGCGCCCAGGTAATGAATTCCGCCTTCGGTAGCGCTTTGCAGAACAGCCAGCCCTGACCAAACTGCACGCCATGCTCCGCCAGCCAGCGGCGCTGGCACTCAGTTTCCACCCCTTCTGCCACCATCGCCAGCTGCAATGCTTTAGCCATTTCAATGATGTGCGGGGTGACGTTTTTAAACTCCAGTGCATCGACAAATGACTTATCGATTTTGATGATGTCGACGTCGAGATTTTGCAGATAGCTGAGACTGGAATAGCCAGTGCCGAAATCATCGATGTACAGCGCATATCCTGCCTGACGCAGCTGGCTCAGGGTGCTGGCACTGTTTTTCAAATCGATAAAGCTGCGTTCAGTGAGCTCTAACGCCACCTGTGAGGGCGTTAAACTCCATTTGTTTAACTGCTGGGCGAGTTGGGCGGGCAGCCGCGTGGTGATCAAATCCTGCGGATCGAGATTGATTGAGACGTGCTGTGTCGGATGCTGCTTCAGCCACGGACCCAAATCCTCAAATACTTTCTCGACGATAAGGCCGGTGAGGCGCGTAATCAGCCCGGTTTGTTCAGCCAGCGGAACGAAAATCTCCGGTGACAAAAAGGTGCCGTCCGGCTGTCGCCAGCGGGCCAGGGCTTCTGCGCCAACGATCCGGCTCGAGCGTAACGAGACAATCGGCTGATAATACACGTCGAGGCTGCGGGTATTTATGGCGTCGAGCATACGGTGATAGGGCGATTGCAGATTGCGCACCATGCGCAAAATCAGCAGCGATGCGAGCCCGCTGATTAACACGCCGAGCGGCAGCCACAGCAGTAATTGCTGGTGCCATTTGTCGGTCAGCGGCGCAACAGGAGCCCAGACCACCTGCGATAAGCCGATATCCGGGTAGTCGCGCAGGTTGTAAAGCATACCGTCGTGCTCAAAGGTGTGGTTGCCTTTGTGGCGCTCCTGCTGCCATAGCAACAGGTCAAACGGTGCGCTTTGGGCGACAATGCGGCCGCTCTGGCTGCCAATCAACACGGTGTTGATAGTCCATTGCGCGAAGGGCACAACGTCGACAAATGAACCGGGATCAATCATCACCATATGCCGTTGGCTCGCCAGTGCCACCATGTCATGATTGATGCCCAAGTCGTTGCTGTTGGTCAGCCAAACGCGATAGCCATCCGGGGTCCGGCGGTTGGTCGGCGGAAACTGCATTTCGCTGCTGTGGCTTTCCAGGGAAGAACATTCCGGCTTCATGCCATTGAGCGATAAGACTTCCTGGATATCACGGTGCGTATAGGACGCGCGCCGCATTGCCTGCAGATGTTCAGGGCTACAGATCCGGCCCTGAAAGGTGTCAATTTCTTGCAGTGCCGATTTAGCCTGTTCCACTACCAGATGCGTGCGCAATATGGTGCGTTCACCATATTGGTTGAGGTCATGATTAAACTCTTTTTCTGCCTGATAATGCGCGAGCCACACACTGAGCGTGACCGGTAACAGGACCGAGAGGATTAGCACGCCCACGACCAGACCGATCGTTCTTTTACTTGTCATGGGCCTGTTTTCCTTTCAGCGCTGAATTCATCATGTTCTGCCAATTATATGCAATGATAGGGTTAACTGTCTTTTTTCAAAGGACTAATTTGGGAAGCGGCGATGAAAAAAAATGAGTTCGTCACGCAGGATCTGCTCAGCAAAATTTATCAGCAGGGTGATGCGGCCCCGCGCAAATTGCCGCCTGAACGACAGCTGGCGGAAGAATACGGCGTGTCGCGCTTTACGGTACGTCAGGCGCTGGAAAAGCTGGCGAGTATTGGCATCGTCAGAATTGTGCAGGGATCGGGATGCTGGATTAACGAACAGGCGCGAAATAATCCGCTGGTGTACAACTCGATTACCGAAAAGCGTTTCGACCAGATGCGTTATCGGATGATAAGCCTGCATAAAAAACGCCCGAATCGCGAGGAGCAACAGATATTCGGGCTAACGGATGATGATTTTATCTGGCAGTTTTGTCGTCTGCGCTATGTGGACGACAGCCCAGTGCAAATCGAGGTGTCGCGCATGCCGTCGACGACGTTCGCTGACCTCAATCAGCAGGTTATCGAACGATCGTTACAGCAATATGTTCTGGAAAAGGGCTACCAAATTTCGCACATGCTCACGACGTATCGGGCGGTAAACGTTAGTCGGGAACAGGCAGAATTATTGGGCTGCAAAAAGGGCAGCCCGGCGATGCTCATCAATAACCGTGGCATTCTGGCGGGTGGGCAGGTCTACGCCGTCAGCGATATTATCGATATCAACTACACCTGCACCTACGTGATCCCGCATAACCGCGATAACCTCGCATTCCGCCAGCAGCCAGGCTGATTACGGCGTGTGCAGCGCGCCGTCTGGCAGGCGGCTTTGGGTCCATTCATGCGGGCGGTAAACCACCGGATGCGCGAGGGCCAGCGCTTCGTTGAAATCGACGCCAATGCCGTTGGCCTGCGGCGGATATACGTAGCCATCTTTAACTTCCGGTGCGCCGGGGAATACCGCGTCGGTGGTGGCCGAGCGCGGAATATATTCCTGAATCGCGGCGTTGTGGAGATGAATATTCAGATGCGTATTCACCGCCACGCCAATCGGCGTCATGTCGCCAGGACCATGCCACGCCAGCCGCACGCCAAAGGCCTGACACAGCACCGCCAGCTTCAGCGCCGGGGTGATCCCGCCAATCTGAGATACGTGGCAGCGAATAAAATCGATCTGCCGGTTCACAATTACGTCGTGCCATTCCGCAGGGTTGTTGAACAGCTCGCCCAGCGCCAGCGGAACGCTGCTCTGCTGACGAATTTGTGCCAGCCACGGGGTTTGCTGAGGCGGCAAAATGTCTTCAATAAAGTACGGCTGGTAGGGTTCAAGCTGTTTGGCTAACTGCACCGCCTGCTGCGGGAACAGGCGTTCGTGGACGTCATGCAGAATATGGAAACGGTGGCCGTAGCGTTCGCGCAGGGCGCGGAACATTTCCACCGTGTTACGCATGTACTGGTCCTGGCAGAACCATGCGCCGGACGAGGGGTTTTCCGGCGCATGCAATTCCGTCGGGGTGCCGCCATAAAAGCCGAGCTGGCAGCGAATGTGGCGATAGCCCTTTTCCAGCAACCCATCGACAGCGACGTACAGCTGTGCCAGCGTTTCACCGCTGGCGTGCGAATAGGCGGCGATCGCATCCCGGGATTTCCCGCCCAGCAGCTGGTACAGCGGCATATTCGCCAGCCGCGCTTTGATATCCCACAGCGCCATATCAACCCCGGCCATGGCGTTGTTCATCGCCGGGCCGTTACGCCAGTAGGCGTTGACGTTCATCATCTGCCAGAGATCTTCGATATTATTGGCGTCGCGGCCCATCAGCAGCGGGCGCAGGTATTCATCGACCAGCGTTTTGACCGCCAGAGGGCGCTGCTGAAATGTGGCGCAGCCGAGGCCGGTAACGCCTTTGTCAGTGGTAATGCGCACCGTTACCAGATTATGGCGGTCGGGGCGGGTGATGAAGCAGTCGATAGCGGTAATAAGCGTCGGTTGCACGGAAAAAAGCTCCCTGTCTGAGACAGAAAAAGAACATGATTGATGATTTATCTTCGCCCTATTTTTAGGGGCAGGTAAACCTTTTTCTGGAATAAATATTTTGGTCTGAAATAGAGGGTTAATTGAATTAAAAACCAGACCAATTGTGCCTCGAAACGACATTGATGGCTAATTAGATCGAGAAGTGTGAGGGCCTTCAAATTTTATTGGTTTGTTTTACGTGGTGGGCTTGATTACCATCCGGATAACCAAAACAAGTACACTTCGCAGGAGTCACTATGGGGACGCGAGACGCCATCGCCCGGATTATTCAGCTGGT
Source organism: Scandinavium manionii (assembly GCF_024764775.1). Classification (NCBI taxonomy): domain Bacteria; kingdom Pseudomonadati; phylum Pseudomonadota; class Gammaproteobacteria; order Enterobacterales; family Enterobacteriaceae; genus Scandinavium; species Scandinavium manionii. The sequence goes on along the minus strand of NZ_JALIGC010000040.1, from coordinate 702,567 downwards.
CGGTGGGCAAGATAATATCAATAAAGTCTGGCACTGCATGACCCGTTTACGCTTTGATTTAATTGATGATAGCAAAATCGAACAGAGCGAAATTAAGAAGCTGCCCGGCGTGCTGGGCGCCCAATTACAAAGCGATCAGTTCCAGATAATCATTGGTCCGAAAGTGAACGGCTGGTATGAGCAATTGCAGGAAACGCTGGGCCAGCGTGATGCGCCAGCCGCGTCGGACGCGAAAGGGCGAAAAAGCCTGGTGTCGCTGTTTATGGATACCGTCTCTGGCGTGTTTGGTCCGATTGTGCCAGCGATTGCCGGGGCCGGGATGATCAAAGGTTTGCTGGCTGGATTAATTGCGCTGAAAGTGGTGTCGCCGAAAAGTGAAACGGTGATGGTCATCGACCTTATCGCCAGCGGCGTGTTCTATTTCCTGCCGTTTTTCCTGGCGGTTTCCGCAGCGAAAATCTTCAAAACCAATGAATACCTCGCGGCCGCGGTGGCGGCTTGCCTGATGTATCCGACCTTAATCGACGCGGCAAAGGCGCTGGCGACGCACCAGCCGGATGCGGCTTCCGCGCTGTGGCTGATGAACGCGATCCCGGTGTCGGTGTTTAACTATTCATCGAGCGTTATTCCGGTAATTTTCTCGGTGCTGGCGCTGAAATACATCCACAAATGGGTCGACAGCATCATGCCTGAGGTGCTGAAAACGGTATTCACGCCAACGCTGACGCTGTTTATCGGCGCGCTGGCGGCATTGGTGGTGATTGGTCCGATTGGCATCTGGCTGGGTAAAGGGCTGGCGCTGTTTATCGAAGGCCTGTTCAGCGTGTCAGCGAGCTTTGCCGGGCTGGTGGTGGGGGCGATCCGTCCCGTGGCGATCCTGACCGGGATGCATCACGCAATGACGCCGATTGCCCTGCAAAACTTCAGCGATCGCGGCTACGACATGCTGATGCCGATGATGTTTATGGCCAATATGGCGATTGCCGGGGCGACGTTTGCTATCTGGCGTTTGAGCAAGGATCGCCAGGACCGTACGGTGACGCTATCGGCGGCGGTTTCCGCGCTGCTCGGCATTACCGAACCGGCGCTGTTTGGCGTGCTGACGCGCTATAAAAAGGCCTTTATCGCCGCAACGATCGCCAGTTCAGTAGCCTCGGCGTTTATCGCGTTCTTCGGTGTGCGCCTGTACGGCTACATTTTGTCGAGCATTTTCAGTTTACCGGCCTATATCGGCCCGTATTTTGTCTTTGCGCTGTCGGGCGTGGTAATTGCGCTAGTGCTGTCGTTTACGCTGACCACGCTGCTGGTGGGCCGGGAACAACAGTAAACCAATACGATTTCAGATCTAAAGGGCGGCGTGAGTCGCCTTTTTAATACGCCAAATCTCTCCGTTATCCCTCTCTTTTATTCAGTTACGCAGAAAAACTGTGTGATAACTCACATTTTTTAAAGCGCGTTTTACGTGCGTTCCCCGCGTGTGAAAAACCGAAAACAGAACACGAAAAGATGCGCAGTAATCTATTGAAATAAAAGTCAATTAATCAGCTCGTGAATAAAAGATTAAATGTGATTAAATTCACAAAAATGAGTCTTTCCAGGCATCTGTCAATACCTGTGATGGGTACGGGAATGACAAATTTGTGACTTTCATTGCAAATTTAGGGCTTGTTAAAAGGAAAAATCATTGTCAGGAAATTAAACGGGGTGACGCTCATGAAAATCGGCATGGTAATTAGTGGCGGAGATGTGACAGGGATAAATAATTTTGTATTTCAAGTGTCACGACTCGCGCGGGCAGATATCATCTTATTTAATGGTGGTATTGCTGGTCTATTGAAAAATACGCATCAGGCTATTTCTCTACGTGATTTAGTGGACTTTTCTGTTGCCGCCATTCCGATTATGTCTTCGGGTAGAACCAGCCGTAAATTGATGGCCTCTGAATATGAAACCATCGCCAGGCAGCTTAAAGCCCTGCATATTGATGTGCTTATTATGGCGGGCGGTGATGGTTCATTACAGTTTCTTCACCACCTTAGTGAGTACGGCGTTAATTGCTTCGGCGTCGGCATGACCATCGATAATGACGTCTACGGCAGCGATTACACGATTGGTTTTTCTACTGCCTGCGAACAAATTATTAAAGAGGTCGCAAAGCTGCGTAATACAGGGCGGGCATTGCCGGGACGGGTATTTATGGTTGAGCTCCTGGGGGGCTACTGTGGTGAACTGACGTTGCAGTCGGCCATTAAAAGCAACGCCGATTTCGCGCTGATCCCTGAATGCCAGCAGACGCTGAGCGAACTGGCCGGGAAAATTACTGCCAGGCTTGAATCGCAAAACAGTGTCGTGATCCTCTGTTCTGAAGGCTACACCAAAGAGTACTCCCCCGGCTTTCAGGGGGCGATTGATACCATGATTAAACAGCTTGAACCGAAAATTGGCGTGCGGATCCGTAAGTCAATAATCGGCTATAGCCTGCGTAACGGTGAGCCAACCTGCGAAGAGATTTATCAGGGTACCATAATGGCCACAGAGGTCGTGCGCTGTATCCGGTCAGGCATGAGAAATAAAGCAGTCATTATTAATTCGAGTAATAAACCGATCCCAATAGATTTAATCAGTATGCAAAAGCGCCTCGTCGACACCGAAGGGCATCATTATAAATTAGCCAGGCAACTCGATATTATTTGAGGAGTGAATCAATGCTTAAAATTCTATGCGTATGTGGCTGCGGTTTAGGTTCCAGTTTCGCCATTGAAATGACGGCGAAGGCGGTGCTTAAAAAATTAGAAATCCCTGCTGAGATTGAACACACTACCGTCTCCGAAGCGGGCGCCTTTAAATCCGATATTATTCTCACGCAAAAAACCTTTGCCGATATTTTAACGGCGGACGCCAGTGAAGAGGAAATTAAACGCGTTATCGTTCTGCACCGCTTAACGGATAAAGACGAAATCGAGCAGAAAATTGTCGCCTTTTTAAAAGAACGCAATGTGAAGGTACTCGAAAATGAATAGCATTATTAACTTTATTGTTAAGGACCTGCTGGGGCAGGCATCGATTCTGATTGCCTTTATCGCCATGCTCGGTCTTTTATTGCAGAAGAAATCGAAGGGCAAAGTAGCGGAAGGCACGTTTAAAACGCTGCTCGGCTTTTTAATCATGATGGCGGGCATCAATATTATTGTCGATACCCTGACCTTCCTGAACGATATTTTCACCCACGGCTTTGGCATGAAGGGCTACATCACCGACGTGGCGGCGATTGCGGGGCTGGCAAACCGCGAGCTCGGTTCCGAAGTGGCACTCACGCTGATGGTCATTTTCATCGTCAACATCATCATTGCCCGCATTACGCCGTTTAAATATATCTTCCTTACCGGGCAGGCACTGCTGTGGATGGCAACCATCGGTGCGGTTATCGGCTACAAATCGGGGCTGACAGGGGCACCGTTGATTCTGACCGGCGGGATTTTCGGCGGGATTATGGCAGTGTTGATGCCCGCGCTGGCTCAGCCAGTGGTTCGCCGTATCACGGGTTCTGATGATGTTGCCCTGGGCCACTTCTGCACTATTGGCTATCTGGTGCAGGCGGCGGTGGCGAAGGTGGTGGGCAAAGGATCGAAATCCACTGAAGACCTGGTGCTGCCGGATAATTTCAAATTCCTGCAGGATACCTACCTCTCTATGGCCGTGGTGATGATCCCGATGTATCTCATCCCGGCTCTGGCGGCTGGCCCGGAGTACATCAGCCAGTATTCTAACGGCGTGAACTACCTGATGTTCGCATTTATGCAATCGATTCAGTTTGTTGCCGGGGTGTTCGTGCTTTACAGCGGCGTGCGTCTACTGCTTAACGAACTGGTTCCCGCATTTCGCGGCATTGCGATGCGCATTGTGCCCGACGCTAAACCCGCGCTGGATTGCCCGGTTCTGTTCCCGTATGCCCCTAACGCCGTCATCGTCGGTTTCCTGGCCACCACAGCGGGTTCAATCATTGGCATGATTGTCTTCCCGATGTTTGGTCTGGCGATGATCCTCCCCGGTCTGCTGACCAACTTCTTTGCCGGCGGTACCGCAGGCATTTTCGGTAACGCGATGGGGGGCAGGCGAGGGGCAGTGATCGGCGGCGTGGTACACGGCCTGTTCATTACCTTCCTGCCGGCAATCCTGGTACCGATGCTGGAAAGCTACGGCTTTACCGGCGTGACCTTCAGCGACTCCGACGTGATCAGCAGCGGCCTGATTCTGGGGCATGTCTTCCAGAATAACTGGACGTTTGTTGGCGTATTTATCCTGTTCGTGGCGCTCATCGCCTGGTTCGTGAATGGTAAATCAACCAAACCTCAAGAGGAAAAAGTGCATGAGTCTGTATAACTTCCCAGATTTATTACAGGTAGCAAAAGAACGCGGTTTTAAAGCAGTGGGTTCCTTTAATTTACATTGTCTGGAAATGTTGCCCGCTTATTTTAAAGCCGCCAAAGTAACGAACAGCCCGCTAATGATTCAGATCTCAACGGGCACCGCGGAATATTTAGGTTATCGCTTACTGGTTGATTCGGTTTGTTCTTTAGCTGAAAGCCAGAATATCCCGACCTGCCTGCATCTTGATCACTGTTCGGATATTGAATCCATTAACACGGCAATTGATGCCGGGTTCAGTTCAGTCATGTATGACGGCTCGCATCTGGAAATGGCAGAGAATATCGCCAATACGCGAAAAGTTATCGCAATTGCCCGTCTGCGAAATGTATCTGTTGAAGCAGAGTTAGGCGCAATCGGCGGTTCGGAAGACGGTAAAGCGGTGGCGGCGGAAGATATTTGTTTTACCACTACGGAAGATGCCCGGCACTTTGTTGCTGAAACGCAGGTCGATATGCTGGCGGTCTCCGTGGGCACCGTACATGGCCTGTATACCGGCAAAGCCAAAATCCAGCATCAGCGCCTGGCGGACATCAGCGAAGTCACCAGAACGCCTCTGGTACTGCACGGTGGGACGGGCGTCAGCGATGAGGATATGCGCCGTGCCGTGGCGGGGGGAATCGACAAAGTGAACGTCGGTACAGAGATGAACGTTCAGTGGGTCGGTCATTGCCAGGAGACGTTTGGCAAAGGCAAAGTTAATGACAGCGTGCGAAAATTTTTAATTCCGGCTAACGATGCGGTGGCTGCGGTATTAATCGAAAAGATCGCATTGTTTAAATAACGGATGCGTTAATCTTTACTCTTCACTGTAACCCTGGTTGCCCGACAATCATCAGGGCGGGAGATAGCTATGTTTGAATCACTAAAAAGAGTGTTTAAGCCGTATAATACAGATACGGAAAAATATGATATTCAGGCGGGAGAGCTTGCGGCTGAATTAACGGCTCTGGAAAATACATTATCGGCAGATCCCCTGAATAGCGAAGCGCAAAAAACATTAATGCTGCGTTATAACCAGGCGTTACAGGTCTTTGCGAAGAGTAAAACACACCGTCAGTATATCGATCCTTTATTTGTCAAAATAGACGAGCTGCGCAATATCATCCGCAGAACTATTTAAGGAGCCACTATGGCGATTAAGGAGTTATTGATCGAGGCGCAGGCAATCCAGGTCGGCGTACGTGAAAAAGACTGGCAAAAGGTCATTGAAATGGCCGCCCGGCCGCTGGTTGAGAACGGCTATATTTTGCCGTCCTATCACCAGGCGGTAATCGCTAACACGCTGGAGCACGGTGCCTATTACGTGTTTGAGGAAGGCATCGCTATGCCCCATGCCAGGCCGGAGTGCGGGGTGCTGAAAAACAGCTTCAGCCTGCTACTGCTGGATGAGCCGATAGGTTTTGCCGACAGCGACAAGGCCGATATCGTTATCATGTTTGCAGCCAAAGACAGCAATGCACATATCGAAGAGGGTATTCGCGCCATTGTGAATTGGCTTGGTGACGACGACGTTATGGCAAAACTGCGCAAGGCAAAAGCGAAAGAAGAGGTGATTGCAATATTATGAGTCAGACAACGCGAACACAGGGCAAAACGGTGGTACTTGTGAACGGCGTTCCCGCATCAGGGAAGAGCACCATCGCACAACTGTTGTCAGAACATTTTGCTCTGCCAGTGCTGACCATCGACGGTATTAAAGAGCCGTTTATGGCGCAATTTGACAATATCGACAGGCCATTCAATCGCCGTTTGGGCTGCGCCGCGTATGAGGTGATCTGGTCGATAGTCGCTGCCAGCCCGCAGCAGTGTGTCTTTCTGATTGATGCATGGTTTGGCTTCCAGCCGAAGGAATCGTTGATCCGTTATCTCGAAAAAGCAGGCATTACCCGGGTTCTGGAGGTGTGGAATAGTATCCCCGGAAATTTGGCGGCGGCACGCTATGCACAGAGACTGGGAGTCAGGCGTAACGGCCATCCCGGTGAAGAGTACCTTCCCGAGTTATTGCGCCTGGCAGATTGCGCGCAACCTATGTCGTTAGGGCCCGTGTATACCGTGGATCAGGGGAAGCCGGTGGATAATACGGCCCTGATTGCCTGGCTGACTCATGCGCTGGAAGAGTAAACCTTGCGATAGGAAGGGTTGATCTGGGGAGAGGGTGGGTGTATTTTGTTGTTATGTTATACTATAACAATTGAGGTTGATTATGAGAACCGATATCCATCCACACTACCGTACCGTGGTGTTCCACGACACCAGCGCCAACGAATACTTCAAAGTCGGGTCGACCATTAAAACCGACAGGGAAATCGAACTGGACGGGGAAACTTTCCCGTACATCACCCTTGAAGTGTCGTCTAAGTCGCATCCGTTCTATACCGGGAAGCAAAAAACCTTCTCGAATGAAGGCAGCATGGCGCGTTTCCGTCAGCGTTTTGGCGGCTTTCTTGATGCGAAACGAGGCTAAACATGCAGGTTCTGAATTCACTTAAAAGCGCGAAACAGCGCCACCCGGATTGTCAGATTGTAAGACGCAAAGGGCGATTGTACGTCATTTGCAAAACAAACCCCCGCTTTAAAGCTGTGCAGGGGCGCAAGAAAAGACGTTAACGTTTTGGTTGTCGCCAACTTTCCAGGGAAGTCCTCTGCTTGCCGTCGGCGCTAAAATTATCGGCGGCAAGCCATTTCTGCATCGCGCCATCTACCTCTGGCCACTCCTGGTCGATAATCGAAAACCAGTCTGTGTCACGATTATGCCCTTTGATAACCAGCGCCTGACGAAATTGCCCTTCATACTGAAAGCCCATGCGCAGCGCGGCGCGGCGGGACGGCTCATTCAGACTGTTACATTTCCACTCATATCGGCGATAGCCGAGAGTGTCGAACGCGTAACGCATCAGCAGCCATTGCGCTTCGGTGGACATCGGCGTGCGGCTCAGCAGCGGTGAAAAATGCACATGGCCCACTTCAACGACGCCATTTTTACTGTCGATGCGCATCAACGCCAGCGTGCCAACCGGCTGCCCGCTCTGTTTATCGATGACCGCGAAATGAATCGGGTCCTGTAAGGTCACCACACTGTGCACCCACGCGCGGTAGCTTTCCACATCGGTGTCCGGCTCGCGCAGCAGCCATGTCCAGGCGCGGGTGTCTTCCGCCAGCTGATAGGCGGCAAACAGCGCGTCGGCATGTTCAGTCCGTAAAGGTTCTAGTCGGCACAGACGGCCTTCCAGGGTTTCACGACCCGGATGCGGGCGCGGCTGCCAGTCCGGGAGAGCTTCCCCAACCGGCTGACCAAACTCATTATTCTGACTCATACTGACTCCTTTTTGGACGCGTTTACGCAGAATAGGGTGCTGATGGTTCCCTGGAAAGAGCCACTGGCGTATCTTCTGGTGGTACCACGAGGAGATCCGATGAATATTCCTGATGATGCGTTTTATGGGCTGCTGACGAAGGCCGTGCAGTTGCGCGACGGTGAAACGCTGCAGCGGACGATTTACCATGCGCTGCGCAACGCTATTCTGAACGGGCAGCTGCAGCCGCAGAGCCGTTTGCCCGGCTCGCGCGCCATTGCCCAGCAGCTGCAACTTTCACGTAATACCATTAATGCCGCGCTGGATCAGCTGGCGACGGAAGGCTATTTGCTGCGTGATCGACAAGGCTCTCAGGTGGCGACGCTGCCACATTCCCCGACGAATGAAACGACCCCGCCCTTGGTAATCCGCCTGCCACCGCATCTGGCACAGCTGCCCGCAGGTACGCGTCGGGATTCGCCGGTGCTGGCGTTTACACCGGGCACGCCTGCGGTGAACTATTTCCCGTTGCCGCTTTGGCGCCGTCTGCTCGATCGCGTATGGCGTGATGAAGGCAGTACGCTGTTGGGCTACGGTGATTCCGCTGGCGAATGGTCGCTGCGGATGGCGATTGCCCGGCATCTGGCGCTGTCACGCGGGATTGATTGCGATGCAAGCCAGGTGGTGATTACCGAAGGCGCACGTGAAGGGCTGAATTTGTGCACCCAGCTGCTGAGTGAAAGAGGCCAGCCGGTGTGGTTCGAAGACCCGGGATATTTTGGCGCACGCAGCGCGTTTATTTCCGCCGGATTGCCGATTCATGGCCTGCCGGTGGATGAAGAAGGCATGTGCTTTACCTCGGTGGCATTGCCCACGCCGCGATTCATTTTCACTTCGCCTTCGCACCAGTATCCGCTCGGAAATCTGATGAGCGCCACGCGACGTCTGGCGTGGCTGGAGTTCGCCCGTCAGCATGACGCGTGGATTATTGAAGATGATTACGACAGTGAGTTTCGCTACAGCGGCGAGCCGATTCCGGCGATGCTCGGGATGGTGCCGAATGCACCGGTGGTGTATCTCGGGACTTTCAGCAAAACGCTGTTTCCGTCGCTGCGTATCGGATTTGTGGTGATGCCCAAAGCGCTGGCTAAATCGGTGCAGCCTGCGATTCATTCGTTGTTACGCGGTGGGCATCGCGCCGAGCAGCGAACGTTGGCGCATTTCATTGAGGAAGGGCACTACGCGCGGCACCTGGCGTCGATGCGTCGTTTATACCGTAAGCGTCAGGCGCAGCTCCGGGCGGCCATTCAACAGGAGCTGACGTTTCCACACCAGATTTCTGCCGGGGAAGGGGGAATGCATCTGACGGTGAAAATCGCCGGGATTGATGACGGAAAGGTGGTGGATTTAGCGCGCCAGTTCCAGCTGGCCCCGGCGGCGCTGAGCCGTTTTTATCTTGACCCGACTCAGGGCGAAACCGGGCTTGTGCTGGGGTACGGCAATACGTCCGCTTCGCGGTTTACGGCCGGTATCCGTACCCTGAATCAGCTTATTGCGCAGACTCGGCGCGCGTCAGAGTAAAGATGTCGTAGAACGACAGTTCGCCTTTGGTGGCGATCATTTTCTTCAGTTGGTTTTTCTGCGGTTCTGCCACGCGCGGCGACTGCATAATGCTGTCGATCAGCGCTTCGGGTACGAAACGGGTGTTGTACCATTCGCCGTTGTAGCAGACGCGGAAATCGAGCACGTCTATATCTTCGTAACGGTAGCGTGGGGCCACGTCAAAAAAGAAAAATCCATTCATCACGATGAACAGTACCACCAACAGCCATTGAGAATCCGCCAGCGTTTCGGAACGGTACATCACAATCCAGGTGGCGAGGAAGCCGAGATACATGGCGATAAACAGCCCTGGGAAGCGGCGAATAAAGCTGATGCTGAAGCGCGGACGATTGTCTCGCTTCTCGGTGCTGTTCAGCTCGTTGATGGTGCGGGTGAGCAGTTGTTGGATTTCGGACATCTGCGCCTTCTGTTATGCCTGAATCGGGGATGCCCTATTTTATGTTGCGTCAATTCAGGCGAAAAGTAACAGTTCAGTGACAGAAAAGCATAACAGTCAGGTGAGCATTTTGATTATCTTCGCCGGATTGCCGCCCACCACCGCATTGGCCGGGACATCTTTTACCACCACCGCGCCGGAGGCAATCACCGCATTATCGCCGATGGTGACCCCCGGATTAATGATAGCCCGGCCGCCAATCCAGACGCTGTTGCCAATCGTTACCGGTTTTCCGTATTCCGCCCCGCTGTTACGCTCGTCGGCATCCAGTGGATGGGTGGCGGTATAAATATGTACGCCGGGGGCGAGCATGCAGTTGTCGCCAATTCGAATCGGACAGACATCCAGCATCACGCAGTCGAAATTAGCGTAAAAGTTATGGCCGAGGAAAATGTTGTAGCCGTAGTCGCAGCGGAAAGTGGGCTCAATATACGCGTCTTCGGCCCGCCCGAGCAGTTCACCGAGCAAACGGGAACGTAGCGCTTTCTCCTCAGGCGAGGAGTGATTGTATTGATGCAGAGAGTTTCTGGCGCGTAAACGGTCGGCACGGAGGGTGACATCACCCGGACGATACAGCTCTCCGGCGATCATTTTACATTTTTCTTCACTCATGTGATTCTCCTTTTAATCAGAGAGTCACAGTATAGGCTGTCGCACCATTGGGGAACGTTCCCTGGCTCGACGTGTGACTTTTATCACATTGTAATCTGTACTGTTGTCAGTAAAGAAATAAGAGGGAGGGGAGCATTAGCTGTGTTAATTAACGGATAAATTTCCACACTGATGATGGGATTTTATCATAGAGCTTATTCATTGTGAGTTCTGCGAGACGATGATCCGCTGCTGAGTAAAAAACAGCCAGTTCATTATCTGAGAGTTCATATTTATTCTTTTCAATAACGCGTTCCAATGTATCAAGCGTCTGACAACGTCGCAGTCGCATCAAATAATCAGTTTTTGTTAAAGGTTGATCTGACATAACTTCACCTTTTTGATTGTAATAATTTTAACAAGAAAGACTTACAGGGTTCGTCCGGCTAAGATTGACAAAGCAACGGAAGAGTCTGTTTCCTGACTTCCGCCATTTCTGCAAATCATCAGCATTAATGCCGTAGTTACTGAACAACATAAAGGTGTCGTCCAGATATTCATCAATTTGCGCGATCAATTTATTGTCTTCGTTATACTTAATTTTGTAATTAAGTGCGAAGGTTGCAATGTGCTCGATCAGTTCATTAAGTTGAAGATTCAGGGCCGACGTAGGGTCATTAACCCAGCCAGCTCGGTTTTCTTCAAGGTTAGCGAGACAGTCATGATACAACGTTTCACAGAGGAATTTAAGCTGTGCGAGATCATGTCTTTTTGGCGAGTACTCGTCCATAACGCATCCCCTTATGATTAATCAACAAACACCGTGTGGGATGGATACTACTGTCTGACCCGGAACATACGCTGTGAACCTGATACCGTAACTATAATCTACTCTGAAAAAGATTTCACCGCGCTATTACGAAAAATTACAATTACCGTTATTTCGCGAGTCGCCATCCACATTACACGACATTTCTATTACCAATGACGTCCGACTGTTACCGTAAAATAGGCGCAGACACGCTTATTTTTCATTGGGTTATCTTTAATGAAAACCTGTTTTAATGGATAGCCAGTAAGTGCAAGGCAATCAAACTAAGAGCAATCCTACGCTATCATCTGAAAAGAAGGCAGGATTTCGGCATATTGCCTGAAGAAAATATCCACATTATTAAGATTATATCCCTAATGATTGCTGGCATTAAATAAACAATTGCGCAATACGTGCGATTAATCTTAGGAACAAAAAAGAAGGGCCGCAGAAGCGGCCCTTTTTCATTTCAGCAAACGCTAATTAATGGCGTTCTACCGGATGACTATGTTCTACATCTTCGTTCTTTTTACTGAAACGGCGGCGAACCACCACGAAGAACACGGGAACAAAGAAGATAGCCAGAACGGTCGCAGTGATCATCCCGCCCATTACGCCAGTACCTACGGCGTTTTGTGCACCGGAACCTGCACCAGTACTGATAACCAGCGGCATTACCCCGAGGATAAACGCCAGGGAGGTCATCAGAATCGGACGCAGACGCATACGGACCGCTTCGAGCGTCGATTCAATCAGGCCTTTACCTTCTTTCTCCATCAGATCTTTGGCGAATTCCACGATAAGAATCGCGTTCTTCGCCGACAAGCCAATGGTTGTCAGCAGGCCTACCTGGAAGTATACGTCGTTGGTCAGCCCACGGAAGGTGGCGGCTAACAGCGCACCCACAACCCCGAGCGGAACCACCAGCATGACCGAGAACGGAATCGACCAGCTCTCATACAGGGCTGCCAGACACAAGAACACGACAATCAGTGAAATTGCATACAGGGCAGGGGCCTGGTTACCGGACAGACGTTCCTGGTAGGACATCCCCGTCCAGTCGTAGCCCACGCCGGTCGGCAGTTTGCCCGCCAGCTGTTCCATCAGCAGCATCGCTTCACCGGTACTCTTACCCGGTGCAGCCTGGCCGAGGATTTCCATCGAAGGCAGACCGTTATAGCGTTCCAGACGCGGTGAACCGTATTCCCAGCGCGAGGTAGAGAAGGCGGAGAACGGCACCATCTGGCCATTGCTGCCACGTACGTACCAGTTGCCAATATCGTTCGGCAGCATACGGTATGGCGCTTCGGACATCACATACACTTTTTTCACGCGGCCACGGTCGACGAAGTCGTTGACGTAGCTACCGCCCCAGGCGGCTCCCAGCGTGGTGTTGATGTCGCTAATGGACACACCGAGCGCCTGCGCTTTTTCCTGATCGATATCTATCTTGAACTGCGGCGTATCTTCCAGGCCGTTCGGACGAACGCCGACCAGCATGTCAGGGTGTTTCGCAATTTCACCGAATAGCTGGTTACGCGCCTGTGTCAGTTTCTCGTGACCCAGACCCGCCTGGTCAATCAGCTGGAAGTCAAAACCGGTTGCGGTACCCAGTTCCACAATCGCCGGCAGGTTAAAGGCGAAGACCATCGCATCTTTAATCTGCGAGAAACGCGCCATGGCACGGCCAGTGATAGCTTCCACTTTGTTTTCCGCACCCGGACGTTCACTCCAGTCCTTCAGAGAAACGAACGCGATACCGGTGTTCTGACCACGGCCGGCGAAGCCGAAGCCGTTAACCGCGAACACAGATTCAACGTTAGCTTTCTCTTTGTTGAGGTAGTAATCCGTCACCTCATCAAGCACTTTCTGCGTACGTTCCTGCGTTGCACCTGCAGGCAGCTGCGCCATGGTCAGGAATACGCCCTGGTCTTCATCCGGCAAGAAGGAACTTGGCAGACGAACGAACAGATAGGCCATGCCCACCACGATGATGATATAGAGCAGCAAATAACGACCGGTGCTGCGCAGGATGTTACCCACGCTGTCGGTGTAATGATGCGTGCTCTTATCGAACATGCGGTTAAACCAGCCGAAGAAGCCTTTGTGCTCGCCGTGTCCGCCTTTCTGAATAGGCTTCAACATGGTGGCACACAGGGCTGGGGTCAGAATCAACGCCACGAGAACTGACAGTGCCATCGCCGATACGATAGTGATGGAGAACTGACGGTAAATCGCACCGGTTGAACCGCCGAAGAAGGCCATCGGGATGAATACTGCGGACAGCACCATCGCGATACCCACCAACGCGCCCTGGATCTGGCCCATCGATTTACGGGTCGCTTCTTTCGGCGGTAGTCCTTCCTCGGCCATGACACGTTCGACGTTCTCGACCACCACGATGGCGTCATCTACCAACAGGCCGATGGCGAGCACCATCCCGAACATCGTCAGGGTGTTTATCGAGTAGCCGAAGATAGACAGAATCGCGAACGTACCCAACAGTACCACCGGTACGGCGATGGTTGGGATCAGCGTGGCGCGGAAGTTCTGCAGGAACAGATACATGACGAGGAACACGAGGATTATCGCTTCAACCAGCGTTTTCACCACTTCGTGAATGGAGATTTTCACGAACGGCGTGGTGTCGTATGGGTAAACGATTTTCATCCCTGCCGGGAAGAACGGCTCCATGCGTTTCAGTTCCGCGCGGATCGCATCGGCGGTGTTCAGCGCGTTCGCGCCGGTCGCCAGTTTGATCCCCAGACCTGATGCAGGCTGTCCGTTAAACTTCGCGACAACATCGTAGTTTTCGCCGCCGAGTTCAATCTTCGCCACGTCACGCAGGCGAACCTGCGAACCGTCCGGATTCACTTTCAGCAAGATTTTGCCGAACTCATCGGTATTCGTCAGACGTGTCTGGGCGATGATCGAGGCGTTCAGCTGCTGGCCTTTCACCGGCGGAGTACCGCCTAACTGACCAGCTGCAACCTGGGCGTTCTGTGCTTTCAGAGCGGTGATAACATCAACCGGAGTCAACTGGAAGTTATTCAGTTTGTTCGGGTCCATCCAGATACGCATCGCGTACTGAGAACCGAATAGCTGAACGTCACCGACGCCGGAAGTACGGCTGATCGGATCCTTCATGTTGGCTGCAACGTAGTCGGAGATATCGTCCTGCGTCATGGTGCCGTCGGTGTTAATCACACCGACAACCATCAGGAAGCTACTTGACGCTTTCTCAACGCTCACGCCCTGCTGCTGAACTTCCTGCGGCAGAAGCGGCATCGCCAGCTGCAGTTTGTTCTGCACCTGAACCTGAGCGATGTCAGGATCGGTACCCGACTGGAAAGTCAGCGTAATGGTTGCTGTACCCGTGGAGTCACCGTTTGACGACATGTACATCAGGTTATCGATACCGTTCATGTTCTGTTCGATAACCTGCGTCACGGTGTTCTGCACGGTCGCAGCATCCGCTCCGGGATACACGGCCGTGATAGCAATCGCCGGTGGCGCAATCGTTGGATATTGCGCTATCGGCAATTTGAGGATCGCAAGCCCTCCTGCCAGCATGATAATGATGGCGATCACCCATGCGAATATGGGGCGATCGATAAAGAAATTAGGCATGTCTTAACGTCTCCTGTTTAAGTTAAGACTTAGGCTGTTCTGACGCTGCATTACCTGCAGTTTGCTGCTGTGCGTCAGAAGTGACTTCCTGCGCTTTTACCTGAGCGCCCGGTTTCACTTTTTGTAAACCGGTAATGATGACGCGATCGCCTGTTTTCAGACCGTCTGTAACCAGCCATTTGTCGCCGATAGCCTGGGTTGCGGTAATCTGGCGAAGTTCAACTTTGTCGCCTTCA
Source organism: Scandinavium manionii (assembly GCF_024764775.1). Taxonomy (NCBI): domain Bacteria; kingdom Pseudomonadati; phylum Pseudomonadota; class Gammaproteobacteria; order Enterobacterales; family Enterobacteriaceae; genus Scandinavium; species Scandinavium manionii. Next base: position 687,519 of record NZ_JALIGC010000040.1, on the reverse strand, counting down.
CCGACCAGCATGACGCTGGCATCACCACGTGGGGTACGCGTTACGCCCTGCTGAGGTACCAGCAGCGCCGTCGGGTTGGTCCCTTCTTCCAGTTTTGCCCGCACGAACATGCCCGGTAACAGGGTATGGTCAGGATTCGGGAAGACAGCGCGAAGGGTAATAGAACCGGTGGTCTGGTCTACGGTCACATCAGAGAATTCCAGGGTACCATTCTGCGAATATTTGATACCGTCCTGAGTAACGAGGTCGACTTTCGCTTTGCCGTCAACTTGCTTCAGCGCGCCGCTCGCCAGTTCCTGCTTCAGACGCAGGAAATCGTTACTGGATTGCGTAACATCCACATAGATAGGATCAAGCTGCTGCACGGTTGCCAGGGCATCAGCCTGACCGTTCTGTACCAGCGCACCTTCGGTAACGGAAGATTTGCCAATGCGGCCACTGATTGGAGAAGTCACTTTGGTGTAAGCCAGATTGATACGCGCGCTTTCAACCGCAGCTTTTGCAGCGACAACGGCAGCGTTAGCCTGCTGTGCATCCGCCAGGGCTGTGTCGTAATCCTGCTTACTGATGTACTGCGTACCGACCAGTTTCTGATAACGGTTAACCGTCAGCTGAGCGATTTTCGCTGCAGCATCTGCTTTCGCCAGATCGCCTTTTGCACTGTCGTACGCAGCCTGATAGGTTGCCGGATCAATCTGATACAGAGACTCGCCAGCCTTGATTTCACCGCCTTCCGTAAAGTTGCGCTTCAGGATAATGCCACTCACCTGAGGACGAACTTCTGCGATACGGAAAGCACTGGTGCGGCCAGGTAATTCAGTCGTGATTTGGAGAGGTTCGGTTTTGAGCGTTACAACACCAACTTCTGGCGTATGCGCCGCTCCTTGTTGAGCCTGTTTATCGTCACATCCTGTAAGCGCTAAGCTGCCTGAAAGCATCAGAACGACCGCCAGAGGCGTTAACCCTCTGTTTTTGTTCATATGTAAACCTCGAGTGTCCGATTTCAAATTGATCAATGGATCAAATGTCCACAAACCCATTGCTGCTTTATATTATGGTCGTGCTATGGTACATACATTCACAAATGTATGTAAATCTAACCTCTGTAAATTCACCAACCTATGGCACGAAAAACCAAACAACAAGCCCTGGAAACACGGCATCACATACTCGATGTGGCCCTGCGGTTGTTTTCCCAACGGGGGGTATCATCCACCTCGCTGGCCGAGATTGCAAAAGCGGCTGGTGTTACCCGCGGAGCAATTTACTGGCATTTCAAGAACAAATCAGATTTATTTAACGAAATCTGGCAGCTTTATGAATTCAGTATCGGCAGTCTTGAGTCTGAGTATCAGGCAAAATTCCCCGGCGATCCACTTTCAGTTCTTAGGGAAATCCTGGTCTATATCCTGGAAGCGACGGTGGTCGTAGAGCGTCGGCGCTTATTGATGGAGATAATCTTCCATAAATGTGAATTTGTTGGCGAAATGGCCACTGTGCAGCAGGTTCAGCGCGACCTTTGCCTTGAAAGTTATGACCGGGTAGAACAGGCCTTACGGGAATGTACGCTAGCCGGACAACTTCCGGCTGATTTACTCACCCGACGTGCTGCCATTTTGATGCGCAGCTATATTTCCGGGATTGTCGAAAATTGGTTATTTTCCCCCGACACCTTTGACCTGAAAAAAGAAGCCCGAGACTACATCGCTATTTTGCTGGAAATGTACCAGCTTTGCCCGACGCTGCGGGCTGGCCCGTCGCAATGAATGCGCAAAAGGGAATATACCCGGAATTTTCCTAAGGCTGACTGCTATTCGGCGAACGGGAGAAATGCTATTCTTCGCCGGCTATTGCTCCCGGCGTCTCCGGCCCTGAACTCATTCATGCTGACACTATGCTGCACAACAATTTCTGGCGAAAATCATTTTCCGCGCTCATCATCGCTCTGACCTTTTTCTTCGGTACCTTTGGCATTTCGCAGGCGCGCGCGCAAAGCAATAACGATCTGCCTGATCGGGCTGATGTGCAAAAGCAACTCACGACGCTGAGTAAGAAAAAAGAACTCACTCCGCAGGATAAGCTCGTTGAGCAGGACCTGTCGGACACCCTGCAATTGCTCGATAAAATTGACCGCGTCAAAGATGAAACCGCACAGCTTAAACAGCAGATAGACCAGGCCCCGGCCAAAATGCGCCAGGCTACCGACAGCCTCAACGCGCTATCCGACGTCGACAACGATGACGAAACCCGCAAAAATCTGAATCAGCTTTCGATGCGTCAACTGGAAGCGCGGGTCACTGAATTACTCGATCAACTGCAAAACGCGCAGAACGATCTCGCCACCTACAACAGTCAACTGGTGTCTCTGCAAACGCAGCCCGAACGTGTGCAGAACGCCATGTACAACGCGTCCCAGCAGCTCCAACAAATTCGTAATCGCCTGAACGGCACCACCGTGGGTGAAGACGCGCTGCGTCCGAGTCAACAAACCATGCTGTTAGTGCAGCAGGCGTTGCTCAACGCCGAACTCGATCAACAGCGTAAAAGCCTCTCCGGCAACACCGTGCTGCAGGACACATTGCAGAAACAGCGCGATTATGTCACTGCCAACAGCAACCGTCTTCAGCATCAACTCCTGCTGCTACAGGAGGCGGTCAACAGCAAGCGTCTGACCCTGACCGAAAAAACGGCGGAAGAAGCGGTCTCACCTGACGATGCCGAACGCATTCAGGCGAATCCGTTGGTCAAACAGGAACTGGATGTTAACCATCAGCTTAGCGAACGTTTGATTAAAGCGACCGAGACCGGCAACCAGCTGGTGCAGCAAAATATTCGGGTCAAAACCTGGCTCGACCGCGCGCTGCAGTCCGAGCGCAACATCAAAGAACAGATTTCGATGCTCAAAGGCAGCCTGCTACTGTCGCGTATTCTCTATCAGGAACAGCAGACGCTGCCATCGGCGGATGAACTGGAAGACATGACCAACCGCATTGCGGACCTGCGTCTTGAGCAGTTTGAAGTGAATCAGCAGCGTGATGCGCTGTTCCAGAGCGACGATTTCGTGGCGAAGCTGGAAGAGGGCCACAACACTGACGTCACCGACGAAGTGACCGATGCGCTGACCCAGGTGGTCGACATGCGTCGTGAATTACTCGACCAGATGAACAAGCAGCTCGGCAACCAGCTGATGATGGCTATCAACCTACAGGTGAACCAGCAGCAGTTGATGAGTGTATCGAAAAGCCTGCGCTCTATTCTTACCCAGCAAATTTTCTGGGTGAACAGCAACAAACCGATGGACTGGGATTGGATTAAATCGTTTCCGTCGGCGCTGAAAGATCAGTTCAGCAAAATGAAAGTCACCGTCAACTGGGAAAAAGCCTGGCCATCGGTGTTCGTTGCTTTCCTTGCCGGATTGCCGCTGTTACTGATCGCCGGGCTTATCCGCTGGCGCATGAAATGGCTGCGCAACTACCAGCAAAAGCTGGCCTCGGAAGTGGGGCAATTGCGTAACGACAGCCAGCTCAATACCCCGAAAGCGCTGTTTATCGATCTGATCCGCACCCTGCCGGTGGTGATGCTAATCCTGGCGATGGGTCTGATCCTGCTGACCATGCAGCTTAACATCAGCGACCTGCTGTGGGCGTTCAGTAAAAAACTGGCGTTGTTCTGGCTGATTTTTGGCATGTGCTGGAAAGTGCTTGAGAAAAACGGCGTGGCGGTGATGCATTTCAACATGCAGCCGCAGCTGACCAGCCACTGGCGTCGCCAGATTGTACGTATCAGCCTGGCGCTGCTGCCGCTGCACTTTTGGTCTGTTGAAGCGGAGCTCTCGCCGCTGCACCTGATGGATGACGTGCTCGGCCAGTTTGCGATTTTCCTCAACCTGATGCTGGTCACGGTGCTTATCTGGCCGATGTGCCGTGACAGCTGGCGTGACAAAGAGTCCCACAGCCTGCGCCTGATAACCATTACTACGCTGGCGATTGTGCCGGTTGCGCTGATGGTGCTGACTGCCACCGGGTATTTCTACACTACGCTGCGCTTGGCCGGACGCTGGATTGAAACCGTTTATCTGGTCATTCTGTGGAACCTGATTTACCAGACCGTGCTGCGTGGCCTGAGCGTTGCCGCTCGCCGAATTGCCTACCGCCGTGCGCTGGCGCGTCGTCAGCATATTGTGAAAGAGGGCGCGGAAGGGGCAGAGCCGCTGGAAGAACCGACCATCGCGCTGGAAGACGTTAACCAGCAGACGTTGCGTATTACTGTGCTGGTGATGACCGCACTGTTTGGCGTGATGTTCTGGGCGATTTGGTCAGACTTAATCACCGTATTCGCCTATCTCGACAGTATCACGTTGTGGCATTACAACGTGACCGAAGCCGGGGCCGAAGTGCTACGTAACGTCACGCTCGGTAGCTTGCTGTTTGCGCTGATTTCCTTTGGGGTTGCCTGGGCGTTGATCCGTAACTTACCGGGCCTGCTGGAAGTGCTGGTGCTCTCGCGTCTGAACATGCGCCAGGGGGCCTCTTACGCCATCACGACGATTTTGAATTATGTGATTATTGGCGCGGGCGCAATGACGGTCTTCGGCTCGCTCGGCGTGTCGTGGGACAAACTGCAATGGCTCGCCGCCGCGCTGTCGGTCGGTCTTGGCTTTGGTTTACAGGAAATTTTCGGTAACTTTGTGTCAGGCCTGATCATCCTGTTCGAACGCCCGGTACGCATCGGCGATACAGTGACCATTGGGACGTTTTCGGGGTCGGTCAGCAAGATCCGTATCCGCGCCACCACCATCACCGACTTTGACCGTAAAGAGGTGATCATCCCGAACAAAGCCTTCGTGACCGAGCGTCTGATTAACTGGTCACTGAGCGATACCATCACTCGCGTGGTGATCCGTTTGGGCGTGGCCTACGGCTCTGATCTGGATAAAGTCAAAGAAGTGCTGCTGCAAGCGGCGATGGAACATCCGAAAGTCATGCACGATCCGGAGCCGTCGGTGTTCTTCACTACTTTCGGCCCGAGCACGCTGGATCATGAGCTGCGTCTGTACGTGCGCGAATTACGCGATCGCAGCTACACCGTGGACGAGCTGAACCGCACCATCGACCGTCTGTGTCGTGAGAATGGAATTAACATCGCGTTTAACCAACTGGAAGTTCATCTGAGCAACAAAATGGGTGATCAAGTGACGGAAGTGAAGCGCGAAGTGAAAGGGGACGATCCGACACCTGCGGGTGCGTGATGGGGGGGCTGGATCGGTGGAATTGTTCCGTTCACCAGGGCTCCTCTGCTTTTCTGTTACACCGTTGACGGTGAACGTGCAAAGGGAGCTCGCCGCCGCTCCCTTTGCAATCCCGGCTCCCGGCGATCAAAATCGCCGCTTCGCGGTGCCCGTGACTTATTGCGTCTGGCTTTCGGGTCGGGCGCAGGTAACATCCCTGTAAGTTGCGCCCTCCGCCCGCATCCCTGCGGGCGGCCCCGGCCAGCCGCAAACGTCCCGGCGATTTTCAGCCGGACACAAGGTCAACACCCTCAGTTCCCTCTGACACCGGTTGTGTCCCCGCCAGAAATCGCCGGGCTGTAGGCCAGATGACAAGGTCAGACCGCCAGGGATGGCGGGCTGAGGCGAAACGAGACAGGAAGTCGAGTAGAGCCGGCCGCAGGCAGATGGCTGAAAGACCGGGCAGTGCGAAGCACCGATTTCTTTTGCGGGGTCGCGGGGATTGATAAGGGGCGCGCGAAAGCGCCCCTTATCCCGTTCACGTTCTGCATGAGTTGCGGAACCTGCTGAACATTTGGTGAACGGAACAATACCACCGTTCTAACATTGTGAATGTCGGACACCCTGCGCCTTACGCTCAAAATCCCGTTTCACGATCTCCAGCGCACGCAGCACAACGTCCGGTGCAATCGCGTGTTCCTCGAGCAGCATAATCAAATCTACCGCCAGTTTGACATCGTCCGGGGCATTCTCCAGCGACATGCGTTCTCCTGTTAGCGCGTCATGCGCGCCAGTACGTTTTCAATATTCTCCAGCGCGCCGCGACAGCGTGCCAGCCGGGCGCTAAACGCCTCGACTTCCCTGGTAAGCCGTTGCTGATCCGCAAGCGTCGTGGCCTGCGCTAACTGCTGGCGTCGTTGCTGCGTCATCTCCAGCAGGCGGCGCTCAAACTCCTGATGCTGAAGCCGCTTACGCTGCCAGCGCGTCAACGCCGGGGAACCATTGTCCCACCCACGCAGCTGCCAGGCGGCACTTTCTCGGGCGATGGCTTCCAATTGAGAAACCAAATGTTCCGCCAGCCACTGCACCTGCGCAAACTGCTGCTTTTCAACTGCCAGGTGCAACGCTTTCAAATTGCCTCGCGCCTCTTCCACGCAGGCCTGTAAGAATGAACTGCGCGTACGAAAAAGCTGCCGGTCGAAGCGGGCGCCAAGAGTGGCATGAAACGCCATCGGGGCGACCTCGGTTTCGAGCCGCGACAGTTGCGTATCCAGCGATTGCAGTAACAGGTCAGTTTTCATGTTTTCTCCCTCGAAAGGACGGTGGCCTGTGCTACATTTGCCGTTATGAAACGGACCATTCTAAACATCATTGGCTGGCTGGCGGTAGTCCTTGGCACCCTGGGCGTGTTTTTACCGCTCCTGCCGACTACGCCTTTCATCCTGCTGGCGGCCTGGTGCTTTGCGCGTTCATCCCCGCGCTTTCACGACTGGCTGCTGTATCGCTCGTGGTTTGGCGGCTATCTGCGCCACTGGCAGCTGCATAAAGCGATGCCGCCAGGGGCGAAATCACGCGCCATCGTGGTCACGCTTGTGACCTTCGCATTTTCGCTGTGGTTGGTGAAGATTTTGTGGGTGCGATTTTTACTGCTGGGGATCCTCGTCTGCCTGCTGATTTTCCTGTGGCGTATTCCTGTGGTTGATGCAAAACAACAAAAATAATAATGCTGGTAATGGTTATTGCATTTCTGTTTGACTGCCAGTACATTCTGGCGTTTTCGAGCACGGGCCCAGCGGGTTAAAAGTTAATCAAGTGTAACTTGATACCGCAGAAAAGGCGCCTTGTGAGTAATACCGTTTTAATCAGGCATACACCTATGACCGCAACTGCACAGCAGCTTGAATTTCTGAAAAACAGCATCAAAAGCATCCAGGACTATCCTAAACCTGGCATTCTTTTCCGCGATGTCACCAGTTTGCTGGAAGACCCGAAAGCCTATGCGCTTAGCATTGAACTGCTGACCGAGCGTTTTAAAAACATGGGTGTCACCAAAGTGGTGGGTACCGAGGCGCGTGGCTTCCTGTTTGGTGCTCCGGTCGCGCTGGCGTTGGGCGTAGGCTTTGTACCGGTACGTAAACCGGGCAAACTGCCACGTGAAACTATCGCTGAAAGCTACGAGCTGGAATACGGCACCGATCAGCTGGAAATCCACATTGATGCCATCCAGCCGGGTGACAAAGTGCTGGTGGTCGACGATCTGCTGGCAACCGGCGGGACTATTGAAGCCACTGTGAAGCTGATCCGTCGTTTGGGTGGTGAAGTCACTGACGCCGCGTTCATCATCAATCTGTTCGATCTGGGCGGCGAACAGCGCCTGGAAAATCAGGGTATCCACTGCTACAGCCTGGTATCTTTCCCGGGCCATTGATCAGTCTATCTTATTTGCCATTTTGGCCCCGGCAGTGCTCAAAATCCTCACGTACTCTGTGTACGCTCCGGTTTTTGCGCGCTGGCCGTGACCAAACTGGCAGCAACGATAACGACTGATAAGTGAAGGCAAGACACAGCCTCGCTGATTTTGCCTGTCTATGTTAGCATTACCCTCCTGTATTCCACCTTCCAGCGTTGCAGAGCCTGCCAATGAGTTATCAGGTCTTAGCCCGAAAATGGCGACCACAAACCTTCGCTGACGTCGTCGGCCAGGAACATGTGCTGACCGCACTGGCGAACGGCCTGGCGTCCGGTCGTATCCACCATGCGTATCTGTTTTCCGGCACCCGCGGCGTAGGGAAAACCTCTATTGCCCGCCTGCTGGCGAAAGGGCTGAACTGCGAAAGCGGCATCACCGCCACGCCGTGCGGCGTGTGTGATAACTGCCGTGAAATCGAGCAGGGCCGTTTTGTCGATCTGATTGAGATCGATGCCGCCTCGCGTACCAAAGTCGAAGATACCCGTGACCTGCTGGACAACGTGCAGTACGCGCCGGCCCGCGGTCGCTTCAAGGTCTATCTGATCGATGAAGTGCACATGCTCTCGCGTCACAGCTTTAATGCGCTGTTAAAAACGCTGGAAGAGCCGCCATCGCACGTAAAATTCCTGCTGGCGACCACTGATCCGCAAAAGCTGCCGGTGACTATCCTTTCCCGCTGCCTGCAATTCCATCTGAAGGCGCTCGACGTCGATCAGATTCGTCATCAGCTGGAACATATTCTCGGCGAAGAGAAAATTGTTTCCGAAATGCGCGCCTTGCAGCTGTTGGCCCGCGCGGCCGATGGCAGCCTGCGTGACGCGCTGAGCCTCACCGATCAGGCGATTGCCAGCGGTGATGGGCAGCTGACCGCCGCCAGCGTAAGCACCATGCTCGGCACGCTCGACGACGATCAGGCGCTGTCACTGATTGAAGCGCTGGTCGGTGCCAACGGTGAGCAGGTGATGGCGCTTATCCACGAGGCCGCGTCACGCGGTATCGAATGGGAGGCGCTGTTGGTCGAAATGCAAAGCCTGCTGCACCGCATTGCGATGGTGCAGCTGTCGCCCTCGGCGCTGGGCAGCGACATGGCGCCGGTAGAGCACCGGATGCGCGAGCTGGCGCGAACCGTGCCGCCCGCCGATATTCAACTGTATTACCAGACGCTGCTGATCGGCCGCAAAGAGCTGCCGTATGCGCCTGACCGCCGTATGGGTGTCGAAATGACCCTGTTGCGCGCGCTGGCGTTCCATCCGCGCCAGCCGTTGCCGGAGCCGGAAGCCCAGCCGCAGTCTTTTGCCCCCGTCGCGCCGACGGCGGTGATGCACCCGACACAGGTTGCGCCTCAGCAAGCGACAGCCGCGCCTGCGTATCAAAGCGAAACGCTACCGGATTCTACCAGCCAGGTGCTGGCGGCCCGCAGCCAATTGCAACGCGCTCAGGGAGCACCCAAAGCAAAAAAGAGTGAACCGGCAGCCGCATCCCGCGCGCGGCCGGTGAACAATGCTGCGCTGGAGAGACTGGCCTCGGTCACGGAACGCGTGCAGGCGCGCCCATCTTCAACGGCGTTGGAAGAACAGCGCCCGCAGAAAAAAGAAGCATACCGCTGGAAGGCGACCACCATCACCGAAGTGGTGAAGGAAGAGGTCGCCACGCCGAAGGCGCTGAAGAAAGCGCTGGAGCATGAGAAAACGCCAGAGCTTGCCGCGAAACTTGCGGTTGAAGCCGTGGAGCGCGACGGCTGGGCGGCTGAAGTAAGTCAGCTTAAATTGCCTAAACTGGTAGAACAGGTCGCGCTGAATGCGTGGAAAGAGCAGAGCGGGAACAGCGTTTGCCTGCACCTGCGTCCGTCCCAGCGTCATCTGAATAACGGTGGGGCGCTCAAGGTTCTGACCGAAGCGATGAGCGAATTAACCGGCGCGCCGGTTGAACTGACCATCGTTGAAGATGATAATCCCGCGGTGCGTACGCCGCTTGAGTGGCGTCAGGCCATTTATGAAGAAAAGCTCGCGCAGGCACGCGAGGCGATTGTTGCCGATAACAACATTCAGACCCTGCGTCGTTTCTTCGATGCGGATCTGGATGAAGACAGTATTCGACCCATTTGACTGTAAGCCCGGCTTACGGTTTTACCTTTAACATGACTGACTGAGAGATAAGCCTATGTTTGGTGGAAAAGGCGGTCTGGGTAACCTGATGAAACAGGCCCAGCAGATGCAAGAAAAAATGCAGAAAGCGCAGGAAGAAATCGCTCAACTGGAAGTGACCGGTGAGTCTGGTGCGGGCCTGGTAAAGGTCACCATCAACGGTGCGCACAACTGCCGTCGCGTTGAGATCGACCCAAGTCTGCTCGAAGATGACAAAGACATGCTGGAAGATTTGGTCGCTGCCGCGTTCAACGACGCAGCACGCCGCATCGAAGAAACCCAGAAAGAGAAAATGGCCGGTGTTTCCTCAGGAATGCAGCTGCCACCAGGCTTTAAAATGCCGTTCTAATGTCATCCCACACCCTCTCCCCGGAGAGGGTGTTCTTTTTTAGCTACTCCTCGTCAAACCCCGCGTAACTCTCAGCCAGAAAATCAATTAACGCCCGCACTGCCGGAAGCTGCCCTCGTCGCGAAGGAAAGACCGCGTGAATAATTTCACGTCGCGTTCGCCACTCTGACAACAGAGGCACCAGCGTTCCTGCCGCGATCTGCTCTTTCAGCATCAACCGTGGTAGCTGCACAATGCCGACTCCGGCCAGCGCCGCACTGCGTAGCGCAATCATATCGGTGGTGATATACCGCGGCGTGTGGTGCAGGGTGACGTCCTGGTTATCCGGTCCGTATAAACACCAGCGGTAAACCTGCTGCGGCTTGCTTAAGGCGAGGCTCGGCCAGGGATGAAGATCGGCGGGTGATGTCGGGGCACCATACTGAGCAACCAGCGCCGGGCTCGCGACCAGACACATACTTCTGTCGGCCAGCTTGCGCATCACCAGATCGCTGTCTTCCAGTGGAAGCGGACGTACGCGAATGGCGATATCAACGTTTTCGTTCAGCACATCCACCTGACGGTTGGTTTCTTCCAGTTGCACTGTGACGTGGGGATAACGCGCCATAAACTGCGCGAGCATCTCGCCGATGTGCACGTGTAATAACGTAATCGGGCAGGCCAGACGAATGACGCCGCGTGGCTCGGCGCGCAGCGAATCAATTGCCTCCTGCGCCGCTTCAGCCTCAATCATCATCGCTTTGCAATGGCGGTAGAAAATCTGCCCGGCTTCGGTCACCGTGAAACTGCGCGTCGAGCGCTGGATAAGCCGCGTTTCCAGCCGCTCTTCGAGCAGTGCAATCCGGCGACTCAGGCGTGATTTTGGAATGCCAATCACTCGACTGGCCGTGGAAAATCCGCCGTTATCCACGACTTGCACGAAATACCACAGATCGTTGAGGTCCTGCATTTTCATTGTCCTGTTTATGGAACGCTGAGTTCGTTTTTTCAGTCTACCGCAGTCACTGTCTTGTGAGTAAGCTTGATCACATCGCAACAACCGCTTTGGAGCTAATGATGAAATCAATTTTAGGCGTGTACTCAGCCCCGCAGTCCCACTGGGTGGGCGATGGGTTCCCGGTGCGTTCCCTGTTCTCCTACGCAAAATTTGCCAAACAGCTTAGCCCGTTCCTGTTGATGGATTACGCGGGCCCGGCAGATTTTAAACCGAGCAACAAAGGCCAGCGTGGCGTAGATGTACATCCGCACCGCGGTTTTGAAACGGTCACTATTGTCTACAAAGGCGAAGTGGCGCACCGCGACTCAACCGGCAGCGGTGGGGTGATTGGCCCAGGCGACGTGCAGTGGATGACTGCCGGAAGCGGCATTTTGCATGAAGAGTTTCACTCTCCGGCCTTCAGTGAGAAGGGCGGTACGCTGGAAATGGTCCAGCTGTGGGTGAACCTCCCGGCGAAGGATAAATCCACGCCAGCGGCGTATCAGTCGATAACCGACGGCGATATTCCGCAGGTGGCGTTGCCGGATAATGCCGGTCTGGCGCGGGTGATTGCCGGTGAACTGGACGGCCATAAAGGCCCGGCGAAAACCTTCTCGCCGATGCGCATTCTTGATTTGCGCCTCAATGCCCATAGCACGACCACGCTGACGCTGCCTGATGGCTGGAACACTGCGCTGGTAGTGCTGAAAGGTACGGTGCAGGTGAATGGTCAGGAAATTGCGCGGGAAGCGCAACTGGTCGTACTGGATGCGAAAGGCGAAAGCGTGACGCTTGAATCCAACAACGACGCTACGGTGCTGCTGCTTAGCGGCGAACCGCTGAATGAGCCGGTAGTGGGCTATGGCCCGTTCGTGATGAATACCCGGGAAGAAATCAACCAGGCTATCGACGACTTCAACCAAGGACGATTCGGCCAGCAGGCCGAGTAAACGTTAACGGCTACCAGCCCGGTAGCCGTTCATTTTCAATCAGATGGAGAACACAATCATGACCCCTGCAAATTTTAACGGCCAAAAGCCAATGATCGACCCGAACGACGCGGTGCTGCTGCTGATCGACCACCAGAGCGGCCTGTTCCAGTTAGTCCACGATATGCCGATGACCACGCTGCGCACCCACGCCACGGTGCTCGCCAAAATGGCGACGCTGGCGAAAATCCCGGTCATCACCACTGCGTCCGTGCCGCAAGGCCCGAACGGACCGCTGATCCCAGAGATCCATAAGTATGCGCCGCACGCGCAGTACGTGCCGCGTAAAGGTGAAATTAACGCCTGGGATAACCCGGAGTTTGTGGCGGCGGTGAAAGCGACCGGTCGCAGCACCCTGATTATCGCCGGGACCGTCACCAGCGTATGCATGGCTTTCCCGGCGATCAGCGCAGTGGCAGACGGCTTTAAAGTTTTCGCGGTGATTGATGCGTCCGGGACGTATTCCAAAATGGCCCAGGAAATCAGCCTCGCGCGAGTGGTGCAGGCCGGTGTGGTTCCGCTGGATATGGCGGCGGTGACCGCGGAAATTCAGCACACCTGGAACCGTGATGATGCAATGGAATGGGCCAACCTGTGGTCGGGTGTGTTCACCGAATATCCTCTGCTGATGGAAAGCTATCAGAAGGCACAGGACGTGGTGACGAATCAGGAAACACTGGATTCGCAGCGCGCCTGAGTCATCGTCTCTGCGCGAGGGATCGCACAGAGACGTATCTTTTTCTATACCCGTCGCTGGGGCTAATGTTAGGCTATGGCCCACTCTTTTTTTAGAAGTCTGAGCAATGCAAACCAGTCCTTTACTTACCGCCCTTATGGAATCCCTCCGCTGCCTGCCAGGCGTGGGTCCGAAGTCTGCCCAACGCATGGCGTTTACCTTGTTACAACGCGATCGTAGCGGTGGAATGCGCCTGGCGCAGGCGCTGACTCGGGCAATGTCTGAAATTGGCCACTGCGCTGATTGCCGGACCTTCACCGAGCAGGACGTGTGTAACATTTGCTCGAACCCGCGTCGTCAGGAAAACGGCCAGCTTTGTGTGGTCGAGAGTCCAGCGGATATCTACGCCATCGAACAAACCGGGCAGTTCTCCGGGCGTTACTTCGTGCTGATGGGCCATTTGTCACCACTCGACGGTATCGGCCCGGATGACATCGGCCTCGACAGGCTCGAAGAGCGTTTGAGCAGCGAACAGATGAAAGAGGTGATCCTCGCCACCAACCCGACGGTGGAAGGGGAGGCGACCGCCAACTACATCGCTGAACTTTGCGGGCAATATGGCGTAGAAGCCAGCCGTATCGCGCACGGCGTGCCGGTCGGCGGCGAACTGGAAATGGTCGATGGCACCACGCTGTCGCACTCCCTTGCCGGCCGCCACAAGATTCGTTTTTAACCAATCGGGAGGACAATCGCGTTCTCTCGCTTGAAAAGTTCCGCCCTCAGCCCCATCTCCCCCTCAACGCTTTTTTATTCTATTTAATTGGCATTGAGGAATTTTCCGATGAAAGGACAAGAAACTCGCGGTTTCCAGTCAGAAGTGAAACAGCTTCTGCACCTGATGATCCACTCGCTCTACTCCAATAAAGAAATTTTCCTGCGCGAGCTGATTTCTAACGCCTCCGATGCGGCGGATAAGCTGCGTTTTCGCGCGTTGTCTGACGCCTCCCTGTATGAAGGTGAGGGCGAACTGCGCGTGCGCGTTTCGTTCGATCAGGAAAAACGCACCCTGACTATCGCCGATAACGGTATTGGCATGAACCGCGACGACGTGGTTGATCACCTCGGTACCATCGCCAAATCCGGCACCAAAGCCTTCCTGCAATCCATGGGCTCCGACCAGGCAAAAGACAGCCAGCTGATCGGTCAGTTCGGCGTCGGCTTCTACTCGGCGTTCATCGTGGCGGATAAAGTCACTGTGCGCACCCGTGCGGCAGGCGACAGCGCCGAGAACGGCGTGTTCTGGGAATCCGAAGGCGAAGGTGAATACACCGTGGCCGACATTACCAAAGCCGATCGCGGCACCGAAATCACCCTGCATCTGCGCGAAGGCGAAGACGATTTCCTCAACGACTGGCGTGTGCGCTCTATCATCAGCAAATACTCCGATCACATCGCACTGCCGGTTGAGATTGAGAAAACCGAAGAGGTTGACGGCGAAACCGTTGTGTCATGGGAAAAAATCAACAAAGCCCAGGCGCTGTGGACGCGCAACAAGTCTGAAATCAAAGACGACGAATACAACGAATTCTACAAACACATCGCCCACGACTTTACCGACCCGCTGGCCTGGAGCCACAACCGCGTGGAAGGTAAGCAGGAATACACCAGCCTGCTGTACATCCCGGCGCAGGCCCCGTGGGATATGTGGAACCGTGACCATAAGCACGGCCTGAAACTGTACGTGCAGCGCGTGTTCATCATGGACGAAGCCGAGCAGTTCATGCCGAACTACCTGCGCTTTATCCGTGGCCTGATTGATTCCAGCGATCTGCCGCTGAACGTTTCCCGAGAAATCCTGCAGGACAGCACTGTCACCCGCAACCTGCGTACTGCGCTGAGTAAGCGTGCGTTGCAGATGCTGGAAAAACTGGCGAAAGACGACGCTGAAAAATACCAGACCTTCTGGAAGCAGTTCGGCCTGGTGCTGAAAGAAGGCCCGGCGGAAGATAACGCCAACCAGCAGACTATCGCCAAACTGCTGCGCTTCGCGTCTACCCATACCGATTCTTCCGAGCAGACCGTGTCGCTGGAAGAGTATGTCTCCCGCATGAAAGAAGGGCAGGAGAAGATTTATTACATCACCGCTGATAGCTACGCCGCGGCGAAGAGCAGCCCGCATCTGGAACTGCTGCGTAAGAAAGGCATCGAAGTGTTGCTGTTGTCCGATCGCATCGACGAATGGATGATGAGCTACCTGACCGAGTTTGACGGCAAAGCATTCCAGTCGGTGGCAAAAGCCGACGAGTCGCTGGATAAGCTGACAGACGACGTGGATGACAGCACCAAAGAAGCGGAAAAAGCGCTGGAGCCGTTCGTTGACCGCGTGAAAACCCTGCTGGGCGAGCGCGTGAAAGAGGTGCGTCTGACCCACCGTCTGACCGACACGCCAGCGATTGTCACCACCGAAGCCGACGAGATGAGCACCCAGATGGCGAAATTGTTTGCGGCGGCGGGCCAGAGCGTACCGGAAGTGAAGTACATCTTTGAACTGAATCCGGATCACACGCTGGTAAAACGTGCGGCTGATACGCAGGATGACGGCAAGTTTGGCGAGTGGGTTGAACTGCTGCTGGATCAGGCGCTCTTTGCCGAGCGCGGCACGCTGGAAGATCCAAACCTGTTTATCAAACGAATGAACCAGTTACTGGTTTCTTAATCGATAAACCATTCTCTGCGTAGGCCCGGCAAGCCACGCGCCGCCGGGCAATGATGTTTGATGCCCGGTGGCGCAAAGCTTACCGGGCCTACTTGTTTTTTGAGCACAGGGATCCTGACCAGACCCGAATAAATCCCGCCGTTAACCGTTTCAGCCTGCCCGCCTTCCTTGAGCGAGCCGCCGTCTGGTGGTATCGTTTAGCGCTTTTGAAAATTGAAACGACATTTGAGGGGATTTTCGCGATGCGTATTATTCTGCTTGGCGCTCCGGGCGCGGGTAAAGGAACTCAGGCGCAGTTCATCATGGAGAAGTACGGTATTCCGCAAATCTCCACCGGTGACATGCTGCGTGCCGCAGTGAAGTCAGGCTCTGAGCTCGGCAAACAGGCGAAAGACATCATGGACGCTGGCAAGCTGGTGACGGATGAACTGGTTATCGCCCTGGTGAAAGAGCGCATTGCGCAAGAAGACTGCCGTAACGGCTTCCTGCTCGACGGCTTCCCACGCACCATTCCGCAGGCTGATGCCATGAAAGAAGCGGGCATCAACGTGGATTACGTGCTGGAGTTCGCAGTACCGGACGAGCTGATCGTTGACCGCATCATCGGTCGTCGCGTACACGCCGCTTCTGGCCGCGTTTACCACATCAAATTCAATCCACCGAAAGTGGAAGGGAAAGATGATGTGACCGGCGAAGAGCTGACCACCCGTAAAGACGATCAGGAAGAAACCGTGCGTAAGCGCCTGGTGGAATACCATCAGATGACCGCGCCGCTGATCGGCTACTACTCCAAAGAAGCGCAGGCTGGCAACACTAAGTATGCCAAAGTTGACGGCACCCAAGCCGTGGCTGACGTTCGCGCTGAACTGGCTAAAATCCTCGGTTAATCCGTTGGATCTCTCACCCGGCTCCCGGGTGAGAAAATTTCTCATCTTACCTCTCACACCAATAGATACTTCTCTGCGCCGTTTCGGCTACAATTATCAGCCATTTAACGACTAAGAGGCGGCAATGCGTCAGACGAAAACCGGCATTCTGTTAGCTAACCTCGGCACGCCCGATGCACCCACCCCGCAAGCGGTTAAACGCTATCTGCGCCAGTTCCTTAGCGACTCACGCGTCGTCGATACTCCGCGCGCCCTGTGGTGGCCGATTTTGCGCGGCGTTATTCTGCCGCTGCGCTCACCGCGTGTGGCGAAACTCTATCAGTCCGTGTGGATGGACGAAGGCTCGCCGTTGATGGTGTACAGCCGTCAGCAGCAGCAGGCGCTGGCTAAGCGCTTACCGGACACGCCGGTAGTGCTCGGCATGAGCTACGGCTCGCCATCGCTGGCAAGCGCGGTGGAAGAGCTGTTGAGCCATAACGTCGATCACATTGTCGTCCTGCCGCTGTACCCACAGTATTCCTGTTCGACCGTCGCGGCGGTGTGGGATGAACTGGCCCGAATTTTAGCTACCAAACGTTACATTCCCGGCGTCTCGTTTATTCGTGATTACGCCGACGATGACGACTACATCCAGGCGCTGGTCAGCAGCGCAAAAGCCTCGTTTGCCGAACACGGTGAGCCGGACGTGCTGCTGCTCTCCTATCACGGCATTCCGCAGCGCTACGCTGACGAAGGCGATGACTATCCGCAGCGCTGCCGCGATACCACCCGCGAGCTGGCTTCGGCCCTCGACATTTCACCTGACAAAGTGATGATGACCTACCAGTCGCGTTTTGGCCGTGAACCGTGGCTAACGCCGTACACTGACGCCACGCTGAAAATGCTCGGTGAGAAAGGTGTGCAGCATGTGCAAGTGATGTGTCCGGGCTTTTCGGCTGATTGTCTGGAAACCCTGGAAGAAATCGCAGTGCAGAACAAAGAGTTCTTCCTGGAAGCCGGTGGCAAAAAGTATGAATATATTCCTGCGCTAAATGCTTCGGCTGAACACATTGAAATGATGGTCAATCTGACCGCTCCCCACCGCTAGGCCCGCAGTCAGAGAGCGAACGGGCGGAGAATATGCTACTATTCTCCGCTTATTCACAGCCACCTGACTGCATCCCATGAAATTTCCCGGTAAACGCAAATCCAAACATTACTTCCCCGTAAACGCCCGCGACCCGCTGTTGCAGCAGATCCAGCCTGAAACTGAAAACAGTGCTTCATGGGTGGTCGGTATCGATCAGACGCTGGTGGATATCGAAGCCAAAGTGGATGACGGGTTTGTCGCCCGTTACGGCCTGAGCAGCGGTCATTCGCTGGTGATCGAAGACGATGTAGCGGAAGCGCTTTATCAGGAACTGGTGAGTAAGGACTTGATTACTCATCAGTTTGCCGGCGGAACCATCGGCAACACCATGCACAACTACTCGGTGCTGGCCGACGACCGTTCGATCCTGCTCGGCGTGATGTGCAGCAACATCGAAATCGGCGGCTACGCCTATCGTTATCTCTGCAACACCTCCAGCCGCACCGACCTTAACTACCTGCAGGGCGTAGATGGCCCAATTGGCCGCTGTTTCACGCTTATCAGCGACAGCGGCGAGCGCACCTTTGCGATTAGCCCCGGCCACATGAACCGGCTGCACGCAGAAAGCATTCCGGAAGAGGTGATTGCGGGCGCTTCGGCGCTGGTGCTGACCTCATATCTGGTGCGCTGCAAGCCCGGCGAACCGATGCGTGATGCGACCATGAAAGCGGTGGAATACGCCAAAAAGCATGACGTGCCGGTGGTGCTGACGCTGGGAACCAAATACGTCATTGCCGACGATCCTGCCTGGTGGCAGTCTTTCCTCAAAGAAAACGTCTCGATTCTGGCGATGAACGAAGAAGAAGCCGAAGCGTTGACCGGCATTGCCGACCCGCTGCTGGCGTCTGACAAAGCGCTGGATTGGGTCGATTTAGTGCTCTGCACCGCAGGCCCGGTTGGGCTGTACATGGCGGGCTTCACCGAAGAAGAGAAAAAGCGTCTGACACAGCATCCGCTGCTGCCGGGGGCGATTGCCGAATTTAACCAGTATGAATTCAGCCGTGCGATGCGTCACAAAGACTGTCAGCAGCCGTTGCGTATTTACTCCCACATCGCCCCGTACATGGGCGGTCCGGAGAAAATCATGAACACCAATGGTGCGGGCGACGGCGCGCTGGCGGCGTTGCTGCATGACATCACGGCGAATAATTTCCACCGCAGCAACGTACCGAACTCCAGCAAACACGCGTTCACATGGCTGACTTATTCCTCGCTGGCGCAGGTGTGTAAATACGCCAATCGCGTGAGTTATCAGGTGCTGAACCAGCATTCTCCGCGTCTGACGCGGGGGCTACCGGAGCGGGAAGACAGTCTGGAAGAGTCTTACTGGGATCGGTAAGCAATGTAGGTCGTGTAGGCCCGACAAGCAACGCGCCGTCGGGCATTTACGTTAGACAGCCGGTGGGCTGACCGTGTCTACGGGGCCTTATCCCGTTACCGCTTCGTCCACTGCCGGTTTCTCCAGCAGCGTCAGCATCGTATTGGCAATCTCACGCTCGCCCATCACTACTTTGTTCGCGCCACGCTCGGTGATGTAATCCACCTCATCGTCGTAATGCGCGCGGGCAATAATCTCAATGGTCGGGCATTTTTCTCTGGCCGACGCGACAATCTCGCCCGCCTCGTAGCCATTCGGAATCGTCAGCAGTAGCCAGCGCGCGCAATCAAGATGCGCCAGATTCATAATCTCTTCACTCGCCGCATTGCCTAGCACCGCCCGAATGCCGCGCTCGCGCAGTTCATCGACCCGGGTACGTGATGTTTCAATCACCACCAGTGGAATGCCCTGGGCCATCAGCTTCTCGCCCAGCAGGCTTCCGACGCGGCCAAAGCCAACCAGCAGCGCATGATTACAGATATCCACCGGGATCTGCTTTTCATCCTCAATCGCTTCTTCGAGGGTCTGTTCGTCGAGGGTTTCGGTTTTATCGAGGTATTTTTCCAGCAACGCAAACAGCACCGGATTGAGCATAATCGACAGGATTGCACCCGCCAGCACCAGATTCTGTCCGGCCTGTGGCAGCAGCCCCAGCGCCATACCGAGGCCGGCAAGAATGAATGCGAATTCACCGATCTGCGCCAGGCTCGCGGCAATGGTTAAGGCGGTGCGCTGCGAATGCCCGAACAGGCGAACCAGCGCAAACGCGGCGACCGACTTACCGAAGACGATAATTGCCAGCGTGCCGAGTACCGCCAGCGGCTGCTCGATAAGCACCATCGGGTCGAACAACATCCCGACGGAGACAAAGAACAGCACCGCGAAGGCATCGCGCAGCGGCAGTGTATCGTGCGCGGCGCGATGACTGAGTTCAGATTCGTTGAGCACCATACCGGCGAAAAATGCGCCGAGGGCGAAGGAGACGTCGAACAGCTCAACCGCGCCAAAGGCAATGCCCAGCGCCAGTGCCAGCACCGACAGGGTGAACAGTTCTCGAGAACCGGTGGCAGCGCTGCGAGCTAAAATCCACGGTACCAGACGGCGGCCTACCAGCAGCATCACGGCGATAAAGGCGATAACTTTGCCGATGGTCAGACTTAAGTCGAGCGCCAGCGTAGCGAAGCCCACGTCGCCTTGCTCAGTCATGCTGGCAATCGCAGGCAGCATCACCAGCGTCAGCACCATCACCAGATCTTCGACAATCAGCCAGCCAATGGCAATTTGCCCTCGCTGGCTGTCGACCAGTTGCCTCTCTTCAAGCGCGCGTAGCAGCACCACGGTACTGGCGGTAGAGAGACACAGGCCAAAGACGATGCCGGTCATCAGCGACCAGCCTAATCCTGCTGAAAGCCCCATACCCAGCAGCGTGGCGACCGCAATTTGTGCAATAGCGCCGGGAATGGCGATGGTCTTTACCGCCATCAAATCCTTCAGCGAGAAATGCAGTCCCACGCCGAACATCAGCAAAATTACGCCGAGTTCCGCCAGTTCAGGGGCAAGTTTGGTATCGGCCACGAAGCCGGGGGTAAAGGGTCCTGACAGCACGCCGGCCAATAAATAGCCCACCAGAGGAGAAATACGCAGCTTGTTGGCGATCATGCCGAAGATAAAGGCGAGGACGAGCCCCCCTACAATGGTGGTGATTAGCGGTGTCGCGTGATGCATTCCGTCTCCTTTCGTGGCTGCTGGGTTCCATTTCTGGCCTAAAAAAGCCAAAAAACCGAGTAATAGTTTATGACAATTTCAACCATTCTGTTTATGAATAATTGTTGAATTTATAATAAAAAAGGAATTTGACGTAAAAAGCACCCAGATGGGAAAAGAAAGGGACTCATGAGAGGAGAGGACTGATAAACCTTAGGGAAATGGCCGTCAAAGTTTCAATCTGACGGCCAGAAAATCAGGCTTTATGACGATTGTCAGGCAGGAATATGGTCAACATCCCCAGTAATGGCAGGAAAGCACAGATTTTATAGACTTCTTCGATGCTGGTATGGTCGGCAACCACCCCCAGAACTGCGGCCCCAAGGCCACCCATCCCGAATGCGAAGCCGAAGAATAGCCCAGAAACCATGCCGATTCTGCCCGGTAACAGCTCCTGAGCGTACACCAGGATGGCGGAAAACGCCGAGGCGAGGATAAATCCAATGATCACCGTTAAAATCCCGGTCCATTCCAGTGTTGCGTAAGGTAAAATTAGCGTAAACGGCGCAACGCCAAGGATAGAACCCCAAATTACGTATTTACGTCCGATCTTATCACCGACAGGCCCGCCAATCACGGTCCCAGCCGCCACCGCGAACAGGAAGGCAAACAGATGAAACTGCGCATTCTGGATCGATAATCCGAATTTATGCATCAGATAAAAGGTGTAATAGCTGCTAATACTCGCCATATAGAAGTATTTCGAGAATATCAGCAGCAACAGGACGCTCACAGCCAGTATGACTTTGTTGCGCGGCAGCGGATTAACAATTTTCGCGACCGGTTTGCCCTTGTTTATCCGGTGCTGAGCGGCGTACCAGCGGCTGATCTGTGCCAGAACCACAATCGCCAGCAGCGCGGCAAGCACGAACCACGCCACGTTCCCTTTGCCGTAGGGCGCGATAATCAGTGCCGCCAGCAAGGGACCCAGCGAGCTACCGAAGTTGCCACCGACCTGGAACAGAGACTGCGCCAGGCCATGACGCCCACCGGAGGCCATGCGCGCCACGCGGGAAGATTCCGGATGGAACACCGATGAACCGGTCCCGACCAACGCCGCCGCAAGTACCACGGCTTCAAAACTGCCCGCCATCGCCAGCAGCACCAGCCCGCTCAGGGTAAAGCACATGCCAATCGGCAGCGACCACGGCATCGGGTATTTATCGGTCCAGTAGCCGACCACCGGCTGCAATAGCGAAGAGGTTAGCTGGAAGGTCAGGGTTATCATCCCGATCTGCACGAAGGTCAGAGAGAACTCCGATTGCAGCAGAGGGTAAATCGCCAGGATAAGCGACTGGATCATATCGTTTAGCAGATGGGAAAGGCTGATTGCGCCCAGAATGCCAAAGGAGGTTCTGGCCTTTTGCGGTGGCGCAGACGGGCCTGACAGCGTCGGACTGGTTTCACTGATTGCCATAGATTTCACTTAAGTAGTTGATTGCGACGTTGGGGAAAATCGACTCTGTAATAATTATCAGACTAAGATAACGGTGTCGGACGTTTGAAGAAAGTCTCAATTCTGAAAACATATTTGTCTATGCTTGTTACTCATTGTAATTTCTGCACTTGTCATTTAGTCAGGGAGAGAGTCATGAAATGTTTGAAACGCGGTGTGGCGCTGGCAATGCTGGCAGCATGGTCGCTGACCAGCCTGCAAGTGCAGGCGTATGAGCAGGATAAAACCTACAAAATCACCATCCTGCATACCAACGACCACCACGGCCATTTCTGGCGCAGTGAATACGGAGAATACGGCCTGGCGGCGCAAAAGACGCTGGTGGACGGTATTAGGAGAGAAGTGGCAGCTGAAGGCGGCAGCGTGCTGCTGCTGTCGGGCGGTGATATCAACACCGGCGTACCGGAATCTGATTTGCAGGATGCTGAGCCCGATTTCCGCGGTATGAATCTGGTCGGCTACGACGCGATGGCGGTCGGCAATCATGAGTTCGACAATCCGCTGTCGGTGCTGCGTCAGCAGGAAAAATGGTCTAAGTTCCCATTCCTGTCCGCCAATATTTACCAGAAAAGCACCGGCGAACGCCTGTTCAAACCGTGGGCGCTGTTTAACCGTCAGGGACTGAAAATTGCGGTGATTGGCTTAACCACCGACGACACCGCTAAAATTGGTAACCCGGAAAACTTCACCGATATCGAATTCCGTAATCCGGCTGAAGAAGCGAAGCTGGTGATTCAGGAGCTGCAGCAAACGCAGAAACCGGACGTCATCCTGGCCGCCACCCATATGGGCCACTATGACAACGGCAATCATGGCTCGAACGCACCAGGTGATGTGGAAATGGCGCGCAGCCTGCCAGCCGGTTCATTAGCGATGATTGTGGGTGGTCACTCACAGGACCCGGTCTGCATGGCGTCAGAGAATAAAAAGCAGGTCGATTACGTGCCGGGCACACCGTGCGCGCCGGATAAGCAAAACGGCATCTGGATTGTGCAAGCCCATGAATGGGGCAAATACGTGGGCCGCGCAGATTTCGAATTCCGCAATGGCGAGATGAAGCTGGTGCATTATCAGCTTATCCCGGTCAACCTGAAGAAAAAGGTGACCTACGATAACGGGCAAAGTGAGCGCGTACTTTATACCCCGCAGATCCCGGAAAACCCGCAGATGCTCTCGCTGCTGACGCCGTTCCAGAATAAAGGTAAAGCACAGCTGGGCGTGAAAGTGGGTGACGTGAATGGCCATCTTGAAGGCGATCGCAGCAAAGTGCGTTTCGTGCAAACCAATATGGGGCATCTGATTTTGGCGGCGCAAATGGCGCGCACTAACGCTGATTTTGCGGTAATGAGCGGCGGCGGGATCCGCGATTCCATCGAAGCGGGCAAAATCACTTACAAAGACGTGCTGAAAGTGCAGCCGTTCGGCAACGTGGTGGTGTATGTCGACATGACTGGCAAAGACGTGACGGATTATCTGACGGCGGTCGCGCAGATGAAGCCGGATTCAGGGGCATATCCGCAGTTTGCAAACGTCAGTTTTGTGGCGAAAGGCGGTCAGCTGAACGACCTGAAAATCAAAGGCGAGCCGATTGACCCGAACAAAACCTACCGTATGGCGACGCTGAGTTTTAACGCCACTGGCGGTGATGGTTATCCGCATATCGACAGCAAACCTGGCTATGTGAATACCGGGTTTATCGATGCCGAAGTGCTGAAACAATATGTTGAGCAGAACTCACCGCTAGATGTGAATGCTTATGAACCGAAAGGGGAAGTGAGCTGGCAGTAAGTTGTCTTTGAAGAGAACTGTTTTGTCGGTCTGGCGGCGCAAGCTGACCGGGCCGACGCCTTCTTGGGGCATTAATCCTGTCGCGCAATATCCGCAAATTTCGCATCTAGCATTTTGGCCAAATCGCTCGCCGCTAATTCAATATCCAGCCCGCGTCTTCCACCAGAAACATAAATCGTCTCGAAAGTCTGAGCTGGAGCGTCAATCAGCGTCGGCAGGCGTTTCTTCTGCCCCAGCGGGCTAATGCCGCCCACCAGATACCCGGTGATGCGCTGGGCGACCATCGGATCGGCCATATCGACTTTCTTCGCGCCCAATGCTTTAGCGACTTTTTTCAAATCCAGCTGCGTCGCGACGGGGGTCACGGCGACGGCCAGATGCTTCATATCGCCATTCATCGCGACCAAAAGTGTTTTGTAAACCTGGTCCGCATTCAGGCCGAGTTTACGCACGGCTTCATCGCCAAAGTCGGTTTCATTTGGATCGTGATCGTAGCTATGGATCTGGAAAGAGATCTTGTTTTTTTCGAGTAACTTAACGGCGGGAGTCATAACCATCCTTCTTACAACCGGGGTGAACTGGGGCCAGCATACGCCTGAAGATTGTCGAAAAAATAGTACTATCTTGCGCAATAGTGTTGGCAGTGATGCTGACTTTGAGCGACAATCTGAGGATCCGAAGTGCGAACTTCGGGATAATAATAACGATGAAATTCCTCTTTGACGGGCCAATAGAAATATTGGCCACTTTTTTATTTACGCGTTGATCGCAGCATCGACGGCAAATTTCCTTCCCCGTATAAATGCAGTGCCCCGACGGCAACCACATAGCGCCCCGGCGGCAACGTGTGCAATTTTTCTCGCCAGGCCAGGTTTCGCTGATGCATCAACACGTCGTACAGCGAGTGGCTGAAAGTATTCGGCAGCGACGGTGTTTCGCCCGGCGGCTGCTCCATCCACCAGCCAATCATCACTTGCAGCAAACGTGCATTGGTGTGCCAGTGGGTCAGGGTATCTTCCAGCAGCGCCAGCCCGTTGTCAGGCATATCACGCAGTAGCGCTATCTGGCTCTCAGCCCCTTCCAGTTCGATGACCTTACGGTTAGCTTCCCGCGCGGTATTTAACAGCTGATAATCAATCCCGTAATCAGGACGTAAACCCAGCTTTTGTGCCTGCGTGGCTTGCAGCACCATCGCTACTTGCCACAGCGGCTGGCTGTCGAACAGCGCTACGGAAAGCCCGAGCTCATCGGTCAGCTTTTCCAGCTGCTGAAAACAGGCTTCACTCAGACGCTCACGCAACGGTGGATACGCTGGGAGATCACGAAACGGCGTCTCGCTGCCGGTGATATCGGCTTCGACGATCAGCGCATCGGCCTGCTGAATCAGTTTGATCAACCGCGGGGGGAGCGGCGACATATCGCGAGTGCCCATATGAATGCTGCCGACCAGGTGCAGCTGTTGCCCACCTGCCAGCGTGATGTCCATGCCGGGCCAGGTGTAACGGCCGCGGAACAGGGCGCACAGTGAAGATTTTATTCGTTGAAACAGTCCCATACGCGCTCCGCGAAGATAAAGGATCATGCTAACGCGTCAGGGTTGGGCGCTCAATGCCTAAATCACCGCCAGCCCCTGTTTCTGGCAGGCGGTGTGCAACTCCTTATCCAGCGAATGTTCCATGATAAGCGTACTCGCCATGCTGAGTTCGCCAATGGCGAACGCCGACGCGCTGCTCAGCTTTTCCTGCGACGCCATCACCACCGTTTCGGCCGCACGCCCGGCCAGCGCGCGCTTCACGCAGGCTTCTTCGTAATTGCCGGTAGTGAAACCCGCACTCGGATGGACGCCGGTCACGCCCATAAAAAACAGGTCAGCATTGATTCGACCGAGTGATTCAAGCATGGCCGCTCCCATCGTGACTACCGAATGCCGGAACAGAACACCGCCGAGCAAAATCACCTCCACCTTTGGAAAATCCACCAGCGCAACGGCAATTGTCGGGCTGTGCGTCACGGCGCTGAACGACAGATCCAAGGGTAACTGTTTCACCAGCGCGTGGGTGGTGGTGCCGCCGTCGAGAATCACAACCTGGCCGGGCTGGATCAGCTGCACGGCTTTCTGAGCCACTGCCTGTTTACTCCCGGACTGCACGTTTTTGCGCGTTTCTAACGGTGCAATGGCATCAGAAATCGGCAGCGCCCCACCGTGCACGCGCTGCAGCAGACCCTCGGCCGCCAGTTCGCGCAAATCCCGGCGGATGGAGTCCTCGGAGATCCCGAAATGCTGACTCAGCGCACCGGAATGGACCTGCTTTTCTCGCGTCAGGATCTGCAGGATCTGCTGTTTACGTTGGCTGGCGAGCATGTCATACCTCATTCATGATTATTCTTGATTGTGCACGATTATGCATGGTAGCGTTTTTAAAGTCATCAGCCGGAGAGAAAAACATGCAAAAAGCGAACGATCACGTACGTTACCTTGAAACCCAACTGTTATCGGACAACTGGTATACCCTCAAAAAATACACCTTCGAACTACGCCGTCAGGACGGGACATGGCAGCAGCAAAGCCGCGAAGCCTATGACCGGGGCCACGGCGCCACTATTTTGCTCTACAATCGCGATAAAAAAACGGTGGTGCTGACGCGCCAGTTCCGCCTGCCGGTGTATCTGCATGATCAAAATGGTTATCTGATTGAGGCAGCTGCGGGTTTGCTTGATAACGCCTCGCCGGAGCAGCGCATCATCGCCGAAGCGCAGGAAGAAACGGGCTTTCAGATTGCCGAGCCGGAGAAAATCTTTGAGGCCTTCATGAGCCCGGGCTCGGTGACCGAAAAACTCTATTTCTTTATCGCTGAATATCGCGAACAGGACCGAAGCGGGCAGGGCGGGGGTATTGAAGCCGAAGGCGAAGATATCGAAGTGCTGGAATGGTCGCTAGAGAAGGCGCTGGCAGCGGTGCGCAGCGGGGAAATTCAGGATGGCAAAACGATCATGTTGCTGCAGTATCTGGCCCTTAACGTCCTGAATTAAGGGCCAGATGAGGCGTTACGCTTTCGGTTTAAACCGCAGCAGGCGGTTAGCGTTACTGACCACGGTGATGGACGACAGCGCCATCGCCGCCCCCGCGACCACCGGGTTGAGTAGCGTACCGGTCAGTGGCCAGAGGATCCCGGCGGCAATCGGAATGCCGAGCGAGTTGTAAATAAATGCCCCCAGCAGGTTCTGCTTCATGTTACGCAGCGTCGCTTTTGAGATAGCCAGCGCATCCGCCACGCCGACCAGGCTATGGCGCATCAGGGTGATGGCTGCGGTTTCTATGGCAACGTCGCTGCCGCCGCCCATCGCGATACCCACTTCCGCTTGCGCCAACGCCGGGGCGTCGTTGATACCGTCGCCGACCATCGCGACTTTCCGGCCCTCAGCCTGCAATTTTTTAATCGCTTCGGCTTTGCCATCCGGTAATACGCCGGCCATTACCTCATCGATACCCGCTTCTTTGGCAATCGCCCGGGCGGTAATCGGGTTATCGCCCGTCAGCATCACCAGGCGATAGCCTTCCTGGTGCAGTCTTTTCAGGGCAGCAACGCTGCCAGCCCGCAGCGGGTCACGAATGGCAAACAGCGCCGCGACTTTGCCGTCGACTGCCAGAAGTACCGGCGTCGCCCCTTTGGCTGCCTGCGCTTCAAGCTCTGGATCAATATCTGATGTAGCAATCTGCTGCTCATTTAGCAGGGCCTGATTCCCCAGCAGCAATGCGTGGCCTTCGGCCTCGCCACTCACACCCAGACCCCGCAGGGTACGGAACGTGGAAATCTGTGGCAGTTGTGTTTCACCGGCTTTTTCAATAATGGCGTGAGCCAGCGGGTGGCTGGATCCTTGTTCAAGTGCGGCGGCAAGGCGTAGGGCCTGCGCTTCATTAATATCACCGTAGGTTTTCACTGCCACGACCTGCGGTTTGCCTTCGGTCAGGGTGCCGGTTTTATCGAACACCAGTGTATCCAGCTCGCTTGCTCGCTGCAGCGCATCGGCGTCACGCACCAGTACGCCATATTCAGCCGCGCGGCCAACCCCGGCGATAATCGACATCGGCGTTGCCAGCCCCAATGCACACGGACAGGCGATGATCAGCACCGTGGTGGCAATCACCAGGGTGTAGACAATCTGCGGCGCCGGGCCGAAGAAATACCAGATGGCGGCGCTCAGTAACGCAATGGCGACCACCGTCGGGACAAACACGGCGGAGATGCGGTCAGCCAGCTGGCCGATTTCCGGTTTGCTGCTTTGGGCCTGGCGTACCATGCGAATAATGCGCGATAGCGTGGTGTGGCTGCCGACCGCACTGGCACGGAACAGTACGCTCCCATCCTGCACTACCGTCCCGGCGTGAATGTTGTCGCCGTCACTTTTTTGCTGTGGAACCGGTTCGCCGGTCAGCATCGCTTCGTCAAACCACGCTTCACCCTGAGTGATGTCACCATCAACCGGAACGCGGTCGCCGGTGGCCAGACGCAGCGTCATGCCCGGCTGTACGTCTGCCAGCGGCACTGATATCTCACCCTCTTCCGTTACGACGCGTGCGGTCGGCGGGGTCAGATCGAGCAGTTTTTCCAGCGCTTTAGAGGAACGCTGGCGAGCACGAGCTTCGAGCATATGGCCGAGGTTAATCAGACCGATGATCATCGCGCTGGCTTCATAATAAAGATGCCGGGCCTCCATCGGGAACCACTGCGGCCACAAGTTCACGCTCATCGAATAGAGCCAGGCCACGCCCGTACCGAGGGCGACCAGCGTATCCATGGTCGCGGTGCGATTCTTGAGGCTTTTCCATGCGCTGGTGTAGAAGTGGCCCCCGGCAAAGACCATCACGCCGAGCGTCACCAGACCAATCATCAGCCACAGGGATCGATTGGCGTCGGTGACCATCATATTGTCGCCGAACATTCCCCAGACCATCACCGGAACACCGACCAGCAGCGCGACAATCGCCTGCCAGCGGAAGCGTTTCATGGTGGCGACGGCGGTTTCCTGCTGACGCTCGCGACGCTTCACATCATCTTCAATCGCTTCTGCACCGTAGCCCGCTTTTTCCACCGCCTGCACTAAATCGGTGGCGGCCGCACTGCCCATTATCAGCGCCGTGCGTTCCGCCAGATTGACCCGTGCCTGGGTGACGCCCGGAACGGCAGCAAGCGCGTTCTGAACCCGGGAGACACAACTGGCGCAGCTCATGCCGTTGATCAGCAGCTGTTGGCTGTCATCAAGGTCATCGGCTGCCGGAAGCGCTGAAGGGACCGCTGTCAGTGCTTCCGACGGGATTGATGACTCTGTCAGCGGGTTAGCCTTTGGGTGGCTAAGCTCCGCCCCGTATCCGGCCTGTTTAATGGTATCGATTAACTGTTCCGCACTGGCACTACCGGTGACATGCGCTTCAGTGGTTGTCACGTCTGCCTGAGAGACGTCCGGACGTTGCTCCAGAGCTTCTTTAACGCGTTTGACGCAGTGGCCGCAGGTGAGGCCGTCCAGCGTAAGATCAATAATTTGAGACATATTCATTCTCCTGATGGATTAGCCGACAAACCGCGTCGACACTGTTTCTTTCTATCACTGTGATAAAGCTTAAACCTTCCATCAAGGGGAAGGTCAAGGGTGATTTACAAAAGGCGTCGTTAACGATAAATTCCCGGTCAAATCACAGGGTATCTCTGATTTACCCCAGTAAAACAAAATGCTGCTGTGCAAATCACTTATACTGCCGACAACTTGATCAATCTAAGTCCTCTCACTGGTATGTATATTTCGACACGCATTAAAGTGGTTATCCATCTCTGCGCTTTCCTCGTTGTGCTGTATAGCCTGACGATGCTTCCGCCCATGCTACTGGCACTGGTGGATAAGGAGCGTAGCCTGTTTGCGTTTCTGTCGACGTTTGCCATTTTCTTCCCCGCCGGGCTGATTGGCTGGGGGCTAACGCGCCAGTCGAAAATCCAGCTCGAAACCCGTGACGGATTTATCATCATCGTTCTGTTCTGGTTATTGTTTTCGCTGATAAGCGCGATGCCGCTGTGGCTGGATGATTCGCTTAATATTTCCCTGGCCGACGCGATTTTTGAGGGCGTGTCCGGGATAACCACCACCGGGGCATCGATTTTCAGTGACGTGACGCATCTGCCGCGTTCGATTCTCTATTACCGTTCACAGTTGAACTTTATTGGCGGGTTAGGCGTTATCGTCCTGGCGGTTGCGGTGTTGCCGCTGCTGGGTATCGGGGGCATGAAGCTGTATCAGTCAGAAATGCCGGGTCCGTTTAAAGAAGAGCGCCTGACGCCGCGTCTGGCGGACACCTCCAAAAGCCTGTGGTTCACCTACATGCTGCTGGGCATGACCTGCACGCTGGCGTTTTACCTTGCCGGAATGCCGTTTTTCGATGCGCTGTGCCACGGTTTATCGACCGTTTCACTGGGCGGTTTTTCCACCCAAAGCGAGAGTATTGGCTACTACAACAGCTACGCCATCGAACTGGTGGCGGGCGGGTTTTCGCTGCTGTCGGCGGTGAACTTTACCCTTTATTTCGTCGCACTTTCGCGCCGCAGTCTTAAGCCTTTTCGCCGCAACAGCGAGCTGCGCTTTTTCCTCTGCGTGGTGATGTTGGTGGTCGCGATAATTACCTTCGAAGTCTGGCGGGCAGGAATGTACGCGCTGCCTGCGTCGTTCGTGCACTCCTTCTTCCTCGTCAGCTCAATGATTACTGATAATGGGCTGGCGACGGCGGATTACGCTTCGTGGCCCACGCACGTGGTGGTTTTACTGTTGTCGGCGAGCTTCTTCGGCGGCTGTGTGGGGTCAACCTGTGGCGGGATTAAGGCGCTGCGATTCCTGATCCTGTTCCGCCAGAGCCGCCACGAAGTGCACCAGTTGGCACATCCGCGCGCCATCATGAGCGTGCGCGTGGGCAACACGGTGATTAACGACAGGGTGATGCGATCGGTCTGGAGTTTCTTCTTTTTATACATTTTCTGCACCTGTTCATTCATTTGGGCGCTGAATCTCTTGGGCTACGATCTGCTCACATCGTTTGCCTCCGTCGCCGCCTGCATCAATAATATGGGCCTGGGATTTGGCGCGACCGCGACGGGCTTCGGTACGCTCGACAATACCGCCAAATATCTGTTGTGCGGGGCGATGCTGCTGGGCCGTCTGGAGATTTATCCGGTGTTGATCCTCTTGTCGAGGACCTTCTGGCGCAGTTAAGCTATTCCCACAACTTATGAGTGGAGGCAGGCGTGAATATCAGCGACGTGGCGAAAAGAACCGGTTTAACCAGCAAAGCGATTCGTTTTTACGAAGAGAAGGGCCTAGTCACCCCGCCGTTGCGCAGCGATAACGGCTACCGCAGCTACACGCAAAAACATCTGGATGAGCTGACGCTGCTGCGTCAGGCGCGTCAGGTGGGGTTCAACCTGGAAGAGTGTGGCGAGCTGGTGGATCTGTTCAACGATCCGGGGCGTCACAGCGCTGATGTGAAGGCGCGGACGTTGCAGAAAGTAGCCGATATCGAAAAGCACATCACGGAATTGCAGAGTATGCGGGAACAGCTGCTGGCGCTGGCGGATGCCTGTCCAGGAGATGACAGCGCCGACTGCCCGATTATTGATAATCTGTCCGGCTGCTGTCATCGCAAAAGTAGCTAGTGTGGGCGCACCTTTAAGGTAATGCCTTCCACGGCGAACACTTCTACGCGGGTGCCTGCCGGAAGATCGTCCTCGGCAAGAACCGGCCATGAGCTGTCGCCGACGCGCATATGACCACGACCATTGATGAGTGTCGTATCCAGCGTGAAGATTTTACCGACCAGCTGCTGACCGCGCTGATTGAGCTGGCTGTCGGCGCGCGGCTGTTGACGAACACGATTCGACAGCCAACGCCACCACAGCCAGGCGGCGAGCAGCGTCAGCACCGCAAACACCACCCCTTGCCACTCCCAGCCAAACGGCAGCAGCCAGACCAGCAGGCCGGTGACAATCGCCGCCACGCCGCTCCACAGCAGATAGCCATTCCCGCCTAGCATTTCTGCCGCCAGCAGCACGCCGCCGAGGCTCAGCCAGAAAATGTGCGGGTGGATGAGAAGGGCGTCAATCATGGCTTTTTCCGCTCACCGGCACTGTCTTTGACCAGTTCAGCAATCCCGGCAATCGAGCCCATCAGGCTGCTGGCATCCAGCGGCATCATTACCACTTTGCTGTTATTCGCTGAGCCAATCTGCTGTAACGCATCAGTATATTTCTGCGCGATGAAGTAGTTCACGGCCTGAATATCCCCGGCGGCAATGGCTTCGGATACCATTTGCGTGGCGCGGGCTTCCGCTTCGGCTGAACGCTCACGCGCTTCCGCCTGCAGGAACGTTGACTGACGTTCACCTTCCGCTTTGAGAATTTTCGACTGCTTCTCACCTTCGGCTTTGACGATCTGCGCCTGACGGATCCCTTCGGCTTCCAGGATGTACGCACGTTTGGTTCGTTCGGCTTTCATCTGCGCATTCATAGCGTCGATAAGTTCAGCCGGTGGGCGCACGTCGCGAATTTCGATACGGGTGATTTTGATGCCCCAGGGGTTGGTAGCTTCATCGACGATATGCAGTAGGCGGGTGTTGATGTTGTCACGCTGGGAGAGCATTTCGTCCAGCTCCATCGAGCCCAGCACGGTACGGATATTGGTCATCGTCAGGTTGATGATAGCCAGTTCCAGGTTGCTGACTTCATACGCCGCTTTCGGGGCATCAATTACCTGAATAAAACAAACCGCATCAATGGAAACATTGGCGTTATCCTTGGAAATAACTTCCTGGGATGGGATGTCCAGCACCTGTTCCATCATATTGATTTTACGGCCAATACGGTCCATGAAGGGTACCACCAGACTTAAACCTGGATTCAGGGTATTGGTATAGCGGCCAAAGCGCTCGACTGTCCATTGATAACCCTGAGGAACGATCTTGACGCCTGCGCCGACAATCACCAACGCCACAAAGATCAAGACGGGAATAAAGATGAGCATTAAAAACCTCCTGTTTTTGCTGGGTAACCCTGGGACTTACATGTCAGGGCTGATACAGGAAGTATAACTTTTATTCAGTAGGCTGCGGTAACGTTCTTCTGTGTTGAAAGCGTACATAATGCCCCAGCGACAGGACGCCGCCGGGGAGAGGGAATATCAGTACAGCAGGGAGTACAGCAGGCGACGGTATTTCGACGCCAGCGCATCGCCGGTACCGAGCGCCGCAAGGATTTCCTGCAGCATCTTGCGCGCCTGACCATCCGCCGCGCCCAGGTCTTTCTTCAGATGGCTGAACAGCAGTTCCAGCGCTTCTTCATTGCGCCCAACCTGATGCAGCTGCAGCGCCAGCTGTGACGCGAGAGCCGCGTCTTCCGGATGTTCCGCCGCCTGCTGCTGCAGTTGCTGGATTTCCGGGGTGTCGGCCGCCTGTTTCAGCAGCTCAATTTGCGCCACCAGGCCCTGATAGCGGGTGTCCTGATCCTGCATTGGCACGGTTTTCAGCGTTGCTTCTGCCTCTTCTGAACGGTTTAGCGCAATCTGTGTTTCCGCCAACAGCAGACCTATCTGGCTGTCCTGATTCGACAGCTGCCACGCGTCTTTCAGTAGCGGCAGCGCGTCGGCGTGATTGCCTTCCTGCATCAGCAGCATCGCCTGCTGGGCTTTCAGCTCTTCTTCACGTGGCAGGAATTTATCGAGCAGCGTACGGATAACGTCCTCCGGCTGCGGGCCCTGGAAACCGTCGACAGGCTGGCCATTCTGGAAAAGATACACGGTCGGAATGGCGCGCAGGCCAAACTGGGAGGCAATCATCTGCTCGGCGTCACAGTCGAGCTTCGCCAGAATGAACTGACCGTTGTACTGGTTAGCGAGGCTTTCCAGCACCGGGGTTAACTGCTCGCAGTGCTGGCTACGCGGAGACCAGAAGTAGAACAGGACGGGAACGGTGGCGGACTGCTCCAGGGTCTGGTGCAGGTTAGCTTCGGTAATGTTAACGATATACTGTGCAGACATAAGTCATTCTCTTTATTCGATATGAGTCGATATCTTATTGAGATGGGGGCGGAGGACGGTGCTTCAACTCAGCCCTGCAAAATTTTGTCCATCATTCGGCCCGGCAGTACGCGCTTGAGCAGCATGACTGCGTGCGTCACCAGGGTCACCGGATAGCGCATTTTCGGTTTCTCGCTGGTGAAAGCATGGCGCACTTTTTCCACCACCGCCTCTGGCCCGAGGGTAAAACGGGCGGCGATACCCGGGTTTTCGACAGGTTTATCAGCCTGGGTCTGGTTGACGTTTTCAGTGAAGCGGGTGCGGATCGGGCCGGGTTCAATCAGGCTAACTTTAATGCCGCTGTGACGCAGCTCCATGCGTAGTGCGTCGGACCAGGCTTCCAGAGCATATTTACTGGCGGCATACGCTCCACGGCCGGGCGTGGATATCAGGCCCATCACCGAGGACGTCATCACGATTCGCCCTTCGCCGTGCGGCTCCATGGCGGGCAGCAGGCGCATGGTCAACTGATGTGCGCCGAAGAAGTTAGTGGAAAACTGCTGCTCCAGCTGCGTACGGCTCAGGGTGTTCAGCGGGCCGTACACGCCGAAGCCGGCATTATTGAAAATGCCGAACAGGCGATTATCGGTCAGGGCGATGATTTCGTCGGCGGCGCGGTCCACGCTGTCGGGCGAATCCAAATCAAGAATAATTCCCGTCAGCCCCTGACCTGACATGCGGGCCACGTCTTCCGGCTTGCGACACGCGGCCAGTACGCGAAAGCCCTGGCGTTTCAGCTCAAGCGCACTCTCCAGCCCAATTCCGCTGGAACATCCTGTTATTAAGACCGTTTTTTGCATAACTTTACCTGAAGACAACTCCTGATATTCAGGAGTCGTGTTTAACTAAGGGAGCCAGGCGTGCCGCCATCCAGTCCGCTATAAACGGCTGCGCGTCACGATTGGGGTGAATACCATCATCCTGCATCCATTGCGGTTTCAGATAGACCTCTTCCATGAAAAATGGCAACAGAGGAATATCGAACTCTTTGGCAAGCTGCGGATACATCGCGCTAAAGGCCTCATTATACCGACGGCCATAGTTCGCAGGCAGACGAATTTGCATCAACAGTGGTTCGGCGTTGGCGGCTTTAATTTGTTCGATAACCGTTCGCAGGGTTTGCTCGGTTTGTTGAGGCTGAAACCCGCGCAGGCCATCGTTACCGCCCAGTTCGACCAACACCCAGCGCGGCTGGTGCTGCTTGAGCAGCGTTGGCAGGCGCGCCAGCCCCTGCTGCGATGTGTCACCGCTGATACTGGCGTTGACAACCTCGGTCTTCGGCTGCCACTTTTCATTAAGGAGCGCGGGCCATGCGGCCGTTGCCGCCATGCGATACCCGGCACTCAGACTGTCACCCAGAATTAACAGCGTGTCGGCAAATGCGGCGCGGCAGGTTAACAGCAAAAGAAACAGGAACGGCACATGCCAGCGGAAAACATACTTGATAGATTTAAGTAACTTCTCAAAACGGATTGCAACCACAGCTAGACCCCCTTACTTGCTGACTTTTTTGGCTTTTACAAACTCCTGCTAACTCTGTGAGAGTATCACGAAAACAGTGTAATAAAGTGTCCCTCCGTAGTAACCTCGAAAAAAAGTAAAATGCGAGGGACATACTTTGCTAACCAATGCCCACATAAAAAACGCCACCCCCAAAGAACGCGAGTACACGATCACTGATGGTGGAGGTCTGGCAATTCTCATAAAGCCCAATGGCTCTAAGCTGTGGCGTTTCAGGTACACCCTGAACGGAAAAAAACAAAAATTATCCATAGGTGTTTATCCAGACGTCACCCTGTCTACTGCCCGCATTCAGGCGGCAAACGCTCGCGCGAAAGTGGCTCAGGGTATTAGCCCTGTAGATGAAAAAGCCAAAGAGATCGAAGCAAATCGCTCTGGCTCCTCGTTCAGAGACGTTTACGGCGAATGGTATCAATCCAGAATAGCCCGGTGGGCTGATAGCTATGCGAAAAACATAACACGTCTGTTTGATAACCATATTCTGCCGTCTATCGGAGGTCGTTCCGTTGCGAAGATTGAGCCGCCTGATGTTCTCAAACTTCTGAAGAAGATCGAGGCGAAAGGCTCGAAAACTGTAGCAAGCAATGCCCGCTCCAGATGTTCGGAGGTATTCGCGTTTGCTGTTATAACGGGTAAGGCCAAATACAACCCCGCCAGAGACTTAACCGGTGCGCTACAGCGCCACAAAAAAGGCCACTTCGCATCGTTGGACGCCTCAGAGATAGGCTCGTTCCTGAATGTTCTCACGACGTCTGGTGAAAGCCTGATAGTCATATCATTAATCAGGCTCCTGATGCTCACAGGTTTGCGACCAACCGAAGCCCGTGAAGGGGCGTGGAACGAGGTCGATTTAGATGCGGCGCTGTGGCGAATGCCAGCCGAACGAATGAAGGGGGATAGGCCGCATATTGTCCCGCTCTCCCGGCAGGCCATCGATATTCTGAAGTTTATGCGGTCTATAACTGGCCCACATGGATTGATATTTCCAAACCAACGCGATGCGCTGCGGGCGATGTCCCCCGGTCTTGTTGGCAATTTGATACATCGCTGCGGGTACGGAAATGAGGCTACAGGGCACGGATTCAGGCACACAATGAGTACGATCCTACATGAGCAGGGATATAACACTGCATGGATTGAAGCGCAGCTAGCCCACGCTGACAAAAACACCATTCGCAGCACGTACAACCACGCTCAATACCTCGACAACCGTCGCGAGATGCTTCAGTGGTACGCCGATCACATCGACGAACTGCATCGCGCAGCAACCTCCCTTTCCGTTAACGCTGGTGATTCACATGGTTACTAAGAAAATACTATCTATACATGAGAGGGAGAAGGCAAAGCTAATCGCTGATGAGGAGGAAAAATTATCCAGAGTTTCGGAGATACATTCTATCGAGGGGTTTTCTCCCGCATGGCAGTTGGCAAAAAACGCTGCGGGTGATGCTAGGGCGTATAAATTTGCCTATGCGCGCGTAAGCACGTCAAGGCGTTATGGCAAGCCAGATCCATCAAGTTCTAAATTCTGGATCGATATGTCGCATCAGGAGTGTGATTTATCACATAGCGCCATAAAAGAAAAACTTAGAGACGTTCCCGCTGATGGCCTGCGGGAAATTATCGCCGATTTCCTTGTTTATCAGCGTGGCACTATTGATAGCGCGATTGACAACATTGAGGCGAAGGCTGATAAGGACGGAAATATCAAGATAAACGATAAAGGTGATGAAGTTCCTGTTTCGGAGTTACAGATGTATTTCAGGTATGTGCCAGATAAAAAAAGGGAATATCACCCCTCAAACAATCGCCGCTCAATATCTGCATCATTCAACAAAATTTTGTTTTTCAGCGAGGGAAGGGCAGTAAGTGGACTAATTAAAAACCAAGCGAAGGGCGGGCACCATCCAGCTAAACCAGACACCAAAAAAAAATCCCTTGAAAGATGGCTCGTTAAACAGTGGGAAGGTGGTCAGTGGTCAACGAAAGTAGAGTTTATCAATAAATTGAAGGATATCGCGCCGCCCGGAAAGGCTGAGACGCTAGACGGCATGAGCGAAAGCGCGATAATGAAACTGATACCTATAAAAAAGAAATATTCACGTAAAAAGTGATTAAATTCAGCAAATTATATTTTGCTGCCGTTAGCGGTAAAACAAAAGCTCTCAGCATCCCGGCAAAGTTCCCTCACTGACACACAAAGAGTTAATGAGGGACATTTAATGTTGACAACCTTACCTAAACTGAAAGATTATTCGTCCGCACCTGCAAAATCAGGTGTCGGGATTGGTCTCCCGGATAAAGCAAAAGGCGATAACACACGCGCCGCAGCGTGTTTTTTATTGTCTAATATCCTGCACGCCTTCAATGGTGGGCTGGTGGCGGAGCTTCGTAAGAAGCGCCGGGTTCCTTTTGCTCCGGTAAGACCAATCTGCTGCCAGTTCACCACCAATCGATTGGTCTCGATTTGTG
The DNA here is from genome assembly GCF_024764775.1 of Scandinavium manionii. Classification (NCBI taxonomy): domain Bacteria; kingdom Pseudomonadati; phylum Pseudomonadota; class Gammaproteobacteria; order Enterobacterales; family Enterobacteriaceae; genus Scandinavium; species Scandinavium manionii. Next base: position 649,476 of record NZ_JALIGC010000040.1, on the reverse strand, counting down.
GTGATTTACAATCATTGCAAAAGGAGATCGCCACCATGGCTGTCTGTGTCCACGCTCGCCTAAAAACCTTCATTTTTGCCGCCGTTGAGCGTGCAAACCTCAAATCAGTTCGCCCTGTCATGCTGCATATTACCGCTGCAACAGAACGCGATGCCCGTCAATCCGCCAGCCGTTAATATGTGCTTTCTTTCGCTGGTGTCATCCAGAACGGAGGAATCGCATAATGGCTATGTCCCCGCAGTGCTGGAACCCGCAACCATTCAACCCTAAATTCAACTGGATCCGCTTAGATGAAGTCAAAGCAATCGTATTCCGCAGCGAGCAGGTCATCTACGCCCTGATGGGCAAAGGTTCCTTCCCTGTGCCCGCCAAATTGTCGCCACGTATCAGCGTATGGCGTGAAGATGAAGTTAAGCAGTGGCTTATCGACTCAACCAAAGCTAACGGCTATGCAGTGGCGGAGGGGGCGCAATGAGCATCAATAGTCCAAATCAATCTATAGTCCGAAAGGCCGAATTAACCATTGCCGGGGAGGATTATTGATATGCGGTCAACACTGATCACACCAACCCCGATTGACCGCCCGCGATACGCCATAAAAGCGCTCGTACTCAGGCCTGTCACGCTCGGAAAGTACGGACACAATATCATGCTGAAAATTGTGGATACGAACTGCCCCATTAAGTACGGCAGGGATATTCTCAGCTTGCATCTTACGGACTCCGTCGCCATCGGCAATATGGTGGGGCTTGTCGCTGGTGATGTTATAGCCATTTTCGGTGTGAGATGGCATGGCTGGCGGCGCTGTCGGTGGCTGAAGGCTGATGCCAAAACCGCCGTGGTGAACTTGCCACACCATGAGAATTTAGAGCCACAAAAATAGCGGTATCAAAAAAGTCACCAGCGGCCACAGATGGGCTGATTGGTGGCGTGAGGTCATCACCATGAATAAGAACACCACCCCGAACACTCCTTTTAGCCAGGCTAAAGCCCGCATCATGGCAGAAGGTTGGCGAGATGCGCTCGCCCCACTGGGTATACCTGAGCCACACGGTTCTAAAAAGCACACCTGTCCAATATGCGGCAAATCTGACAGCTTCAGAATTTACGACAACGGCAAGAATGCCGGGACGTATATCTGTACGTGTGGAGCGGCTGGAATTGGATTTAACCTGCTGGAGCTGGTAGCACGTATGCGCTGTGGTTGTGCTCGCGACAGTAAACCAGATGGGCAGCAGATTAAACAGGCCGCGCAATTAATTGATGAGGCTTGCGGCTGGGGTTACTTCAGACAGGGCATGACCAGCGAAGAGCGGGCGCAGATGGATGAACAACGCAAAAAAAATGAACGTATCGCAGCAGAAAAACGCCGCGAACGGGAGGAGGCAGCAGAGCAACAGGCTAGAGAATCCCGCAAGACGATGCGCGAATTGCTAAATTCTGCCCGCCTCGGTGAATGTCATTACCTGACCCGTAAAGGCTTTCCGATTGAATCGCAACGTCTTTCCGTTACCGCTGATGGAACTGGGCTTGCTGAGATTCACAATATCAATGGCGAGCTGGTGAATGTGCAACGATTACTGGCAAAACCTTTCCCTGATGGTCGCAGCAAGGATCCGATGAAGGGATTGCCAACATCGGGCATGTTTATTCCGGTTTACACGCCAGAAATGCCAGATACCACCTTCATTATTGCTGAAGGATATGCAACGGCGCTTAGCCTATCTATCGCTGTGCCATCTTCTCGCATTATAGCAGCAATGTATGCGGCAAACCTTTTGAGCGTCGTCACGGCTTTCAGGGAGAGATTTCCTGCGCTCGAAATTGTCATTGCGGCAGATAACGACTACCACGCTCCCGGCGATGTTGACGCTAACGGCAAGGTAAAGGCCAATACGGGAATTATCAAAGCCAACGAAGCCGCAAGGTTATCCGGTGCGCTGGTGGTATTTCCGGGCTGTTTGGGGCGTAAAAAACAGGACTGGGACGACGTGCGGGCAGAGCTGGGAGCCGAGCGAATGGCTGAAGAATTTAACCGCGAACTGGCGAAGGTCAGAAAAGAGCGGGACGTGAAGAGCAGCAGCGCCGCCACCATTCACGTCCCATACCACGAAATAAACACCAGAAAACAGCGAACTTCCATAGTTCCGGCTGGCTTTGATTTCAGCATGGGTGTTCCTGACAACTTTGAGAAGTGGCACCTGGCGCGTGATTCAATCGAGCAGCATCTTGTAAGCATTAAAGCTATATATGCATGTATCCACTGGATACTTTGCGATAATCGCAGTCAACGAAAAGTCTATATTCTGCATGAGCCATCTGTACGCGGTAAGGAGGACGAAAAGCGAGTTACTGACTGTATCAGCACAGTGATTTGTGTGGGGGTAGATGTTATCGGGCGCGGCACGATTGACGGAGAGGCGTGTCTCACGATAGGAAGCGACACCGGAAACCGTATCACCATTAAACAGAGCGAGTTAACTCCTAAACTTATTCGTGTTGCGCTGTCAACCATTGGTGGCGAGCCAGACCAGAGCACGAAAGCAATGGAGATGATCGCTACCATATTTTCATGGAAGCCCGCTCCTAAATTTACTTATTCAATGCTTCCCGGTTGGTACCGCCTGCCCGATGAGGACGGTAAACCGCGGTACAACTACACATTGCCAAACGGGAAAACCTACGGACATAAGGCGAGTACACATTGTGCAATGCTCACCCTGCCAGAAGATACAACCCCTTTTTCCGTCACCGCGCTCGAAGACTGGCGTAACAACGTAGCAGCACTGGCAATGGGCAACCCCATCATGGTTTTTTGCATCCTGTATGCACTTGCTGCTCCGTTTTATCTGATGGCGACCGATAAAGCGAAGGCAGAAATGCCGATAGTCCACATATTCGGGACGACCACGCAGGGTAAGACTACAGCGCTAAAAGGCGCCGCCAGTGTACTTGGTAAGCCTGAGCGCTCTATGTATGGATGGTCGGCAACGGCCTTCGGACTCACCCAGATAGCGACGGCGATGAACAACGGGCTTCTTATTCTTGATGAATTGCAGTTAGCTGGGACAGGGGATAGCTCTGAAGGTTCGAAGCTCAGCAAGGCATTTCGAGACCTGAGCGAAGGCAACGGAAAGATTCAGGGTAAACCTATTGGTTATGGATTTATCAGAACCCCACGTTTTGAAACTGCGATCCTTTCATCTGGTGAACTTTCTGCCGAGAGCTTTGTTGAGTCGAAAGGCGGCGATACATCAGGCGGTGTTGGCGCACGTCTGCTGGATATTCCATTCATCGCGTATACGGATCTTCACGGCTACGCTGATGCCCGCGCCTACGTGGAAGCGTTTGAAGCCAACGCCTCTCGCTACTACGGTACGCCACTCGATGCCGTGCTTTCTGAGTTCTGTAATATCGATAACACCGTGCTGCGCGAGAAAATAGCAGAGCAGGTGAACAGCTTTATGAACTGGCTTAAAAGCGAAACCTCCGATCCCGTTGTCATTCGTGCGCTGTCAAAGCTGGCTCCTGTGTATGCCATCGGTATGCTGACGCAGCACATAACCGGATTTACTGATGACGATGTTAATTCCACGTTTATGGCACTGATTGACGCATATACAGAGCATAACGGCACCGGAAACCGCGATAGCCGCAAATTCATTGACGCGCTTCACGTTTCCATTGTTAAGGACCGCGCTCACATTGCCCCTAAAAACATCACTGACGGCGCTGATAGCCGCTATATCGATAATCGCGCTGGATTCTTTGAAACGAAGAAAATCAGCGAAGATGGCGACGAAACTTACCCCGTATGGCTTTTACGTCCGGAATTCATTAAGTCCGTCATGCCATCCATGAGCTACCTGAAGAAGCTGGAGGCATTGCGGCAGGCCGGACGCTATGAATGGCCAGCGGCTGTAACAGGTGGCGACAAGCCGATGATTGAATCCAATGCAACGACGTTTATCAAGGTACGGACCGGACACAAAGAAGGCAGAACAAACACCCGTCTCATCGTTGTTTCTGGCGTTGATGGTTTTGGATCGTAATCACCAGGCAGCGGCAGTAATCAAATTTAAGTAGGTAAAATATGAACACCGAAAACAAAACCGCCAATACCCCAGAGTACCTGGGGCTGCTTATCTTTATTAGCTCAAATTTTAGCTATGATGTAGCTGACAGCTTCTTCGCGCTGCGCGTAATCAAATCTTACTGTCGGCTTTGAGCGAACTACGGACATTCCTCTTGTCGAAGTCATCAATTAATCGATATTAACCGTGGCGATTCATCATTTCCACGATGTATTACAATTTCATTTCCGGATACGCTTCAACGTAACTCCAACGTATGGTTTCCATGTTGAACAGGATGTTCACCGCGTCGCCATCTTAAATGATGTAATCTTTGTCTTCGGCGTCGGCGATTTTACGTACGGTCTTTATATAAGGATTCTTTTCGGAATATCCAAATAATGAATTCACCCTGCCCACAAAAATAAGATGCATGAAATGTAGAGGATGCTTACCCCTGTAATTTGCAATGGTTATTACTCTGCCGTTTCGTTGCTTCTGCCCCTCCGCCCCCTTATTTCTGGCAGGTTGCTTTCACTGGTTAAATTGCGCCATCCGAAATGAAACGGTTGTTTAAGGACCTTTTCACCCCTTATCATTTCATCCGATGAAGTAAAGATAACCAGATTTTTATGGTGAATTTTTAATGTTTTACATGTGATAACACTGTTGAAACTGAAATGTTAATAATCAGCCTTTTTAGGGGGGCATGGATCTTTAGGACGGCTGATTAATTAAAAAGGCATTGTTGTTAACTATTTAGCAATAACCAGCAGGCTGTCTACACGGCGAAACCGTCGAAAGCAGAGGTATAACAAAGAAAATATATTGTCAATGTGGAGACCGTGCTGGTCTCCCCCTGCATTCTACATTGATCTGTTGATGGTTGAATTATCTGCTATATTTTCAAAAACAGTCTCTCTTTCTGATGAAAAGGTTTCATCAGGTCTCGGCTGGCATTTTCTAATGGGGTGTAATTCCCCTGATTTTATTATGGATAAATAAAGTAATGGATTATTGGGCATCGCTGATGACCAGGCCATTATGCGTTGCGTTAGGTTTCACTCAATGACCGGGGATACAGAATGTTGGGTACTTTGATCGCCGACGTCACACATGCGTTGCAGACGACTCCAGGACTGGCGATTTTTCTGGCCCTGACATTTGGCTATGGGATTGGTCAAATACGCCTTGGGCCAATTCAGCTCGGTGGCGTCTGCGGCACCCTCATCGCAGCCTTGTTGATTGGACAGCTGAATATTCCGGTAGAGTCGGGGATTAAGAATGTGTTTTTTATGCTGTTTATCTTCGCTTTGGGTTACAGCGGCGGCCCACAGTTCTTTGCCAATCTGAACGCCAGAGGCCTGCAGTTGGGCATTTTTTGCCTGATTGAAGTGGTGGCGGTGCTGGCTCTGGTGCTGGCCGCTACTGTCGTTATGCAGCTGGACCCCGGTACCGCGGCAGGGATGATGGCCGGGGCCGCGACCGAGTCAGCCGTGGTGGGTACCGCGACGGATGCGATTTCGCGTCTCGACCTGCCTGCCCACGAAATCATTCGATTGCAGGGTAATGTGGTGACGGCGTATTCCATTACCTATATCTGCGGCCTGATCACTATCGTGATTGTTACCAGCCAACTGTTTCCGCTTCTCCTGCGTATTAATTTGCGCAAAGAGGCCGATAAACTGTGGGTGAGCATGGGCGGACGCATTGAAACCGAAGGGGTTTCTGCGCTGCCTGCCGTCGTCGGGCGCGCTTACATTGTTGAAGGGGGAGCAGGGTATACCGTTTCCTCGATCCTGACAAAACTGGGACAGCAAAGCAGTATTATCCGCGTCCAACGCCATGGGCGGCAGGTGGCATTGTCGCCGGGGCTCAAGCTACGCCGTGGCGATGAAGTACTGGTGGTGGGCTATCGCGGGTCAATGATTGATATCTCGAAGATGCTTGGCAGGGAAATGCCCGATACCACGTCGCTGAGCGTTGCGCTTGATACTTACAAGGTTGTCCTCCTTGCACCCGCGATGTTTAACCAGCCGCTTCAGACCCTGACGTTACCTCCAGGGGTGCATGTCGCCTCCATTCAGCGGGGCGATGCCACTTTGCCCGCGCTGCCCGGCACGCTGATGCAGAAACACGATATCTTGCAGGTTTACGACGCAAGTACCGGCGGTGGTCGCACGTCAGCCCCGCAATTAGGCGTTATCGGCAAAATGTTGCCGGACAAACTGGCCAGCAATCTCGGCATTGCCGGGGTGGCGATTGCGCTGGGCACTATTCTCGGGAGCTTCACCCTTAAAATTGGTGGGATTCCCTTCTCCGCAGGCACTGGTGGCGGCGTGCTGGTTGTCGGTCTGATCCTCGGCTGGTATCACGCCCGTCGCGCTGACCTGCATACGGTCAATTCGGATGCGCTGTCGCTGCTTAAAGATCTGGGCCTCGCCGGGTTCATTGCCGGTGTTGGCCTGTCATCCGGGCCACAGGCGCTGGCACTGATTGAACAATATGGCTTTACCTTGCCGGTGCTTGGGGTGGCGATTGCCGTCATTCCTGCCTCGCTGTCCCTGTTAGTCGGCCATTTTTTGCTCAAGCTCAGCCCACCCGTGTTATTGGGTGCCATCGCTGGGCAGCAGTGCAGCACACCCGCATTGAGTGCGATCCAGAACGCGTGTGGAAACTCCACGCCGCTGCTGGGTTACACCATCACCTACGCAATTTCCAACGTCGTGCTCCCACTGATGGGGCCGTTGATTGTCGGGCTGGCCAGTTCGTTCCAGCCCTTATAGCTGTCAGGACTTTTCATCCATGTAACTGAGGTTAACCCATGAACTGGTTGCACGATTTGTTTCAAAAGTCTCCCGAGATCGCACTGTTTTTCTCGATTGCTGCCGGGTATTACATCGGCAAGATTAAATTTGGGAAGTTTCAGTTAGGTGGGGTAGCAGGCTCGTTACTGGTGGCCGTCATAGTCAGCCAGGTCGGGGTTCAGATCGACCCCGAAGTGAAATCCGTGATGTTTGCCCTGTTTATTTATGCCGTCGGGTATGAGAGCGGGCCAGATTTCTTCCGCTCGCTGGGCAAACAGTCCGTCAAAGAAATCATTCTCGCGATGGTGCTTTCCATTACCGCCCTGGCGACCGTGGTGCTGTTGGCGCGCTGGTTTGATCTGGATAAAGGTCTCGCCGCAGGGGTTGCGGCCGGGGCTCTGACCCAGTCGGCAATCATTGGTACGGCGGGTGACGCGATTACCAAACTGGGCCTCGGGGCCGATGAGGTTCAGCGCCTGCAAGGGAACGTGGCGATTGGCTACGCCGTGACCTACGTGTTCGGGTCTTTCGGCGCCATTTTGGTGTGTGTGAATTTGCTGCCGAAATTTATGGGTCGAAGCATTAAAGACGATGCTCTGAAGGCCGAGAACGAGATTCAGGCCGGGGCGAACGTCTTTGGGCCGGGCCAGGAAGCGGCGGCACCTGATTTAGTGGGCAGGATTTTCAAGCTGCCTTCCGGGATCGCGACCAGCGTGCAGGCCCTCGAAAACAACACCGAAGTGCCTATCACCATTGAGCGTGTTAAGCGCGACAAACAAATTCTCGAGCCGAGCCCGGATATGCAGTTACTGCCTGGCGATATCGTGCTGGTGGTGGGGCGTCGTAACGCGGTGGTTTCCGTTGCCGATAAATTAGGCAAGGAGATGCACGACGAAGAAGGCATGGAATTGACCATGCAGCGCCGGGATGTGGTGATCACCAACAAGACGCTCGATAAAAGGGCGTTTGGCGAGATTCGGGCGGAAGTGGCACACGATGTGCGTCACGGCGTGTATGTCTCGCAGATTTCGCGTCAGGGTAAAATTTTGCCGCTGGAGCCGGAAACTGAGCTGGCGTTGGGCGATATGGTCACCGTGTTTGGCGCGGAGAATGACGTTAAACGCGTAGTAGACCTGGTCGGCCATGCCATTGTGCCGAGTGCCAAGACAGACTTCGTTTATATGGGGGCAGGTCTGGTGGTCGGTCTATTGGTCGGTATGCTCACTGCAAAAATCGGTTCTATTCCACTGACCCTCGGCAGTGGCGGCGGCGCATTGCTGTCTGGCTTGTTGTTCGGCTGGTTCCGTTCTCGTCGTCAGTCGTTCGGCTATATGCCTTCTGGTGCCGTACAAATCCTGAAAGATCTGGGCCTGGCTGCGTTTGTGGTCGTAGTGGGGATTTCTTCCGGCCTGCAAGCGGTACAAACCGTCGAGAGTCAGGGTCTGAAACTTCTCATTATCGGTGTCGTGGTGACGATCCTGCCGTTAATTCTCACCATGTTGTTTGGCCGCTATGTCCTTCGCTACAACAACACCGCCATTTTTGCCGGGGCGCTGAGTGGTACGCGCAGTGCTAACCCTGCCTTCGGTGAAATTCTCGATAAAGCTGAAAACTCAGTCCCAACCGTTCCCTTTGCTATCACGTATGCCCTCGCCAACGTCTTTTTGACGCTGTTGGGGCCGCTGGTCGTGGCATTGGTTTAATGCAGTTTCGTCAAAATGGTCGCCAGCCCCTAGCGCCGCGGGCTGGCAATTTAATCTGTTAATGATTCAGTAAGGAGTAGTGACATGGATTTTAGCGATTCGGAAAAACTCGCGTTATTAAGCCCTTTTGAACTGAAAGATGCACTGATGCAGCGTGCCGTTCAAAGCAATCAGTTGATGTTAAATGCAGGCCGTGGGAACCCGAACTTCCTCGCAACGACCCCACGCCATGGCTTCTTCCAGTTTGGCCTGTTTGCGATGACCGAAGCCGAACGTTCTTACCGGTACATGGAACATGTTGGCGGATTCCCTCAGCGCGAAGGGATCGAGGCACGCTTCGAACTGTTCGCCAAACAGCATGAAACGGTTCCTGGAGTGCGTTTTATTGAGTCCGCCGTGTCGTATATCCGCGACCAGATGGGGCTGAATGCGGGCGATTTCATCTACGAGATGTGTGAAGCGATTCTGGGCTGTAACTACCCGGTGCCGGACCGCATGCTGACGATGAGCGAAGAGATTGTCGGCAAGTACATCCACAAAGAAATGATTGGTAATTATCCTTTCGTGGGCAAATTCGATATGTATGCGCTGGAAGGCGGTACCGCGGCGATGACCTATCTGTTCGCCAGCCTGAAATCGAACCATGTCATCAATGAGGGCGATACGATTGCGCTCGGCATGCCGATCTTCACGCCATATATTGAGATCCCTGAGCTGAGTGACTACAACCTCAAAACTATCCATATCGACGCGCCGCAGTCGAACAACTGGCAGTACACGCGCGAAGAGCTGGATAAGTTGCTGGATCCGAAGGTGAAAGCCTTCTTCCTGGTGAACCCGAGCAACCCGCCATCGGTTAAAATTGACGACGATTCGCTGCGTTATATCGCCGAAATCGTGAAAAAACGTCCAGACCTGATCATCCTGACGGACGATGTTTACGCCACCTTTGCCGATAACTTTGTTTCGCTGTTTGCGATTTGCCCTTACAACACCATCCTGGTGTACTCCTTCTCCAAATACTTCGGCGCAACGGGCTGGCGTATGGGGATTGTGGCGACCCACGAAAACAACATCATTGATGCGGCGATCGCGGCGTTGCCAGAAGCCAAACAGAAGCAGCTGGATAAACGCTATTCATCCATCACCACCACGCCACGCAGTCTGAAGTTTATCGACCGTCTGGTGGCGGATAGCCGTACCGTCGCCCTGAACCACACCGCCGGGCTTTCAACGCCAATCCAGGCGCAGATGACGCTGTTCTCGCTCTTCTGTCTGATGGATGAGCCGGATGCGTATAAAGCTGAAATGAAACGTATCGTATTGCGTCGTAAAGAAGCGCTTTACCGTGAGCTGGGTCTGCCAATGCCGTATGACGCCAACTCGGTACGTTATTACCACCTGCTGGACCTGCAAGAGCTGGCTGAAGAAATGTACGGGAAAGATTTTACCCAGTGGATGATAAGCCAGATGAAACCGAATCAGGCGTTGTTCCGCCTGGCCGAGGAGACAGGGGTTATCCTGCTGCCAGGTAAAGGGTTCGGCACCACCGACCCATCATGGCGCGTTTCGCTGGCCAACCTGAATGAATATGACTATGCCAATATCGGTAAAGCGATACGCAAACTGTCAGAAGAGTATTATCAAATGTTCGTTCAGGCGACCGGGGCCAAGGTAGCGACGCCTGCGGCCAAAGCCGTCAAAACGATTGAAAATGCCACCGTAAAAGCGAAAGGCAAAAAGAAGTAATCGAGTAGGGTAGTTCTGATGGAATAACAGGCAGTGTCCTTTGGGGCACTGCCTTTTTTATGGGGCGGGTATTTAGAGGAACACGTTGCGAGGATTCACTTTATCTTCCGGGGCTTTTCAGCCTTGATACAAAAGCGATGCTGCACATGATGACACAAGCCGCCAACAAGACCATGTTCTGAAGACCGACGACAGCGAATATCTGCCCTCCGGCAAGTGCGCCGATGCCAATCGCTGCATTGAAAATTGCAACGTAAATGGCCGACGCTGGCTGTGCGGCATTTCCTGCATTACGCAGCAGCCATGTCTGCAATCCAATGAATACAATTGCCATACTCCCGCCCCATATAGAGAGCAGCATTCCTGTGAACCACAGAGGACCTGATGCAAAGCTCTTCATACCAAGCCCCCCTAAATAGCTGCGCCTAATACCGCTACACTTTTGCCAGATCATGTTTACCTCCCGGGAATGGGCTGACCATCTCACTGAGCCACACAAAACCGACCGACCCGAATGTCAATTGGTTACCTGCACCTGAAGGCAACTTCTATCTGCTATTCCGTATGTATCAGCCGAAAGATGCCATCATGGATAATGAATGGAAACTGCCACAGGTGACGAAAAGCCACTGATAATCGCGAATAAATAATGTTGTTCAAAGTCACATCTCAGAGGTGAATACCTTATCCAGAGACAGGCTGAACGAATAGTAGTTATGTAAGGGCCGTAATTTTTCTGAGATTGCGGCCCTTTTCTAGCTTAGGATTTTTTCGGAGTAATCAGCGTCCGTTAATGGCACAGAGCCGCCTTTCAGCTTAGGTTAAGCTCCGGGCAGTAACAGTGCCAGACTAAATCTGAGCTAATACAGATATCAGACCGTAGTGGAGGGTGTAGAACTACAGCCATACCGCCACCAGTAAGCGATAAACCCGCGCCCTACCTCTCTGTAACCCCATAAAGCGACAAAAAGCAGCCTTAACGGAATAGTGCTGTATTTCATCGTACTACACCTTCTTTACTGCGGTTTTCATAAAATATTTTTTTCTGCTCATTTTTTTAAAAAATTTCAGGGTGGGGATCACCACCACTGAGCCTGATGCTCTTTTTTGGGCAATTTATACAGGGTGGGCACAAACAAAAAATCAATTTGTGCCCAAAATAGTAGCACTCGTGCCCACTAATGTGCCCACCTGTAATTGCATAATATCTATATATATCAATGGTTTTAATGGTGTTTGGTGTCTGTGTTTACACATGGGCACATGGGCACATGGATCCGCACGCCAGTGGGAAAATATTATAAAGGAGTAAATACCCGCTCGCGTCATCATGAATTTTTCTATATGCGTATATGGTTTTTTCGTGCGCCCATGTGCCCAACACTTAAAACATGATTTAGCAGGATTTTTCTGGAGTTAATGAGAGTTGAATAAGTGGGCACAAAGGTGGGCACATGTGGGCATAAACCCGGAAAAGTGGGCACATTACAGCGGTAGCAAAACGACCGGCAACAGCAGCAATTGACGCCCTCTTTCCGTTCTCGCTACTGAGCCAATGCATATTGGCGGCATTGAGTTCCTGCACTTAGCACGGGTATAGGGGTTAGCTGTTTATGTACTTAAGAAGCTCTTTTGCCTCTTTCCTTTTTAGGTCAATCAACTCAGCCAGATCTTGCAAGTGAACAAGTCGGGGGGCTTTCTGGCTTTCGGCAAGCCTAAACGTTGGTAGTAACAATTCTCCCAGTAGCGCCTTTTTCTCTGCTGTGGCTGGCTTGATACCCAGATACTTTTCACAGATCTCGGATAGTGGCACTGCTGGTGTTTCGTATTCAGCCATAAGTAAAAACATTGTGTTCATCGCACCGCCTTAGTTTCGATCGAATGAGTTCGTAAAGGAACTCCTTTACGAACAGCAGAAAACCATACTATTAATTAGTTCGTAAAGATTGATTTTACTGTTTATGAACTATACAGTTTGCGAACTACCTTTACGAACGAAATGAAAAATTATGGCTCTCATCACATATCTGCGAGTTTCAACGAACGATCAAACAATCGAAAACCAGCGTCGCCAAATTCAGGACGCGGGCTATCAGGTTGAGCGGGATTTTGAATTTTATGATGATGGCATTAGTGGTGCGGTTCCCGCGAGTAAGCGCCCGGCGCTAGATGAAGCCATGAAAATGGCACGAAAGGGTGATGTATTCGTGGTGGTTGCTATTGACCGACTCGGACGCGATGCCGTTGATGTTCTGACGACAGTTAAAGCGCTAGACTCAAAGGGCGTGAAGGTAGTCAGCCTCCGCGAGGGATTCGACCTCAGCACTCCAGCAGGGAAGATGATGCTTCATATGATGGCGGGTTTTGCTGAGATGGAAAAAAGTCTGATTGCCGAACGCCGTGATGCTGGTATCTCCCGCGCAAAGGCTGAGGGTGTCCATTGCGGTCGCCCTCAGTTTGAGCATGGCGAGTTTATCGCATCCCTGTGGGATAGCGGCCTGAGTTACTCGCAGATTGTTTCTGAGCTGGCAGGGAAAGGCATCAAGGCCGGGAAAACAACGATCTATCGCTTTAAAAAGTGAATATCTTTCCGTCACCGCCAGAGGACCTACCATGCCGAGCAGCAATCCCGCGGACATGAACAATACAACGCTTTCTATAGGAGCATCCGCTTCTGTTCAGCGTCTCTCCGCCTCAATGCAACAATTCCGCGCCCAGCAGGAAGAATCGCGAGTGTTTTCTGAACCTGTGGAGTTTGACCCGTCACCTTCCAGTGCTCTGGGTATGCGTGCCCATGACATCAGAGGGTTTTGTGATTCCCGCCCATCGGAATTGCTTACCGAATATCTTCGCGGGTTGGGGTTCGTCAGGGAGCATCTCATAGCGGCGCGCAACACCCTTAAGGCTAGTGGCAAGAAGAAATACGAGGCATACATCAAAAACGCTGTAGAAGCGCTTCCCGCGCGATTCTGTGGCCTCAATTCATACTATCTGAAGATCCTCACCGACTTAATGGCGATCCCCTTTCGGAGAAGTGCAGAGAAGGACAGGAGGGAACTTTCTGATTCTCTGTGCCTGATTGCTAACTTTATCGAGAAATATCGTTACTGCGCTACCGATGACCGCTACCGGCTCTACGCCACAACCATTGTTAACGATATCGATACTGAGCAGCTCCCGCCTATGATTGCGGGGATAATCATCCGGGAAGTAACTTCACTGGTAAACACGGCCTGCGTGGCGAACGTGCTGACGTTTGCCTGCTCCGGCATTACTCATGAAGAATACTGGCGATATACTGACCCAGATGATTTTGCTGAGGTTTATCCGGGTGGCGAGATTCCTGATGATGCTTCCCCGCTTGATATGCTGGATATTTATCAGCCCCACCACGGCATAGCGCAGCAAAGCCTGTGGTATGGGCTGGATAATTACGTTGATGATTTCGTTGTGTCCCTTGCTGGTGGCCTTTTGTGCGGAAGAATGCCAGAGCAGCCGCGTCGGGTGATACTGAAGCGAGCTTGATATTATTATGGGGTATCCCTCTAGTGTTGCCTTGATGGTCTTATTTTATATTTTTTATCTATAAAACAATGAGATAAGTTTGATATGGAAAACATACTTGAAGTTCATCATCTTAAGAAATCCGTCGGTCAGGGGGAGCAGGAGCTATCCATCCTCACCGGAGTTGAGCTGGTTGTCAAACGAGGCCAGAGCATTGCATTAGTGGGGGAATCCGGTTCCGGTAAGTCGACGCTGCTGGCGATCCTCGCCGGGCTGGACGACGGCAGCAGCGGGGAAGTGAATCTGATTGGGCAACCTCTGCACGCGATGGACGAAGAGGCGCGCGCCGGGCTACGTGCCCGTCATGTGGGCTTTGTGTTTCAATCTTTCATGCTGATCCCGACGCTCAACGCGCTGGAGAACGTCGAACTCCCGGCCCTGCTGCGCGGTGAAACCGACAGTCAGGGGCGCAGCCACGCGAAGGCGCTTCTGGAGCAATTAGGGCTCGGCAAACGTCTGCATCATCTTCCGGCACAGCTTTCCGGCGGTGAACAACAGCGTGTGGCGCTGGCCCGCGCGTTTAACGGTCGGCCAGACTTGCTGTTCGCCGATGAACCCACAGGCAATCTTGACCGGCAAACTGGCGATCGCATTGCCGATTTGCTGTTTTCCCTCAATCAGGAGCATGGCACCACGCTGGTGCTGGTGACGCACGATCCGGCGCTGGCGGCGCGCTGTGATCGACGCCTGCGGCTGGTGAACGGTCAGCTGCAGGAGGAATCATGATTGCCCGTTGGTTCTGGCGCGAATGGCGTTCGCCGTCACTGCTGATTGTCTGGCTGGCACTGAGCCTGGCGGTGGCCTGTGTGCTGGCGCTCGGTAATATCAGTGACCGCATGGACAAAGGGCTGAGTCAGCAGAGCCGCGAATTTATGGCGGGTGACAGAACGCTGCGCACCGCGCGCACCGCGCCGGAGGAATGGCTGAATAAAGCCCGCGAATTGGGGCTACAGGTCGGTGAGCAGCTCAGTTTTGCCACTATGACCTTCGCGGGTGATACCCCGCAGCTGGCGAGTGTGAAAGCGGTGGATGACGTTTATCCGATGTATGGCCAACTGGACACCCAACCGCCGGGCCTCAAGCCGCAGGTGGGTAGCGTACTGTTAGCCCCCCGGTTGATGGCTCTGCTGAACCTGAAAACGGGGGACACAATCGACGTCGGCGATGCGACGCTGCGTATTGCCGGCGAAGTCGTGCAGGAGCCGGATTCCGGCTTCAACCCGTTCCAGATGGCACCGCGCCTGATGATGAACATCGCCGACGTGGCAAAAACCGGAGCTGTACAGCCAGGGAGTCGTGTCAGCTGGCGTTACAAATTTGGTGGCACGCCGCAGCAGATTGAAGCCTACGAGAAATGGTTGTTGCCGCAGCTGAAGCCCGATCAGCGCTGGATTGGCCTCGAGCAGGATGAAGGTGCACTCGGCAAATCTCTTGAGCGCTCGCAGCAGTTTTTACTGTTGTCGGCGCTGCTGACACTGCTGCTGGCGGTCGCTGCGGTAGCGGTGGCGATGGGACATTATTGCCGTAGCCGCTACGATCTGGTGGCGGTGCTTAAAACGCTGGGGGCAGGGCGGGCGCAGCTGCGCAAGCTGATCCTCGGTCAGTGGGCGATGCTCTTGCTGCTGTCGCTGGTCACCGGTGGCGCAATGGGGATGCTGTTTGAACGCGTGCTGATGGTGCTACTCAAACCCGTGTTGCCTGCCGCGTTGCCACCCGCCAGCCTCTGGCCGTGGTTGTGGGCCATTGGGGCGATGGTGGTGATTTCACTGCTGGTGGGAATGCGACCGTGGCGTCTGCTGCTGGCGACCCAGCCGCTGCGCGTATTGCGTCGTGATGCGGTGGCGAACGTCTGGCCGCTGAAATTCTACATTCCGGTGATGTTGGTAGTGGTTGTGCTACTGCTGGCCTGGCTGATGGGCGGTTCAATGCTACTGTGGTCGGTGCTGGCGGGCGCAGTCGTGCTGGCCGTGCTCTGCGGGCTGGTGGGCTGGGTTCTCCTGAACATGCTCCGGCGCGTAACGTTGAAATCGCTGGCGCTGCGTCTGGCAGTAAGCCGCTTGTTACGTCAGCCGTGGTCCACGCTCAGCCAACTGGCGGCGTTCTCGCTCTCCTTCATGCTGCTGGCGTTGCTGATGGTGCTGCGCGGCGATTTACTTGACCGCTGGCAGCAACAGCTTCCGCCTGAAAGCCCGAACTACTTCCTGATCAATATTGCGCCAGAGCAGGTCGGGCCGATGAAGGCCTTCCTGGCCGAACATCAGGTGATTCCGTCGGCGTTTTACCCGATCGTGCGTGCGCGTCTGACGGACATTAACGGTCAGACGACGGACGGCAATAAAGACGAAGCGTTAAACCGCGAGCTAAATTTGACCTGGCAAAGCCAGCCGCTGGAACACAATGCGGTAACCGATGGCAGCTGGCCGCCGAAAGTGGGGGAAGTGTCGATTGAGGAAGGCCTGGCGAAGCGTCTGAACATTGGGCTCGGCGACAACGTGACCTTTACTGGTGATACCCAGGCGTTCAGCGCGAAAGTCACCAGCCTGCGCAAAGTTGACTGGGAAAGCCTGCGACCAAACTTCTTCTTTATTTTCCCGACCGGGGCGCTGGACGGGCAGCCGCAAAGCTGGCTCACCAGTTTCCGCTGGGATAATGGCAACGCGCTGCTGACTCAGCTAAATCGTGAATTTCCGACCGTCAGTCTGCTGGACATCGGCGCTATTCTCAAGCAGGTCGGGCAGGTGCTGGAGCAGGTCAGTCGGGCGCTGGAAGTGATGGTGGTGCTGGTGACCGCCTGCGGCGTGCTGCTGCTGTTAGCGCAGGTTCAGGTAGGGATGCGACAGCGTCATCAGGAGTTGGTGGTCTGGCGCACGCTGGGCGCAGGAAAATCATTGCTGCGCACCACATTGTGGGCTGAGTTTGCCTTATTGGGGCTCGTATCCGGGATGGTGGCGGCTATTGGCGCAGAAACCGCGCTGGCGGTGTTGCAGACGAAAGTCTTCGATTTTCCGTGGGAGCCTGACTGGCGACTTTGGGTCACGCTGCCGCTAAGTGGCGGGGTAATGCTCTCTCTGTGCGGCGGCTGGTTAGGATTGCGCCTGCTGAAAGGAAAAGCGCTGTTCCGTCAGTTCAACGTGTAACTCCGTCGGGTGGCGACGCTCGCACGGGCCTACCGGTTTGTAGGCCCAAGCGAGCGTTGCCACCGGGAAAATGCGTTATGCCGCCAGCCAGGCGGCAACGTCCTCAAAGCTACCTCGGAACACAATCATTCCCGCTTTTTTACTGAGCTGATAACGATACATCGGATCGTAATATTCCACCAACAACGGTTTAAGCCAGCTGAAATGCACCTCGGTGGATGCGCCGCGTTGCTGCTGAAGCAGCGCTTCGTCGAGGCTTGCCGTCAGTTCGGCAAAACGTTGCAATCCTAAACGGCGGCGGATGGCGAACAGGCCCTGATGCAGATAGTCGCTGTATTCCTGCCAGCCTTGCTCTTCGCCAAACGCCTGCAAAAAATCATGGTGCATGCGGGTGAAATACTCTTCCCGAAGGCGCTCCAGCCGGACCTCAAACGGATCTTCCACCACCGCAATGGAGGACTGCGCCATCCGATTGCGCAGGCATTCAGGCAAGTGGTTAGCCCCAATCATGTGTCCTTCATCTTCAATAACCCAGCGCGCTGCGTCTTTTTGCAACAGCGCAATGGCCAGTTCATTTTCAAAACTGGCCTGTGAAAGCTGCGGCTGAAGCGTGCGGCCAAAGGACGAGCCGCGGTGATGGGCGAGCCCTTCGAGATCGATACCTGACGCCAGAGCCTGTACCAACTGGGTTTTCCCGTTACCGGTGCAGCCGCCAATCAGCACCATTGGCCGCTCGACATAATCTGCGGTCACGGTGATGGCGGTCTGACGCAAGGATTTATAGCCGCCGGCGATCAGCGGTACATCCACACCGGCCTCGCGCAGCCAGTGCTGGGTAATGTGCGATCGCTGACCGCCACGCGCGCAGCACAGCAGGGCATCCGGGTGGCGGCGAATCACGTCGACCCAAGTGTCTAAACGTTGTTGGCGCTTTTCCCCGGCGACCAGTGCGTGGCCGAGTTTCAGCGCGGCATCTGCCCCGTGGCGTTTGTAGCAGGTCCCAACAGCGGCGCGTTCGTCGTCATTCATCAGCGGGAGATTAATACCCGTTGGCATTGCCCCTTGTTGAAACTCTATCGGGGCGCGCACATCGATGATGGGCGTGTTGCCTGCGAGAATTTGTCGGAAGTTAACTGCGGGTCGGGTGGTATGTGGCATGGTTAAAGACTCTGGAGCGATACACCCCGGCATTTTACGCCACGTGAGGGGGGATAGCTTGATATTCGCCATTCGTTTAGCAAAAAGGTGTCATAAACCCACGGATTTCTGGCCGCCGCTGTTGAAACAGGCCAACGATATCCTCAACAACTTTGCCGCTGTGGGCGGTATGCCAGGCAAGGCTCAGTGGCGAGGCGGCTCTCATGGCAGGAATAGCCCGGCTAACCAGCTGGCCTTGTGCGATTAGCGGCTGGCAAAGCGGTAACGGTAAAAAACCGATCCCCACCCCCGCAATATGCGCGGCTACTTTCGTCTCGATATCGGGCACCAGAATTTCTTTTTGCCCTGGCAACCGCCAGGCCACTCGTTTGGTCAACCGACGCGCGCTGTCGGCAATGTTGACCGCTGGATAGCGGCGGAGCAGGGCCTCGGTGAGCGGGGCTTCGGACTGGTTAAGTGGGTGAGTGGGAGACATCACAAACAGCCACTTAACCTCGCCGAGGGGTTCAACGGCGATGGTATCCGACAGGGCTTCAGTGCCGGTCACGCCAATCGCCAGTGAAAAATCATCGTGCAGCAGCGTGTCCCAGACGCCCATGTAAATCTGGCGAGAAAAATGAAACTGGGTAAAGGGATAACGCCCGACCAGCCACGCCAGCAGCTGCGAGACGGCAAGCGGGCTGTACATCAGATTATTGACCACGATATTCACCTGGCGCTCAATGCCGTCGTTAATTTGCCGGAGTTCACCGGACATGCCGTCTATCCAGCCCAGCCACTCTCGTGCCTGAGCCAGTAGGTGATCTCCGGCAGGAGTCAGCGAAACACTGCGTGTAGTCCGGCAGAAGAGGGCGACGCCGGTGTTCTCTTCGAGCAACTTAATTCGATAGCTGATCGTTGCCGTGGTTTTGCACAGGCGCTCAGCGGCCCTGGAGAAGCTACCGGTTTCAGCAATGCACAGAAAGGTGCGCAGCGTTTCAATATCAAACATATTACATTCCAATAGTGAGCTGATTTATAAGTATTTTCTCATAATCACCATTTATGAATTGTGGTCTTTGTCTTGTTTTGGAAAAATATTCCAACTTTTAGGTTGCTGTTAATTTGAGAAGGTTCTAGATTAGCCGCAGAGAGAAGTTCAGAGCCGAAAGGGATCGGGAACACAAGGGAAAACGAGATGAAACTTGAGGTAAAACCGCTCAGTCGTGCGGCGTTTGCAGAGTATGGTGACGTGATTGAAACCGAAGGCCAGGATTTTTTCTTTATCAATAACGGGCAGGTGCAGCGCTTTCACGATCTGGCACACGTCGAGATCCTTGAGCAGGACAGAACGCTTATCAGCATTAATCAGGCGCAGCCTGTCGCGCTTCCCATCATCGTCACGGAGCTGGAGCGCCATCCGCTTGGCACACAAGCGTTTGTGCCTCTGCACGGCGAACCCTTTGTCATTGTCGTGGCGCTGGGGGGCGATGACGTTGATTTAACGACGTTGCGCGCGTTTATCACTAACGGGCAGCAGGGGGTAAATTATCACCGTAACGTCTGGCATCACCCACTGTTTGCCTGGCAAAAAGAAACCCAATTTCTGACCATCGATCGCGGTGGGAATGATAACTGCGACGTGGTTTCTGTCCCGTCGCACGAGCTGGTAATTTGTTGAGGTATCCCGTGACGCTGCTGGTTATCTTGCATAAGATATCGAACTTATGCTTAACGTAGGCTGGCGGAGAAGACGGAAAAAATGACAGAAGTACGACGGCGCGGCAGGCCAGGCCTGGCAGAACCGACCGCGCAAAAAGGGGCGCAGGCCCTGGAGCGAGGCATCGCGATTATGCAGTATCTGGCCAAAAGCGGCGGCAGTTCTTCAGTTAGCGATATTTCGGTGAATCTCGACTTGCCTCTGACCACCGCCTTTCGCTTACTGAAGGTGCTGGAAAACGCAGATTTTGTCTACCAGGACAATCAGTTAGGCTGGTGGCATATCGGGCTGGGCGTGTTTAACGTCGGCACGGCCTACATCCACAACCGTGACGTCCTGTCGGTCGCCGGGCCGTTTATGCGCCGTCTGATGCTGATGTCAGGGGAAACGGTGAACGTGGCTATCCGCAACGGTAACGAAGCGGTGTTGATAGGGCAGCAGGAGTGTAAGGCGATGGTCAGAATGTGTGCCCCGCTGGGCAGCCGTCTGCCGCTTCACGCATCCGGTGCGGGGAAAGCGTTGCTCTATCCGATAGGTGAAGAGGCGTTGATGGACGCGATTTTGAAAACGGGTTTGCAGCGCTTTACGCCGACGACCCTTATCGACCTGCCGGTGTTGCAAAAGGACCTGGAGGGCGCGCGTCTGCGGGGCTACTGCATCGATCAGGAAGAGCACGTTATTGGGCTGAACTGTATTGCCTCAGCCATTTACGATGATGTAGGCAGCGTGGTGGCCGCCATCTCTATTTCTGGACCTGCCTCACGCTTAACGCCGGATCGCTTTGCCAGCCAGGGAGAGTTGGTACATCAGACGGCTATGGATATCAGTACTGCGCTTGGCCTGAAAACAGCCAGAGCATAAGCGTCGCACCCCGCTCGCCGGAGCGGGTTTTTTTGGTGGATTTACAAAGTTGGAATATTTTTCCAAAAAATAAGGTGAAACGGAAATGGCAAGAATGAGAGCCGTGGATGCGGCAATGTATGTTCTGGAAAAAGAAGGTGTGGACACCGCATTTGGTGTGCCGGGTGCGGCGATTAACCCTTTTTATTCTGCAATGCGACAACATGGCGGTATCCGTCACGTACTGGCGCGCCACGTGGAAGGCGCTTCTCACATGGCGGAGGGTTACACTCGTGCAATGGCAGGGAATATCGGCGTCTGCCTGGGAACGTCTGGCCCGGCAGGGACAGATATGATAACCGCGCTGTATTCAGCTTCGGCAGATTCAATCCCTATTCTGTGCATTACCGGCCAGGCACCGCGTGCCCGTCTGCATAAAGAAGATTTTCAGGCAGTGGATATCGAATCCATTGCCAAGCCGGTGAGCAAATGGGCTGTGACCGTGCGCGAAGCGGCGCTGGTGCCGCGCGTGCTGCAACAGGCATTTCACCTGATGCGCTCAGGCCGCCCTGGCCCGGTGTTGGTCGACCTGCCGTACGACGTGCAAGTGGCAGAAATTGAGTTTGATCCTGATATGTACGAACCGCTGGCGGTCTACAAACCTGCGGCTTCCCGCGCGCAAATTGAAAGAGCCATCGACATGCTGATGCAGGCCGAGCATCCGGTGATTGTCGCCGGGGGCGGGGTAATTAATGCCGATGCGGCTGCGCTGTTACAGCGTTTTGCCGAGCTGACGCAGGTGCCGGTGATCCCAACCCTGATGGGCTGGGGCTGCATTCCAGACGATCATGAACTGATGGCCGGAATGGTCGGGTTGCAAACGGCACACCGCTACGGAAACGCCACGCTGTTGGCCTCCGACCTGGTGTTGAGCATTGGTAACCGCTTTGCCAATCGCCATACTGGCTCGGTAGAGAAATACACCGAAGGGCGCAAAATCATTCATATCGACATCGAGCCGACGCAGATTGGGCGCGTGCTGTGCCCGGACTTAGGCATTGTCTCCGATGCGAAAGCAGCGCTGACCCTGCTGGTTGAGGTGGCGGAAGCGCGGCAAAAAGCAGGGCTGTTGCCGTGTCGTGGCGCGTGGGTAGCCGACTGCCAGCAGCGTAAACGCACCCTGCTGCGCAAAACGCATTTTGACAACGTGCCGGTCAAACCGCAGCGCGTCTACGAAGAGATGAACAAAGCCTTCAGCCGTGACGTGTGCTACGTCACTACCATCGGCCTGTCGCAAATCGCCGCGGCGCAAATGCTGCATGTGTTTAAAGACCGTCACTGGATCAACTGTGGCCAGGCGGGACCTTTAGGCTGGACACTTCCGGCGGCCCTCGGCGTTTGCATCGCGGATCCGAAACGTGAAGTGGTGGCGATTTCTGGCGACTTCGATTTCCAGTTCATGATTGAAGAACTTGCCGTCGGCGCGCAGTTCAACATTCCGTATATCCACGTGCTGGTGAATAACGCCTATCTGGGCCTTATCCGCCAGTCACAGCGCGCCTTTGATATGGATTACTGCGTCCAGCTGGCGTTCGAAAACATCAACTCCAGCGAAGTAAACGGCTATGGCGTTGACCACGTGAAGGTGGCTGAAGGTTTAGGCTGTAAAGCCATTCGTGTGTTTAATCCGCAGGATCTGGCCCCGGCGTTTGAGCAGGCTAAGGCCCTGATGGCGCAATATCGCGTGCCGGTAGTGGTGGAAGTTATCCTTGAGCGCGTAACCAATATTTCGATGGGCAGTGAACTGGATAACGTTACGGAGTTTGAAGCCACGGCTGACAGTGCCGCCGATGCACCGACTGAAACCTGCTTTATGCAATATCACTAAGGAAGGCGCACCATGTTACGTTTTTCTGCCAATATCTCGATGCTGTTTACGGAATATGACTTTCTCGACCGCTTTGCCAAAGCGGCGGCCTGCGGATTTCGCGGCGTCGAATTTATGTTCCCGTATGACTACGACATTGATGTGCTCCAGCAGGTCCTGAAGCAGAACTCTCTGGAACATACGCTGCACAACCTCCCGGCGGGTGACTGGGCCGCCGGGGAACGCGGAATAGCCTGTATTCCCGGGCGCGAAGCGGAGTTTCGAGAAGGCGTGCTGGCGGCCGTGCGTTATGCAAAAGCGTTAGGTAACCGCAAAATCAACTGCCTGGTAGGCAAAACCCCTACACAGTTCAGCCCGGAACAGGTTCACACAACGCTGGTGGATAACCTGCGTTTTGCGGCAAACGTGCTGGCAAAAGAAGACCTGCTGTTGCTGCTTGAGCCAATTAACACCTTCGATATCCCGGGTTTCCATCTGACCGGCACGCAGCAGGCGCTGGCGTTGATTGAGGATATCGGTTGTCGCAACGTCAAAATTCAGTATGACATTTATCATATGCAGCGTATGGAAGGGGAATTAACTCTGACGATGCAAAAGCAGGCTGAGCATATTGGTCATTTGCAAATTGCCGATAACCCACATCGTGGTGAACCGGGAACCGGGGAAATTAATTACGACTACCTGTTTGAGGTGATTGCGCAATCTGATTATGACGGCTGGGTCGGGTGCGAATATAAGCCCGTCACCACCACCGAAGCCGGAATAGGCTGGATGGGTCGTTATTTAAAATAAGTCTTTTGTCAGGCAGCGTTTTTACCCTAAATAATTCGAGTTGCAGGAAGGCGGTAACTCTGTGACAAATTCGTCGGGAACGAATTTGACCAGCCAAAGGCTAGCCTCTGGTGAGAGACAGGATGTCTCTCATTAATCCCCTGGAGCTTACTCAAGTCAGTGACTGGGGTGAGCAGGCGTAGCCAACGCACATGCAACTTGAAGTATGACGGGTATATTTCACCGTAAATCCGGCGGGATAACTGTTGCCTGAATTCAGAAAACGAAGAGGGAAATAGCATGAAACTGGGATTTATTGGATTGGGCATTATGGGCACGCCGATGGCGCTGCGTCTGGCACAAGCGGGGCATTCACTCCACGTGACCACCATCGGTCCGGTGGCTGAGGCACTGCTGGCAACCGGTGCGAAAAATGTCGAGACGGCGCGTCAGGTGACGGAAGCGTCAGACATTATCTTTATTATGGTGCCTGATACCCCTCAGGTTGACGAGGTACTGTTTGGTGAGCACGGCTGTGCAAAAGCGTCGCTGAAGGGCAAAATCCTCGTCGATATGAGCTCCATTTCACCGATTGAAACCAAGCGCTTTGCAAAGCAGGTCAATGAACTCGGCGGTGAATATCTTGATGCGCCAGTGTCGGGGGGCGAAATAGGCGCTCGTGAAGGCACGCTTTCAATTATGGTCGGCGGCGATCAGGATGTGTTTGACCAGGTGAAACCGCTCTTTGAGATTATGGGGAAAAATATCACCCTGGTGGGCGGCAACGGTGACGGTCAGACCTGTAAAGTGGCGAACCAGATTATCGTGGCGCTGAACATTGAAGCCGTATCGGAAGCGTTGCTGTTTGCCTCGAAGGCCGGGGCCGATCCGGTACGTGTGCGCCAGGCGTTGATGGGCGGTTTTGCCGCTTCACGTATCCTCGAAGTACACGGCGAGCGTATGATCAAGCGTACCTTTAACCCGGGCTTCAAAATCGCCTTACATCAGAAAGACCTTAACCTTGCGCTGCAAAGTGCCAGGGCGCTGGGCGTAAATTTACCGAACACCGCGACCTGTCAGGAATTGTTTAATACCTGCGCCGCCAACGGTGGCAGCCAGCTGGATCACTCGGCTCTGGTACAGGCGCTGGAATTAATGGCCAACCATAAAATTGCATAAAAATTAAACCCGCCGCTATGACGGCGGGAAGTTTCATCGTTTTGTTCCGCATAGCTAAACCCGTGAAAGCGTTATTCCGATACGTGAAAAGAGGGCATTATGGAACAGCAAAGAAGTCTTTACCAAAAACGCGGTTACAGTGACGATCTCTTACCCAAACTTGAAAGTCAACGCAACTGGAAAAGCTTTAACTATTTTACCTTATGGATGGGATCGGTTCATAACGTCCCTAATTATGTAATGGTCGGCGGATTTTTTATTCTCGGGTTGTCGACGCTGAATATTATGCTGGCAATTATTATTAGCGCCTTTTTTATTGCAGCAGTAATGGTCATGAACGGTGCAGCAGGCAGTAAATACGGCGTGCCGTTTGCGATGATCCTGCGTGCGTCTTACGGCATTCGTGGTGCGTTATTTCCTGGCATTTTACGAGGCGGTATCGCGGCCATCATGTGGTTCGGTTTGCAGTGCTATGCCGGGTCGCTGGCATTTCTTATTCTGCTCGGCAAAATTTGGCCGGCGTTCCTGACACTGGGCGGCGATTTTACACTGCTGGGGCTGTCTCTACCGGGGCTGATTGCGTTCCTGCTGTTCTGGCTGGTTAACGTTGGCATCGGTTTTGGTGGCGGGAAAGTGCTGAATAAGTTCACCGCGATCCTTAATCCCTGCATCTATATCGTGTTTGGCGGTATGGCTATCTGGGCGATTTCATTAACCGGTATCGGCCCGATTCTGGATTATTTGCCGACCGGAGTGCAGAAAGCTGAGCACAGCGGTTTCCTGTTTCTGGTGGTGATCAACGCGGTAGTGGCGGTTTGGGCGGCACCTGCGGTAAGCGCCTCTGACTTTACGCAAAACGCGTCCTCGTTTCGTGCTCATGCGCTGGGACAAACGCTGGGGTTGGTTGTGGCCTACGTGCTGTTTGCGGTGGCCGGTGTGTGCATTATTGCCGGAGCCAGTATCCATTACGGTATGGACACCTGGAACGTGCTGGACATTGTGCAGAAATGGGACAGCCTGTTTGCCTCATTCTTTGCGGTGCTGGTTATTCTGATGACCACGATTTCGACTAACGCCACCGGGAATATTATTCCGGCAGGCTATCAAATTGCCGCGATTGCTCCGACCAAACTGACGTATAAAAACGGCGTACTGATTGCCAGTATTATTAGTCTGCTGATTTGCCCGTGGAAGCTCATGGAAAATCAGAACAGCATCTATTTATTCCTCGATATTATCGGCGGCATGTTAGGTCCGGTGATTGGTGTCATGATGGCCCATTATTTTGTGGTCATGCGTGGGAATATTAATCTTGATGAATTGTATACCTCCGCCGGCGATTATAAATATTACGATAACGGTTTTAACCTGACGGCGTTTTCCGTCACCGTTGCCGCTGTTATTTTATCCCTCGGTGGAAAATTCATCCCTCTGCTGGAACCGTTATCCCGCGTTTCATGGTTTGTCGGCGTCATATTTGCATTTGTCGCTTACGCCTTATTGAAAAAACGAGTGGTGAATGAACCGGCTCCTAAACAACATGTAGCAAGCTAGCACCAGGCAATGCGTAAATAAAAACAACTGTACCTACACGGAGAATATTATGTCTTACGATCTGATTATTAAAAACGGCACTGTTATTCTGGAAAATGAAGCCCGAGTGATTGATATCGCTGTCCGAGACGGCAAAATCGTTGCTCTTGGCGAAGATCTGGGCGAGGCCAAAGAGGTGATGGACGCCAGCGGATTAGTGGTTTCACCCGGAATGGTGGATGCGCATACCCACATTTCTGAGCCGGGCCGCTCCCACTGGGAAGGCTATGCCACCGGAACGCGTGCGGCGGCGAAGGGCGGCATTACGACCATGATTGAAATGCCCCTCAACCAGCTGCCAGCCACCGTCGACCGCGCCAGTATTGAACTGAAATTCGACGCCGCTGCGGGCAAGCTCACCATTGACGCCGCGCAGCTTGGCGGGCTGGTGTCCTACAACCTTGACCGTCTGCACGAACTCGATGAAGTCGGCGTGGTTGGCTTCAAATGCTTCGTCGCCACCTGCGGCGATCGTGGCATCGACAACGATTTCCGTGATGTGAACGACTGGCAATTTTATAAAGGCGCGCAGACGCTGGCGAAGCTTGGGCAGCCGGTGCTGGTGCATTGCGAAAACGCGCTGATTTGCGACGAGCTGGGTGAGGAAGCCAAAAAAGAAGGCCGCGTGACCGCCCATGATTATGTGGCATCGCGTCCGGTGTTTACCGAAGTGGAAGCCATTCGTCGCGTCCTGTATCTGGCGAAGTCTGCCGGTTGTCGCCTGCACGTGTGCCACGTCAGCAGCCCGGAAGGCGTGGCGGAAGTGACTCGCGCCCGTCAGGAAGGCCAGGACGTGACCTGCGAATCGTGCCCGCATTACTTCGTGCTGGATACCGATCAGTTTGAAGCCATTGGCACCCTGGCAAAATGCTCGCCGCCTATCCGCGATGCGCAAAATCAGAAAGGTATGTGGGACAAACTGTTCAATGGTGAAATCGACTGCCTGGTCTCTGACCACTCGCCATGCCCGCCGGATATGAAAGCAGGCAACATCATGCAGGCGTGGGGCGGCATTGCCGGTCTGCAAAGCTGTATGGACGTGATGTTTGACGAAGCGGTGCAAAAGCGCGGCATGTCGCTGGCGATGTTCGGCAAGCTGATGGCCACCAATGCGGCCGACATTTTCGGCTTGCAGAACAAAGGCCGAATTGCCCCAGGCAAAGATGCCGATCTGGTGTTTATTCAGCCGAATAGCAGCTATGTGCTGAAAAATGAGGATCTGGAATACCGTCATAAAGTCAGCCCGTACGTGGGCCGCACTATCGGCGCGCGTATTACCAAAACGCTGCTGCGCGGCGATGTGATTTACGACATCGAAGCGGGCTTCCCAATCGCGCCGAAAGGTCAGTTCATTCTTAAACACCAGCAATAACGCGGTCATGCATGCCCATCCCTGGGATGGGCATGCTTTTTTCTGGGTAACGTGATGATGAATGTGTCTTTAAGCCGCGATAGTGCGCTGTCCGGTTTCCAGTGGTTTTTCTTTATTTTCTGCAATACCGTCGTGGTTCCACCGACGCTGCAATCGGCCTTTCAGCTTCCCGATGCCGCCCTGTTTACCCTGATCCAGTTCGCTTTTCTCAGCACCGCGTTGGCCTGCCTGGCACAGGCTTTTCTGGGGCATCAACGGGCAATCATGGAAGGGCCAACCGGGTTGTGGTGGGGCACTATTTTAACCGTCACCCTCGCGGAAACCGCGCGCGGCACACCGGTCGACAGCATTGCCTGGAGCCTGGCGGTGGGGATTGGCTGCTCCGGGATCCTCACGCTGGTATTGGGCGCGAGTGGGCTTGGCCAGCGGCTGGCTGGCTGGTTCAGCCCGGCGGTGATGGTTGTGTTTATGCTGCTGCTCGGCGCGCAGCTCACAAGTATCTTTTTCAAAGGCATGCTTGGGCTGCCGTTCGGCGCAGGCCACGTGGCACAAGGCGTGCAGATGCTGCCTTTTCTGCTGGCGCTGGCGGTGATGTTGCTGGTGATCGGGATGATTATTTTGCTGCCGCCTCGGGTGTCCCGCTACGCACTGTTGGTGGGAACGCTGGTGGGCTGGGTCGTCTGGCGTTTGTGCTATTCCGCGCCGTCAATCAGCGACCCGGGCGCACACTGGCAGTTCTTCCCGCTGGGCCATGGCGGTGAATTGAAGCCCGGCATTATCCTGACCGCACTGCTGGCGGGTATCGTTAACGTCTCGAATACCTACGGGGCATTACGCGGTACGGACGTTTTTTATCCGCAGAAAACAGCAGGCACTTCGCCGTATTCCCGCAGTTTTATCGTTTCTGGGGCGATGACCGTGCTCACCGTTCCGCTTGGTGTGGTGCCGTTCTCTCCGTTTGTTTCTTCCATTGGGCTGATTACCCAGACCGGCGACAGCACGCGGCGCGCTTTTGTCATCGGTAGCCTGTGTTGTCTGGCGGTGGCGGTATTTCCCCCGCTGACGCGACTGTTTTGCACTTTACCTCTGGCGGTCAGCAGTGCGGTCATGCTGGTGTCCTATCTGCCGCTGCTCTATTCAAGTTTGGCTTTCAGTCAACAACTGACCCTGACCCCACGCAATTGCTACCGTCTGGCGCTGCCGCTGTTCGCCGGTATTTTCCTGATGGGCTTGCCGCCGCTCTATTTACAGGCGGTACCGCTGATCGTGCGGCCGTTACTGAGTAATGGTTTGCTGGTCGGCATTTTGCTGGCTCTGGCGATGGACAACCTCATTCCGTGGCAACGGCTGAAATAATCTCCCTACCGTAAGGATGTAGCATGAAAATTGTGATTGCCCCTGATTCATTCAAAGAAAGCCTCAGTGCGCAAAAATGCGCACAAGCAATCCAGGCGGGCTTCTCCGCTATTTTTCCCGACGCGGAATATCAGTGTTTACCGATTGCCGATGGCGGCGAAGGCACCGTTGAGGCGATGGTCGCCGCCACCTCGGGACTGACTGTCCCGGTGACGGTCACTGGCCCGCAGGGAACGCCGGTTGAGGCGTTCTACGGCGTGACCGGGGATGGCGCAACGGCGGTGATTGAGATGGCCGCGGCCAGCGGGTTGATGCTGGTGGAGCCTGACGCGCGAAACCCGCTGCGAGCGACTAGCTACGGCACCGGGGAGCTTATCCGTCACGCGCTACGGGCCGGGATCGGGCATATCATTTTGGGTATCGGCGGCAGCGCCACCGTAGACGGCGGTATGGGCATGGCGCAGGCGCTGGGCGCACGTTTTTTTGACGCTCAGGGTAAGGAACTGTCAGCCAGCGGCGGGGCCCTGTTGCACGTGGAGCGGGTTGATCTGCAGGGGTTAGATCCGCTGCTGAAAAAGTGTCGGATAGAAGTGGCCTGCGATGTGGATAATCCGCTGATTGGCCCGCGCGGGGCGGCCACGGTGTTTGGCCCGCAAAAAGGGGCTACACCGGGTATGGTTGAGACGCTTGAGCGCGGTTTGACCCGCTATGCCGGGGTGCTGCAAACGTTGACCGATGTCGAGGTAAGCACGCTCCCGGGCGGCGGTGCCGCGGGTGGGATGGGCATTGCCGCTGTGGTGTTCCTTAATGCGCAGCTCAAACCGGGGATTGATATCGTGATTGAGGCGGTAGGTCTGGCGCAGGCAATTGACGGGGCGACGCTGGTGCTAACCGGGGAAGGGCGCATCGATTCACAAACCGTCGGCGGTAAAGCCCCGATGGGAGTGGCCCGGGTGGCGAAGCAGTTTAACGTGCCGGTGATCGGCATTGCGGGCGTGCTAGGTGAGGGCGTGGAGGTGATTCATCAGCACGGTATCGACGCGGTTTTCAGCATTTTACCGCGCCTTGCACCGCTGCCCGAGGTATTGGCCGATGGCCAAAACAATCTCTATCACTGTGCGCGAAACATTGCCTGTGCCATCAGGATCGGTCAGTTGATGGCGTAAAAAAAGCCACGGCGCTTGCCGTGGCTAAACAGAACAAACTCAAGCCAACATAGCTAAACTAAATTTCCACGTCGCGGTTACAGTCTTTCGAATAGATATAGCTGAAGGCTTCCCCACGCCCAACGCCATAGCCCGCTTGCAGCGAGTACGCACCCATAAAGATGTAATCGCCTTTTTTCACCGGCACCCAGTTGTTATCGAGGTTATACACCCCCTGACCGGAAAGAATGTAGGCCCCGTGTTCCTGCACATGCGTTTCGATATAACCGTGGCTGGCGCCCGGTGCAAACGACAGGATGTGCATGTTCATGTCAAAGCCCAATTCTTTAGGCAGGAAATCGAGCAGAATGACGTCGTCCATGCCCTCATAATGGATTTGCTCCAGCTGGCTGGCATTGCCGCAGACCCGATACGGCGCGTGACCCGCAGCCGGAACATAGCGGCGCTTATAGAGAAATATCTGACTGTCGGCAGCCTGCTGATTTTTAAAGGTCATCAGCATATCCGGCGGGCAGTACAGATAGCCACCCTGTGTCAGCGCAAAACGCTCACCACCGGCTTCGACGCTAATGCTGCCCTCGATAACATAGAGGAACGTTTCGATGCCTTCGCCACCAAAGCCCGTCGTGTTGCCGCCATCCTGATGCAGAGTGACAAGGTAATCAACGAAGGTCGCCCCCAGCTTCGGCGTGGAGAGGATCGTGACGTCGCAACCTTCAAAGCCAGGAATGATATTTTTCACCAGACCATCTGGCGTCAGCAGGGCATAGTTACCATGGCGGACGATGGAACGGCTGGCCAGTAAATCATCCCGGTAGCCGATAACGTTATTCAGATATCCCATTGTTACAGTTCCTTATAAGCCAATTGATAAAGCATCAGCGCCAGCGTTTTGACGCCTTCCGCCAGATCGGTCATGTGAGTACGTTCTGCCGGGTTATGGCTGATGCCTCCGATGCTGGGGATAAAAATCATGCAGGTCGGGACATGCGGGGCAAAAATTTGCGCATCATGGCCTGCACCGCTGTGCATGACGCGGTAGTTGAGGTTTTCCGATTTACACAGGGCGGTAAGTTGCGCCACCAGGTTGGCGTCCATCGGCACCGGGGCTTCGTCCATCCACAAGTCAATATCGATGTCGACATTTTCCTGCTGGCAAATCTGGCGCATATTCGCTTCAAGGCGCTCGGTAAATTGCTGTAGCACCTGGGCGTCAGTGTGACGGCAGTCGATGGTAAAAAGCGTTTTACCCGGCACGACGTTCACGGTATTGGGCTGCGGCTCGACCTTGCCGAAGGTCAGTACCAGCGGATCGCCCTCCGCCCGCGCTTTGGCGACAGATTCACTGCAGATGCGGCTAAAAGCGTGCACCGTATCGCGGCGATAGCTCATCGGCGTGCTGCCCGCGTGGTTAGACTCACCGCAGAGCGTGACCGTATAACGGCGCTGGCCGACAATTGCATGCACCACGCCAATCGCCTGCTGGTGGGTTTCGAGAGTTCGCCCCTGCTCGATATGCAGCTCGACAAAGGCTTTGATGTCCTTGCGTGCCGGGAGAGTCGCGGCAGGCAGGGCAAAGCCGCAGGCGTGCATTGCCTCGACAAAGCCAATGCCCTGCGCGTCGCTGATATCACGCACGTCGGCGGGGTTGGCCTCGCCCATGATGTTTTTGCTACCCCAGAACACATACGGGAAGCGGCTGCCTTCTTCCTCCGCCATCGCCACCATTTCCAGGCTGCGCAGCGGTAAGCCGTAGGTCTCTTTCAACCAGCGAATAGCCAGCCAGGCGGCCAGCGCGCCGAACTGACCGTCGAGATTGCCGCCGTTGACCACGCTATCAATATGCGAACCGCTGAGGATCACCTCATCGGGATAGCGGGTGCCCGGCAGGCGGGCGAACAGGTTTCCGACTGCGTCAAACCGGGTTTCCAGCCCATCGTCGGCCATCCGCTGCCGGAATTGTTGCTGGGTCTCCAGCCACTGCGGCGAATAAAGTAAACGGGTTATTCCGCCACTCGGGTCGGCACCGAAAGTTGAAAGCCATGGCAGCGTGTCTTCTATCGCTTTGCGAAATACGTTATCCATATATTAAAACCTGTTATTACTGGGCAAACGGATTTTTCGTCTCATACGAGCGGGTATATATCGCGTCTGAAACCAGATAGTCATAAATATCATCAACAATCTCTATGCCATGGGTTGTTGATTCCTTTTCATAAAGATCTAAATTTTGCCCAGGGTAATACACCTGGTTAAACCCTGGTGCGGGCTGAATGGCATTTAATTCACTCATGGTTTGACTTAAATGCTGGCGAAACAATTCACTCGAGGAGAAAAAGGCTGGGTTAATGACAATATGTAATTGTCCGAGATTTCGTCCGTGGCTTAAATCGTCATACATTGAACTGACCTGTTTGCCGAACGGTAATCCGAGCAAAATACCGGACAGTACGTCAATCATCATCATCAGTCCGTAACCTTTTGGCCCGGCGGCGGGCAGCAGCGCGTGGACGGCAAACGGATCGGTAGTAGGGGCCCCGTGGCTGTCGACGGCCCAGGTCGCGGGGATGGGTTCCTGACGCGAGCGGGCATCAAGAATTTTTCCCCACGCCTGCACGGTGGTCGCCATGTCAAAGGTCATGATATCGCCGTTTTCACCCGGTGCGGCGAAGGCCAGCGGGTTGGTACCATAGTAAATCTCTGCCCCGCCAAACGGCACCACCATCGGATCGGACTGGCACAGCGAAATGCCGATCATCCCCGCCCGGGCAGCTTGCTGCACGAAATAGGAGATAGCGCCACTGTGGCCCATCCGGCTGATGCCGACCACTGCCACGCCTTTTTCCTGGGCCAGTTCGATGGCGTGCAGCATCCCCCGCTTGGCGGCAACCTGACCAGCCGCGTTATCCGCATGAAGCACGGCAGAGCAGGGGCCGGTTTGTTCCATCTGGAAGACCGGTTTGCGGTTAGTGCCGCCTTTGGAAATGCGCTCGGCGTAATACTCCACGCGGACGGCGCCATGAGAATGGATACCCCGCGCATCCGCAAACACCAGTACTTCGGCAACGGTGGCGGCTTGGTCGCTATTAAGCCCTGCTTTGGTCAACTTCTGCTGAATAAGTTGAAAGAGTGTTTCCCGGCTGACTTTCATCGGTCTTCCTTTTTACGACGGTGGAGAGCTGAATGAGCGCCAACATACCGTGAAAATAAATCGAATATGTGATCCGGATTGATAAATTCAGATAGTTAGAATTAATTTAATAATCCAGTTTGTTTTTATCGAAGCTTTTAATGAGTCGGTTTTTTAAAATTACACAGGTAATACCCGAGGGACTGTTCAAATAATTCGTGTAATAAACGGGGTGTGATGCCTGTCACCTTTAATTACTCTTTTGCTGTATAGCCTTGAACTAAATTAACAGCGCCAGTGTTTTATGCACGGCGTAATTATTGGGGAGTGGTTATGATCCATGCCTTTATAAAAAAAGGGTGCTTTCAGGATTCGGTCAGCTTAATGATTATTTCTCGTAAATTAAGCGAATCAGAAAGCGTAGAGGACGTGTCGGTAATGATGGGCACGCCCGCCAATAAAGCCTTGCTGGAAACCACCGGTTTTTGGCATGACGATTTCCAGCAGGCGACGCCAAATGATATCTGCGTGGCGATTCGCACTCTGGCCGAGGACACGACGGTTACTCAGCAGATTGTTGAACAACTCGATGCCGCGCTGGTAGCCCTGGCTCAGGGAGCGGGGAGCGGTCAGTCGCTGGTCCAGGTGAAACGCTGGGAAAGCGCCTGTCAGAAGCTGCCCCAGGCCAATTTACTGCTGATCTCCATTGCCGGAGAGTATGCCGCCGGGCTGGCGCATCAGGCGCTGGAAAGCGGCAAAAACGTGATGATATTTTCCGATAACGTCACGCTCGACGATGAAATTGCACTCAAAACGCGAGCCCGTGAACGCGGGCTGCTCGTGATGGGGCCAGATTGTGGCACCTCGATTTTGGCCGGGACGCCGCTGGCTTTCGCTAACGTCATGCCCAAGGGAAACATCGGGGTTATCGGTGCTTCCGGGACCGGTATCCAGGAGCTCACGTCGCAAATCGTCCTCGCCGGAGAAGGAATAACCCACGCCATTGGCCTGGGTGGGCGTGACCTCAGTGAGCAGGTCGGGGGCATCAGTGCTCTGACTGCACTGGAGATGTTGGCGAGCGATGCGCCAAGCCAGGTACTGGCCTTTGTGTCCAAACCTCCCGCAGTAACCGTGCGACATCGGGTCATTCAGGCGATGAAAGCCAGCGGGAAACCGGTGGTGGCGCTATTCCTCGGCTATGTCTCTCCGGTTGCCCACGATGAAAACGTCTGGTTTGCCGCCACTCTGGATGAGGCAGCCCGGCTGGCCTGTTTGCTTTCACGCGTTGCGAGCCGCGTAGATACCTGCGAGCCGGCTGCCGGCGGCGTTTTGCGCGGACTGTACACCGGCGGCACCCTGGCTGCAGAAGCCGCAATGCTGCTGGCCAGCCATCTCGGGATCGAACCTGACCCGCAGCATCATCACGGCATGATGCTGGATGCACAAGGACATCAGGTTATCGATCTGGGCGATGATTTTTACACCGTGGGTCGCCCGCACCCGATGATCGACCCGTCCCTGCGTAACCAACTGGTCGCCAGCCTGGGACAGCAACCGGACGTCAGCGTTCTGTTGCTCGATGTGGTGCTCGGCTATGGCGCGACCGACGATCCTGCCGGGCCGCTGGTGGAGGCCATCGGCAAAGCACAGGCGGGACGCAGCGCCGCGCATCCACTTCAGGTTATCGTCACCGTCACCGGCACCGAGCGCGATCCGCAGGTGCGTTCGATGCAAATTGCCATTCTGGAAGATGCCGGGGTAGCGGTAGTCAATTCTCTGCCAGAAGCGACCCTGCTGGCGGTGGAATTACTGCGCCCACGTCCGGTCCACCTCGCAGAAAGTACAGCGGCGCTGCTGGAAGGCGTGGCGGTGATCAATGCCGGGCTGCGCAGTTTTGCTCTGGATTTACAGGCGGCTGACACCCCTGTGGTGCATTACTCGTGGGTGCCCGTTGCGGGCGGCAATCAACAACTGGCGCGTTTATTAGAACGTTTGCAATAAGGGGTTCCAATGTTTACATCCGTGGCGCAAGCCAATGTCGCAGTAATCGAACGTATTCGTCAGGCGCGTCCTCACTGGCTTGACGTCAAACCTGCCGCCTCGCTTATCTCTGTGCTTAATCAGGGAAAAACGTTGCTGCATGCCGGGCCGCCAATGCGCTGGCAGGAGATGACCGGCCCGATGAAAGGGGCCTGCATTGGGGCCTGCCTGTTTGAAGGTTGGGCCGCCAATGAGCACAGTGCGCTGGCGTTGCTTGAAAACGGGCAGGTCACGTTTATCCCTTGCCATCACGTCAACGCAGTGGGGCCGATGGGGGGCATCACCTCCGCCAGTATGCCGATGCTGGTGGTGGAGAACATTACCGACGGCAACCGCGCTTTTTGTAATCTAAACGAAGGAATCGGCAAAGTGATGCGCTTTGGCGCGTATGGCGAGGACGTTCAACAGCGGCTGTGTTGGATGCGCGACGTGCTGGGGCCGGTACTGAGCGCAGCGCTGGGCACCTTTGAACGTGGCATCGATCTGACCGCCATGATGGCGCAGGGCATCACCATGGGTGATGAATTTCATCAGCGCAATATCGCCACCTCGGCGCTGTTGATGCGCGTGCTGGCCCCGCAGATTGCCCGTCTGAATCATGATAAGCAGCAGATTGCCGAAGTCCTCGATTTCCTTAGCCTCACCGATCAGTTCTTCCTCAACGTGGCGATGGCTTACTGCAAAGCGGCGATGGACGCTGGCGCGCAGGTGCGGGCAGGCAGCATCGTGACCGCCATGACCCGCAACGGTAATCAATTCGGCATTCGCGTTAGCGGGCTGGGTGATCGTTGGTTTACCGCGCCGGTCAATACGCCGCAGGGGTTGTTCTTCACCGGCTTCAGCCAGCAGCAGGCCAACCCGGATATGGGGGACAGCGCCATTACCGAAACCTTTGGTATTGGCGGAGCAGCGATGATTGCGGCCCCGGGGGTGACGCGTTTTGTCGGTGCCGGGGGCATGGAGGCGGCGAAGTCAGTTTCCGAGGAAATGGCGGAAATCTTCGTCGAGCGCAACATGCAGCTGCAAATCCCCGGCTGGGATTTCCAGGGGGCCTGTCTGGGGCTGGACATCCGGCGAGTGGTGGAAACCGGGATCACTCCGTTGATCAATACCGGGATTGCTCACAAGGAGGCCGGGATTGGCCAGATTGGCGCGGGTACGGTCAGGGCGCCGCTGGGCTGCTTCGAGCAGGCGCTGCTGGCGCTGGCCGATGAGCTGGGCGTGAACTAAATGCGTCTTATTGCGCCACTTATCGGCAGCCTGCAGGCCACGCATCCCGAGCAGCCCTGGCGGCTGGCAGGTATCTGGCGGCGCAGTATCAATCTGCAGAGTGGCGGCGGGGCGATGTTGACGCTGCATCGTATCGGGAGTGGGGTTAGCCCTGCCGGATGGGTGCTACGCGCCCATGATTTTGATCGGTTGCATCAGGCGATCGGCCCGGCTAGCCGGGTGGGGTCAGATGCGCATTCGCTGATGCTGGGCGGTTATGTCATTTGCTCGCCGCAACGGCGTTGCTCACTGCGCCTCGTGTCGCCCTCTACGCCGTATCGTTTAGCGACCAGCGAGATGCAGCATGCGGCAGAAACCGGGCTGTTTGGTCCGTTATGGAAGGCATCAATGCAGCCGTTGCCCAATGAGTTGCGCCAGTTTGCGCATGCCTTTGGCGTGGCACTGAACGGGCAGGTGGTTGACTGGCGGGTGTGGCTGGGCAAAGGTCCCGGCCTCACGCCAAGCCATGACGATACGCTGACCGGGATGTTACTGGCGGCCTGGTATTTCGGTGCGCTGAACCTTTCACGCGCCGCGCCATTTTTTGCCGCGTCCAGTGCACTGAACGAGGTGACGACTGCCGTGAGCGTCAATTACTTGCACTCTGCGGCGATGGGCTGTTTTTCCTCACCGTTGCTGCATTTCGCCCATGCCCTGAGCCGTCAACGACGCCTGGATGAAGCCATTGCGGCCGTGTTGGCGCTCGGACATACCTCCGGGGCTGATACGTTGCTGGGGTTCTGGGCTGCACAACAGATTATCAAGGGAACACAATGAAAACTCTGGTGGTTGCCCTCGGCGGCAATGCATTACTTCAGCGCGGAGAAGCGCTAACCGTAGAAAATCAGTATCGCAATATCGACAGCGCAGTGCCTGCCCTGGCACGGTTGGCAAAGCACTATCGACTGGCGATTGTGCACGGTAACGGCCCGCAGGTTGGGTTGTTAGCTCTGCAAAATCTCGCCTATCAGGAGAGCGTCACGCCGTACCCGCTTGATGTACTGGTGGCAGAAAGCCAGGGCATGATTGGCTATATGCTGTCCCAGCGTCTGAGCACTGAGGCAGACATGCCGCCGGTGACCACGGTGATGACACGCATAGCGGTGGCGAAAGATGACCCGGCATTCAGCGATCCGGAGAAATTTATCGGCCCGGTGTATGCGCCTGAGCAGCAAACGCAGCTGGAAGCCCGTCACGACTGGACCATGAAGCGTGATGGCAAGCATTTGCGCCGCGTGGTGCCGTCGCCGGTCCCGCAGCAGATCATGGATATCAACGCCATCGAGCTGCTGTTACAGGCCGGACACGTGGTGATTTGCAGCGGCGGCGGCGGTGTGCCAGTGCTGGAAAGCGGGGCAGGGGCGGAAGCGGTGATTGACAAAGACCTGGCGGCGGCGCTGTTAGCTGAACATATTCAGGCCGACGGGTTGGTTATCCTGACTGATGCGGATGCGGTGTATCAACACTGGGGCACGCCGCAACAACGGGCGATCCGCCAGGCCACGCCGCAGGAGCTGGCCCCGTTTGCCAAAGCCGATGGCGCGATGGGACCAAAAGTCGCTGCGGTCAGCGGGTTCGTGACCCGTCTCGGAAAACCTGCGTGGATTGGCGCCCTGTCGCGCATTGAGGAGACACTGGCCGGGCAGGCGGGAACCTGTATTAGCCTGGAATGAGTCTGTCGTTAACGTGCCCGGCAGCGCAATGCCGCCGGGCAAGAGGACTACCGCAACAGAGATTGTGCCCAGGTAATTCCGCTGGCATATTCCGGTGGCAGCAGTGGAACCAGCGCTTCAAGAGTGGCGCTTAAACGGTCGGTGTCGCTGTCATTGAGGTTCAAATGGCCAACCTTCCGGCCCGCACGCACCTCTTTCGCATACCAGTGCAGATGCACCAGTGGCAGCTTCAGCCAGTCCGTGTTCATATCCGTACCAATCAGATTGACCATCACCGACGGGCTGTTGATGACCGGCGGGGGCAGCGGCAGCTGAGTGATAGCGCGCAGATGCAGCTCGAACTGGCTGATCGACGCCCCGTTTTGCGTCCAGTGCCCGCTGTTGTGCACGCGCGGGGCCAGCTCGTTAATCAGCAGCCCGGCAGGGGTGATGAAGCATTCCATCGCCATCACGCCGACGTAGTTCAGCGCATCCATGATCGACGTGAGCATGGTTTCGGCCTGCGCCTGCTGCTCGGCATTAGCCTGCGGGAAGGCGACGCTAACGCGCAGAATGCCGTCCTGATGCAGGTTGTGGGTCAGGGGATAGAACACCGTCGTACCGTCGTGCGCTCTGGCGCCGACCAGCGACACTTCGCCGCTGAAATTGATGCCTTGCTCAACGATGCATTCGCCGTAGCAGTCGTCCGGCAGCTGTGCGGTTTCATGACTGCGCAAGCGCCACTGGCCGCGCCCGTCGTAGCCGCCGGTGCGGCGCTTAACGATGGCCAACTCGCCGAGATTCTCAAACACGCCGGGCCATTCGGTTTTTTCTGCCAGCAGCTGCCACGGCGCGGTGGCGAGACCCAGCTTGTCGAACAGCTGTTTTTGCGTCAGGCGGTCGGCGATTATCGGAAAGACGTCGCGATTAACGAACGCCGGATGACGCGCCAGTTCGCGGGTTAACGCGGTTTCCGGCCAGCGTTCAATTTCAGCCGTGATAACGCTTTGCTGAAACGGCACGGCTTCCGGATCGGCTTCGAGGCCAACCGGCCAGACGTCGATCCCCATGGGTTCACCGGCCTGGCGCAGCATGCGGCCTAGCTGACCGTTGCCGAGGACGCAAACCTGTTTCATGCGTCACCCCGTGGGTCCGGATTCTCCAGAACCTCGTCGGTCTGCGCTTTGCGCCAGTCGGCCAGGCGCTGATGCAGTTCGCGGTCGTGCGTCGCCAGAATTTGTGCTGCCAGCAGGGCGGCGTTGGCGGCGCCCGCTTTGCCAATCGCCAGGGTTCCCACCGGAATGCCGCGCGGCATCTGAACGATAGAATAAAGGCTGTCCACGCCGCTCAGGGCCGCGCTCTGAACGGGTACTCCGAGCACCGGCACCAGAGTTTTCGCTGCAATCATCCCCGGCAAATGCGCTGCACCACCTGCGCCCGCAATAATCACCTGATAGCCGTTGTCTTCTGCCGTTTCGGCAAAACTGAACAGTTTGTCGGGCGTGCGATGGGCAGAGACGATTTCCACGTGGTGTGGAACATTCAGGGAATCAAAGATTTCGGCGGCAAACTGCATGGTAGCCCAGTCGCTTTTGGACCCCATCACGATGGCGACTCGCGCCGGATTGTTGCGGGAAGACATGCGTCTTAAAACTCCTGTGGGTGTGGAACACACTGCTTTGAAGGCCACAGAGAATAGCATGGAAAAACGCCAAGGAAAACGGTTGCGCGGTCATGTGTCAACGCAAAGCAGAAAAGGCCTTTTTGTTGCAAGACACAAATGTCCTGACTTCTGGCTAAGGCATAGGTTTATTGTTTCAACGCTGTCCGGGCACAAAAATTTCGCTCCCAATGTGTATAGCATTCTCTATACGGCAGGTGTAAGCTCTGTATATCATTTGCTATACAGGGACTCATCATGAAATCTGATGTTCAGCTTAACATTCGGGCTAAAGAAGCCCAGCGCGCGTTGATCGATACCGCTGCCGGTATTCTCCATAAATCACGCACCGACTTTATACTAGACATAGCCTGCCAGGCTGCTGAAAACGTGATCCTTGATCGCCGGATGTTTAATCTCGATGATGAACAGTACGCCGAATTTATCGATATGCTGGATGCACCCGTAACAGCGAATCCGGCACTGGATACGCTCATGGCGAGAAAACCGCAGTGGGAAAAGTAACCGCTCCAGCACCGCTAAAGTCGACTCACATTCTTTCAGAGTTTCACTCCGGAGAAGCTGCACTGGATGAATGGATCAGGCTCCGGGGGTTAAAAAACCAGTCGACTGGCGCCGCCAGAACGTTTGTGATATGCCGGGAGGATTCTTCGCAAGTGATTGGTTTTTACTCTCTGGCCACCGGCAGTGTTACTCATGCCATTGCACCCGGTGGGCTCAGACGAAACATGCCTGACCCCCTTCCCATCATAATTCTGGCCCGACTGGCCCTTGATTCGAGTTACCATGGCCAGGGCCTTGGGGCGGATTTACTGCATGATGCGGTACTACGTATTTGCCGGGTTGCGGAGAATATTGGCGTCCGGGCCATTATGGTGCATGCCCTGTCTGATGCAGCAAAACAGTTTTATCTACACCATGGATTTATGTCCTCAACTACCCAGGAGAAAACACTTTTTCTCCGGTTACCTACTGCCATTTAACCGCCCGTAAGTCCTAATTGCCTCTGGGTGCAACTCACAGCCAGAAGCGGATATTTTTAACAACATGTTGTGTTAATCAATGGGGAACAAGCCATAGCGGCTGTAGCCATTCTTGTGACCAATAATGTGAGAGAGTTTGCGCGGATGCCGGGTCTGGTGCAGAAAGACTGGGTTCACTGACCGCGGACAGAACGCCAGATGATGAAGGTCCGCTCTGTGCCAAAAGCGGACGTTTAGGATGGCTCTGGAAACTTCGAACTTGTCCGTTAAATGCATGAGCGGACTTTATTGAGATTATGGGATGTTAATCAACCGGTTGCAGAGCGGTGAGGAACGTTGAGAGTATCGTGGTATTTTATGTTTCATAAATTTATGCGCCCTGATTCTTTTTGATGCTTCCCTTTCTTTCGCTAATCAAAGAGCCGCATGAAATCCCACGCCGACCTGGCGGTTATTTCAGTACGTATGCGCAGGGCAAATGGATAGTCAGTCTCCACCGTTCTGTAATCAGTCACAGGTTATAAGTAAGCTCTTCAATGTTGTCAGAAAGTATATCCAGCAGAGAACTCACATGAATATTATTATTTCCCTGATGCCACATCACACTCAGTGGAAGCCCTTCAACATGTTCCATCGACGAGAGATCAAGGTATTTAACCCCGTCAGCATTCATGTTTTTATAGGATGAGGGAACCAGAGCAATGCCCAGTCCGGCGGCGACTAAACTCAGGATGGTCTGTTTCTCCTCAGCATACTGAGCAATGACAGGAGATCTGCCGCCAGCTTTGAAGAAATTCATCGTCAGATCATGGCTGTGAGGTCTTGTGCGTCTTTCCGGCATGATAACGGGTTCATTAAAGAAATCATCAATACTGACTTCGTCATAACTGACCAGCCGGTGATGGGCAGGTACAGCGAGTACACAGCTTTCATTAGCGATAAACCGCGTCGTCAGCATTGCGTTTACATGTTCTGGTGGACGAACAAAAACAATATCCAGCCACCCAGAAATGAGCCGCGGAATAAGACTGTAAGATTTATCTTCAGTAATATGGATATCCGCATCAGGATACTGCTGCACGAAAAGATTAAGTAATTCTGGTAATAACCCTCTGGCCGCGCTGTCAATTGCACCGATCCGCAATGTTCTTTTATGCGACGGTGTATGTTTTCGAAACCGCAGCCGCAACGCATCGAAGTCAGCAATGACGACCTTGGCCTCATTTAAAAACTCTGCCCCCTCAGGTGTCAGCGACACGTTCCTGGTCGAACGATTCAGCAACCTTATAGCCAGATCGTCCTCCAGTAGCTTGATGAAACGACTGAGTGACGCAGGCATCATTTCGAGTTTACGGGCTGCCCGGCCAAAGTGAAGTTCATCACCTAACACCACAAAACAACGTAACTGATTTATATCCATTTTTTCACCAGAAACAGATTATATAAATTATTTGTATAAAGTAGTGCTGATGATAAAACCGCACATATCTCCATACTGGGATTATTACAAAACG
Source organism: Scandinavium manionii (assembly GCF_024764775.1). Lineage (NCBI taxonomy): Bacteria > Pseudomonadati > Pseudomonadota > Gammaproteobacteria > Enterobacterales > Enterobacteriaceae > Scandinavium > Scandinavium manionii. The sequence goes on along the minus strand of NZ_JALIGC010000040.1, from coordinate 607,152 downwards.
ATAACAACCCTACACGACATTGGAGCATCCCGAAATGAATAACGACCTCGAAAAAAAGGTTATGCGCAAGGTTACCTTGCGTATTATTCCTTTTATCATGCTGCTGTATTTCATCGCTTTTCTCGATCGGGTAAACATTGGCTTTGCCGCCCTGACCATGAATGAGGATTTGGGATTTTCGCCCACGGTTTTCGGGCTGGGGGCCGGCATTTTCTTTCTCGGTTACTTTCTGTTTGAAGTCCCTTCAAACTTAATCCTCCATAAAGTTGGTGCCCGTATCTGGATAGCCCGCGTGATGATCACCTGGGGCATGGTCTCTGGCTGCATGGCTTTTGTTCAGGGGACAACTAGTTTCTATACCCTACGTTTTCTGCTCGGCGTAGCGGAAGCGGGTTTCTTTCCTGGCATCATTCTTTATCTCAGCTATTGGTTCCCGGCGGCGAAACGTGCGCAGGTCACTGCCATCTTTATGGCCGCAGCACCGCTTTCAACCGCGCTGGGATCACCTATTTCAGCCTCCCTGCTCGAGATGCATGGTTTCTTCGGCTATGCAGGATGGCAGTGGATGTTTGTGCTGGAAGCCCTGCCAGCACTGGTGCTTGGGATTGTGGTTCTTTTCTTCCTCACCGATCGCCCCGCCAAAGCCAAATGGCTGACTGACGAAGAGCGTGCGTGGCTGGAAAACACCATGCAGGCCGAGGAACTGGCTCGGGCTGCAAAACAAAGCCACAGCAGCGCATGGAAAGGACTTGCGGATAAGCGGGTACTGGCACTCGCGCTGGTTTATTTTGGTACATCTGCCGGATTGTACACACTTGGCATCTGGTCACCGCAAATCATCCGCAGCTTTGGTGCTACCTCGCTGGAGATTGGTTTCCTCAACGCTTTCCCGGCTGTCATCGGTGTCATCGCCATGATCCTGTGGGCACAGCATTCCGACCGTACCAAAGAGCGCAGCTGGCATGTGATTGGTGCCTGCCTGCTGGCGGCAGCCGGTCTGATTTACGCGGGTAACGTCAGCACACTATTTACGGTGATCGTCGCCTTAACACTAGTCACCGTAGGCATCAGCGCATCGAAACCGCCTCTCTGGAGTATGCCTACAGTGTTCCTGAGCGGCCCGGCAGCGGCAGCGGGTATTGCCACGATTAACTCCATCGGCAACCTCGGCGGCTTTGTTGGCCCGATGATGATTGGCGTGATCCGCCAGCAAACAGGTAGCTACACCTGGGGACTGTACTTCGTCGCCGGACTGCTGACTATTTCTGCCCTCATTGTCCTGATTCTTTCAGCCAGGACAGACAAGCCGCATACGGCAGAGCTCACTCATCCTCATACTCATTAACCGGAGAATTAACTATGCGTAACTACAAAATTGCCGCCATACCTGCCGACGGTATCGGTCCGGAAGTCATTTCTGCAGGTGTTGAAGTACTGCATGCGCTGACACGCCACGATCCACAGCTGAAGTTTAATGTAGAGACCTTTGACTGGGGGTCGGACTATTACAAAATACATGGCGTGATGATGCCGGAAGAAGGGCTGAATACGCTGAAATCGTTTGATGCTATTTATTTCGGCGCAGTAGGCGCGCCGGATGTGCCTGACCATATTACTCTCTGGGGTCTGCGCCTGCCCATTTGCCAAGGCTTTGACCAGTACGCCAACGTGCGTCCAACCAAAATCCTGCCGGGTGTCACCTCTCCGCTGCGGAACCGCGGGCCGGGCGATCTGGACTGGGTCATTGTGCGTGAAAACTCCGAGGGGGAATACTCTGGCAACGGCGGCCGTGCACACCGTGGCTTACCGGAAGAAGTAGGCACCGAGGTGGCCATCTTCACCCGCGTCGGCGTTACGCGCATTATGCGCTATGCCTTCAGACTGGCGCAGTCTCGTCCACGCAAACTGCTGACCGTGGTGACCAAATCCAATGCCCAGCGTCACGGAATGGTGATGTGGGATGAGATTGCCGCCGAAGTGGCGCAGGAATTCCCGGATGTGCAGTGGGACAAGATGCTAGTCGATGCCATGACACACCGCATGACACTGCATCCCCAGACGCTGGATACCATCGTGGCCACTAATCTGCACGCCGATATCCTTTCTGATCTGGCCGGCGCGTTGGCTGGCAGTCTGGGCGTAGCGCCGACCGCCAATATTGATCCGGAACGCCGCTTCCCTTCCATGTTCGAACCTATCCATGGTTCAGCTTTCGATATCACCGGCAAAGGTATTGCTAACCCGATAGCAACCTTCTGGACTGCGGTACAGATGCTTGAACATCTGGGCGAACGTAACGCCGCGGCGCTGATTATGGAAAGTATCGAATATGTTTGTGAGAAAGGCATTCTGACGCCAGATGTTGGTGGAACAGCCAGTACCGCGGACGTAACTCGCGCTGTAGTGGAATTTATCGAAGCCAGAGCAAATATCGCCGAGACCGTATAATCATGAAAAATGAACAGGCTGCAGAGATCCTGCAGGATATCTTTCAGCATGCAATCGACAGCGCTCGTGCGGGACCTGCGATCCTGTCTAATCTGCCGGAAAAACCGCGGGGCCGCTGCGTGGTGATCGGTGCCGGTAAAGCCTCGGCGGCGATGGCTGCGGCTGTGGATGCAGCCTGGCCGGATGTGGATGTTTCTGGCGTGGTGGTGACGCGTTACGGTTACGCTGTGCCTACTGGCCGCATCCGGATCATCGAGGCGGCTCATCCGGTATCCGATTCGATGAGCGAAGTTGCCGCAATGCTAATTGTGGAAGCGCTACGCGGTTTGACTTCTGATGACCTGGTGCTGGCGCTAATTTCAGGTGGTGGATCGGCGCTGATGGCGCTACCCGCTCCAGGTTTAACATTGAAAGATAAGCAGGCCATCACTCGCGCGCTACTGCACAGCGGTGCCAACATCAAAGAGATGAATCTGGTACGTCGTCATCTCTCCGCGGTGAAAGGCGGCAAGCTGGCAAGAATGGTACAACCGGCTCGTATTGTGTCATTGATTATCAGCGATGTGCCGGGCGATAACCCGGCAGATGTTGCTTCAGGCCCTACTGTCGCAGATGACAGCACGCCGCTTGATGCGCTTCGGGTACTCCAGCGTTACGGTATTCCGACCCCGGAACCTGTTCATAACCTGCTAAGCCAGCCGGCAGGTCCGGTTGAAAGCGTAGCGAACAGTGAAGTCAAACTCATTGCCACGCCGCAGTTGGCTTTGCAGGCTGCCGCGTTGGCTGTGCGCAGACATGGACTGACGCCGCTTATTCTGGGCGATGCGATAGAGGGCGAAAGCCGCGAAGCGGCCATTGTAATGGCCGGGATTGCTAAATCCGTGAAGCAGTATGGTCATCCGGTTTCCGGTCCGGCAGTACTGTTGTCGGGTGGTGAAACCACCGTGACGGTAAGCAATGGCCAGCACGGAAAGGGGGGGCGTAACACTGAATTTTCGCTCAGTCTGGCCTGTGCATTGCAGGGAGAGAGCGGCATATGGGCAATCGCCGGCGACAGTGATGGTATCGACGGAACGGAAGATGCAGCAGGAGCATTGGTATTTCCGGACACGTTAACACGCGGCAAGATGGGCGGCCTGAATGCGGCTAATTATCTTGATATACATGACAGTTACAGCTATTTTCACGCGCTCGATGATCTGGTGATAACCGGTCCGACGTTAACAAACGTGAATGACATTCGGGCAGTATTGATTGCCTGAGCCTGTTGCTCTCCTGCGGCCCGGGAGAGCAATATTTATGCTTAGCGTCGTTCAGCCTAAGCCAGTTTGTCACAGTTCTACCGGCTTACTCCAATGCTCTATCCAGGAAAACTACAACCTGTCGCGTCCAGTTTGCGCGGTTGAAAATCTATTCTCCCTATTAAAGCCAGTCAAGCCCCTGGGTTTAGTCCGCTCTTCGCTCTTAGCAGGCATTGGCCATAACAAATGAGATTTACCATAACGGTCTAATTGTACGCACCGCTATAACGCGTTCAGGGCGTTTCGGACGAATAACCGGTAAAAAGGGTAACAAACCACCCGAAAACCCGCCAGAAACGCACAGGCAGAATTTTACCCCACTGCATGACTATTCAGGTAAATGTATCCGGCCCGGATTCATCCTGATTTGTCCCTGTCAGCCTTCTTTCTGGGTAACTTCGGTGGTTTAACAGGGGACATACTTTGCGTTCTGCGTGTATTCCACGGATGGTCGGCTGCCGGTTTAACATAGAACTTCGAACGCAGGTCGAAACGCGCATTCTCAACCCGCTCATGAACACTCTTCTCGTCATCAAGAGGTAAGGGCTCAGGCCCATCCACATATTTCTCACAGCCAAGTTCCCGGCTGTCGTGCAACACCGTAATCTCTCCCTGAAAATTCTCACAAACCGTGACGAGCGCATGCCTGAGTCGGTAACCCTGCCCTTCTGAGCGGATCTGATACGCGCAGGTTTTGTACTGGAACGTCAGATTCCTGGACAACACACGGCGGGCCTGATAGGAGAGAATGTAATTCAGTTCTTCCGGAGTGTGATGAATTTCCCGATGGGCATTACCGCCTTCCCGGGGCTGGGATGCAAAGCGGTCATTGTAAGCTTTCACGAATTCTGGCAGCCAGGCGTTAGCCGTTTCGATGTCACTGATATGACGAAGTCGCAGCTCTTTAACCAGCCTGTCCTGCAACGTCTGATTAGCCCGTTCAACCCGACCTTTAGCCTGCGGGGTATTCGCGTGAATCGGCGCTATGCCAAGCGTTTTCACGGCGCGGGTGAACTGCGTCAGCTCACCTTCCCTTTCCGGTTTATTAACACGGAAAATACTGTGCCGATCTGAATACAGGGCGAGAGGGAGTCCATGGTTGCCGAGATAATCTCGCAGAGTTTCCATATAAGCCCGGGTGGTTTCGGCCGGGGCGAACCGAAGGGCCATCAACGCACTGGTCGCATCATCGATAAAGACGATCAGCGTGCAGCGTGGCCCCCGTGCTTCGAACCAGTCATGCGGAGAGCCATCAATCTGGATCAGCTCCCCATAGCATGGGCGGCGCTGCCGCCGCTGATAAATACGGGCAATCTTGCGACGACGCTCTCGCCACAGTCCCTCCTCAACCATCCACTTACGCAATGTCTCAGCGGACAGCGCCAGCCCGTGAATTTCCCGCAGCTTCTCGCTGGCCCAAAATCCGGGTATTTATCCCTGACAAGCGAGATAACGAGTGAGCGAAACTCAGGCGAGAAAGCATTACTGGGACGTTTCCCGCGACGGCGTGAAACCAGCCCCTGAGGGCCTTCAACCCGGTATCGTTGAACAAGACGTTTGACCTGCCGGACCGAAATACCTATTCGCTCCGCAGCCTGGTCCTGAGTGATGTGGCGGCTGACCGACTCCCGAATAATCTGGAGCCGATCGAGCTCTTTGTGACTCATGCTAATTATCTCTTTTGCCATGAAATATCCTCCCCAAAATACGGTGGGTGACATTTCTGATTGGGTCAAGGGGACATTACCGCATAGTCTTAACACGGTTGCGCGGTCATGAAAGCGGCGAATGCGCTGCCGATTTTTCTGTTCCTGTAAATCTGACCCATAACGCTGAGAAATACGGTAAAGTCACCTGTTAGAAAATATCGACTGCATCGCCGTCAGGCGTATTACGCAGCGCAGCATTTCATGAGGAGAAGGTATGCTGGCAATACTTCGCACCCCGGAGGGGAAAAAATTTCTGACCGCCGTTGCTATCGTTTTCATTATTGCGGTAACGGTGGTGTCCAAAGTCACGTTCCAGGGGGTTGAAGATCAATACAACCTGCCGATGGATCAGTGGAGCGTGTCGATGTACTTCATTCAGGGTGCATGGGCCACCATCTACAGCATTATGTTCACCATCATTGGCTCACTGCCGTTTGGCTTCTACTTCCTCGGCCCGAAAGACGATCGTGGTTAATTTGTTCGCTTGAGATAAGGTGCTTCAGAAAGGGAAGGCGATCAATTCGACGTTATTGGTGGTCACTTTGACCATCGATCCTTCGCTGTGCCACGCGCCTAATACCACGCGAAAAGCGGGTTTCTCGTTTGCAGTGAGTTCGTGAACCGCCGGGCGATGCGTGTGCCCGTGTATGAGCCACTGCAGCTGATGCTTTTCCATCACCTCGACCACCGCGTGGGCGTTGACGTCCATGATTTCCATCGATTTGTGGCTGTTGGCGTTTTTGCTGTCATCGCGCATTTTGGCGGCAATGCGACGGCGGATAAACAGCGGCAGGGCCAGAAACAGCGTTTGCAGCCAGGGCTGATGCACTTTGGCGCGGAAGGCCAGATACCCGGGATCGTCGGTGCACAGCGTGTCGCCGTGCATTATCAATACCTTTCGGCCATACAGATCCAGACACTGTTCTTCGGGCAGTAACGTCATACCGCTCTCACGGGCAAAACGCTTGCCAAGCAGAAAGTCACGGTTGCCGTGGATGAAGAAACAGGGCACACCTGAATCGACCAGCGCTTTGATTTCTTTTGCTATTTCACGATTAAGCGGTTCAGGGCTGTCATCGCCAATCCAGGCTTCAAACAGATCGCCGAGAATGTACAGCGCGTCGGCGCTGCGGGCTTCACCGCGTAAAAAACGCAGAAAACCGGCGGTGATCGCCGGTTCTTCTGTGTGCAGATGCAAATCCGCAATAAAGAGTGTCGCCACGAATTACTCGCTGACGGTCACGCTTGTCACGATAACGTCTTCTTTAGGAACGTCCTGGTGCATGCCGCTGCGGCCAGTTGCCACGGCTTTGATCTTATCAACAACATCCATGCCTTCAGCCACTTCTGCGAATACGCAGTAACCCCAGCCTTGCAGGTTTTCGCCGGAGAAGTTCAGGAAGTCGTTATCAACGACGTTAATGAAGAACTGTGCGGTAGCAGAGTGTGGCGCCTGAGTACGGGCCATTGCCAGCGTACCACGGGTGTTTTTCAGGCCGTTGTTCGCTTCGTTTTTGATCTGATCTTTGGTTTCTTTCTGATTCATGCCCGGCTCAAAGCCGCCGCCCTGAATCATAAAACCGTTGATAACACGGTGGAAAATGGTGTTGTCGTAGAAACCTTCGCGGCAGTAGTCCAGGAAGTTTTTAACTGTTTCAGGCGCTTTATCATCAAACGTTTTGATTACGATATCGCCGTGATTAGTGTGGAAAGTAACCATTTTTGCATCCTGTTCCGAAATTGTGGTGCGAATACCCGCTGGCGGGTCACGTATAGGGGGTTGTTATAGCATAACCGCCGGGTTCGATCACCTTGCATTGCGTGCTGCTTCCGGATCGAATTACAGGTAGAATATCCGCTTTACGACCACACTCGTTTACATGGAATCTTCAATGTTAAAAATCTTTAATACACTGACGCGCCAAAAAGAGGAATTCAAACCTATTCATGCCGGGGAAGTCGGCATGTACGTGTGTGGTATTACCGTTTACGATCTCTGTCATATCGGCCACGGCCGTACGTTTGTTGCCTTTGACGTGGTAGCGCGCTACCTGCGTTTTCTCGGCTACCAACTGAAATACGTGCGTAACATCACCGATATTGACGACAAAATCATCAAGCGTGCTAATGAAAATGGCGAAGATTTTGTGGCGCTGGTTGACCGCATGATCGTCGAAATGCACAACGATTTTGATGCACTGAATATCCTGCGTCCGGACAACGAACCGCGTGCGACGCACCACATTCATGAAATAGTGGAAATAACCGAACGGCTGATCGAACGGGGCCATGCCTACGTGGCAGACAACGGCGACGTGATGTTCTCGGTGCCGAGCGATCCAAACTACGGCTTGCTGTCGCGTCAGGATCTCGACAATCTTCAGGCCGGTGCCCGTGTTGACGTCGTTGACGTGAAGCGTAACCCGATGGACTTCGTACTGTGGAAAATGTCCAAAGCCGACGAGCCAAGCTGGCCGTCACCGTGGGGCGACGGGCGTCCAGGCTGGCACATCGAATGTTCTGCCATGAACTGCAAGCAGCTCGGTTCCCATTTCGACATTCACGGCGGTGGCTCTGACCTGATGTTCCCGCACCACGAGAATGAAATCGCGCAGTCCACCTGTGCGCACGACGGCGAGTACGTCAACACCTGGATGCACTCCGGCATGGTGATGGTTGACCGCGAAAAGATGTCCAAATCGCTGGGCAACTTCTTCACCGTGCGTGACGTGCTGAAATATTACGATGCGGAAACCGTGCGTTATTTCCTGATGTCCGGCCACTATCGCAGCCAGCTGAATTACAGCGAAGATAACCTCAAGCAGGCACGCTCTGCGCTTGAACGTCTGTACACCGCGCTGCGTGGCACCGATGCCAGCGTTGATGCAGCGGGCGGCGATGCGTTCGAAGCGCGTTTCCGTGACGCGATGGACGACGATTTCAACACCCCGGAAGCCTATTCCGTGCTGTTCGATATGGCGCGTGAAGTGAACCGTCTGAAGGGCGAAGATGTGGCTGCGGCAAACGCCATGGCGGCACATTTGCGTAAACTTTCTGCCGTACTGGGCCTGTTAGCACAGGATCCGGAAGAGTTCCTGCAGGGCGGCGCGCAGGCAGATGACGGCGAAGTGGCTGAAATCGAAGCGTTGATCAAACAGCGTCTGGACGCGCGTCAGTCAAAAGACTGGGCGGCGGCGGATGCGGCGCGTGACCGTTTGAACGAAATGGGTATCGTGCTGGAAGACGGCGCACAGGGAACAACCTGGCGTCGTAAGTAACACGTCATCTGATTTAACTGCCCGGTGGGCGCAGCCTTGACCGGTCCTACAATGAAAAACGTGGGCCCGTGCAAGCGTAGCGCCGCCGGGCTTTTTTATGCTGATTCGCGGGCGATCAGCTGGCCTGAAAGCGTGACTTTCTGCGTTTGTAACTCAGGTTCTTTAAGTTTGCGGATGATCAGACTTGCGGTCTGTCGACCCGTTTCTTCACTGGCGGAGGAGACAAAGGTGAATGAAGGGGAGGTGAGATTGATGTGCAGCATATCTTCAAAGCCAATCAGCGCCACCTGCTGGGTCAGGAACACGTCTTTCCCGATAGTACGCCCGACTTGATGAATGCCGTTGATACAACCGATCATCGCGTCCGGAGAATGGCACAGCAGGGCGGTGAGAGTGTTGTTTTTCTCCAGCAGTTGCCGGGTGGCGATGCTGGCCGCATGTGTATCATCGCTGCATGCCGGGGCCGAATCCTCTTTGTACACCATGCCATTTTGCACCAGCGTACTGCGAAAACCTTGCAGCCTCTGTTGGCGAATCAGACACTCGTCCTGGCCGCCGATGTAGCCAATGCTGCGGTGTCCGCGTTCAATCAGATAGCGGGTCGCGAGGCTCGCCGCCTGGCGGTTATCGCGCATCACCAGATTGCAGTTTTCTTCCATCAGTGACTGAGAAACCACCACTAACGGTAAGGGACACGCGCGAATTTGCTCAGGCAGATGAGGGCGTTTGGTGTCGGATGCCAGATAAATCACGCCCGCTACGCCCTGTTGTTTGAACGACAGCAGGCAACGTTCGAGGCTGGCGTGGTCGTCCTGTGGCTGGCCGAGAAATACCATAAACCCTTGCTTCTCCAGCTCCTGAACCACGCTTGCCATTACTTTGATGGAAAAACTGTCGCTGAAATCGCGCAGGATAAGGCCAATCAGATTGGACGTACTGGAGCGCAGGTTGGCGGCAGCGACGTTATGCACGTAACCGAGTTGGGCGATGGCGGCCTGAACTTTCTCAATGGTGGCGTCGGAAATTTTACCTTTCTGGCGCAGAACCAAAGAGACGGTGGAGACGGAGACGCCCGCCTGTTTCGCCACATCGATAATGCTGACTTTTTTCAAACCTGCTCCCTGAAAAACTCGCCGCAATCAAACAGATAAAAACGTCTCCTGCAAGGGCAGGAGACGTCGACAGCGTATCATCTTCCGCTTATTTGCCAATCATCGTCGACATGGTTTGTGCGATAAATTGCGCTCTGGCACCAAAAATCACCTGGATACCGTTATCACCGATGAACACCACGCCGCGAGCGCCGACGGCGTTGAGGCCATCTTTGTCCACGATATCGCTCTTTGCCACTTCCAGACGCAGACGGGTGATGCAGGAACCGACGGAATCGATGTTCTGCGCACCACCCAGCAGGCCGATAATTTCAGTCGCGATTTCAGTATCGGTTTTGTCGTTTGCATTGGCGGTCACGCTGGTACGGCCCGGCGTTTTGACGTCAAAGCGACGAATCACGAAACGGAAGGTGAAGTAGTAAATCAGTCCCATCGGGATACCGATAATCACCGCGCTGAGGAAGTTGGTCTGATAGCCGTTAAACGACGGCAGAATACCGAATGACAGATAGTCGATGAACCCGGCGGAGAACGATTTGGCAATGTGGGCGTGCATCAGGTACATGGTCATGTACGCCAGACCGGCCATGATGGCGTTGAAGACGTACAGAATTGGCGCCACAAAGATGAAGGTAAATTCAACCGGCTCGGTGATGCCTGTCAGGAAACAGGTCAGTGCCGCAGAGAACAAGATCCCCGCTGCGATTTTTTTGTTAGCGGTATGCGCTTCGTGGTACATCGCCAGACACGCAGCAGGCAGTGCGAACAGCATCAGCGGGAACTCGCCCTGCATGAATTTACCGGCATTCTGGTAGCTGTCGCTGCTGAAGGATTTCACACCTTCTTCCAGCATTTTGAACCAGATGGTCTGGTCGCCGTGAATCACCTGGCCTGCCTGAGTGGTGTAATCGCCAAAGGAGTACCAGAACGAAGGATACCAGATGTGGTGCAGGCCGAGCGGGATCAGCGCGCGCTCAACCAGACCAAAGATAAAGGTCGATGCCGCCTGGTTATCACCGTTAACCACCACCGACAGGGCGTCGATGCCAGACTGAATGTGCGACCAGATATACGGCAGCAGCAGGCCCATAATGAACGACAGAAACGCCGTCGCGATTGCCACGAAGCGCTTGCCGGAGAAGAAGCCGAGGAATTCCGGCAGCTGCATCTTGTGGAAGCGGTTGTAGCACCATGCCGCCAGCACGCCGCAAATCAGGCCGCCAAAGACGCCCATTTGCAGCGTCGGAATGCCGACGACCATTGCATATTTCCCGCCCTGAGAGGCCATTTCTGGCGTGATGCTCAGCACGGTGCCGATGGTGATGTTGGTGACAAACACCGACACCGCTGCGGATAACGCTGCAATCCCCGATTCGGACGCGAGCCCGACCGCAGAACCGATGGCGAACAGCATCGGCAGGTTATCGAAAATAACCCCACCAGCGTTCATCATTAACGGCATATGGAATTTATCACCGAACGCAAGCAGCAAACCGGCCGCAGGCAGCAGTGAGATTGGCAGCATCAGCGCACGACCAATCATGGATAATTTTGACAACGATTTCACAAACCCTGAGAACAGACCCATGCTGTTTTCCCCCGACCTGAGACCCTGAGATGCACTGATTACGTGCTGTTTTTGTAAGTAGAACGTTTTAGTAGAACGTTCTACTTATCGTCTAAGAAGTATTCGAGGTGCGCAACTTAAATTTTACATTCAGGCAGAGGAAATGATGATTCTTTGAAGTCGATCGATAATTAGAGTTGATAACAGGAAAGGGATAACCACTGTGTAGGCCCGGCAAACAGTGCGTCGCCGGGCACCAGACCGGGCAGGGAACCCGGTCTGCAACCACCTGATATCAGGCGATGACGGTAATGCTCTGACCGGCGAAACTCACCGTCTGGCCCGCGACAATTTTGCAGCGTTTACGGGTTTCAACCGCGCCGTCGACGCTCACCTGCCCATCGGCGATAGTGAGTTTTGCCTGCGCGCCGCTTTCACACCAGCCTTCCAGTTTCAGCAGGTCGCACAGTTCAACGTGTGGGTGTTTACCCAGGGAAAAAGTAGCCATTCTTAAACGTCCTTTACATCATGATATTCTTCACACGCTTGCAGCGTGTTCTGGATTAGCGTCGCCACCGTCATTGGGCCAACGCCACCCGGCACGGGGGTGATATACGACGCGCGCGCGGCGGCATCGTCAAAAATCACATCGCCGACCACTTTCCCGCTTTCCAGACGGTTAATGCCGACGTCGACCACGATCGCGCCTTCTTTGATCCACTCGCCAGGAATAAAGCCCGGCTTACCGACCGCGACGACCAGTAAATCGGCGTTCTCAACGTGCTGACGCAGATTTTTGGTGAAGCGGTGGGTGACGGTAGTGGTACAGCCCGCGAGCAGTAATTCCATGCTCATTGGACGACCCACAATGTTGGATGCGCCCACGATCACTGCGTTCAGCCCGTAGGTGTCGATATTGTAACGCTCAAGCATCGTCACGATCCCGCGCGGTGTGCACGGACGCAGACGCGGCGCGCGCTGGCACAGGCGACCGACGTTATACGGATGGAAGCCGTCCACGTCTTTGTCCGGCGCAATGCGTTCCAGCACCTTCACGTTATCAATGCCCGCAGGCAGCGGAAGCTGCACCAGAATGCCGTCGATAGTGTCATCAGCGTTCAGGGTATCGATAAGCTCCAGCAGCTCGGCTTCGAGAGTGGTTTCCGGCAGATCGTAAGAGCGGGAAATGAAGCCCACTTCTTCGCACGCTTTGCGTTTGCTGCCGACGTAAATTTGCGACGCAGGATTGCTGCCGACCAGCACTACGGCTAATCCAGGGGCGCGTTTTCCGGCGGAAATTCTCGCCTTCACTTTTTCCGCGACCTCAGAGCGTACCTGCTGCGCAATCGTTTTACCGTCAATAATCTTTGCTGCCATCAGAGAGAAGATTCCGTCTGTCAGTGTCACAAGGGGGGATGCACATATTTTGTCAGAAGCCGGGCGGGATGTCAGTCACCGTTTGCGTTTTTCTGGCGTGCTCAATGCCCGGCGGCCCAAAAGCCCTGTTGTTTTTAGGCCTTTTCTTGTGCGTCATTATTTTCCGGGTCATTTCCTAAATAATAATAGGACGTGACTGAAGGCGATCGCAGCTTTTATACGTATTGTGCATCAGACGAATTGTTTAATTTATGACTACTGCCGGGAACCCTATTTTCGGACAGTGTTGAAGGAACGACGAAACTTATTTTCGGGTAGTTTCTTCGCCGTAAATAATTAGATAAATCATCAAGGAAAAATCATGAAAGTTAGCAAAATTGCTGCGTCTCTGGTGGCGTCGCTGGGTCTGTTCGTTGGCGCGGCCAATGCCGATACCACTACCGTTAACGGCGGTAACGTGCATTTTAAAGGTGAACTGGTCAACGCGGCGTGTGCGGTCAGCACCGACTCTTCCAATCAGGAAGTGAAACTGGGCCAGTACCGCACCGCATCTTTCACTAAAACCGGTGATACCTCTGCCAAAATCCCATTCAGCATCGTGCTGAATGACTGCGACCCCACCGTCGCGGCAACCGCAGCTGTAGCCTTTACCGGTCAGGTTGATGCGAAAGACAATACCCTGCTGGCAGTGGCTTCCAGTGACAACGCCGATACCGCAACCGGCGTCGGCATTGAAATCCTGGATACTTCATCCGCGACGCTGGCTCCAAACGGCGCAACGTTCTCTACCGCGCAGAACCTGGTAGAAGGCACTAACACCCTGCGCTTCACCGCGCGTTACAAAGCAACGGCGGACACCACCGCGCCGGGCCAGGCTAACGCTGACGCTACCTTCGTAATGAAATACGAGTAAGCCTCAGTCACGCTCAGGATGAGCATTGCCTCAAGGATGAGGACCCTTTTAGACCTCCCGGGAATCTATCATGATACGGACGTTACCACTGCTGGCACTGATATTCGTCGCGGCTGCACCGGCTTTCGCGCACACGGTGGTAGTCGATGGCGGGCGCGTTCAGCTGCGCGGTGAACTGGTGAACAGCGCCTGCGTTGTGGCCCCTGAGAGCCAGGATTTACGTGTGGAAATGGGGCAATACCGCAGCAATACCTTCGGCGAAGTGGGCAGCTATTCCACCGTTACCGTGCCGTTCACGCTACGCCTCGTGGAGTGTCGTCGCGATGTCGCAAACCTTGTGGGCATGAGTTTTCAGGGGTTGAGTCCGGCGGAAGATCCGCAGGTCTTTGTCGCCTCATCAAAAGCCAGCGGCAGGCCAGGAGAAAGCGGCTTAGGGTTGGCGCTCTTTGATACCCAGCAGCAGCTTATTATTCCAAACGCACCGCCCGATAATTATTTACCGATAACCGCGGAGGAAATGACTTTCCATTTCAGCGCGCGTTATCGCGTTATTTCATTACCGCTCGTACCAGGGGATTTACTCACTGACGTCTGGTTTACCCTTGTTTATCCCTAAAAACAGACGCTGTCAGAAAATAAGAAAACAGGTAACTGGGTTATGATCCGCTTAATTAAAAAAACACTTTTGTTGTCAATTCTGATGTTAATGAATGCGCTACCGGCACAGGCGGCAGGTGGCATCGCGCTGGGCGCGACCCGAGTGATTTACCCCGCTGACGCCAAACAAACCTCGCTGGCGCTGAGCAACAGCAACAAGCAGGAGCGTTATCTGATTAACGCGTGGATTGAAAATGCCAGCGGTCAGAAAGAAAAAACCTTCGTCATCACGCCGCCGCTGTTCGTTAGCGAGCCCAATAGCGAAAACACGCTGCGCATCATCTATGCCGGGCCAGCCCTGGCCACGGACCGGGAATCGCTTTTTTATCTGAACGTTAAAGCGATCCCGTCGATGGATAAAAACAACGGCGAAAACAACAACGTGTTACAGCTGGCGATCCTGTCGCGCATCAAGCTGTTCGTTCGTCCGAACAAACTTGAGACGCAGCCGTTGCAGGCTCTCGAAACACTGGCGTTCACCCGCAGCGGTTCAGCCATCAGCATTAACAATCCTTCGCCGTATTTCATCACTCTGGTCAATTTACAGATGAGTGGCAAGAAGCTCGACAACGTGATGGTTGCGCCAAAAAGCCATGCCACGGTGACGCTGCCTGCGGGTGCGCAGGGCGCGCTGAGCTGGCAGAGCGTGAATGACTACGGAGCAATTACTCCGGCTCGTCGCGTGAATCTGTAATGAATATCTTTCCTCACGTCGAACGTTCCAGACGCTGGCCGCGTCTGAAACTGCTGACCCTTGCCTTGTCCGGCATGTCGTTTGTGTCCGGCGTACAGGCGGAAAGCTATTTTAATCCTTCGTTCCTGTCCGATGATGCGGCGGGCGTGGCGGATTTGTCGCGCTTCGAAAAAGGCAACAAGCAGCCCGCCGGGGTGTATCGGGTCGATGTCTGGCGCAACGATGAGTTCGTTGGTTCGCAGGATTTAACTTTTACGCCCGCCGAAGGCACGCAGCCAGCCGCCGGGGGATTAGCCCCGTGCCTGACCCCGGCGCTGCTCAAGCGTCTTGGCGTCAACATCGCGGCATTTCCTGCGCTGGCGAAAGAGGCGCCTGAGGCCTGCGTGGCGCTGGAAAACGTTATCCCTGGAACGGAGATCGCCTTCGATTTTGCGGCGCTCAGGCTCAACATCAGCCTGCCACAGGTGGCGATGTTCAACAGTGCGCGCGGCTATATTCCGCCCGAAGAGTGGGATGAAGGCATTCCGGCGCTGCTGGCGAACTACAGTTTTAGCGGTAACCGCGGCAGCGATGATGACAGCTACTTTTTGAGCCTGACCAGCGGCGCTAACTTCGGCCCGTGGCGGCTGCGTAACAGTGGCACCTGGACCTATTCCGATAACCATTCCCAAAGAGAAAATCGTTGGCGCAATGTCGCCACCTGGGTGCAGCGTGCGATAGTGCCGTGGAAAAGTGAGCTGGTGATGGGTGACAGCAACACCGGGAGCGACGTGTTCGACAGCGTCGGCTTTCGCGGGGCGCGTCTCTATTCGTCTGACAGCATGTACCCCGACAGTATGCAGGGCTTCGCGCCGACGGTGCGCGGCATCGCCCGCACGCCCGCCAAAATCACCATTCGCCAGAACGGCTATGTGGTTTATCAGAGTTATGTCCAGAGCGGGGCATTCGCCATCAGCGATTTGAACCCGACGTCTTCGAGCGGTGACCTGGAGGTGACCGTGGACGAAAAAGACGGCAGCCAGCAGCGCTATACCGTGCCGTATTCTTCGGTCCCTTTGCTGCAACGTGAAGGCCGCTGGAAGTATGACCTGGTGGCAGGGGATTACCGTTCTGGTAACAACCAACAGGAGACGCCGTTCTTCGCGCAGGGCACGGTGGTCACTGGGCTGAACGACGGCTACACGGTTTACGGCGGCACGCAGCTGGCGGAAAACTACACCTCCGTGGCGCTGGGATTGGGGAAAAACCTCGGCGACTGGGGCGCGGTCTCGCTGGATATCACTCACGCGCACAGCCGGCTGGTGGACGACAGCACCCACGACGGGCAATCGCTGCGTTTCCTGTACGCCAAATCTCTGAACACCTACGGGACCAACTTCCAGCTGCTCGGCTACCGCTACTCGACTAATGGCTTCTTCACCCTCGACGATACGACGTGGAAGAACATGAGCGGCTATCAGTACAGCGACAAGGAAACGGATGATGACGGCGTGCCGGATATCATCAGCTACCACAACCTGACGCAGAATAAAAAAGGCCGCTTCCAGGCCAACATTTCGCAATCGCTCGGTGATTACGGCTCGCTGTATCTTTCCGGCAGTGAACAAACCTACTGGGGTTCTGACGATACCAACACCTGGTATCAGGTGGGCTATTCCGGCGGCTGGCGCGGGGTGAGCTATTCGGTGTCGATGTCGTGGAACCGTTCGATTGGTATTCCGGGCACCGATCAGATTGCGTCATTTAATCTCTCCGTGCCGTTCAGCCTGTTCAGCAACGGCGCGGCGCGCCGCAATTCAGCGTTTGACCGCGCCTATGCCACCGTTTCCGCCAGCCGCAACAGCGACGGCGACAATAGCTGGCAGAGCGGCGTCAGCGGCACCTTACTGGATGGAAACAACCTCAGCTACAGCGTGACGCAGGGCAGCACCAGCGGCCAGGGTTACACCGGCAGCGCCAGCGCCAACTGGCAGGCGACGTACGGCACCCTGAGCGGCGCCTACAACTATGACCGCGACCAGCATTCTCTGAACTGGCAGGCATCCGGCGGCATTCTGGCGCACGCCGATGGCGTCACGTTCAGTCAGCCGTTGGGCGATACCAACGTGCTTATCAAAGCGCCGGGTGCGAGCGGCGTCAGCATCGAAAACCAGACCGGGGTCAAAACCGACTGGCGCGGTTACGCGGTGATGCCGTACGCCACCGTCTATCGCTACAACCGCATTGCGCTCGACACCAACACCATGAGCAACAGCACCGACGTCGAAAACAACGTCAGCAGCGTGGTACCAACCGAAGGCGCAGTGGTGCGGGCGACGTTCGATACGCGGATTGGTGTGAGGGCGTTAATCACCGCGCGTCGCGGCGCGCAGCCGGTGCCGTTTGGGGCCATTGTCCGGGAAGCGACCAGCGGCGTCACCAGCATGGTGGGCGACGACGGACAAATCTACTTAAGTGGTTTGCCGCTCAGCGGTGATCTGTTGATTCAGTGGGGCGAAGGCCCGGGCGCACAGTGTCGCGCTCGCTATTCGCTCCCGGAAAAGAGCCTGCAACAGGCGATCACGCTCACGGAGGTTCGCTGTGATCAATAAAGTCTTCACCGTTTTACTGCTGGGATGCGCAATGGCGTCTACCTCGGCGATGGCCACGGTTTGCCGCAACGCGAACGGTGTGGCATCAGACGTGTTTTACGATTTGACCGATACCTTTACCAGCGCCAATAACCAGGTCGGGCAAGTGGTCACGCTCAGCCAAAAATCCGGCTGGGTAGGGGTGAATGCCATCTGTCCGAGCGGGACCACGGGCACTACCACTAAACGCAGCTACGTCACCCGCTTCCCGGTGGTCAGCACCGAGAATGGCTTTAAGTATCTTAAACTTAATGATTATCTCGACGGCGCGATGCAGATAACAGACAGCTCAGCCGGTGTCTTTTATCCGCCACAGAACGACATTCAGATGGGTTCCCACCCGAATGTGCCTAAGCAAAAAGCGTTTCCGGTAAATGATTCGAAGCTGGTATTCCGCCTGAAGGTGACGCGACGATTCATCAACATGGTGGTTATCCCGAAACAGACCATGTTTAACGTCTATGTGACCACAACCAGCGCTGATCCGTTGACCACGCCGGTCTATACCATCAGTTACAGCGGTACCATCAACGTGCCGCAAACCTGTGAGATCAATGCCGGTACCGTGGTGCAATTTGATTTTGGCGATATCGGTGCATCGTTGTTTAGCCAGGCAGGTGCCGGAAACCGTCCGGCAAATATCCCGGCGCAGCAGAAAACCATTGGCATCAAATGTACTAACGTGGAATCGCAGGCGTATCTCACCATGCGCGTGGAAGCGGAAAAGTCGCAGGGCAACGCGATGGTATCGGATAACCCGGATTTGGGCTTTATCGTCGCCGATAATAGCGGTAATCCGCTAACGCCGAACAACATTAACAGCAAAATCCCGTTCCGACTGGATGCCAGCGCCCAGGCGCAGGTGGGGATCCGCGCATGGCCAATCAGCGTCACCGGCAACAAACCGGCGGAAGGGAAATTTACCGCCAGGGGGTATTTGCGCGTGGATTATGACTAAGGGCCTGCCGATGAAATCAGTCTATATGTGTCTGGCCGTATTGGCCGCAACGGCGATGAGCCACAGTGTGCGTGCCGATAACGCGCTGGGGGCAGTGAACATAGAGCTGTTTGGTAACGTGGTGGATTACAGCTGCGTGGTGGAGGCGAGCGACAGCGACAAAGCCGTCGAGCTGGGGCGCTGGGCCACCAAACAGCTTCGCAACGCCGGAAGCACCACCTCGGTGATACCTTTTACGTTGAGCCTGACTGGCTGCCCGCCGGGGTCGGCATCGATAACCTTTGCCGGAAAAGCTGATGACGACGACCCCACACTGCTTGGGCTGAACGGCACCAGCAATGCTACACGGGTGGCGGTGGAAATCCGCGACGCCGACCGCAGCCGTCTGCCTTTACAGCAGGCGAGCCGCGAAGTGGCCGTCGATGCACTGGGCAACGCAACGTTGCAGTTTTACGCCAACTATATTGCGACAGCCGATAATCCGCAGCCCGGTAAGGCTGATGCCGACGCCACGTTCATGATTAACTACAATTAATATCAAAATGCCGTGCCCTATATTTTATCGGGCACGGCGCATACTCTTAAACCAGCTCGTGTGATTTTGCGTAGTCAATCAATTCAACAATAGTATGTACGCCGAGTTTGGAGAAAATATTTGACTTATGCGCGCTGATTGTTTTGTTACTGAGCATAAGCTGATCGGCTATTTCTTTATTTGTCAGACCGTTGACCAGATAGCGCAGCACCGTCACTTCACGATTTGAAAGCGGAAGTTCGTTCAATTCTCCACGCTTTGCCGGATTGTTGCTAAGAAAGTTAAGAGTATCTGCCGGGAAGAAAGAATAGCCTGCCAGCAGCATATCCACCGCTTTATAGATGTCATTATGATCCTTTCTTTTACTGACAAAACCATTGGCGCCCGCGCGAATCGCCCGCCCGGCATAATAATTTTCCGACTTTGAAGATAAAAACAAAACCTTGGTTTTCGGGCTGAGGTCGTGGATCCGTTTGAGTAGCGAAAAACCATCTGTTCCAGGCAGTTCAATATCAACAATGACCAGGTCTGTTTTGTTTTTTCGTACATAATCAATGACTTCTCTGCCATCACCCGATTTGAGGACAACGCGAATCTGGCTATTCTTGTGCAACAGAACCTCTATCGACATCCTGACGATAGGTTGTTCATCCATAATAACAACGGAAGCAGGTTTCATTTTCTATTCCTCAGATTATGTATTCAGTTGTGCTGAGTTCGGAGAGAACTTCATTGCCAGCCCCGGCGTGCATTTGTCTCGTTTTGGAACACTCGGTTGCACCCTAAAGGTTAACATCCAGGGTAAGAGAAAACGCAATATCTGGCTGGCAGGCCATTCGTTCGTAAAAACGGCGGGTTGCATCAGTTCTTTCTGATGCTTGTTTATTTGTGGGCTGCTGTGATCAGCGCTTCCTTTTTTGAGCTACGACAAAATCGTCGCTATTACCATATTATCCATAGATGATCTTGTTGTTGTTTTTGTTATTTATCTCAACGGTGCCGATTATACCGTGTAACGTTTTAGGAAAAAGTCTGAGATTACGACAATTAACTTTACTAATTACGATGTTCTGTAGCGGATTGACCAGGAATTTTCTTTTGGGCCTAATTTCTGCAGTTTATCGATTTGTTGACGCTTAGTGTTTATGTAATAGCAAAAAACAAAATATGCGACTGCTTGTTATGTGGTTGTTAAATTAATGACGAATTGTGATGTGCCGCAGGGTGTGGCGATAAGGGAAAAAATGCTGACTGGATAACGAGTTAGAGGAAACGATGAGTTTAGCTTAGGGATTTTTTGCCTGAGTCACTCACCCGTCGTTTGTCCTGCCAGACGGGTACGGAAAGGGGGCTGGTTTGTCGATTAGCTCACATAATGCTCGAACAAATCACCGACGATGGTGAAATTAATTCATTTAATGTGGAGATAAATTTCATTATTTGTGTCTGTTATGGTGATAAATATCGCCCTGTGGACATTCTTAGGAATAGTTGTAATTGTTTTCTTTTGGTTAAAAAATTACCGTTTATTAACGTTAATTTAAGTAATTTCTTAAAATCATCCTGACATCAGCAGGTTATCCCGAGTAATGCGTGTCCCGAATGGCCCCCACGCGCTGAAGCAGGCGCAGCAGCTGGTGGCGATGGTTTAGTCGCAGCAGCGATAAAACGCAGCCGACACGGTAGATAATCCTGTGATACGGACGAACCTGCAGGCGAGCGATATGGCATAAGGCGTAGCCTTCAGACATCAACATCAGCACGCTCCACTCTTTGGCTTTGAACAAACGCGGCACAAGAGACTGAGCCTGACTCTGGAGATGAAGCGCATCGCGGGCCTGAAACAGCGGCAGGCGTTTGTTGAACACCCGACAATGACAGGCCAACTGAAGAAACTGTTGCGCACCCGGGTCTACTTCAGGAGTGAGTAGCACGATGTCCAGTGCCGGATACTTTTGCTGCAACATCCGCAGGCGATCCAGAAGCGTAATGACGGCCAGACTCTGGCCTTCGAGATCGATAATCAGACCAAGCGGGTGCGTCAGGCGAACCACATCCAGCGCCTCGTCGATATCGTCAAAGATGCGACAGAGGCATAAGGGAACAGGGCTGTGACGAACGCCAGTAGCAAGATAGCGGTCGCGCGTCACGAGAATGTGGTACTCGCAATAGCGTGCCGTATGGTTGATCAGGTCGTTACGTTCAACCAGCGCGTTATGGGGAAGGGGAAGTGAATGCCCCTGAAATTCCATGATATTTCGCCGCCGCCTTTCCCTGCGTAGCATCACACGCATCGTTTCCCTCCCGGCACGTTGGGCAATTGCTCATTGCACTCTGTGTGAGTATCGGCATAAGCACAAAAATATTGCCTGAGAACAGTCGGCAATAGGGGTGTCACAACGGTTTCCCCTCCGTCCGGGGACGTGCTTCATTGTTGCTATAAGGAATATCTGAAGGTACCAGGCGTTGCTTAAACCGTAGCGGGATATTTCGTATAGGAAGGCGAGATTAAAGCCAGTGTTTACGCTTTAATCAGTTGATGTGATTGTTTTTGCAGGTATCCTCAGAGATGAGGGTTTTGAGGGCGAAACCCATTGACTCATTGGTCTTAGACCGTATAATTCCCGGCGTTCAACACCGCGAAGTTTACCTTCTCAGTGCGCCCTTAGCTCAGTTGGATAGAGCAACGGCCTTCTAAGCCGTAGGTCACAGGTTCGAATCCTGTAGGGCGTACCATGAAATCAAGCACTTAGACACACTCCTCTCTTTCCGTAGACAATAACGTAACCTCTTAATTACCCCCGTAAGCAATAACAGAAAACCTCTAAAAACAGGCGTTTTAACACGCCCAAAAATCGCCCGTTCATCATATCCCCCCCTTGTAACCCGCGCCACGCCTGACTAATCTCGCCACGATCCCTAAACGGATCACCTGCCCTGTTTGACCATTACGGGGTAGAGCTTAGCGGCAGTCTAGCCCACGTTGCCTTGTGTTCCGGTGGGGGTGGCATGGCTAAGTAGTGGAACCCGACTAGTGTGACCATCCTGGAGTCGGGGCGTAGGTGTACGGGTTGAAAGTTGGTACACGGATTGAGTTCCGGGATAAGCCACAGTTGGTACATACCCGGCGCGGGGGCGGTGTCTGGGATGCCGCTAACAGGGATGCTTACACCCTTAGGAATCAGGCTCATGGCTGGCAGACTCAATTATGAGAAAAATTATCGTATTTATCATCCATCGATAGATGCTAATGAAAGGTCATAAAACAACCAGAATAGAGAGACCCAAAAACCTCACCGTAAGGCCAGTGCTCGGCGAAGATCTCGCAGAATGTCACTTGTCCGTCAGCCACAGCAAAAACACTTCTTTTCATCGTTATCCTTGCTTTTAAATATGATTTGATGAGCATGAGAAAATGATGAAAATTTAAAATTAATTTTTTATTGCTGTCCAAATAAAAACGAAAATAGCCTTTTTTAACCTCTGTAATTCCATTATAAGAGTGGTAGGCAGTGTCTGTGAAATTAATTTCCCCGTGTGTTTTGCGACGTATGGGTTTCTGACTGGGATGTCGATTGTCGTTCCATGCTGTCACTTATATTTTGTTTATCAGAGGTAATACTATGAAAAAAATCATTCTGGCTTTAGCTTTTACAACCGTGAGTATCTCTGCTTTTGCTGGTTTACACCCGGTCGCCAGAACAGCTGCTGTGGCATCATCTGATCATCCTGTTGCAATGACTGCTGCAACTGGCGGTAATGGTGCAAATCCTGTTGCCCGCGGCGCCGTAGTCATGTCTTCTGACCATCCAGCAGAGATGGCTGTAGCGACCTCTGGCGGCTCGAACCCTGTAGCGCGCACCGCCGTTGTTGCAGGTTCTGATCATCCGGTTGCTGCCGCAGCTGTCACTGCACATTAAGGATACGCCAGACTCCTTAACTTGAGGTTTCTGCGGTCACGTAAGCGCTATACTCGTCATAATTCAAGCTGCATGTGCGTTGGCTACACCTGCTCACCCCAGTCACTTACCTGAGTAAGCTCCCGGGGGGAGCAGGTTTGCCGTCTTCCTGCAACGTGAATTATTTAGAGTATACGCTTCACCGGATGGCGCTTTGCTCTTATATCCGGGACCATTTAACGCGGGGGAACTTCCCTTGCCACCGCACGAAAGATTATTTATTTTTAGATAATATTCTACAATTATTGCTACCCCCCACTCCTCTATAATAGTTCGTTTTTTCGCTCGCCCCTGCGGCGATAAATATCAATACAACTGGAAGAACCCATAATGGAAAGCAATGATTTAATTACCATTGAAAGAAGACTCGTAACCAGATTTCTGGATATGTTCATTAAATTTGGACTGATCCTGGCCCTGGCTTCTTTCTGTTTTACCGTATTCTCCCCCTTCCTCAACGTCATGTTGTGGGGGCTGATACTGGCTGTTACGCTTTATCCGCTGCATCAATATTTTGCTAAAAAACTGGGCGGGAAGCAGGGTTTAGCCTCCGTCATTCTGGTATTACTCGGCGTGGCGCTTATCGTCGTCCCGACCATTATCATGCTCACCTCATTAGGGGAAAGCGCCACCACACTGGTTGAGCAAGCCAGTCACACACATCTGGTTATCCCACCGCCTAATGCCAGCATCGGCACTATACCTGTTATCGGTGGGAAGCTGTTTGCATTATGGTCTCAGGCCTCACAGGATTTACCGGGCCTCATCAGTGACTACCACTCTCAGATTGCCCACGCGGCCAAACTGGTGCTGGCGGTTCTGGCGAGTATGGGCGGCGGCGTGTTCGGATTTATCATTTCCTTTATCGCGGCGGGCATCATGATGGCTGTGGGCGCATCCGGGGCGAATAGCGCGACGCGTATTGCCATGCGTATCACCGATGAAAGAAAAGGCGTTGAGCTGGTCAAACTCTGCACCGGAACGATTCGTGCCGTTGCGCAGGGCGTCATCGGCGTGGCGCTGATCCAGTCGCTGCTGGTGGGCATCATCATGGCGCTGGCCGGTATCCCGGCGGTGGGTATTTTCTTCGTTGGTGCGCTGATCCTGGGGATTGCACAGGTTCCGGTTCTGCTTGTGAGCTTACCGGCAATCGCTCTCATGTGGCTGACAGGCGACCACGGAACCGTGATGAATGTGGTCTTTACCGTGCTACTGATTGTGGCGGGTATGGTCGACAACGTGCTTAAGCCAATGCTGTTGGGCCGTGGCGTGGATGTCCCAATGCCAGTTGTGCTGCTCGGTGCGCTGGGCGGCATGGCGACAAACGGTATTCTGGGTATGTTCATCGGGGCAACGCTGCTGTCGATTGGCTATCTCATCTTTATGGCCTGGGTAAATGAAGGTCTGAAGAAAGCGTCACTTGAGAACACATCACAGTAATTGATTATCCAGACGTCCCGAATTATCGGGACGTCTTACCGCATATTGTTCCCCTTCCTCTTCTTTAGACCGTCTTAATGTCAACGATTGTTATCAGTAAACTTTATTTAAAATAAAAGTTATCGATAGCGAAATATATCCACCTTAATTCGCTTACATTTTCCCTGTGTTAAAAACTTGCGCTCCCATGACGTTCAGTTTAGTATTTCATTATTATCAAACTATCTTTCAATACTAAGAATATTCCCGCAGCGAAATCTCATATAATGAACGAATCCCGCGAAAAAGTAATATCTGACATCATAATCAAGCGAATATCTAACAATCAAAAACCTTTCCCTGTTGATATCTGGTTCCAGCCGCTGTTTGATCTCTCGTTGTTCAAATGTACCGGCGGAGAAATCCTCATTCGCGGGCAATACCTGCGGGAAACCATTCTTCCGTTCCGGTTTATCGCGAGCCTTGAGCGCCATGGTACCGGCATCGTTAATCTCGGGCACTATCTGGTCAACGAGTCATTCGAATACATCAACCGCTACTTCCCTGAGACCGATGACGACAGGCTCTATAACATCAATATCTCTAAAACGGAGTTGTTGCGGGCTGACTATTCTGAGCTGGTGATTGCGCAGGCGGCGCGTTACTCCATTTCTCCGCCACAGATTATTCTGGAGATAACGGGTGAAGATGCCATTCTGACCCAGCAGATGATTACTAATCTGAAAGCACTCCGGGAGAGTGGTTTTACGATTGCCTGGGGGGATATTTATAGTCTGTTAATGCTCGAGCTTAAAAATAATGCATGGCAAGCTGACTATATTAAGCTGGACCGCCGTTTGATGGCGAAAAGCCGCCTGAACGAAACCCGGGAAATTATTCTTGAGGCTCACCGTCATAATATAAAAGTGATTGCGGAAGGGATTGAGACTTTACAGCAGGTTTCATTCCTGCTGAAAGAGAATGTGTCGCTGGGACAGGGATATTTATTCTCACGGCCGATAACGAAAGAGATGTTCCTCGAAAAATATTCGGATGACGAAAGCTTCGAGCCAGACGTAGACGACAATAGCGAAACCGACGTGTAATAATAACGCCCTTCAATCTGCATTGAAGGGCGTTTTTTTTAGCTAAATAATTTCTTCTGGATGCTGGCTAACAACGTGTTATTTCCCGGCATCGATGATTGCTCAAGCGCGTTGGTTATCACTTTCGCCGCACGGGCTGCCGCCTGGCCATCCAGGAAAGCATCGCAATAATATTCCCGACATTCCTGCATTGCCTTATCCACCTCAGACCAGCGCGTTTCCTCTTTCAGCAAAGACACCAGCGTTTCGATATTTCCCGCACCTGGCAAGATTTCCCGAATCTTTTGATCTGCGCTGTGGGCCGTGGAATAGCTGGCCCCGTCTTTTAACAGGTCGTCCATACCTTCCCAATTCAGCAGGATGGTGCGCTTCCCGGCGTGAATGGCGTCGAAGATAAAGCCGCTGTTGTCTGTTATCACGAAATCCGCTTTTTCCAACAGGGCCAGGGTGTGCTGATGTTCGCTGACATGACGTTTCAAATACCGTTTGACCAGGCTCAGTGAGGTTTTTTCTTCCGCGCGGCACAGCGTGCCGTGATGCAGCTTGGTAATCACATTGTACTGATGGCTCAGGTTATGTAGCTTCTCGACCCAGTGTGGGATCGAGCTGAGCGCCCCGTAGGTCGGGGCATACAGCAGCGTTGGTTTCGCCGGATCGATTCTGAGCGACGCCGGGAGTTCCTGTTCGAACTGCTGATTGTGCCAGGCATCAAAGCGGGGATTACCGACGAGCACTGCGCTGCCGTTAATATTCAGCGCCTGCTGTGAATGGTGGCTGTAGCAGAGAATGTGCTGATAGAACGTGTTCCACCAGGCGTGGTTCCATTCCTCTTTTGCCAGGCCGTACATGGCGCGAACGTGAACCTCGGCCAGGCCGTTTATCACCGGCGAATAGTATGGGCTGACAAGGCAGCCATATTTCTGCCGACGTTCTGCCACTTTCGACAACAGGCTACCGTGTAGCTGAGGGGTATCCAGCGATGACAGGCATTCCTGCATCTCGTGAATAAATTCTTTTGGTGTCCGGTCGTTGATCAATAGCTCGCACTGATAGCCTTGAGCCAGCAACACATCCAGTATCGGTTTATACACCTGATAATGGAACGCCGACTCCATGAAAAAGCCGATGGTCTGGTTGAGCATTTTTTCGACCGGCGCGGCGTTTGTCATGCTATCGGTATTACGCGGCAGGCGGCTGAAATAGTGCTGAGTCATATCGCTGTATTCGCCGGTAATATCGCTGAGGCCAGGTTTCTGGTAGGCGATGCTCGGATAAAAGGCGAGCCATTTTCCCTGGCGAAGCAGCGGCTGCCACTGTTCTTCGAGGGTGGTCGAAAGATCTTCCTGCATTTGACGCAGCAGCGTGGCGTAAGAAGGGCTGTTCACCAGATAAGCGCAGATATGATCGCAGCTGCTGGCACGCACCAGATTATCAAAGCTCTTCAGCTCGCTGCCGGTCTGAACGCTGGCGCCCAGCAGAATCACTTCCCACGGCAGGACCGGTAAGGCATGCAGCAGTTTTTTCAGTGCCTGAACGTGTTTTGCCTGCTTCAGCATGACGGCGTCATCTTCCAGCAGCAGGTAGTTTTTCCAGCCTTTCTCCTGCGCCAGCTGTAACGCCTGAAGGTGCGATTGCCGACGCCCGCTTTGGCCGTGTCTGTCTTCTACGGCGCTCATACGGGTGATTTTCTCCGCCGGGACACCGAGCAGGCTCAGCTCGTTACGCATGTGTTGCAACCGGTCTTCACGCTTATCAAGATTGATAACCACAAACTGATCGACGTGGCGCCAGTCGAGGCTTTGCCCGTGTGCGGCATTATGCAAACCGTGATACCAGGTTTTGAGCATCGGGTCACTGACCCACTCATCCAGCGTGGTTTCCAGAGCCTGGCTACTGCCGAGGACAAAATCTTTATCAAAGGTGTTTTGGCTGTGAGATATGCACAGGATCGTGCGTTCGGCAGGCAGCTGCAGCGGTTTCACCGTGAAGTTGTTGGTGAAGCCTTTTTCTTCCGCCAGGTTGCAGTCATCCTCATAGCGGTGCTTTTTCAGGTAGTTGCGGTGATAACAGAACGTCCCGTTGAGAATGTGATTTTCGCCAAACGAGCGCGTTTTAAAGATGCGGTTAATGTGGCTGTACCAGATGGCAATCTGATCGGAGCCCGAAATCAGCGCCCGGTGACGCTGCATCATGCCGATGGTGTAGGCGATTTTATCGCGAGGATAGTAATCATCGTCATCCATACAGACGATGTATTCCCCCTGCGCCAGCTCGTTCAACATGTTGCGCTTGCGCCCTAAATCCAGGCGCTCTGGCGAATGGACGTAGCGAATATTAAACGCCTCCGGCTTTCCCTGGGTCAGCGCATGGATGATCTTCTCATTACTCTGCGGTGAGTCATCAAGGATAACCAACTCCCGGCGGTCGGCCGGATAGTCCTGGTAGCGGAACATGTATAACAGATACGGCAAAAAGGCGGCGCGATTCCAGGTGGGTGTTACCACGCTGACAAACGGAAGTTCACGCCCGGAATCCAGGGTTTTCACCATCAATAACGGGTTTTTATTCGGGGTCGGGGGTAATGACATATTCAGTTTTTCATCAAGCTCACAGCGCCGGGGCGTAACGTATCCGCCCCGGTGGGGAAAGTTAACGGACTAGCAGGGAGAACGCGCTCAGCAGGGCACCACCAGCAGGGGAGGCCAGAAGCTGCCGGTAGTAATCCTGCGCCGCTGGCGTGTGGCGCCACTGTTCGAACATCGCGACCAGCGCAACAATCTCTTCTTCGCTCAGGACAGAGCCGTCCATCACCCACAGGCTGAAAAGGGATTTCAGCATGAAGTAATCGGCGTTCAGCAGCAGATAACGCTGCTGGGCAGAATCGTGTTCGTGGCACGGGAAAACGTCGTGATAGAGACGATACAGCAAGTAGTTTTCCAGCATCCACGGCTGGGTGTCGAAACTGGCCGAGGCGGTGGTTTCCCACAGGTCGGTCAGCTGCTGTTGCAGCAGCGCTTCGCTGTTTGCATCCTGTAATGACAGCAGGCTGATTTGCAGCGGAAGTGCCTGTTTACGCTGGCTTTCTGGCAGTAGATCCCAGTTAAATTCCTGCTCCGCGAGGCCGGAAATCAGCTTACGCTGCAAGGCTGGCACGGACGGCATTTGCGCGAACTGGGCTTGCAGCGCACCCTGCTGTAAATGCTCACGCATTTTCTCCGGCAGCGTGGCCAGCAGCGCGAGGGTCTCGTCGCTTTCGCCCGGACTTTTTTCGGCGAAAGAGAGCAGAATGCCGAGGGCGTATAAGCGAATATCCGCAGGCAGAGGATGCAGGGTCAAAATATCGAAGGAGACCTGGTTGAGCAGGCGTGCACGGGCTGGCAGCGCGTCGGCAGCATTCTTGGCGTCGCGCTTCTCGCTGTGCAGCACAAAGGCATCCGGCTTTTGCAGCAGCGCGCCACAGGTGGCGGTGCTGTCCAGGGGTAAACTCAGGCGAGTTTCCTGTGACCAGTTCAGGGCGATAACCTGCTCAGGGTTGGCATCGGGCTGGCTCAGGTAATGACGAACGAATTCGGGTTGGTGGTAATCAATCTGTGGCATAACGTTCTCTGCAACTAACCGGCATTATGAATTGAGGTATAGAAAACCTCTCGCAATATTCATGCCAGTTTTAATGTTCTACTATTCAATGAGTTAAAAATAGCTGGGGCAGAGGCGGAAACGTGGCTTCCACCTCAGGAAGGTGTATCAGGGATGGTAGAGATAATCCGGTTTGTTACCCAAAAAGGTTTGTGCGAATTCCTGTTGGCGAATCAGCAACTCGCCGTTTTTTTCATTATAGGATTTGCATCGTCTGGCCTGATTTTCCAGCTGCTTCCAGGCGGTCATCGCGGCCGTTTTTTGCGGGGAGGGCAGCCAGCTAAAAACGGTCTCGATTCCGGTCCGGTCAGCGGTTAATCCCAGCTCCTGGAGGGCATTTCTGCGTGCCCTGGACTGTTCGCTCAGCTCAGCGTAGTGCTGTTCTATTTTGTGGTTAACGCGTTCTAATTCATCGCAGTCGCGACGGATCATGCACAGTCTTTGCTGTTCGAGCAGTTGGCGTAAGCTTCCGTATTGCTCTTCATCGAGACGGATGCCGCGCAGTAATGCTTTCACCAGGACGAGTTTGTCACTCACTTCAGGTAACTCTCTTTAATTGAAGAAACTCAGCATTGAGGCTGCGAGTTCATCGTTATCGACGGTAAAGCTGCCGTTAGCTAGCGCGGCCTGCATCTGGGTAACACTGTCCATATCCACGTCATCCTGTGGGGAATTGTTCAGGGCAACCTGTGCAGAATGCAGCGAGCTTTGAGTCAGCTCATCGGCAGATTGCTGGGGAGCAACCGTAGCCACATCATTGTTTTTTTTCGATTTAGTTCCGGAACCTGACTGCGTTGCTGCGGCCGTGTTCTCTACTGACATCGGGGCAATCTTCATTTTGACCTCAAGCCTGTTAACCATCCGGGGGCGTCTGCCTCGCTCTTCACAAACAAACAGGCGACAGATGGGAAGGAAAACTTAACCCAGAAGTGAAAAAATATTTCCGTCACTCACTATTCAGGGTTTTCACAACCCCTTGATCGATGACGATAGCGCTAACGATCCGTTGACTGCTTTCGTTACGGACTTTGATGGTGTCGCCTTTGCGGCCATTTTTCATCGCTATCGCTGCCGTCTGAGCGGTTATCCCACCCAACTGTGATTGCAGCATCACGCTTTGGTCGCGTTTGACCAGTTCCGGCATCTCCAGTTGTGACGCGATCACCGGTTTACCCGGCCTAAGGGTCCGTTTGCTGGTCAGGCCCAGAACCTGATCAAGGCGGGTCAGTAGGTCGCCATGGGCATTGCTGATGTTGTAGCTCTTCAACACCAGTTGGCTCTCATCCAGAACTTCACCGCGCTCAACGACGCCGTTCACCATCACTACCGGGACATAAAGATCGGCGTGCACGGGCACGCTGAGATGCCAGCCCTGGCTGCCTGGACAGCTCACGTCATAGCTGATGCGGTTAACCGAGACGAGCTCTGCGCCAGAGCGGGTGGCTTTGAGCGCCGACCCACAAGGCGTTTCCGTTGCGGCGTAGGAAGGAATGAATACATTCAGCTTGTAGTGGTAGTCCTTCCAGCCCTTTTTCTGGGCCATTTTATCAATGTCTTTTCCTGCCGTGCTGAGGACCAGGGCATTGATTTGCGCACGTGGACCTTTCGCGGTGGCCTGTGCCGGGGCGACAAACAGACATGCGAAGAACGCGACGCACAGACAGCGGAAAGTAACCTTCCCGCCGGAGCGATGAGAAAACATAAAAACCTTACCTCTTAACGATTTATGAGATTGGCATGATTATTGCTAATAAACCAAAGGCAAGGTTATTCACGAGATATCAAACACGATGGGTATAAGTTTTCAGCAGGTGTTCGGGGTACATGCTCAAGCAGTTCAGTTGCGTCTTGCGAGGACTGAGTTACTGACTGCGGATCTGGCAAACGTCGATACGCCGAATTTTAAATCTAAAGATATTGATTTTGCCGCTGAGATGCAACGAGCAAGTGAACAAGACGTGGTTTCGACACCGACGGTCAAATATCGGGTGCCGATGCAGCCATCGGAGGATGGCAATACGGTTGATCTCAATAGCGAGCAGGCTCGCTTTTCTCAGAACAGCATGGATTACCAGAGCAGTCTGGCGTTCATGAACATGCAGATAAGCGGACTTAAAACAGCGATAGAAGGGAAGTAAGTATGTCTTTTGCTGATATTTATCAGATTTCAGGCTCTGCCATGACGGCGCAAACCGTGCGTCTGAATACCGTCGCCAGTAACCTGGCGAACGCAGAGTCACCGGCGACAAGCGAGGACGCGGTTTATAAAGCCCGTAGCCCTGTTTTTGCGGCGGTTTATAACAACAGTCTCATCGATCATCAGCGTCACGATATCGATGGGGCCAGCGTTCGCGTCCAGGATGTGTTGCAGAGCGGTGGCGCAGTACGTCGCTATGAGCCGCATCATCCGCTGGCAGACAAGGATGGCTATGTCTTTTATCCGGACGTCAATGTCGTCGAACAAATGGCGGACATGATGTCTGCGTCCCGTGATTTTGAGACCAACGTTGACGTGCTCAACAACGTGAAAAGCATGCAGCAGAGCCTGCTTAAGCTCGGAGAGAACGCATGAATGGACTAGCGATGCGTGCCTACCTGCAACATCAAGGCAGCAAGGTCAGCACTCAGCAGGCCGTTTCTGCGGCTGCTCCGGTTTCCAGCGATGACGAGCCCCAGTATCAGGTTGGCGCTGATGCTGCGACGGGCAGCACCAGTGGAACGGACAGCAGCGATGTGTCGCCCACGCCGACAACCACTACCGATACCAACAGTGACGCGACCGATATGTTCCTGACGATGTTTGTGGCTGAGATCCAAAACCAGGATCCGACCGACCCGACGGACCCGACCGAATATATCAGCCAGCTAGGTACCATGGCGCTGGTCACCATGGGTGAGGCGGAGTGTGTGGAAATGAACACCAACGCCATCCTGATGAGTAATCTGCAGGTGATGGCGCTCGGCAAGATGGTTGGTGAGGACATCATGGTCCAGACCACCAGCATGAGCGTTGGCGAAGGGAATATTCAGGGCCGTATCACGCTGTCGGATAGCTGCAGCACCGCGACCCTGCACTTTTCCGATGCCGCCGGCGATGACTATACGGTGCCTCTGGATGTCAGCAGCGAAAGCAATGGGCAGGTCTCTTTCGACTTCAACCCGGCGGACTATGGCATCCCGCCGGGCGATTACGAAGTCTCTGTCGTGACGGATTCCGGGGAAGAAGAAGTTCCCATCGAGGTGTCCGGTCAGGTGGAAGACGTGCGTATTCCGCTGGATGGCAGCACGCCGTTGCTGGAAGTCACCGGCGTGGGTGAAGTGCCGTTTACGGCGATTAGCCAGTTCGGCATACCTGACTCCTCGTCTGCGGATGGCGGTGATACGCCTGCTGAAGACGTTATCTGAATTTGAGTTACCAGAACACCAGGAAAAATTAAACCATGAGTTATGAAATTGCCACTTCTGGCCTGAATGCTGTCGATCAGCAGCTGGACAGCATCAGTAACAACATCGCTAACGCCGGTACGGTCGGCTACAAATCTACCACCACTCAGTTCTCTGCCATGTATGCAGGCACCCAGGCGATGGGCGTCAGCGTGGCCGGAACGGCACAGAGCATTTCAAAAGGCGGTTCGTTCCTCTCCACCGGCAGCTCTCTGGATCTGGCGATCAACGGCGGTGGTTTCTTCGTGACCGCGGACACGGAAGGCAACACGTATTACACCCGCGCAGGTTCCTTCACAACCGACAAAAATGGCTATCTGGTCGACCCGTCAGGGAACTATGTGCAGGGTTATCCAGTGGATGACAGCAACAGCCTGGAAGAAGGGAACGTGACCAATCTGCAGATTTCAACAGAAAGTCTGCCGGCTGAAGCGACCACCACCATGTCCTTTACCGCCAACCTGAACGCTAGCGATGAGCCTATCGACAGCAGTGTGAACCCTTTCGACCCGTCGGATATGGATTCCTACAACGATACTTACACCACCACGGTATACGACTCGCTGGGCAACGAACATACCGTTAACCAGTACTTCGTAAAAACCGGGGATAACACCTGGGATGTGCATTACACCTTTGACGGTGAAGAGCAAAGCACGACCACCTCGCTGACCTTTGATCCGAATACCGGCAAGCTAACGTCCCCGACGGCACCGATTTCGCTGAATTTCCCGACCGACAGCGCAGCGCCTATTGATATGACTATCGATTACAGCGATTGCACGCAGTATGGCGCTGACTTCTCCGTCACCACCAACAATGCCGATGGTTACACCTCTGCACAGGTGAATGGCGTACAGGTCGATGAAGACGGCAAAGTGTATGCGACTTACAGCAACGGCGAACGCCTGCTGGAAGGCCAGGTAGTACTGGCAGAATTCCCGAGCACGTCCGGTCTGGAAGCAGTGAGCGGCACCTCCTGGACTGAAACCAGCCAGTCTGGCGCCCCTCTGATCGGTGTACCCGGCACCGGCACTACCGGCACGCTGGAAGCGGGCGTTCTGGAGCAGTCCAATGTCGACATTACCCAGGAGCTGGTCAACCTGATGACCGCGCAGCGTAACTATCAGGCCAATACCAAAGTGATCTCCACCGATACGCAGCTCGATCAGGCACTGTTCCAGGCAATGTAAGGCAGATAAATGGATCGTTTAATTTATACCGCCCTGAGTGGGGCCACCCATTCGTTGATGGAACAGCAGATAAGCGCCAACAACCTCGCCAACGTCAATACAGGCGGGTTTCGCAGCGATATCGCGTTATCACAGTCCGACCAGGTGCAGGGGCAGGGTTTTGCGACCCGTTTTATGAGTGCGGAAAACCAGAGCGGGATTAACGACAGCGCCGGGATCCCGGAAAAAACGGACCGTCCACTGGATGTCGCGATTTCCGGCAAAGGGTATATCGCGGTGCTCGATTCCTCTGGCAACGAAGTTTATACCCGTAACGGCAATATCCAGCAGAACGACCAGGGCCAGTTGACGATCAACGGCCATCCGGTGCTTGGCGATAACGGACCGATCATCCTGCCGCCGAATGCCATGGCCTCTTTTGGCAGCGACGGCACCCTGTCCGTCACGCCAGATGATGGCGATGTGAAAGGCACGATGGATGTGGACCGTCTGAAGCTGGTGGATATCCCGGTCAATAATCTGGCTAAAAATCAGGAAGGGATGTTAGTCACGGCCAACGGCGTTCCGGCAGCCGTTAACGAAGACATCAAGGTTAGCGGCGGTTATCTGGAGAGCAGTAACGTTTCGGCGATCGGTGAAATGATGGCGTCGATCTCCCTCAATCGTCAGTTCGAGTCGCAGATCAAAATGATGAAAGCGGCCGAAGATTTGAGTGATTACGGTAACCGTTTATTGGAAGGCTAATGAGCAGCCTTATGAATTCAGGATAGTAGCTTTATGAATGCAGCATTATGGATCAGTAAAACGGGTCTGTCCGCGCAAGACGCGGAGATGAGTGCGATTGCCAACAACATTGCCAACGTGAATACCGATGGCTTTAAGCGCGATCGCGTCATGTTCCAGGACTTGTTCTACCAGACGCAACGCGCCCCGGGTGCGATGCTGGATCAGGATAACCTGATGCCAACCGGTATCCAGTTCGGTAGCGGTGTCCGCATTGTGGGCACCCAGAAGATCTTCACCGAAGGGAATATCGAAACCACCGACAACCCGATGAACATTGCGATCATGGGGCAGGGTTTCTTGCAGGTGCAAAAGACCAATGGCGATATCGCCTACACCCGTGATGGTGCGCTGGAAGTCAATGCCGATGGCGTGCTGACCAATGCGCAGGGTCTGCCACTGGAGCCGGAAATTGATGTCCCACAAGGGGCAACGAATTTCGCCGTCGGTCAGGATGGCACGATTACCGCCCTGCTGCCGGGAGAGAGTGATGCCACGGTACTGGGTCAGCTGACGTTGGTTAACTTCACCAACCCGGCAGGCTTGCAGGCCGAAGGCGACAACCTCTACCTGGAAACAGTGGCCAGCGGTCAGCCGACCGAAGGCGATCCGGGCGAGGATGGCATGGGGACGATTCAGAACAATGCGCTGGAAGGCTCAAACGTCGATATCGTCAACGAGATGGTGGCGATGATCACCGTCCAGCGTGCCTACGAAATGAACGCCAAGATGGTGTCTGCGGCGGATGACATGCTGCAGTACATCAATCAGAACCTGTAAAAGGGTATCAGTAGCCGGGGGCCATGCTCAGGTGTGGTCCCCGTGACAGTGAGTGAAACACGTGTGAAAAAGTACCTGTGGCTTATGGCAGCTGTCTTACTGCTTGCCGGATGTGAATCCCAGACCATCCTGGTGAAAAAGGACGACGAATTTTATGCTCCCCCGAAAACCGACACTGATGTCACTGCCGCAGGCCGGGCAGGGGGTGTTTTTGAATCGGGTTATAACTGGTCGTTAACGGCCGATCGCCGCGCCTACCGCGTGGGCGATATTTTGACCGTGATCCTGGAAGAATCTACCCAGTCGAGCAAACAAGCGGGCACCCAGTTCGGTAAGAGCAACACCGTCGATATTGCACCTCCGGTGG
Organism: Scandinavium manionii; assembly: GCF_024764775.1. NCBI lineage: Bacteria > Pseudomonadati > Pseudomonadota > Gammaproteobacteria > Enterobacterales > Enterobacteriaceae > Scandinavium > Scandinavium manionii. The sequence continues at coordinate 571,286 of NZ_JALIGC010000040.1, read as the reverse complement.
TGTTTGGCAAAACCAAAGACAAAATATCCGGCTCGATTGATGCCAATCGCGATTTCGATGGCAGCGCCACCTCGCGCCAGCAGAACAGCCTGCGAGGCTCAATAACGGTTTCGGTCCATCGCGTTCTGCCAAATGGCGTGCTGGAACTGCGGGGTGAGAAATGGCTGACCCTCAATCAGGGCGATGAATACATCCGCCTGAGCGGCCTGGTGCGCGCCGATGATATCGAAAACGATAACTCGATTTCGTCGCAGCGAATTGCCAACGCGCGAATCTCTTACGCCGGACGCGGTGCGCTGAGCGATGCCAACGCGGCGGGCTGGCTGACCCGAATCTTCAACCATCCGCTGTTCCCAGTGTAATCCGGAGAGTTATATGCAAAAGCGCAATCGTCCCTGGATGAAAGGGATCCTCAGTGCCGTGGCAGCAAGCTGCCTGCTGATGCCAGCGATCGCTTCCGCGCAGAGTCTTGAATCTCTGGTCAGCGTGGAAGGTATCCGTGATAACCAGCTGGTGGGTTATAGCCTGGTCGTCGGCCTGGATGGCACGGGTGACCGAAACCAGGTGAAATTCACCAATCAGACCCTCACCAATATGCTGCGTCAGTTTGGTGTCCAGCTGCCGGGGAAAATTGACCCGAAGGTGAAAAACGTGGCCGCGGTGGCGGTCAGTGCGTCTCTGCCGCCAATGTATTCGCGCGGTCAGAAAATTGATATCACCGTCTCCTCGATTGGCGATGCCAAAAGCCTGCGCGGCGGCACGCTGCTGCTGACGCAGCTGCACGGCGCCGATGGCGAAGTGTACGCGCTGGCCCAGGGCAGCGTGGTGGTCGGCGGCATGAATGCGGCCGGAAACAGCGGTTCCAGCGTGACCGTCAATACGCCAACCGCGGGGCTTATCCCCAATGGCGCGACGGTCGAGCGTGAAATCCCGAGCGATTTCAATATGGGCGACTCCGTCACCCTCAACCTGAAGCGTCCCTCCTTTAAAGATGCCAACAGTATCGCCATGGCTATCAACAGTAGCTTTGGCGGCGGCGTGGCGTCAGCCAAAAGCGCAACCAGCGTCTCTGTGCTGGCCCCTACCGATCCCGGACAGCGCGTGGCGTTTATGTCTCGCCTCGACGATGTTCAGGTCAACGCCGAGCGCGTCCGGGCGCGCGTGGTCTTCAACTCCCGGACCGGTACCGTGGTGATGGGCGACGGCGTGCGTCTGCATGCGGCCGCAGTCAGCCATGGCAGCCTGACCGTTTCTATCAGTGAAAGTCGTAATGTCAGCCAGCCAAATGCCTTTGCTAATGGCCGGACCGTGAACGCCGCACAAAGCAATGTGTCGGTGAATCGCCCGCATTCGCAAATGATTACGCTGCCGGAATCCACCAGCCTGCGCACGTTGGTCAGCGCGCTCAACGGGCTTGGCGCCTCGCCAGACGATGTGATGTCTATTTTGCAGGCGCTGCATGAAGCCGGTGCGCTGGATGCCGATCTGGAGGTCATCTGATGGACAAGATTTTACCGGCTGTGACCAAAGGCCTTGAGGGTGGCGACCCGTTGATGGCGCCAAAAATCAAGGCTAACGACCTGCATAAAGCTGCACAGCAGTTTGAAGCCATCTTTCTGCGCAACATGTTGAAAGAGATGCGTAAGACCAACGAACTTTTTGATTCGAAGGATGACCCGTTTAACAGCGATTCAGTCCGCACTATGCAGGGGTTCTACGACGACACCCTAAGCAACCTGCTGTCACAACAGCAGGGAATTGGCATTGCGGAAATGCTTGTTAAGCAGCTCTCTCCTCGTCATCAGAAATAAGAAAGTGCGGTCACGGCTTAAGTTATGCGGTGTTTGCGCCGCTTAACAGGTCAAACAATTGAAAGAATTTACCGGCCCTGAGCCAGTAAGGAAACGCTGATGGATATGATTAACATTGGGTATAGCGGGTCATCGGCAGCTCAGATTGAGCTGAACACGACGGCGATGAACACCGCGAATGCCATGACCCCGGGCTACACCCGCCAGGTGGTCGAGATTAGTGCGATGGGCGCCAGCTCAGGCTCGGCGAACAGCCCAGGTAATGGGGTGCAGGTGGACAGTATTCGCCGCGTCTCCGACCAGTACCTGGTAAGCCAGGTGTGGAACGCCGCCAGTGATAATGGCTATTACAGCACCCAGCAAACCTATCTGACTCAGCTGGAATCGGTTCTCAGCGACGACAGCAGCAGCCTGAGTACAGGCTTTGATAACTTCTTCGCTGCCCTCAGCGCGGCCTCTTCCAGCCCGGATGATATGGCGCTGCGTGAACAGGTGCTGAGTGAATCGGCGGCGCTGGCCATGCGCTTTGATAACACCGCGTCTTACATCGACTCACAGAGCAGCCAGTTGGTGAGTCAGGAAGAGGCGATGGTGTCGCAAATCAACACCCTCACCTCCGGGATTGCCAGCTATAACCAGCAAATTGCCCAGGCCGAAGCCACAGGGCAGGATGCCTCCGCCCTGTATGACGAACGCGATCAAATGGTGGAAGATTTAAGCGGGATGGTGGATGTACAGGTTAACGTCGATGATAAAGGTAACTACAACGTTTACCTGAAAAATGGTCAGCCGCTGGTCAGCGGGACCGATGCTGCTTCGCTTGAGCTGGACAACAACGACGACGGCTCTCAGGCGATGACCCTGACGTTCGCTGGCACCACGTATGATATGAGCATGGATACTGGCGGCTCGCTGGGCGCGCTCTTTGACTATCAAAGTGACGTGCTGGATCCGTTGACGGAGACCACCAACAGCATTGCCGAGCAGTTCACTACGGCAGTCAACGATCAGCTGGCACAGGGCTATGACCTGAATGGCGATCCCGGTGTCCCGTTGTTTATTTATGACCCCGCCGATCCGAACGGTCCTTTGCTGGTGAACCCGGATATCACTCCCGATCAGCTGGCCTTCTCCAGCTCGCCGGATGAGAGTGGTAATGGCGACAACCTGCAAGCCCTGATTGGTATCGCGAATGATCCACTGGATATTGCCAATATTGGCTCAGTGACTGTCGGCAACGCCTGTTCCGCGATTATCAGTAACATCGGGATCTACAGCCGTCAGAACCAGACCGAAGCCGAAGCCTCTGCCAACGTCTACACCGAAGCGCAAAACCAGCGCAGCAGCGTCAGCGGCGTCAGCATGGACGAAGAAGCGGTAAATCTGATCACCTATACCCAGATTTATCAGGCCAATCTGAAGGTTATCTCTACAGGCGCAGATCTTTTTGACTCCGTCCTGCAGATGACCAGCTAACCCGGAGGGAGAATCATGCGAGTCAGTACCCAGCAGTCCTATGTGACCATGAACAACAGTTTCAGCCAAATGTCCGAACAGCTTTCGCACGTCATGACGCAGATGGCGACCGGGAAACGTATCCTGTTACCGTCGGACGATCCGATTGCGTCCACCCGTATCACCCAGTTAAACCGTCAGCAGGCTTCCATTGAGCAGTATCAGGGCAATATCGAAGCGGTCTCTGCCAGTCTGAGCCAGCAGGAATCGGTGCTGGACGGGGTAAACAACGATTTGCTCTCCATTCGTGACGATCTGCTTCAGGCCTCCAATGGCACTAACTCTGGCGAGTCTCTGGCCAGTATCGGGCAGGAAATTGGCTCGTTGACGGATGCAATGGTTAATGCGCTGAACTATCAGGATGGGGATGGCCACTACATCTTTGGCGGCACCATCAACGATAAACCGCCGATTGTAGAACAGGACACTGACGGCGACGGTACGGCGGATACCTATGTGTATCAGGGCAATACCGAGCACCGTACCGCGACTGTCTCCAATGGCGTTGAAGTAGATACCAACGTCTCCGTCGGTGAAATTTTCGGGCCAAATCTTGATCTGCTGAACGATCTGAACGATCTGTCGCAGGAGATGCAGGACCCGAATCTTGACCCGAGCGATCCGCAATTGCAGAGCGATATTCAAAGCACCATCGACGAGCTGGATCAGGTGTCGAACTCTCTCAGCACTGCTATCGGTACGTTGGGCGAAACGCAAAACACCATCTCGATGCTTAACGACGCGCAGAGCACGGTCTCCATGACCAACGATGCGTTGATTGGTCAACTGGGTGATCTGGACTACGGTCCGGCGTCCATCACTTTTAGCGGTCTCGAAATGGCGATGGAAGCCACCATGAAAACGTACTCTAAAGTGAGCGAACTCAATCTGTTCAGCGTTATTTAATCTTGAACTGTCGGCAGCCGCGTGTTGCCGATGCCATGAGCGGAAACACCATGCAGGTTAGTCTTAATACCTCTTCACTCTCCAGCGCTGATGCCTTAGGCAGCAGCGTCATCAAGCAACAGCCCGCGAGTCAGATTGTCCCCACCAATATGAAGACCGCGATGGCGAACACGGATTACCCTGCGTCGCCGTTGATTAGCGCCCGCCCGCAACGCTACAGCGTTCAGCTTAACGACCAGCTTACCTGTTTGCAGGAGGCCGACAGCTATTTAGGCAAACTGGAACAACAGTTGCTGGACTATCGTCATCAATCCCGCCGGGGAGGGGAAGCCGCGAAGACGCAAAAGCAGGCGTTAGAGTCACTGCTGGAGAAACGTTCCCAGCTCTCTGCGGGCACGGTCGATAACCAATTGCGCCCTGTTTTGCAGGGAGAAGCCCGGGTCAATTTCCTTGCACCGCAAATCAGTCACGCGATGCAACAGCAGGGTGAAGAATCGCTCTTGTTTAGCGCCAGTAAAGACAAAGAGCAGCTGCTGGCCGCCGTGCATGTTGATGAAGAGATGGATCCCCGTCAGTATCGGGCGACGATGAATAATGCGTTGCGCCGGGTCGGTATCCAGAGCCACATCGACAAAGGTGAGGCACATTTCTCCACGCGCGAAGATAACTGGGCACAGTTGCAGGAGTCGCTGTCGGCGATTGGGGGAGGAAAACGTTTTGCCGCCGGCAGCACCACGGCCATCACCACCACCTTGCTCCCGACGCAGACGGACAATCTGCTCAAGGCGCTTAAAACTCCTGGCGCACGTTTGAGTAGCACGTTACAGCAAACGCTGGAAAGTATTGGGCAATCGCGGGAACAGCTGGCGACACAGCAGGAAAAAGCGCGGCAGATGATTGACGGGATGGCCCGTTACTCGCAGAGCCAGAATGCGGAACAGGCGTCGCAGGCGCTGGCGAAAATGCTCAATCGGGCGAGCCATAACTATCAGACCCTGGCAGAAGCGATGAACGGTCAGGCAAGCCTGTCCAGTCTGACGGTCAGAAACTTATTATCTTGATTTGGAATGTGGCTTGCAGGTCGCCAGCATATCGAGGGTATCCGTGGTGTTGAGGGTGATCAGCATGCTGTTTTGTTTCATCAGTAGCAGATCTTCCCCCGGCGCCAGTTCGGTGAGCTGAACACCTAAGTTCTGTAACTGCAAAAACGAGGCTATCTGCTTCATATGCGCGTCGGACGGCTCAACCTTTACCGAATCCAGATGATACGTTCCCTTCACGCTGTCGGGACGGTTTTTCTTAAGACACGGCGAAAAGTGAAACTCTGAATACGATTTTAGGGTCGGACTAACCTCGGCGAACAGCGCATTGATCTGATCATGGGACTCGTTCACCTCAACCGTGTAAATACTCTCCTCACCACTCTTCATGTCATAATGGACCAGATCAGTGTGTTCTATTTTATTCCCGGCGATGGATTGTCCTGAGAAAATCAGGACAGCAAGTAACAGGGTCAATAACAACGCGCAGACCTTATTCACATGTTGGCATTTCATGTAACGTCCTCCTGGCGTGCTTAGTAATAATGTTATTGAGTTTATCCATATCATGCTGCCAGTTATCAATGCTCAGCATCACCTGCCAGGTTTGATGACAGTGATTGGTCAGGCTTAAATCAAGACTCAGTTTATCCATTGAAGGATAAACATATATCTTCATGCTGGAATTTTTTTTCGCCAATAACGTATCCAGATTTACGGCGAGAGGATGCCAATTTTTTTCTATCGCGGATGAACCTGTATCATCGGTATCGGGTTCATACAGGTAGCCAATTTTAATATGTGTTACATCAGGGAATTCAACATATTTCAGTTGAGTACCTTCAGCTTTATTTTCCTGCTGACGGGAGGACGACCAAAGGAGAGTCCCCAGCGTAGCCGTCATAACGACGATTGCCAGCAACATCCCTAGGCGTCCCCGCAGCGAGAATCTGTTGCTTTTTAACGGGCGGGCCGGGGCTTCAGGCACGGCCTCTGTCTCTGGTAACGTGCGCTCTTGATTGTCATTTATGAGCAGGTCAACGTCATTTGGCACGGGCTGAGATAGGCTCTCGTTTTCCGCATAAGAGATGAATTCGCTATTAAGAAAATACCCCTTCTTGGGTATGGTTTGTATTATTTCTTTCTGTTTGCTGTCATCACCTAATGCCAGACGCAAGGCATGGATTGCCGTTGGGAGACTATTACTGCCGACCACGCGATTTTTCCAGACTTCGGCAATCAGAAATTCACGGGATAATACGGTGTCAGGGTACGTAATGAGAATTTCAAGTAACAGAAAATGAAATTCGCCCAGTCGTAACGTTTCTCCCGTTCCTTGATGAGCCAGCGTACAGCGGGAAGCATCCATCTTCCAGTTGTTAATGATAATCATCGTTGACTATTACCTGCAGAACGCAGGCCCAATTTAAAAGTAAACAAGCGATCACTTACGTTAAGTGCGCAGAGATATACGTTCTTACCGGAATTGTGGCTTCCGTTCTTGGCGCAAAGGGCCAGTAGTCCATTAGTGGAGGGAATTTATAGGAAAGTAATTTTGATGACAATAATTCAGGAGACGTGCACATGTAACATGATGTTGCGGGCAGGGGAGGTATTTCCAGGTATTGACTGTCAATGCCCGGAATTATCGGTGTGGGGAGCCAGGTAAATTAATTTTGGATGTTACGTGAGTTTAAATTTAAATATTTTCTGGGCGATCTATTTCTGTCTTTTGACTATTTCCAGAACCGACGTGGTGGATATTGACGGGGTTCGTGGCAGGTACATCACTTCGCAAAGGCAGGACAGACTATCGAAGCTGCCAGCCCAGTCATCCCCCATCACCAGCACATCGGCGTTGAAGTTTCGGATATAGTCGCTTTTGCGCTCCAATGATTCTTCAAGAAACACCTCATCGACGCACTTAAGTTCTTCCAGAATATGCATTCTGTCGTGCTGATCGTATACCGGTGCACGGCCTTTCTTATGGATATTAAGCGCATCCGAGGAGACGCCCACCACCAGTCGATTGCCTAGTTGGCGCGCCCGGATCAGAATGTTCAGATGCCCGATGTGAAACAGATCAAACGTGCCAAAGGTAATCACGGTTTTCATGACGTTACTTCACTCCCCGCTGGCGTAACCAACACTGGCCGGCCATATCGTCCAGCACCTTTTGTTGGCGGACATTCGCTTCCTGTACCAGATGCTCACGTTGGGTGTCGAGGGTCATGCTGACCACTTTTTCCTGACAGGCTGCGCTGATGAGATCTTTCTGGATACGATCTTCTTTCAGTTGGGCGAGTGATTTTTCCTGTTCCTGCCAGGCCAGAACCCGGCGCAGACTGCCTTTATAGGCATTAATATTTTTCAGCTCTTCCGGACACTGCACCTCTGAGGAGGCAGGGGCCGTTTTTTGCAGCAACATCGTCAGTGAGCGGATATTGTTTTCAAATCCAACCCCTATCTGCTTCTGCCGGGCGAGCTGAACGGTGAAATCTTGTACCGATTTATCGCGCAGCTTTTGCAGTTGCCTGAGGGTGTCAATCATCTGATTCATGCCGTCTTAGCCTTAGCGTTTTTCCCGACAGGGAAGAGGGATTGCAAACTTTGCTGAACGCTGGCGAGTGCGGCGGGTTCGCTCACATCCTGGCGCAGGAATCGTTCAATAGCCGGGTAGTTCTTCACGGCTTTATCAACCGTCGCATCGGAACCGGCGACATACCCGCCGAGCGGGATCAACGGCTTAATTTCCATGTAGCTGGCGTAGTTTTGCTTAAACTGGCGGGCCGACAGTTGGTGTTCGCGGGGCGTCACCTGATTCATACAGCGGCTGATCGACTGACCGATATCAATCGCCGGATAGTGCCCGGACTCGGCCAGCTTACGGGTGAGCACAATGTGACCATCCAGCACTGCACGGGCGCAGTCGACGATCGGGTCCTGCTGATCGTCACCTTCCGCCAGCACGGTGTAGATAGCGGTCATTGACCCACTGCTTTCGCTGTTACCGGCACTTTCGACCAGACGTGGGATCATGCCAAACGCCGACGGCGGATAGCCTTTAGTGGCCGGCGGCTCACCCAACGAGAGGGCGATTTCCCTCTGCGCCATCGCATAACGGGTCAGGGAGTCGATCAGCAACAACACATCTTTGCCCTGGTCGCGAAACCAGGCGGCGATGGAGTGACACAGTTCGGTGGCTTTCAGACGCATGAGTGGCGATTCATCGGCGGGCGCGGCCACCACAATCGATTTTGCCAGGCTTTCAGGGCCGAGCGAGTGATCGATAAACTCTTTCACTTCACGGCCACGTTCGCCAATCAATCCGACCACCACGACTTGCGCTTCGGTCTGGCGAGTGATCATGCCCAGCAGCACGCTTTTACCCACGCCGCTGCCTGCCATCAGGCCGACGCGTTGGCCTTTGCCAATCGTCAGCAATCCATTGATGGCACGCACACCGACGTCCAGCGGTTCGCTGACCGGCTGACGGGTGAGGGGATTAACCGCAGGCGGTTGGGCCGGGAGCAGTTCCGTCCCCCCGAGACGGCCTTTGCCGTCCATCGGTTCACCCACGCCATTGACAATGCGCCCGAGCCAGCTGTCGCCGATCATCACGTCACGGGCTTTATCGAGGGGGAAAACACGGGCGCCGGCCATCAGGCCGACCGGCAACTTGAAAGGCATCAGGTAGGTGACTTCGCGGTCAAAGCCCACTGCCTGCGCTTCAATGACTTCGCCCTCGGCCCCTTCGATGCGACACAGCTGACCGGTGGCCAGCTGGCAACCGATACTTTCGAGCAGAATGCCACTGACGCGCACCAGACGGCCCGACTGACGCACCAGCGGGATAGCGTCAATGGAACGTAATGCGTCCGCTACCCCCGGCAAATCATGCATCCTTCTGCTCCGGGGACAGCGTTTCTTTAATCGCTTTCATGCACTGCTCAAGACGGTGTTCGCAGCCGACATCCAGCTCTGAGGTGTCAGTCACAATTCGGCATTCGCCAGACTGTAAGGTCGTAGAAGGGGTTAATCCCCATTCGCTGACCTTTTCCGGGGCCACATTCTGAATGCGCTCAAACTCTTCGCTGCTGAGCATTACCTGCAACGATTCCGGTACTGACGGCAGGGCAGAGAGCGCCTCTTCGATGATGGAGAGTAACTGCGTGGGCTGTAACGCCAGCTCGCAGCGGATGACCTGACGGGTGACCTTTTCAACCAGCTGCAACAAATCGTCGCGCTGCTTGCGCTGGATAGTCCCCAGATAGTCATTCACCTGATGGGCGATGCCGTCGAGCGGTTTAGCGGCGAGGGCAAATTGCTGCTGGCCCTCTTTCTGTGCCGACAGGCTGCCATCGGTATAGCCTTTACGCATCCCTTCGTTGAATCCCTGCTCGGTACCCTGGCGCAGACCCTGCTCCTGGCCCTCTTTCTGGCCTTCTTCCAGGCCACGCTTAAAGCCTTCCTGGTAGCCTTCCTTAAGCTGAAGCTGGTGTTCTGCCACCAGAGCCAGATGCTGCTGCTCCTCATCCTGCGGTTGCGGCTGGGCCGTTTCGCCATCCAGTGGCGGGAAGCGGTACTGACGGAAGCGGCCGCGCAATGTGTCTAATGCCATATCGCTTACTCCTCAGTCCGTTCTGCGAACAGCTGCAGTTGAATTTCGCCCGCTTCTTCCAGTTCACGCGCCACGGACATGATTTCGCGGCGGATCTGCTCAATACGGCTGATGGGCACTGGCCCAAGACGGGCGGTAATGCTTTCCAGCTGCTGCACCTGGCGGCGCGGCATAGCAGCATAAATGGAGCGGCGTAGCGGGGCTTCGGTGCCTTTCAGCGCCACAGCCCACTCTTCGATCGGGATCTCTTCCAGCAGCTTACGGCGTACATCTTCACTCTGACGGCCAAGGATGAAGAAGTCATACATCTCATCCTGCAGCTGGACAAGGATCTCGCCATCGCGTTCGGCCAGCTGCTCCAGAATGACCTGCTGGTCGTCCTGGATACGGTTCACGATATCTGCGGCCTGCTTGATGCCTTTCACCTTGGAGCCATGCTCAGAAAGTACGGCCAGGCCGCGCTCGATTAAGCGGTCGAGTTCATCAATCACTTCGCGATTGACGTCATTCAGTTTGGCGACGCGATAGAGGATTTCATTACGCACTGACTCCGTCATATACAGCAGGACTTCTGCGGCAATATCCGGGGTCAGGAAGGCCAGGAACACGGCCTGGAGCTGGAGGTGCTCTTCGCCGATCAGCAACGCCAGCTGGCGCGGTTCAACCCACTGCAGGCGTGCCATACGGGAGCGAATTTCATCCCCGTAAATGCCATTGATGACACCGCTGGCTATCTCGCTGCCGAGGGCTTTGTTGAGGATCCCCTGCAACATGGCGCGTGAGGCGCCATTGATGCCACTCTGTTCGCTGAACTCATCGAAGAAGTTATTGATGACCCGCCGAGCCTGGGTAATTTTCACGCCGGAAAGACGCGCCATATGCTCACTCAGGCGCACGACTTCTTCACGGGTCAGTTTGCTCATCACCGTCGCCGCGGCTTCTTCACCCAGGCAGAGTAACAAGATTGCAGATTGCTCTAACAGGTTGTTTTTACTTGTTTTCAATTCGCTCATTACTTGTAATCCACTGTCTGATGACTTCCGCTACGCGATCGGTATCTTCAATCGCCAGTTTCTGCAGGTATTCCAGTTTTGCTTCAAGCCCAGAGCTTGGCGACGGGAGAGGTTCATCCACTGGCAGGCTTGGCAGTTCGAATTCACGCACCTGGGCCGCGGCATTCCGGGTGTCTGATTTCTCATCAAGTTGCAGTGCTGCCTGATTAGCCGTCTCAGCCGCAGCCAGCGCTTTGCGCTCGTCACGGGCGACGGTCATACGCTTCATCATCGGACGGACGACGAACAGCAGCAGTAACAGGGCCAGCAGGCCATAGCCGATCAGACGTGCCCAGTTGAGGATGTCGCCATCCTGCCACCATGGCAGCTTCGGATAATCACTCTCTGAAGGCGGAACGAAGCTCATCATCTCCAGGGTCAGGGTGTCGCCACGCTGGCTGTCGATGCCGGCTGCGGTATTCAGCATGGTCGTGACCTGCTGAATCTGCGGTGCGTGCCAGTTTTTAACAAAAGTCGCGTTTCGGTTCAGGACCACTGCCACGTTAAGACGGGTGACGGTAAAGCCTGGATGCTTGATATGCTTCACGTTACGGTCGTAAGCGTAATCACTCTTATTTTCCGTATGCTGTGACAATTGGGCAGGCTGGCGACTCCCTTGTTGCGGGGGAGTGGTCGCCATGGGCGGACGGTTGCTCAGCGAGCCTGGAATGCCGATGGCCAACTGATCAGTATTCTTATCTTCCGCTTTCTCTTCACGGCTGACTTTCGGCGTATCGCCGTAATTTTCCTGGGTCTCCTCGATGGCGCTGAGATCAACCTGAGGCATCACGCTGACACGGAAATTGCCTTTACCCACCAGCGAGGTGAGCAGGTTTTCAATGCTCGCGCGGGTCTTGGTCTGAATATCTTTCACGACCTGGTCGTTTTTACGGGTGACGGCCCGGGAGCCTTCGCCATCGCTGACGCCATCCGACAGCAGGGCGCCGGTCTGGTCAATCACGCTGACCTGAGACGGGAGCAGACCGGGTACGCTGCCGGAGACGAGGTGAATAATGGCATTGACCTGATCCAGACTCAGCGTATTGCCATAATGCAGGCGAACCACTACCGACGCGCTGTTTTTAGGTTGTTCACTGACAACAAAAGAGCTGTCTTCATTCAGCGCCAAATGAACTCGCGCCGTTTGTACTGCGTCCAGAGACATGATGCTCTTGGCCATCTCGCCTTCGAGGCTGCGTTTATAGCGGATGTTCTGCACAAACTGGCTGGCACCCAGCACCTCGTCCTTATCCATCAGCTTGTAGCCTTCAGGGGCGATCGCTTGCACACCTTTGGCTGCCAGTGTCATGCGAATCTGCGATAACGCATCCTCAGGCACGAGGATCTGTCCGCTGCTGGGATCGATTCGGTAGGTTGCTTTGCTCTCATCCAGCACCGAGATAACCTCGGAGACGGGGATATTCTGTTGACTGCCATAGAGGGCGACATACCCGTAGTTTCCACCGAGGAGAATGGCGGAAATAATGGCTGTCGCGGCAACCGCTGCGGCGGCAAACAGAGCGATACGCTTTTTGCCGTCCAGCTTAGCCATCACAACAGCCAGCCATTGACGCGCTTTTTCGAGGAGATTCTGATTCATGGCGATTAAATGGACATACTCATCAGATCGTTAATGCCAGAGGCGACTTTATTGCGCACCTGGACAAGGGCGGAAAATGATAACGATGCCTGCTGGCTGGCAATCATCGCCCCGGCAAGATCGTCACTTTTTCCCATATCAATGGCGGTCTGACGTGCCTGCGCAGTGTGTTCATAGCTGTCAACGCGATGCAGCGAGGCGCTCATGATGTGGCTGAAAGACGGCGTGGCGACGGAGGAAACACCTTCGCTGAGGCTGACGTTTGATGCAGGAAGGACGGGAGCATCCGCTACCGCCCTCATCTGGGTCATGTCTTGCAGCATCTGCGACTGCATTGTGCTTGCTGGAGTAATGGTTAACGTATTCATGGCATGCCTTAAAAAACAGTCCTTGTAGGTGAATGTGCAACTTAAGAGAAAATTTCGATGCCATATTTCCGCATGGAGGCCAGGCGGTAGCGCAGGGCGCGCGGCGTAATGCCTAGCAAATCGGCGATTTTTGATTTATTGCCCTGGTAGGTGCGCATCAAATCGGCGATGTATTCGTACTGGGCAAAGCGGCCATGCAGACGCAGATCGCCTTGACCGGCGGTTACGGTGCTCACGGCAGAGGAAGCGATGACGGACGTTTCGGAAAGCGTGGGTTCGGCGTGGCTGACAGGCGCCGTTTGCGGGATCCCCAACATATCGGGATACACTACCCCGTCGCGATTCATGATCATGCCGCGCTGAATGGCATTTTCCAGCTCGCGGACATTGCCCGGCCACTGGTGGGTGGCGAGGGAACGTTTCGCCGATTCAGACAGCTTCACGTTTCGGCCAAGCATCGAGGTGTATTTCTGAATGAAGTGAGTCGCCAGCGGGATAATGTCTTCCCGGCGTTCACGCAGGGGCGGCACATCAATATGCACCACATTCAGACGGTAGAATAAGTCTTCACGAAAACGGCCTGCCGCCACTTCGGCTTCGAGGTTTTTATTGGTACAGGCAATCAGGCGAAAGTTAAGGTCAATCTGGCGGTGTCCCCCCAGACGCTCAACTTTATTTTCTTGTAATACACGCAGCAGTTTTGCCTGAAGTGCTAAGGGCAGTTCACCGATTTCATCGAGTAATAACGTCCCTTTATTGGCTAATTCAAGTTTACCCGCCACGGTATGAGTGGCCCCGGTGAAGGCACCCTTTTCATAACCAAATAGGGTCGACTCTAACATGTTTTCCGGAATGGCAGCACAGTTCACTCCGATATACGGCGCATCCTGACATTCCGCAAAGGCATTAGCGTGAATATATTTTGCAATGTATTCTTTCCCTGTTCCTGTCTCTCCCTGAATCAATACGGGAACGTTAAAGACTGCCACTTTTTTTGCGAGTGTCAGTACGTTCAGAGTACGATTGTCAGTGGCAATAATATCTAGCATAAATGCCTCTCTTATTAGCATGAGTACAGCGACAATAGTCGGGTTATATAGCGTGGTAAAAAATGAGGGTGGATACTAACATTGTGCCATTGGCAAAGATTACATTAATGCATCAAAAAAATATTATCCTTTAAAAGCATTTGCTTACATTGGTCTTGTGTGGCTTTTTAGTCGTGCCAAACAAACATATTAATCGTTCATTTTATGTATTAATAATAAAATGCCATTGCGACTTTTAGGCGTGTACGGTTAAATGCACGTCCTGTTTTTTTATGTGCCACTATCCGTTGACGCGGCGGCTCTATTCACCTTTCTATTATTGAAGAAAGCAAATTGTTTTCATCAGCAAACTGATGCCGATAATGGGCTATACAGAGAAAAATGCAGAGAACGCGTACAATGTTAAAGTACAGTCAGACACCGGGCATCTTTAAACTGGAAGGCAACCGACTCGGTCGTCCTTACCATCGTTTGCAGACTATTTTTGTCAGCAAATTTGATACGCTCGATTCACGACTGAACAACTATTTCCTCAAAAAACATCGTTCTTATATCTCACTGAAGCGCATTGATTGTGAAATGGATGTCAGCAATAAGACCGCTGAACTCTTTACTTCCGAAGTCGGGCAGCTTGCGTTTGATATTGACAGGCCTTTACTGCTGACCTTGTTGGGTAATTTCTATGGGCTTGAGGAGGATCTTGAATCTGAATCATCAGAGGAACATGGTCTCCCAACCAAAACAGAAATCCGGCTAAAAAATCGTCTGGCGAGCGATCTTCTCGAGATGATTTTTGACAAAGACAGTTCAGGATTAGCCCTCTCCATTGCCCCAGATAATATGGGTGTACAAACGCAGTGGACGTACAAAATCACCTTTACGCTGGATGGTGCGGAAGGGAATTGCTTTTACATCTTCCTTGATGATGCCCATACCGATTTCGTCCTGAATGCCTTACGTCAGCAGGATATTCGTAACTCCAGCGAGCAGCTGGATACCCGTGCGCGTAAAGAGAAGAAGCAGGCTGTGGTGAGCGAGGTGATTAATACGCTGCCATTAACCCTCACGGTAAAAATTGCTGAGATTTCGCTTAATGTCGCAGAACTGACCACCATCAAGCCTGGCGATATTTTGCCGATCGGCCTGCCTGAGCGCTATTCGGTGAACATTGGCAAGGCTGAACTGTTCAGCGCCCTCCTCGTAGAGGACAAAAACAAACTCTATCTGTCGGATATTGCCGGAACAAAGTCAGAGAATAGCTATGAATGAGCATGAAGATTTACTCGAACAAGGTTTTGAACTCAACACCAACGATACTGCCGCTGAAGCAGTAAGCAGCCCAACCCCAGCGGCGGAAGCCACGCAGAAGAATTCAATGTCTCTGCTCAAGCGCATCCCGGTTACCCTGACGCTGGAAGTCTCTTCCGTGGAAGTGATGCTGGCGGATTTGCTGAACATGGATGACGACACCGTGATTGAGCTGGACAAGCTCGCGGGCGAACCGCTGGATATCAAGGTCAACAATATCCTGCTGGGCAAAGCGGAAGTGGTGGTGGTGAACGAGAAGTATGGTTTACGCGTACTGGAATTCAACTCTCGCGAAATCAATGATCTGAAGCCATGAAATCCCGTTCTCTCATTGTCTGTCTGGCAGGACTCACGCTGATGTTTATCTCCTCCCATGCCTTTGCGCAGGGGGGAGATATCTCGTTGTTGAGTGTCGTAAATCACGGTGACACGCAGGAGTACAGCGTCAAGCTGCAGGTGCTTATTCTCATGACCCTCGTCGGTTTACTGCCGACGTTGGTGCTGATGATGACCTGCTTTACGCGATTTATCATCGTGCTCTCCCTGTTAAGACAGGCGATGGGGTTACAGCAATCCCCGCCAAACCGCATTCTGATTGGTATTGCGCTGTCATTGACCATGCTGGTGATGCGCCCAATTGGGATCAACATCTACGACCACGCGGTCGTGCCGTTTGAAAACGATCAGATAACGCTCTCTGAAGCGCTGGCGACCGGGGCGAAGCCGTTAAAGCGCTTCATGCTTGCGCAGACCGATAAAAAGGCGATGGCGCAGATAATGACGATCGCCGACGTGAAAGGCGACCCGGCGGCGCAGGACCTGACCATTGTCATACCGGCCTATGTCCTGAGTGAGCTGAAAACGGCATTCCAGATTGGCTTCATGATTTACATCCCATTCCTGGTGATTGACCTGATTGTTGCCAGCGTATTGATGGCGATGGGGATGATGATGCTGTCACCGCTGATCGTTTCACTGCCTTTCAAACTGATGCTGTTCGTCCTCATCGATGGCTGGTCGCTGACCGTAGGCACTCTCACCTCCAGCATCCGCGGCCTTGGGCTGGGATAACAATGGGAATGGCATCATGTTAACGGTCGATGTCGCGGCGGACATTGTCGGCAGCGGAATAAAAGTGGTTATCATGCTGGTCTGTGTGCTGGTGGTTCCCAGCCTGTTGGTCGGCCTGTGTGTCAGTATTTTCCAGGCCGTCACGCAAATCAATGAACAAACGCTCAGCTTTCTGCCGCGTTTGATTGTCACCCTGGTGGTACTGGGCATTACCGGCAAGTGGATGATTACCACCCTCGACGATCTTTGTGTGCATTTGTTCACTCAGGCGGCAGTGCTGGTGCATTAAGATGGCACACACCGACATCGTACCGTTCACAAACCTGATCCTGGGGATGTGGTTTCCGTTCGTCCGCATCATGACTTTCTTCCAGTTCAGCCCTGTCTTCAATAACCACGCGTTCACCATCCGCGTGAGGATTATGCTGTCAGGTGCGCTGACGGTGATCATCACCCCGATGATCCCGCATCCTGTCCCCGATCAACTGGTCACCACCGTGCTGCTGACCCTGGAACAGTTCATCTGGGGCATGCTGTTTGGCATGATGTTGCAGCTGGTATTTGAGATTTTACAAATGGCCGGGCAGATCCTCTCCTTTAACATGGGGATGAGCATGGCCACCATGAATGATCCCAACAGCGGGGCCAATGTCGCGGTGCTCGGTGAGTTCATCAATATTTTCGCCATCCTGCTGTTTTTCATCATGGATGGGCACCTGTTGCTGGTCAGCATTTTGTACAAAGGGTTCACCTACTGGCCGATTGGCAATGCGCTGACGCCCCAATCCCTGATGTCGGTGGCAATGGCGTTCACCTGGGTGTTATCGTCCGCCATGCTGCTGGCGTTACCCACCACCTTTGTCATGCTGGTGGTGCAAATGTGTTTCGGCCTGCTGAACCGCATCTCTCCCTCTCTGAATCTCTATTCGCTCGGTTTTCCGATCAACATGCTGGCGGGACTGGTCTGTTTTGCTGCCCTGATGTACAGCGTGCCCGACCACTATATGCAGCTGGTAAACGACGTGCTGCATCAGCTCGATAAGCTGAAGGTGGCGCATGGCTGAGAGCAGCACCGAAGAAAAGTCAGAGAAACCCTCGGCGCAAAAACTCCGTAAGGCCCGTCAGGATGGGCAAATTGCGCGTTCGAAAGATATGGGCCTGGCCTCCACGCTACTGGTTTCTTTCATTGTGGTCAGCAATTCGTTCCCGCTGTATGCCAGTTTTATCCGCGAGTGTTTTATTACCATCCACCAGTACGGGACGCACATCAACGAGCCCGGGATCATTGCGCAATTCCTTAAGCATAATCTGCTGATCATGCTCAAGTTCAGCGTCACCCTGATCCCTATACCGGCCGCGGCGATCCTGGCCTCGATGGTACCCGGCGGGTTCGTACTTTTGCCGCAAAAGCTGCTGCCTGATTTCGGCAAAATTAACCCTATTACCGGCATCGGCCGCTTCTTCTCCGCTGAACATCTGGTGGAAACCGGAAAAATGGTGCTGAAGGCACTGGTCGTCCTGGTGCTGATTTGGCTGAGTGTGCGTAACAATTTCATGGCCTTCTTACGCTTGCAGGATATGTCATTCCAGCGGGCCGTCAGCCAGGGCCTGTCGATGTACCACAGCATCATGCTCAACTTCGTGATCCTGTTTGTGTTCTTCGCGCTCGTCGACGTCCCGTTGGCGAAGAAAATGTTCACCAACAAAATGAAAATGACCAAACAGGAAGTCAAAGAAGAACATAAAAATCAGGAAGGTAAGCCAGAGGTTAAAGCCCGTATTCGCCGCTTACAGCGTCAGATGGCGATGGGGCAGATCCGCAAAGTGGTGCCCAATGCCGATGTGGTGATCACCAACCCAACGCACTTTGCGGTGGCGTTAAAATACGATCAGGATCGTGCGCAGGCGCCGTTCGTGGTCGCTAAAGGTACCGAAGAAGTGGCGCTGTTTATTCGCCAGGTGGCGGGTGAACATGACATTGAAATCGTAGAATTTCCGCGGCTGGCCCGTTCGGTCTATTACACCACCCAGGTGAATCAGCAAATACCGTCTCAGCTCTATCGCGCCATTGCCCACGTTTTGACCTATGTCCTGCAATTAAAGAACTGGCGTTCAGGTTCGCAGCAGCGTCCGCAGCTCAATCGCTATATCTCCATCCCTAAAGAGGTTCTGAAAACGGATGACGACTAAAAGTAAGCAATTACTAACCTATCTAAGCAAAGGACATCTGGCGATACCTCTGGTATTGCTCTCGATCCTGGCGATGATTATCCTGCCACTGCCGCCGGCATTGCTGGATATCCTGTTCACCTTCAACATCGTCCTTGCGGTCATGGTGTTGCTGGTTGCGATTTCCGCCAGGCGCCCACTGGAATTTAGCCTGTTCCCGACCGTGTTGCTGGTGACCACGTTATTACGCCTGTCGCTTAACGTGGCTTCAACCCGTGTGGTCATGCTGTTTGGCCATGAAGGCGCGGGAGCCGCCGGGAAGGTGATCGAGTCTTTCGGTCAGGTGGTTATCGGCGGAAACTTTGTCGTCGGTTTTGTGGTGTTTGTCATTCTGATGATCATCAACTTCATCGTGGTGACCAAGGGGGCTGAGCGTATTTCTGAGGTCTCGGCGCGCTTCACCCTCGATGCGATGCCTGGGAAACAGATGGCAATTGACGCCGATCTGAATGCCGGACTCATCAATCAGACCCAGGCCCAGACGCGCCGTAAAGAGGTCGCCAGTGAAGCAGACTTCTATGGTGCGATGGACGGTGCCTCGAAGTTTGTGCGCGGGGATGCGATAGCCGGGATGCTTATCCTGGCTATCAACCTGATCGGCGGGACCTGCATCGGTATTTTCAAATACGATCTGAGTGCCGAAGCCGCCTTCCAGCAATACGTGCTGATGACCATTGGTGACGGCCTCGTCGCCCAGATCCCATCGTTGCTGCTGTCCACGGCCGCCGCGATCATCGTGACGCGTGTCAGCGATGCCGGGGATATCGCCAGCGAAGTGCGTAAGCAACTGCTGGCAACGCCGTCGGTATTGTACACCGCGGCAGGCATCATGTTTATCATGGCCATTGTTCCGGGTATGCCGCATCTGCCATTCCTGATGTTCACGGGATTGCTGGCATTTGGCGCATGGCGCATGAGCAAACGTCCACAGGAAGCAGAAGAGGATACGCAGAATCTTGAAACCCTGACCAAAACGATCACCGAAACGGCCGAGCAACAGGTCAGCTGGCAAACCATTCCGCTTATCGAACCGATCAGCCTCAGTCTCGGTTACAAACTGGTGTCATTGATTGATAAAGAGAAAGGCAATCCGTTGACCCAGCGTATCCGTGGGGTTCGGCAGGTGATATCTGACAGTAATGGCGTGCTGCTCCCTGAAATTCGGGTGCGGGAAAACTTCCGCCTGAAGCCAACGGAGTATGCGATCTTTATCAATGGGATTATGGCTGAAGAGGGGAATATTCCCTCGAATAAGCTGATGGCGTTGCCGTCCAGTGAAGTCTATGGCGAAATTGAAGGCGCGCTGGGCCATGACCCGGCATACGGCATGCCTGTCACCTGGATCCAGAATGAACAAAAAGCCAAGGCCCTGAATCTCGGCTATCAGGTGGTCGACAGCGCCAGTGTCATCGCGACCCATGTCAATAAAGTGGTCCGTAACTTTATTCCGGATCTGTTCAACTATGATGATATTACGCTGTTGCATAACCGCCTCACCTCGATGGCGCCGCGGCTGGCAGAGGATCTGAATGCCGCCCTGAACTACAGTCAGCTGTTGAAAGTGTATCGACTGCTGCTGACGGAAGGCGTTTCGCTCCGGGATATCGTCACCATCGCCACGGTGCTGGTCGCCAGCAGTGCGGTGACGAAAGAGCCGCTGTTATTAGCCTCGGATGTCCGTCTGGCGCTGCGTCGCAGCATTACCTCCGGTCTGCAACGGGATAAAGAACTCGCGGTCTACACCCTCAATAATGAGCTGGAGAATTTGCTGACCAGTGTGGTGAATCAGGCTCAGCAGGGCGGGAAAGTGGCACTGGACAGCGTCTCAGTCGATCCTAATATGCTCAGCCAGTTCCAGAGTAATATGCCGCAGATTAAAGAGCAGATGAAAGCGGCCGGGCGTAACCCAGTGCTGCTGGTGGCGCCGATTCTGCGACCGCTGCTGGCGCGCTATGCGCGGTTGTTTGCCCCAGGATTGCAGGTGCTGTCCTACAACGAAGTGCCGGATGAGCTTGAACTTAAAATCCTTGGTTCATTGAGCTAATCGCCTTGCTGCGCTTCACCTTACACAATCTGAGCACAGCGGTGCCGCAGGCATTGGGTGAGATGCTGGACAGTGTTCAGACAGACAGCACACAGGCAGAAGGGGAGGATCCCGCTTCTGCCCCGGCAGTCCCGGCGCCTCCTGCCACCCCACCGCTGGTCAAAAAAGAGATATTGAACGCCGCGCTTGCCTATCTTGAGAGCGAGGATGAAGGGCAGCCGCAGGAGATTCCTGCCCAGTCTGTCCCGATAGCCCCGCCTGCCGAAGCGTTAATCCTTCCTCAAAAAACGAATCCTGAACCGTTACCCGTCGTGCCCGATTCCCCGGCTGAAAATGCCGTTCCCCGGGCTTCGCGGCCAGAGGTGCCGGTGCTGACGCCGCAGAAGCCCATCGCTAAGCTGCGCAATAAGACCCCGGAGACGTCGATTCCCTTGCCTGAAGTTGTTGCTGAAGAACGGATTAAAACATCGTTGCCCGTCACAGGGCGGTTATTCGAATCGCCGGCCCGCTTAATGGCGGCGCTGGTGGTCGATGAAGAACGGGAAATCATGTCAGCCCGTTTTCAGTATGCGGATAGCAAGCCACGGCCACCGACGGAGAGCACCCGACACTTCTCTGCCATGACGGAACAAACCAGTGAAGAAAAACCTGGAACGTCTCTGCTTTCTCTGACCCATAGACTGCTCAAATGGGTGTCGGACGATCGGCATTTACCTGCGAATTTACCCACAGAGCAGCGGCATCAGGCCGCGGAAGCGGACGGCAATGTTCAGGGGGAAGCCTTCTGGTGGCCTAAGCGTGACAAACAGCAGGGCAGGGAGGTGTCAGCAGAGCAGGCAGATGACCGGAGTATTGCCGATAAAAATGATGAAAGGAATGGGCCGACATGGCATCCGTTCCCTCCTGCCGTCGCCGAGTCGCCCGAACAGGCCTCTGCAGGGTTACTGGCGGCGGTGCTAGTCAGTCTGTTTGCCACCCTGCTGGTCATTGTTCTGCTGGTGCTGAATCTTTAGAGCACTGTGTTATTGGTCAGAATACGTCTGGCACCCAGGAAATGTTGCTGCCAGAAGGCGTCCTGCAACTGACTCACCTGCACGGCCTCGCCGGTGCGCGGCGACTGAATGAACTGACCGTGACCGAGATAGACCCCCATATGATCGGCATATTCCCCGTGGCTGTGCACATGGAAGAACAGCAAATCCCCTCGACGTAAATCATCCCCGGCAATTTTTATCGCCCGCCGATAGTGGTACATCTGGTTAGCCGTGCGGGGCAGTTTGTCTGCCAGCACTTTGTTATAGGCATAAAACACCAGCCCGCTACAGTCGAACCCGGTGTCGGGCGTTGTTCCTCCCCAGACGTACGGCTTACCTAGCTGGACTTCCATCCGGTGGATAGCCACCTCGGTCATATTATGCAGATGGTCGTGGCTGAGAAACCCTTCGCTTTCCTGCACATCATCCCAGCGGCTGTCACCCAGTTTCCACGGGCCACGGAACCATTCCGGATGCGCTTTTACCTGCCGGCGGTTCTCAGCCCGTTGGGCACGGGTGGAGGTCACCAATGCGGCGATTTCCTTCGACGTGGGGTGTTTATGGTCTGCCCGATAGTGATTCAGCAGTCGGGCGCGGTTCAGCATTCGCAGACGCGCGGCGTAGCTCAGGGTATCGACTGGCGCAGGGTGATGATGAACCACATGTTTATGGCTGCGGGAAAGTCTTGTGGTGTGTTTCGATGTTTTCGCACCCAGCGTCGTCGTGGGGATTAACGCTGCGGCAAGCAGAAGGGTCTTCGCGTTAAGTCGGAATAATGAAGATAACGTTGGCATCACAGAAGATTCATTCACACATCTATTACGCAGCCAGAGAACGATTCCCGGCAATGCTGGACATTTATTATCCATTATTTTCGTCAGGTGGTTAACCGTCTGCCTTATATTTAACGGTAGAGTCCTGTTTAAAAATAAATAACGATGAATATTTCACCTCAACATGCCGTTGTGAAGACGATTAAATACAGTCTGGCACTATTCTTGAATAATAAATTAAATTGGTTTTTGTTATAAAACAGTGATTTGCTAATTTAATAAAAAACTTTATTAAGTTTCATGAATAACCTGTCGCATTTCTGGAGTACCGAAATGATGAATAAGTAATTTTTAACAAGGAGCAGTATCATGTTATCGATCAATACTAACGTTGCCTCTATGGCTGCAGTTAACGCAATCAACAAATCTAACGCTTCCCTGGCAACTTCCATGGAGCGTCTGGCTACCGGTAACCGCATCAACTCTTCTGCAGATGATGCTGCGGGTAAGCAGATTGCAAACCGCCTGCAGACTCAGTCTGATGGTGATGCAGTTGCACAGCGCAACATCAGCGATGCAACCGCGATGCTGCAGACTGCGGACGGCATGTTCGATGAAATGAATGACGTTCTGGGTCGTATGAACGACCTCTCCACTCAGGCGGCGAACGGAACCTACAGCGACGACGATCTGCAGGCAATGCAGGACGAGTACGACGAACTGGGTCAGCAGATGTCCGACATGCTGCAGAACACCACTTACGGCGGTACTAACCTGTTCGGTACTGCCAGTGGCAGCAACACCGGTGCAAGTGGTTTGTTCCAGAGCGCAGTCTCCTTCCAGGTGGGTGCGGAATCTTCTGACACCATCACCGTGGATATCTCCACGCAGTTGGGCCAGTTGGTTGACGATCTGGACCAAGTCAGCAAATCTTTCAGCGTTGACCAGGCCAGCAACACCGCTTCCGGTGGTACCGAACTGACCTCTTCCGGTGGTGCGCATACTGCAATGGACAACATTGCCGCTGCTCAGTCTGATATCAGCAAAATCCAGTCCAGCCTGGGTGCCTCTATCAACCGTCTGAACGACACCGCAGCTAACCTGACCAACATGAAAGACAACACTGACGTGGCAATCGGTAACATCATGGATACCGATTACGCGACTGAAGCGTCCAACATGACCAAACAGCAGGTCCTGATGCAGACCGGTATCACCATGCTGAAGCAGGCCAACAGCACCAGCAGCATGGTCGGTAGCCTGCTGCAGTAATCCTCCCTCGAGGCTTACATGGCGAGTTAACGTCAATTAAAAAACACCGCCAGCGGCGGTGTTTTTTTTCGACCATGGAAGGCTTCCAGGCCCTTCCTCTGGACGGAAGGTCTCTTTCCCTTATGCAGTACCCGTCTGAAAAATAAAGGTAAAAATATTGGCACGGATATTGCTTTAAAATGAAACCACCCATGGAGTTATCATGATTAATCCAAGAACCATTGCGAAACAAGTGGCTTATGCCGACGTGGCCACCCAGGCAAGCCAGGTCCAGAAGCAGCAAGCGGATGTCGATGCGCAAAACGCCGGGCTGGATACGCTTTCCACCTCAATCAGCGACTTTGAAACCGCCGTTGATGGCCTGAACGATCCGGAAAACGGCGTGGTGGTCAATACCGCCACCCCCAGCAATGATTCCGTAACCGCCTCGGCCAACTCTGAAGCGCAGCCTGGCACCTATACCTTCTATGTCTCACAGCTGGCGCAGACACAGCAGGACTCCTTCGCGATGGCGGATGACACGATCCCGGCGCAGGGCACCGTGACCCTGACGATGGGTGATACCGCAATGGATATCGATTTGGCCTCAGCCGACGGTGATGGCGACGGCTATCTCGACGGTAACGAGCTGGTGGATGCCATTAATGACTCCGATGAAAACCCGGGTGTCACCGCCACACTGATGAAAACGGATGAGGGCAACACCATCATGCTTTCCTCCGACCAGAGCGGGGCGGCCAGCGCGTTTTCGGTGTCGGTTTCCGGCAACAGCGATTTGCAGTCGGCGGTCGATACCACCGGACAAACCCTGAGTTCTGCACAGGATGCGGTGATCCATCTTGGTACTGCCGATGGCCCGCAGATCAGCAGCAGCACCAACACTTTCGATGATGTGATCCCTGGCGTCAGCATGACCTTCTCGGAAGTGACCACTGATGAGCCGGTTACGCTCACTGTGGCCCAGGATACCTCGGCATCGCAGGCGCAGGTACAGGTGTTTGTCGATTCCTACAACACCCTGGTCGATACCATCGATGACTTGACCGATGTCGGTTCCGGCGGCTCTTCCGGTGGCGTATTTGCCGGTGACGCAGGCCTGAAATCACTCAGCAGCCAGATGAACCAGATTGTGCATGCCGATTACGACGGCAAATCAATCGTCGATTACGGCATTACGCTCGATTCCAACGGCCATCTGACCATCGATTCCACGGCCTTTAACGAGGCGATGAAAGAAGATCCGGAAGGGCTGACCAATATCTTTGTCGGCGACGATGGGATGATCGCCCAGTTCGATGACCTGATGGACACCTACACCAACTCCAGTGACGGCATCATCACCACGCGCCAGCAGTCGCTCGACGACAAGCAGGACAAAATCGATTCGCAAACGGACGATCTGAAACAAACCTACGAACAGGACTACGAGCGCTACCTGTCCGAGTACACCAACACCATGATTGAAGTGTACAGCATGAAAATGAGCATGGCGGCGTTCGGTTAACGCGGCACAGACCAGACAAAAGGGTAAAAAGATTATGTACGGCTCCCAAGACGGGTATTCGCAATATAAAGAGATGGATTTGGCGTCAAGGACGGCTTCCGCATCACCGCTCGATCTGGTGCTGGTGTTGTACTCCGGACTGCTCGACGAACTGGAGCGCGCGAAGAGCCATATCGAAGGCAAGCGCTTTGAGCGTAAAGCGCAAAGCATCAATAAATGCATCGATATTCTCAATGCGCTGACCAGCTCACTGGAGTTCGAAACCGGCGGGGAGCTGGTACAGAATCTGGCCCGTTTATACGACCACTGCGTGTACCGCCTTTACGAAGCCAGCAGCGAGCTGAGCATCGAGAAAGTGGAAGAGGTGGTGCAGATCCTGCGCAACCTGCATGAAGGTTGGGAAGGTCTGTCGAAGAAACTTGGGTAAGCCGTGATGTCCAGTGAACAGTTACAAAAGCAGCTTCTGGCTTTAATTGATGAGATGAATGTCGCGCTCGATCAACAACGCTGGCGGCGGATGCCAGGCTTGCGTCAGCAAGTGATGACGGTCTTTGCCGAGTACGAAGCGCAGGAGCGTTCTGAACTTGTGTTGCAACACACCAAAAAAATGCTGCATGACGCGTTCAGCAGCATTATTGAGCGTCGGGAGTCCCGCGTCGCGCTGTTGAAAGAGCGTATGGCGGAGCATCAAAGCAATAAAGAAGGGATTCTGGCTTATTCGATGGTCAATTTATTCACGGAGCAGGCATGAATTCAGTACAAGCGGCAGTCTCTGCACTGTTGGAAAAACCGGAGTCTTCGGCCGCTGTTCAGACACAGAGCGATGCCTCGGGGGATTTTTCTCTCGAAAACACGGCATCTGGCGTGGTGTCCCGACACCGCACGCAGCCCGCGAAAGAAGAGAGTCAGAAGGATGATGCTATCGCTCAGGATCTCAGTGCGCTGATGGCGACCTTGTTAACGCCTCCCGTTGCAACGAAGGATCCCGAGGCCCCCGGCTCGGGCTCTGCCATGCTGAAAACCACCGCGCTTGCGGGCGCGGATGCGCGTACCCTGGTGAAGCTGATGGGGATGATGTCTGCGAAAAGCGAAGTAGATGACGCAGGCGCATCGGAGCCGGTGTTGCCGCAGGCATTACAGGCGCTACTGAGTAAAAACAGTGATCAGGCGTCGCAAGGCACCGCTGCCCAGCAAGCGACGCTCGCAAAACTTGCCGCGCAGAACCTGCATAGCATCGGTAGCACTCAGCGAACGACAGCGGCAACAACAGCAACCACCAACAGACCCACGCTGCATGAAAATCTGCATACCGTGCTGAAAACGACGGCACCCCAACATGCGGTGAACGTCATCCGTCAGCCAGACGACACGCCGCTGACGACGATTGCCGCGATGAACGATCTCACTTCACGTCCAGTGAGTGGAACGGATTCACCGTCGCCCGTGCTGGCGACGCCGGTCACCGATACCTCGATGGACGATCTGGGCGAGAAGCTGAATAACATACTCAAGGACAGGATCCAGTTTCAGTTGGATAACCAGCAGCAGATGTCCACCATTCGTCTCGATCCCCCTTCAATGGGAAAACTGGAGATCGTCGTTCATCTCGACGCTAACCAGAACCTGAATGTGCACATTGGCGCGAGTCAGGCCGACGTCATGAAGACCCTGCAACAGTTCTCCGATCATCTGCGTCAGCACCTGGTCCAGCAAAACTTCATGCAAGTGAACGTCCAGGTTTCGCCTGACGGACAGTCTCAGCAGCAACACCAACAGCGTCAGGATGAAGAAGTCACCATTCTTTCATCCAGGGATTTCGACGACGCTCCCGAATTGACCCAGAACGAAAGCGTTCTGCTTAAAGTTTAAATAAAACAATGAAAAAAATTATTGCCGCCAGCCTTATCAGTGCTTGTCTCGTCGTCCTTATGGGCGGTGCAACGGGCTATTATCTCGTGAAATCGGGCAAGTTTGGACACATGACGTCTGGCCCTGTCCAGGCAGAAGCACCTGTTAACCCGACTAACCTGACGTTCATTTCCCTGCCAGAAACGGTTGTGACCCTCAGCGACAGCAGCGGTGCTCACCACTATGTGCTGATGGAACTGGCGCTAGCCGTTAACGAGAAAGATAAGCAGAACATCGTCCGTGCCGATGAGTCGCTGTATCAGAGCATTATCGTCAGCACCTTATCGCAGAAAAGCTTTGACGATGTTCAGTATATGAAGGTCCCTGAGATCCGCGATTTGTTGGCGAAGGCGCTGAAAAGCGAGTTGCAAAACCGCCATATGGTCCCCCCATTCTGTGATGTTCTGGTGACCAAAGCGGTTTTCCAGTAACAGCAGGCCGTAGAGAAATGTGAAGTAAACGATGCAGCAAGAGTATGAAGGGCACGCGTTCCAGGTAACGCTCCAAATGACACCACAGGAAGAAAACCAGCACCTCATGGCCTGGCTTCCTCTGGTGCGGAAAATCGTTCGCCAGCTGTCGCATCAATGCAGTCACATCATTGAACGCCAGGATATGGAACAGATAGCGCTGATGGGTTTACTCAGCGCTATTCGCCGTTTTGGCGTACCGGACGAAAACTTTGCTGGTTATGCCAGCCAGCGCATTCGTGGGGCGATCCTCGATGAGCTGCGCAGCCTTGACTGGCGACCGCGACAGCTGCGGCAAAAATACCATCGCATCAAAGACTTGATCCGAACTCTACGCCAGCAGTTAGGGCATGAACCGGAGTGGAGCGAACTGGCTCCTCACGGAATTGATGCCAACGAGTACCAGGAATATCTCCAGCTGGAAAACGCGGAAACAATGTCCAGCCTGGACGAACTGCTGTCCACCGATCAGGACGAGCATCGGTTCCAGGGCCGTCGGCTGGAAGATCAGTTCATTACCCAGGACCTCCTCAGCAAAGCACTCGCGCAGCTGACAGAGGTCGAAGGGCAGGTGTTGGCAATGTACTACCAGAAGTGCATGAATCTCAGAGAGATAGCGCTGGTACTAGGGGTGACAGAATCCCGCGTTTGTCAGATGAATAAGCGGATCATGGAAAAGATCCACGCCTATTTTAATCAGGAATAACAGGCAGCGATATAACGCTGCCAGTAACAGGAATTGAGGGTGTCATGCAAAAAATATTGGGGTTACTCGTCGTACTGGTGTGTGTCTTCGGTGGGTATTTTGAAGCCGGGGGACAGCTGGTCGCTATCTGGCAGCCTGCGGAAATGATCATCATTATTGGTGCGGGTGCAGGAGCGATGATCATTGGTAACCCAATGCACGTTCTCAAGGAAATTTTCCACCAGATCAAAGGCGTCATCAGCAAAAAGAAACTGGGACCGGAGTTCCAGCGTCAAATGCTGCTGTGCCTGTATGAGCTGCTGGAAACCGTGCAGAACGGCGGCCTGCGTGCGCTCGATCAGCATATCGAACAGCCTGTGGAAAGTACCATTTTCCAGAAATACCCGCTGGTTCTGACTCAGCAGCGTCTGGTGACGTTTATTGCCGATAACTTCCGCCTGATGGCGATGGGCAAAATTGACGCCCACGAGCTGGAAAGCATTCTCGATCAGGAGCTGGAAACTGCAGAAGAATCCCTGCTTACGCCATCCCGTTCGTTACAGCGTACGGCGGAAGCGATGCCTGGTTTTGGTATCTGTGCGGCGGTACTGGGGATCATCATCACCATGCAGTCCATCGACGGCTCAATTGCGCTGATTGGTCTGAAAGTGGCGGCGGCGCTGGTGGGAACCTTCATGGGCGTCTTTATCTGTTACTGCATCATGGACCCCCTTTCCAACGCCATGGAACTGCAGGCGCGAGCTGAACACTCGCTGCTGGAGTGCGTGCGTACCGTGCTGGTCGCGCAGGCGGCGGGCAAACCCACGCTGCTGGCGGTGGATGCCGGTCGTAAATTGCTGCATCTGGCCTCGAAGCCGACCTTCTCCAATCTCGACTCTTGGGTTAACACGATGCTGGAGCAGGAATGAGTGTAAGAAACAGACCCGGTCGTCGGGAGCGGATGCCCGGCAAAACTATCATCCGCCGTCAGGTCAAAAAGGGCCATGCGGCCCACCATGGCGGCGCATGGAAAGTGGCTTTCGCGGACTTTACCCTTGCGATGATGGCGCTGTTTATGACGCTGTGGATTGTCGGCAGCGTCAGTAAAAAAGAGCGCGCGCAGGTCGTGGCGGCGCTGTACAACCAGTCCATCTTTCACGGGGGCGGCATGACCCCGCTCAACAACATCTCCGCCACGCTGCACCCGATTCATTCCCAGGGCGCCCACGGGGCGTTGGCGAACAGGATTGCGCAAGCCAATACGCACACACGTACGGCGATGAATAATCAACTGAACATGCCTATCAGAAGCACGGAAAACACCGCTCTGTTGAAGCAGAAGAATGCGCACGAATTAGGGGAACTGGCGACGACCATCTATAACATTGCTCAGAAGGCAAAGATGGAAGCGAACCTCGAGATTGAAATTGTGCCTCAGGGGTTACGCGTGCTTATCAAAGATGACAAGCATCGCCAGATGTACTCCGTCGGCAGCACCCGGATTTCACCGTATTTTAAAACGCTGCTGACCCAGCTGACGCCGGTATTTGATTCGCTGGATAACAAAATGATCATCACCGGACATACCGATGCACTGAAGTACCGCGCTGGCCATTACAACAACTGGAATCTGTCAGGTGATCGTGCGCTGGCGGCGCGCCAGATTCTGGAAGATGCGGGTATGCCAAATGGGAAGGTTTTGCAGGTTAACGCCATGGCAGATCAGATGCTGCTTGATAAAGCCGACCCGAAGAGTGAAGCGAACCGTCGTATCGAAATCATGATCCTGACGAAAACCGCCTCAGATACCTTAAAAGACTTCTTCGGCCAGGATGGAGACAAAGTCGCGCATCCGACAACGCCTGCGCTGCAGAGTGTAAAAGCCATTATCCCTCCTGCCGCAGCGGCCAATATTCCGGTTGCTCATCGGTAAAAAGCGTCTGACTTTTCTTTTTAATTACCTTTTGATAAACGGCTTTCCCTCACGGGAAAGCCGTTTTTTTAGGCTGAAGATACCGCTAATGTGCAGGCGATTGAGGAAAGCGTCGTCGCCAGGAACAGGGTTTTGCAGGGCGGTGTTATCAGGTTTAAGCAGGCTTAAGCCCACGAAACGCGGTCGCGTCCGTCGGATTTCGCCTGGTACAGCGCCGCATCGGCTTTTTCCAGCAGCGTTTCGAGAGCGGCATCATCAACCTGAACGGCACCGAAACTGGTGGTGATGCCGACCTGGTTGCCATCGGGCGCGACAAAGCGCATGGCTCGGATATTCTCCTGGAAACGCGCGAGGATTCTTTGCGCCTTAATCTCTGAATCCGCGTTGAACATCACCGCGAACTCTTCACCGCCGAAGCGGGCGACAAAGTCCCCGGCGCGGCAGTTGCTTTGCAGCGTGCGCGCCAGGCCAATCAACACTTCGTCCCCGAAAGGATGACCCCAGGTGTCGTTGACGCGTTTGAAGTGATCGACGTCGATAATCGCCAGCCAGATTGAGGCACCTTCTGGAAGTTGTTCCGGAAGCTGAGCGACCTGTTCGTTGAAGAAACGACGGTTGCCAATCCCCGTCAGCGGATCTTCATTCATCTTGCGGGTCAGCACTTTGGTTTCTGCTTTTTGCTGCTTAAACACGCCGTCTAACATATCGATGGATTTGAACAAATTCTGAATTTCCGCCGCATCTTCTGCGTCGGTGCCTTTTTTATTGATGTTGTCATCAATCACATTGCGGATGGTTTCGTTCAGCGTCAGCAGCGGTTTCAGCACCCGCAAATTAATAAAGATGCAGATGGTGATAATGATGCACAGCAGGGTAATCAGAGAGACGATAACCTCGACCAGACGTGAAAAGGATTGTTCGGTCTGGTTTGCGAAAAAGCTGCCCAAATTATCGAGATATTTTTGCTCCAGGAGCTGGAAGCTGCTCAGACCTTCGCGATATTGAATCGAAAAATTCACCGCATCGATATGCTTAAGGCCGTTATAGGTCATCTGATTATCGACGGACTTAATCAGAAATTCGGTTTTGTTATTATAATCATCGCGTGCGCGCTGCAAATCACCGCTCAGCACCGGATTTTCTTTCAGACCGCCAAGCATCAACCACAATACGTTCAGACGCGCCTGGCGTTTGGTGGTGGCGGTAATATCGGCTGACGAAATTGGAATGTCATAACGCAAGGAGTACAGATAGGGCGTCGCCATCCGGCCCAGCGTATCCCTGATCTCCCCGAGTGAAAGTAGAGTATAGAAATAGCCGGTGCCCGCAATGTCTCTGCTGGCATAATTCATCGACACCGAGATAGTGATTTTATTAAAAGCACTGGTGGCGTCCAGCAGGACGTTCATCGCGCGGTAGACTTCGGTCGGTGATTTATCTGGAACCGCCATCACGTCATCGACTTTGCGTCTGGCGATGCTCAAACCCTCTTCGGCATCTGCGATCTTATCGGAAAGTTCGGGAATCGCTATGAGCTGCTTAAGGGATTCATCGGTTTTCTCCCGTGCCATCGCCAGGGCGGTTTTGGCGTGAAGCTCGTCCTGGGCCGATTCCAGCAAATACTCGTTCGAGTAACCCCGCTCATTGCCCATCAGGTGATTGGCATTCAGCATCAACTTGATGGTGTTGAATTTCGCGGCGCGATCGCGGGCGGCGATGTAGTGCTGGGAGACCGTCGAGATTTGCCACCAGCTCAGCACCATTGAAATCAGTGCCACCGCGCAGGACAGGACAATGAGCATCCTCATTATCTCGGCATTTTTTAAAATTTTCTTACTTTTACTCATACGTTCGATTTACCTGGAAATGAAAGCGGTGAGTACCTTCTGTCAAAGGGAAAGCGGAAATCAATGCATTGCATAGAAAATAAAGATTGCCACTGAGAGAATATTCAGAAAGGGTTCAACAGTGTCAGGCTGGATAAAACAGCGGCGCTGACAGTACATCAAATACTATCCGATGATTATATAATGGATGGAGAAGTGGCCTGGGAATGGAGTTGTTTAATATTAAATGGCAGGCACGGAAGTGTCTTATTTTCTCATGACGCGTTAACCAAAAGAAAACCGCCCGGATGAAGTGAACCCCGAAAGATGGACACATTACTTCACCTGGCGGTTTCGTTATTTATTCAGTTCGGCTTTCGCGTCGGCCAATTCTTCTTTAGCGTCATCCAGTTTTTCCTGCTTTTTCTGGATCTTATCCGTGCGTCCTGTTGCTTTTGCCTCGGTCAATTCCTGCTCACGCTCGGCGACTTTTTGCTCTTTTTTACGCACGTCGGCTTCACGATCTGCACGCAGTGAGGCGTCGCTGCAGTTGGCGTTAACTTCTGACAACGCTTTTTCAAGCCCGGCGATGCGGTAGCTGTTGTTGTGCGTTTTGGCGTAGTCGATTTGCTGCTGGATGTCGTCCTTCTTTGCGGCGCAGCCGGTCAGGTTTGACTGGGCAAATGCGGGCAGGGCAGGGAGGGCAAGCAGCAGCAGGGCAAGGGTGGTGTTCTTCGTCATTGTTGAGTGTTCCATAGTGACGTATTCCGTGTTCATTAGCTTAAGGATTATCTTACTCACCAGTTCTTAAAGATTTCTTAAATCCCCCTAAAAAATGCGGGATGATTCATTTTTTCGCCAACCCTTGACCCTCAACAAGGTCGCACCTGGCCATTTCTCGCATAATCACTGCCGTTTATCCTCTTACTGGTGTGATTGTATGGTTAACCAACTGAACCTTAACTGGCCCGAGTTTTTAGAGAAATATTGGCAAAAACAGCCCGTTGTGTTGAAAAATGCCTTCCCAAACTTTGTCGACACGATCACGCCAGATGAGCTGGCAGGCCTTGCAATGGAGCCGGAAGTAGACAGCCGTCTGGTGCGTCAGACCGACGGTAGATGGGACGCCAGCCATGGTCCGTTCGAGGATTTCGACGGACTGGGCGAAACCGGCTGGTCACTGCTGGCACAGGCCGTCAACCACTGGCATGCGCCGTCGGCGGAGTTGGTGCGTCCGTTCCGCGTGCTGCCAGACTGGCGTCTGGACGACCTGATGATCTCCTTCTCTGTGCCGGGCGGCGGCGTTGGCCCGCACATCGATAACTACGATGTGTTCATTATCCAGGGCATGGGCCGCCGTCGCTGGCGTGTGGGCGATGCAATCCCAATGCGTCAGTTCTGTCCGCATCCGGCACTCCTGCACGTTGATCCGTTTGAAGCGATTATCGACGTTGAAATGGAGCCGGGCGATATTCTGTATATCCCGCCTGGATTCCCGCACGACGGTTACACATTTGAAAACACGCTGAACTACTCCGTGGGCTTCCGTGGGCCGAACGGCCGCGACCTGATCAGCAGCTTTGCCGACTACGCGCTGGAAAACGATCTCGGTGGCACGCACTACGGCGACCCTGAACTGACCGTGCGCGAGCATCCGGGCCAGGTAGAGGCGCATGAGCTTGAGCGCCTGCGTAACATGATGATCGACGTTATCAGCCAGCCGGAAGATTTCGCCCAGTGGTTTGGCCGCTTCGCTTCTACGCCGCGCCACGAGCTGGATATCGCCCCGGCAGAACCGCCGTATGCGGAAGAAGAAGTGCGGGATGCGCTGACGGGCGGCGAAACGCTGGTTCGTCTAAGTGGCCTGCGCGTGCTGAATATTGGTGGACACTTCTTTATTAACAGCGAAGTCTGGAAGACGGTAGACGCCAAAGCCGCCGACGCGCTGTGCCGTTTCACCGAACTCGGTCAGCAGGAACTGGGCGATGCGCTGCAAAACCCGGCGTTTATCGCCGAGCTGACGGCGTTTATCAACCAGGGTTACTGGTACTTCGACGAGTAAGTTTTCATGCCCGGCGGCGCTCCGCTTGCGCCGCCGGGCATTTACTCAAGTCAATTCGCTGAAATCGGGCGTGGGTCCAACGCCGGTTTTTCCGCTTCATCATCACGTGCATGACGCCGTTCTGCCAACAAGCGACAAATCTCCGCGTGCTTCTCCTCGGTGAAGGTAAAGCGCGACATAAAGCCCAGACGGATCAATGAGCCAATCGCCGGTAACAGACAGATACCAAAGAACAGGCCGTTCAGCACCGCATCGCTCTGGCTTTGAGCCTGCGGCACGTAGCCAATCATCGTCAGGAATAGCCCAATCAATCCGCCGCCCACCGCCACTGACATCTTGCCGGTAAATGTCTGCCCTGAAAACGTAATCGCCGCGCAGCGTTTATGGGTGTGATATTCAGCATATTCGATGGTATCGGCAATCATTGAGGAGGTCAGGAGATTGGTCATCATCACAAAAAGGGTACTCAGCCCCAGCAGCAGGAACAGCAGCACCGTATGCTGATAGCCCGCAAACCACATTACCACCCGCACCGCGATATCCAGCCCGCAGAAAATCATAAACAACTTCCGCTTCTGTATCCTGCGGGTCAGCATCGGCGCCACCAGGCACACCACGGCGGCGACAATCCCCATCACGCCGATAATCATTTGCAGGCTGGCATCGTGCATGTTGTAAATAAAGAAGTAGATATAAATGCCATTGGCCACGTTATGGAAAACACAGAAAAAGAATGACAGCAGGATAATAAACAGCGGTTTATTTTGGCGTAAATTGCGGAAGGTATCCCGCATCGTGACTTTTTCCGGGCTCGGCGGCACGCGCTCTTTAATTTGCAGGAAGCCGTTAAGCATCAGCGGCAGCCCTACCAGCATCATCACCAGTGCGGCCATAAAGTAGCCTTTGTCGTTGCTGTATTGCGCGAAGAAGGCCGCCAGTTTAGGGAAGAAAATATTGGCGCAGGCAATACCCGCGTTAACGCCGAGCATCGCGGCCGTCACGGCACGCGTACGCTGGGCGGAGTCGTTGGTCATCACCGACGACATCGACCAGAATGGAATATCGGAAATCGCATACAGGGTGCCCCACAGAATATAGGTCACACCGGCATAGAGAATTTTGGTGGTGGTGTCGGCTTCTATTTTATAGAACGACAGCAGGGTGACGCCGGTTATCAGCAGCGGCGCAATCAGCATAAAGTGACGGAATTTGCCGAAGCGGCTGTTGATGGTGTCCATGATGCTGGCAAACAGCGGATCGTGGATAGCATCCCAGGCGCGGGCGATAAGGAAAATGGTACTGGCGGCGAGGGCGGAAATCCCCAGCACGTCAGTATAAAAATAGTTAATGAACGAACCCACTAAACCAAAGCTAAAACACTGACCTAAACCATAGCCAAAATAGGACCACAACTCGCGTGACGGTATTTTCATTGTAATTGCCATAGTGCGTACCTTTCATCCCGGTGGCGAACCACCGGGTTAGCTAACATCATGAGTGTGATTAACGGGCAGGGTGCAAGCCGATTTTGCTCAGCTTACGTACCAGATCCATCTCCGCTTTTGAGAAAGGAATACCGTTCTCTTCAAAGACGTCGTGGAACCACAGGCGGCAGTAGTCAGGTGAATTCGTCATCACCACAGGCCACGGCAGCCAGGTCTGGGTTTTGCCACGTACCAGTCCCCATTGATACGGCGCGACGTTGGCGGCGTGCATCAGCGGTAACTGCTCTTCGATAGTGCTGCCCACATGGCGCGCCAGCCATTCGGTACAGAATATCGGGCGACCCAACTGTTCCAGGTGATGAATAATCGCCACCATCCGCGCAGTGTTGGTATAGGCGTGGAAGCTCACCACATCGGAGAGCGCCAGTGCGGTCTGGTCCAGCGGATGCTGATAGAAGTGCTCGCTTTCCGTTTCAGGTTGAAGCGGCAGACGCCAGGCGCACACGGTCAGCGGTTGTTGAGGGTCTTCATCGCGAGCCCACTCGAACGCGCGTTGCATCAGTTCGTGGGCGTAGCTTTCCAGCTTCTCGTCGTACTGCACTTCTACTGTGCCGGTGGCGAAAATCCCGCGGTTGCCCGGCTCGTTATAGAGATCCCATAACAGCACGCGTTTATCGCGCTTGAATTCGCGTACGATATCGCGCACATAGCGTTCAATGTTCGGCCACTCATCGCGATCGCAGACTTTCGCCCGGCCCGGACTCGCCGCCGCCTGGCTGTTGTGCTTACCTGGCTCCGGGGCTTTTTGTTGGCCCAGATACGGTTCATCGCCAGAGAAGCCGCAGTCGTCCATCAGCGTCAGCATGGTGCTGAATCCGTGACCGTCGGCAATCTCCAGGAAGTGATGGATACGCGCTATCAGCCCGTCGCGATCATGCTCCCAGACGATAAACGGCAAATTGATGCGCAGGCTGTTGTAACCCGCTTCGGCGGCCCAACCCAGTTCTCGCTCAATGGTCGGCGCGTCAAAGGTCTCTTTCTGCCAGATATCGGTCCAGTTCACCGCGCTCGACGGCAGATAGTTAAAGCCGCACAGCCAGCCCTGCTGCTGATACCATTCCTGCGCTTGTGCCGGAGTCCATTGCTGTTTCATGTCGAACCTCATCAGTTGATAATGTTTAGCTAATAAATATTAGTCGCAGCATGAATGAGCAATTGGCGGCGCATAAAAAAGCGATGGCTGTCACAAAGTTGATCTGTCTGCGATGAAGAAACGTGAGCCACCCCACACAGAGCTGCCGAATCGAGGCGAGGGCAGGTATGATGTAAGCTGTTTTCGCCGTGGGGCAGGGATAATGAAACGGAAAAATAAAGTCACCATGATCGATATCGCGCGCGCCGCCGGGGTATCTCAGGCGACGGTGTCACTGGTGCTTAACCAGTCGCGGAATATCAAACTCAGTGATGACACACGTCAGCGTGTGATTGCGGTAGCGAGTGAGCTCGGCTACGACCGCCTGCCCGCTATACACTCACCGCGTAATCAGGAAGAGATCGCGCTGCTGATAAGTTCGCTGCAAAGTTACGATCCGTTTGTTGATGCCATCAGTCAGGCGCGGGAAGCGGCGTGGCGTAACGAAGTGCTGCTTACCGTCTACGACTATGGCGACGATAACGAGCTGGCCCTGAACATCATTCGCCAGCTCGAAAAGCGCAACTGCTTAGGCGTGATCATTGCCTCGCCGGTGACCACTATCGTTGATATGACCACTTTCCAGGACTGCACCCGCTTGCCGATTGTGCTGCTCAACCAGCGCGATCCGGATTCCCCGTTGCTGCCGTCGTTCGTGCCGGACGATTACGCCAATGCGTTTCAGATGACGCGTCACTTGATTCAGCAGGGCGCAAAACGTATCGCGCATATCACCGGCGAGAGCTGGATGGAGGCCACACGCCAGCGTCTGGGCGGTTACCAGGCGGCACTGGCGCAGGCGGGGATCGCGCCGCAGCCGGAATGGGTACAACAGACCAACTGGCAGTTCAATGAATCATATCAGGCGACGGCAGCGCTGCTGGCGCTGGAGGTGCGTCCGGACGCCATTTTCTGCGCCAGCGACTGGCTGGCGATTGGCTGTTATCAGGCGCTTTCCACGCACGGCGTGCAAGTACCGGAGGAGATGCTGGTGGCGGGATACGACGATCAGAAAATCTCTGAACAGATGACCCCTCCACTCACAAGTATTCAGCTGCCTTATGGTGAACTCGGCAGACTGGCGGTGGAATATCTCTGTAATGCGGAAGATGCCGCCACCCATTTAACGCTTGCCGGACGCCTGAAAATAAGGCGCTCAAGCGCCACAAATTTATAATTAAACCGCCAATAGCACAGCTTGCTTAGTACATTATAAGCAAGCTAAGTATTATTCATCTCATCAATAACTCTGCTGATACCTGAACACTTCAACTTAAATGCAACCTGTCCGTCGCGCAGGGCATTTGCGTTTCTTTTTGTTTCTCTTCCGACGTGGGTATCGCTCAAATAATGAGACCTGCACATGAATATTAAAAAATTACGTTTTATCTTATTACTTGTCGTTCCGACTTTGGGCGTTGCGGCGGGCGGCTGGTTTTATTTAACCGGCGGTCGCTATGTGGAAACCGATAATGCTTATGTGAAAGCGGATAAAACCGCTATCGGCGCAGAGGTATCCGGTCGCGTATTACACGTGGCGGTAAAAGAAAATCAGCATGTGAATAAAGGCGACTTATTATTTAGCATCGATCCTAAGCCCTATGAATTAGCGGTGGCGCAGGCGAAGTCTGAATTGAATAATACCGTTATCGATTTAAATACCATTAAATCGCAATATCAGAGCAAGCTCGCCAACATCGCGGTATCCAAAAGTCAGTATGCCTATGCGCAACGTGAAGAAGGGCGTTTGCATCGCCTGAGCGGCCCGGGTTACGTGTCCGCGTCGGAACTTGACGCTGCGCACCAGAAAACCCTGTTGATGGCGCTGGAAGTGAACATGTTGCAAAAGCAATTGCAGGAAGTGGTCGACAGTTTCGGTGGCGATATTTCTCTGCCGGTGGAAAAACACCCGCGTTATAAAGAAGCGCTGGCGCATCTGAATACGGCTAAGAATGACCTGACTCACGTCAACGAATATGCGCCGTCGTCCGGGAATATCACCAAAGTATTGCAGACCGGGGAATACGTACAGGGCGGGACCACCGCCATGCTGCTGGTCTCCGATCAGAATCTCTATGTCGAAGCGAACTTCACCGAGAAAGATTTAACCCATATCCGTGATAACGAAACGGCTGAAATCAGCGTCGACTATGCCCCGGGCGTGACCTGGCACGGCAAAGTGAGCAGCATCAGCCCGGCGACGGGCGCTGAGTATTCGGTTATCCCGGCGGAAAACGCCACCGGGAACTGGGTAAAAGTGACCCAACGTGTGCCGGTTCGTATCCGTCTGGAAACCGACGCCAGCCAGCCACAACTGCGTGCGGGCTTAAGCGCCACCATCAAAATTGATACCCAGGCCAGTACCCACAGCGTGTCCTGAGGAGGTCCGTTATGTCTGATGTGATAGCTGCTCCGCAGCCACTGAAGCGTACTGCCGACAGACGATTGTTGATCACCTTCTCGGTGATGCTGGCAACCATCATGCAGGCGCTGGATACCACCATCGCCAACGTGGCCCTGCCGCATATGCAGGGCGCGATGGGTGCGACTCAGGACCAGACGTCGTGGGTGCTCACGTCCTACATCGTCGCCGCTGCGATTGCGATGCCGATGACCGGTTTTGTTGCCGCACGAATCGGGCGTAAACGCCTGTTCACGTGGTCAGTAGTCGGTTTTACCGTGGCCTCAATGCTGTGCGGGGCCGCACAGTCTCTCGATCAAATCGTGATATTCCGCCTACTACAGGGGATTTTTGGCGCAAGCCTGGTGCCGCTGTCACAGTCGGTCATGCTGGATGCCTGGCCGAAAGAGAAGCACGGTTCGGCAATGGCGATGTGGGGGATGGGCGTGATGGTCGGCCCAATTCTTGGCCCGGCGCTCGGCGGCTGGCTCACTGAATATTACAGCTGGCGCTGGGTGT
Source organism: Scandinavium manionii (assembly GCF_024764775.1). Lineage (NCBI taxonomy): Bacteria > Pseudomonadati > Pseudomonadota > Gammaproteobacteria > Enterobacterales > Enterobacteriaceae > Scandinavium > Scandinavium manionii. The sequence continues at coordinate 531,648 of NZ_JALIGC010000040.1, read as the reverse complement.
TCTATATCAATATCCCGTTTGGCGCGCTGGCCTGGCTTGGGATCTCGACCTTTGTCAGCGAAACGGCGCTCGATGTAAAACGTAAATTTGACCTGCTGGGCTTCTTCTTACTGAGCGTGGCGATCGGCAGCCTGCAGCTTTTCCTCGATCGGGGCCAGTCGAAAGAGTGGTTCTCGAGTGGCGAAATCATCATCGAAGCGGTGCTGGCGGGCGTGGCGTTTTATCTTTTTGTCTCGCATATTTTCACTGCCAAAAAGCCGTTTATCGAGCCGGGGATTTTCCGCGATAAGAACTTTGTCGTGGGGCTGCTGTTCAGCTTTATGATGGGCACCATCCTGCTGGCCACCATGGCGCTGATGCCGCCGCTGCTGCAAAACTTCATGAACTATCCGGTTATCGACGTGGGCCTGCTGATGACCCCGCGCGGCTTCGGCACCATGTTCAGCATGATGGTAGTCGGGCGCATCGCTGGTAAAGTCGACCTGCGTTACGTTATCGCGCTTGGCGTGGTGGTGATGGCGATTTCACTGTGGCAGATGACGCAGTTCAGTATGTGGATGAGCCAGTGGGAAATCATCAGTTCCGGCGTGGTGCAGGGGATCGGCATGGGGCTGACGTTTGTGCCGCTCTCGACGCTCACCTTTTCAACGCTGGCACCTTCATACCGCACGGAAGGGACGTCGCTGTACTCACTGATTCGTAATATCGGTAGCAGTATTGGTATTTCGGTAGTGACCACTTACCTCGCTCAACAGAGCCAGCGTAATCACAGCGTGTTCTCCGGGTTTATCAATCCGTTTAACAAAGCGCTGCAGCATGATATTCATCACGGTATGTATGGCCTGCATAACATGTCCGGGCTGGTGGCTATCAACAACGAAGTCACCCGTCAGGCGACGGTGATGGCGTACTATCAGGATTTCCGCCTGATGATGTTTTTATGCTTCCTGCTGTTGCCGCTGGTGCTGCTGTTTTCGAAGCCAACGAAGGTGGGTGAGACGATTCTGGAGTAGGAGTGGTGCGTTAATACGCTGGATCGGAGGTTTGTTCCAGTGCGGCGGGTTGTTCAGCTCCCGGTGCTCTTGGGAGCTGAGGTTTGTTCCGTTCACCTTTTGTTCGGCAGATTCTATTTCTTCCGCGGAACGTGAACACCCCTGCTGAAGGTCTGCGGGTTTTAGTGGCATCAGGAAGGTGATAAACCTGAAGGAGCGCAACAACCCTCCGGTCTAAAGAGGGCATCAGCGCGCAGAGATTCACTTCGCCGGACACATCGCCGGATCAAATACCGTTTTCCAGTCCTGCTTCATATCCACCACCGTCCAGCCTTTGGCTTTCGCGACGGGCAGAGCGGCTTCCAGTTTACCGCTGGCTGGTGGATGGCTGTCATAGGCATACTCACGTGCCGCATCGGTGTGATGCACCAGTAGACCGAACGTTTTGTAATTCGGGTTCGCGGCGGTGTATTGCAGCATCTGCAAATCACCATCGCTATTGCCAAAGGCCGCCACCGGGCGATGCCCCATAAACAGATGAATAGCCACTGGCTTATTGGCTTGGTCGTCGTTAAACGCGCCGTTCATGGTTTTGCGGATTTGCGTGCCGTTGTCGGTCAGAGAGAATTCACCCAACGCAAAGGAACCGACCACCTGCTCCGGTGGAATGCCATACATTTTCTGCGACATCACGCGCATAAAGTCGGTACCACCGCCGGAGATAATCCAGGTTTTGAAGCCATTTTCACGCAGATAATCGAGCAGCTGGCGCATCGGCTGGTAGCCCATCTGGTCGTAGCGGCAGCCAAAACGCGCATCTTTATGGGTTTCAAGCCAGCTGGAAACACGTTTGTCGAAATCGTCAGTGGTCATGCCGCTGTGGGTCATCGCCAGCAGTTTCAGTAGCCCTTTATTTCCCGCTTTGACCACGGTTTTCAGGTCATTGGTCAGAACGGCATTAATGAGCGGATCCTGTTTCCATTCCGGATGCTCCGGTGCCTGGCGCTTGATTTCGTCAATAATAAACTGGATCTGGAATGTCAGCGGCGCTTCCGGCCACAGCGTGCCGTCGTTGTCGAACACCACATAGCGCTGATCTTCAGGAATAAACGCGTCACTGCCCTGTTTCGTCGAGTTTTCTACCCACTGTTCGATAGACTGTTTGGCCGCGGTGTCATTCCAGGTGGAAAGCGGGTCGGCGTGGGCCAGCGTGCTGCAACCCAGCATCAGTGTGCAGGCCAGAAGTGTTTTTTTCATCGTTTTTTCCTTTCAACGGGAGCGAGTTCAGGCAATGAGACTGGCTGCCAGAAGCGCAGCCAGCGGTGATGTAACCAGTTCGCGCTTTGGCGCAGCTGACGGCGTGCAAACCAGCCGCTTGCGCCGATAATCAGCAGAACCAGCAGGCCGATGGCGACATGCCACGGCGTATCGCCGGTACTGCCACGTAGAGCAGATTCTTTGCCTGCGGCGCGGGCGCTTTCGACCTTCAACGTTTCGCCTTTCAGCTCCGCCAGTTGCCACTGATGGTGTTCGGTATCCCACCAGCGTAGTCTTACCGGCGGCAGCGTCAGGGTGCCGGAGTCGGTTGGCATATAGCGCAGTTTTTCCACGCGCATTGCGCCCTCGATATCACCGCGTCCACTTTTGATAAAACTATTTACCGGCGTCAGACGCTGGCTCTCATCGCCAGGAATGGCGTACAGAATCTGCGGAATTTGCGCGGGTAAAATGTCCTGAGCCTTGACGGTGACCACGCGTTCGACCGCATCGCCCGCGCGCAGGGTTTTATCTTTTCCGGCATGGTACTGGGTGATGGTCTGCGTCAGTGAAAGGCCGCGTGCGGGTAAAAAGCGGTCTGGTTGCTCAACACCTTTCGGCCAGTTGACTGGCAATTCAAGCGCCTCCAGATGCACTGTCGCCGGTGGCTGACCCGAAGAGGTGATGGTCAGGTCGACCGCAGGCAGACGCAGTGTGCCTTGATCCCATGCCATCAACTGGCGTTCAAGACGAATGCCGCTCCAGGAGATGCCGTTTTGTTGGCGAGTCAGTAACTGGTTTGGCAGCGGCGTATTGAGTAATACCCCTTCCTGAACCTTAAACTCAGGCCATTCTGGCGGCGGATTAAACCAGCTGTCGGTCCAGTATGTGACGGCCACGGTCACCGGCTGGCCCGGCACAATGCTTTTCGGGGCCACGATTTCACGCGTGATGTCCATTGCCGCATGGGCCGGGAGCATCGCCACCATCAGCAGTGCTAACAGGCGTTTCATGGCGTCGTCTCCTGGGCTCCGTTGCGGTACAGACTTTCCAGCAGGCCAGACGGTGACACCTGTAAATTCTCAAACCACTGATTAAGCTGCGGCGAAGTGCCTTTGATTGCACCAATGTCTTTTTGCTTCACGCCCTGGCCTTTTTTCAAATCTTTTAGCACTTTGTCCGGCCCTTCATCATCCTGGTTGCTCCCTTGCTCCTGCTCAGCCTCGCGCTGTTTGAGCCGCAGTTGCATGACGATGTGCGACACTTTTTCGCGGTTTTCCAGCGCCATTTTCCAGTCCGGGCGCAGGCTCAGCGCCTGATCGTAGGTGTCGAGCGCCTGCTGCCACTGTTTTTGTTGTGCAAGGCTGTTGCCGGTCCATAACAGCGTTTCCGGCGTTTGCGGCGCGCGGCGGAATGCGCTCACAGCGGCAGTAAAGTTTCCGGCATTGTACCAGGCGATGCCTTGCCACAGCGGATCGCGGAAGTGTTCGGCGGCTTTTTGGTAGTCGCCTTTCTCAAACGCGTGCTGACCCTGAACGTCCGGGCTGACCCACGCGTCGAGCCAGGCAGCATCGCTATGGGAAGACCAGAACATCATCGGCATCACCAGTGCGATGCAAATCAGCTGGCGACGCCAGAAGAACAGCAGCACCAGCATCGGGATCGCCAGCAACCAGCCGCTGTTTTTCCAGTGCAGGTCACTGCGGGCGTTGTTTTGTTGGGTGACGGACTGCTGAATATGGCTCTGTACCACCTGCAAATCGCTGTCATCGGCGGTGACCAGCGTGACCGGAATACCGGCCTCGCGCACCGTACTGAAACGCTCAACGTTGAGTCGGGTGTCGATACCGCGGCTGGCGTATTTTTCCGGCAGCGTGCCACCCGTGGCGGTACCCGGGACCCAAATCTGAATCGGTGCGTTGAGCTTTTCGAGGTAGGACACGTCGGCGTCCGTTAGCGTATCCGCCACCAGAATCAGACTGCGCGGCGAGGCCGGGCTGTTTTTGATCGCCAGCTCAACGGCGGCCTTCAGGCCAGAACCCGAACCTTCCGGCATCAGCGACGGGTTTTGCGCATGCAGGAACAGCGAGAAGAACTGCGGGTCCTGAGTCAACGGTGTGGTAACAAATGCCTGATTGCTGTACACCACCAGACCGTATCGTGCGCCGGGGGCGTTATCCATCAGGCTGCTGATTTTGCTTTGCATGCGTTCGTTGCGGCTCGGCGCCAGGTCCTGAGCGTACATCGCCAGGTCCTGCTGCATGACCACCATCACGTTACTTTCTGGGGTCAGGGCCGCGGGAAACTCACGCTGCCAGGTCGGCCCAGCGAGGGCAATCACCCCGAGGGCGAACAGCCATGGCAGCACCTGGGTCAGGCGTTTTGAGCGCCCGATAATCAGCGCTTTCGCGAACGGTTTGTCCATGATGCGCTGCCAGGCGCTGGCCCCGGCGAAGGGCAGAAATGCCAGCAGGGCGGCAACAATCAGCCCCAGCAAACGCCACGGGTAGATAAAGTGGAAGTCACTCATGACCGTTTCTCCCTGATAAATCGCGCCAGAGCCAGCAGCAGCAACAGCAGCATGGCGGCCCCGAGTGGCCAGGCAAACAGCGGCAGATGCCACGACCAGCCGATGCTTTTCACCTGTACCGGCGTGATGGCGTCAATCTCTTTCCAGACGCTGTCGAGCGCCGCGCCGGAGTTCGCGGCGGTCCACGATTTTCCGCCAGTCGTTTGGGCGATTTGCTGTAACAGCGGAAGGTCGACTTTATCTTCCCCGACGCTGTGCGTGTCGCCGAAGGCGATGGTATGCACCTGAACGTGGTGCGAGGCCGCCAGTTGCGCGGCAAGATCTGGCGAAAGCTGCGACGCGGTATCGTTGCCATCGGTCAGCAGAATGGCGAGTTTGCTGGCCTCTTTATCGGTGCCGGAATCGAGCACTTTCACCGCCACGCCGAGGGCATCGCCGATCGCTGTTTGTTGGCCGATCATCCCCGGGGCGAGCTGATCAATGCGCATATTCAGCGCCTGCTTATCTTCACTCACCGGTGCGAACGGCCAGGCGCTGCTGGCAAAAATCACCATCCCGATGCGGTCAGATTTACGCCCCGCCACGAATTTACGCACCGACGCCTGAACCGCCTGCAAACGCGTGATGCCGCCTTCGACATCGTTCTTTTGCATTGAGCCAGAGACGTCGAGGATAAGCACCATATCGCGCATCGGCTTCTGAATGTGCTGCGGCGGCGTGAGGTATTCCGGACGGGTCAGGGCGCAAACCAGCAGCGCCCACACCAGCCAGAACATCGCCCCGCGTAGCCAACCGTCACGTACCGGCTGGCTGTCGAGTTTCAGTTCATCGATGAGATTGGGCAAGAACGGCACGCGAACGTGCTCTTTTTGCTGGTTGTCCTGCGATAGCAGATAGCGCCCCAGCAGCGGTAACAGCATTAACAGCCATGCCCATGGCCAGGCAAAATCAATCCGTGAAAATAGCTCAGACATCAGGCAGCTCCTTCAGCCATTGTGCCAATTGATGGCGCAGCCGTGATTCATCATCGTCCGCAAGTCGGTTATCTCGTTGGCAATATTTGGCACACATTTGCAGGCGCAGTCCGTTTTCAAGGGGAACCTGCTGTAACAATGCCTCTGCGGTCAGCCAGTTGCTGACCGTCGCGCGCGGCTGGTGAACCAGTAGCACCTGTTTAATCAGATTCAGCCAGCTGTCGACGCTGTGTGACGCGGGCAAAACGGACAGCGCTTCGCGACGCCAGCGATTGCGGCGGTAGCGGGCACAGTAGAAAAACAGATAAACGATGAGAACCGCGAGCAGCAGGGCACCCAGTGCCAGCCAGCCCGGCGGCAGAGGGAACCAGGAAGGAGAGGGAGGTAGCGCCGGCTGCGAGAGCGCGGGCACGGAAAATCCTTTCTCGAGCATTCAGATACCTTTTTGTAACTGCTTAATCAGATCCTGAGTGACCACCAGATGATTCACACGAATGCCGAGCCGCGTCAGGCGGCTTTGCTGGCGGGCAAGACGCGCCGTGGTGCTTTGCTCAATATCCGCTTTTAACCCGGAGTTGAGCGTAAATGCTGCTTCGTGACCTTGCCAGGTGGCCGCCAGGGAGCCCGAAGAGGGCAGGCGCTTGTGCAAATCATCCAGTACCACAAAGGCGCTGACTTCGCAGCGGCGGCGCAGCCCGGCAAGCAGGGCGTCGCAGTTGTGGTCCAGATCGTGGAAATCGCTGAGCACCGCCACCCATGCGCCGTTGGGGATAGCTCCGCTGGCGCGCAGAAGCGCATCGGACAGCGTCACGGTGGCGACGGGTTCAGTCGGATACTGTTCCGGCAGCAGCTGGTTGTAGTGCTGCAACGTATCAAGGATGGTATTCAGACTGGTGCGCGGCGGGCGGCATTTTTGCAGCGCCATGTCGGTATCGTTAAATACCAGGCTGCCGACCCGATCGCCATCGTGCCAGCTCCGCCAGGCCAGCAGTGCGGCGGTTTTTGCTGCGGCGACGGATTTGGTTTGTCCACGGGTGGCGAAGAACATATCGAGGCGCTGATCGACCAGCAAAAACACCGGGCGCTCGCGCTCTTCGTTGTAGAGTCTGATCCACGGCTGACGAAGGCGGGCCGTTGCCTGCCAGTCAATCAGACGCACGTCGTCGCCTGGCTGATAGCGGCGCAGACTGTCAAAATTCAGCCCGCGACCCTGCTGTTTTGAGGTGCGTTCACCTGCCAGCGCGCCCGGCGGAATTTGCCCCGGCGGGTTGGCAATTAGACGTGCGTCGTTGACCAGCGCAAGCAGCGTCTCACGGTCGACACTGAGGCGGCTGTCCATTACGCCACCACGGCGTCGAGGAGCATTTTCACCACGTCATCAGCGGTGCAGTTATCGGCGCTGGCCTGGTAGCTCAGCATCAGGCGATGACGGATAACCGCCGGCGCGATGCGGCGCACGTCTTCCGGCAGCACTGCGTCGCGGCCTTCGAGCCACGCCTGCGCGCGGGCACAGCGGTCAAGCGCCAGTGAGCCACGTGGGCTGACGCCGATGTGGATGTAGCTTGCCAGCGTGTCACTAACGTTCTGCGGATAACGCGTCGCTTCAATCAGATTGACGATGTACTCCTCAATCGCAGGCGCCACGTACACGGCAGAAATCTCCTGCCAGCTGGCGGCAATTTCCTGCTGCGAAAGGGTCAGATTTTCATCCTGCGGGGCGGTTTCGCTTTTTGCCAGGGCCTGATATTTGGCCTGCTGTTCGGCGCGAACCATCTGCATCACTTTCTGCTCGTTCTCTTTCGACGGGTAATCGACGAGAACTTTCATCAGGAAGCGGTCGAGCTGTGCTTCCGGCAGCGGCCAGGTCCCTTCCTGATCCACCGGGTTCTGCGTGGCGAGCACCATGAAGACGCCCGGCAGCGGCCAGGTTTTCCCGGCGACGGTCACGTGGCGTTCTTCCATCGCTTCGAGCAGCGCCGACTGCACGCGGGCAGACGCACGGTTGATTTCATCGGCAAGAATAACGTTGCCGAACACCGGCCCTGGACGGAAGCGGAACTGGTCCTCTTCGCGGGTTGCGTTCTGCTGATAAATTTCGCTGCCGGTAATGTCTGACGGCAGCAGGTCAGGGGTGAACTGAATACGGCGGAATTCGCCTTCAACGTGGCGCGCCAGTTCGCGCACCGCACGGGTTTTCGCCAGGCCAGGCAGGCCTTCGAGCAGCACGTGCCCGTCGCAAAGCAGGGCGATAATCAGCATCCGAACCAGTTCTTCCTGGCCCAGAACCTGGGTGTTCATTCGTTGTTCTAACTGAAGCAGTTTTTCCCTGCTATTCATTTTTTCACTCCTGCAAAATCACGTTTCAGTAGCGTGGCGATCCCAACCAGAATTGGCTCAGCATAGTTAAAGAAGGCTTTGATGCCAGGGCAAAGGTAGTTCAGACCCAGCTCGCCATCGGGAGTCCGCACCAGACGGTTTTTCGGGCATTCGCCCCAGCACAGTTTGAGGTAAGGGCACTCTTTACAGTATTTCGGCAGGGTATCTTTTTTGCCCATGCCAAAAGCCTGCTGGCGTTCGGAGAACGCGAGGTGCGCCAGTTTGCTGTTCTCGATATTGCCTATCTGATATTCCGGGTAGACGTAGTGGTCGCAGGAGAAAATGTCGCCATTTTTTTCGATAGCGAGGCCCTTGCCGCAGAACTCGGAGGCGGTGCAAATCTGCGCCGGCATCCCCATGGTCTGCGCCACGGCGGTTTCGAACAGGTTCACCTGCACGCGGCCTAAGTCGTTGTTGACCCACTCTTCGAACACCGCAATCAGGAAGGTGCCCCAGTCTTCGGGATCAACCGACCAGTCGGTGACGATGGAGTCTAAATCACCCGGGCGGGCGCGACGGCTGCCGGTAATCGGAATGGAATCGTCCTGCCAGAATTGTGGCGCGGTGCTTTTGAAATCGACGGGTTCGACGCACGGGTTGAACTGCACGTAGGTCGCGCCCAGTTCGCGGGTCATGAAGCGATACACTTCTAGCGGGAAGCGGGCGTTGGTGCGGTTGACGGTCACCAGCGCGTTGAACGGTACGCCGTGGCGCTTGAGCGCATCGACGCCTTCCATCACTTTATCGAAGGTCGGTTTGCCGCTGCGCGTGACGCGATAGCGGTCGTGCAATTCTCGTGGGCCATCAATCGAGATACCCACCAGAAACTTATGTTCTTTGAGGAACGCAGCCCATTTGTCGTTGATCAGTACGCCGTTGGTCTGCAAATCGTTTTCAATTTGCTGGCCCGGTTTTTTGTACTGCTTCTGGAATGCGACCACTTTTTCGAAAAATTCGAGTCCCATCAGGGTCGGTTCGCCGCCCTGCCAGGAGAAGACCACCTGCTCGCCATCCTGTCCGTCGATGTACTGACGAATGAAGTTTTCCAGCACCTCATCGCTCATCCCGGTGTGTCTGTCCTGATGGAGTAATTGTTCTTTAGACAGGTAGAAACAGTAGGTGCAGTCGAGGTTACAGGTGGAGCCGGAGGGTTTGGCCATCACGTGGAAACGGCGTTTGTACTCTGGACCTTTGCCGTCATATTTTTCCGCAGACGGTAATGCTTTTACGGGTAGTGTGGTGCTGTACTTCATAGCAAACCCCTAAGGTGTAATGACTGACAAAGCGCACAATGATCGTAGTTCAAAATGCAGAGCGGATTGCAATCGCAACCCGCTCTGAGCATGAGGTTCAATGCCTCACTATATCAACATTATTTGTTGATGTTTGAACCTTGCTCAAGCATCGCTGACGCATCAGAGATGGTGAATGAGCCTGGTTTCTGGCGTGGTGGGAACTCTTTGAAGGTTGCGAGCATTTGTTTCGCGTACTTCTGAGCGCCGCCCATCAGGAACATGCGGTCGTAGAACCAGCTCTGGTAGCCCATACCTTTGTCGCCTTTCTCAAGCGGATCCACTTCCAGATCGAAGATCAGAGGTGCACGCAGCTTGGTGAACGGATAACGCCACAGATCCAGACCTTCGTGCTCCTGAATCATGAAGTGCGCTTTCCAACGACCGTAACGCATCGCCAGCAGATCGCCGTCATCACTCCAGTAGAAGAACTCTTTACGCTGGTCTTCGCCTTTGCCCTGCAGGAAGTCGAGCTGGTTGTAGCCATCCAGATGAACTTTGTAGGTGATGGACGGGGTTTTGTAACCCTTCAGCAGCTGATCTTTGATGTTGGCATCGCCCGCAGCAGCAACCAGCGTCGGGAACCAGTCGTAGCTTGCAAACATGTCTTTTACGATGGTGCCAGGTTTGATGTGGCCAGGCCATTTGATCATCGCTGGAACGCGGAAGCCGCCTTCCCAACCGGTGTTTTTCTCACCGCGGAATGGCGTTTCGCCTGCGTCAGGCCAGGTTGCTGTCATCGGACCGTTATCGGTGGTGTAAACAACGATGGTGTTATCTTCAATGCCGAGATCTTTAATCTTCTGCAGCACTTCACCAACCATCTTGTCATGCTCAACCATACCGTCAGCATAAGTACCGAGGCCGGTGGCCCCAATGCTCTTATCTTTCAGGTGGGTTTTGTTGTGCATACGGGTGGTGTTGAACCAGGTAAAGAATGGCTTTTTAGCCTTAACCTGACGTTCCATGAAGTCGTTGTTCGCCGCTAACGTTTCTTCGTCAACGGTGCCCATACGCTTAATGGTCAGTGGACCGGTATCTTCAATTTTGCCATCAGCGCTGCTCTTAATCACGCCGCGCGGGCCGAATTCTTTACGGAAGGCCGGGTCTTTCGGATAATCCGGGTTCTCTGGCTCTTCTTCCGCATTCAGGTGGTACAGGTTACCGAGGAACTCATCGAAACCGTGTGCGGTAGGCAGGAACTCATCGCGGTCGCCGAGGTGGTTTTTACCAAACTGACCGGTCGCGTAGCCCAGCTGTTTCAGGATGTTAGCAATGGTCGGGTCTTCTTTTTGCAGACCCTGTGGTGCACCTGGCATACCGACTTTACTCATCCCGGTACGGAATGGCATCTGGCCGGTGATGAACGCAGAACGACCCGCGGTGGAACTTTGTTCAGCGTAGTAAGAGGTGAATTTTGCACCCTGAGCAGCAATGCTGTCGATGTTCGGGGTGTCATAACCCATCGTACCCTGGTTGTAGGTACTCAGGTTCCAGTAACCGATATCGTCACCAAAGATGACAACGATGTTCGGTTTAGAAGAATCTTGTTTTGGAGAGGCTGTCGCAGGCGCTGCGTAAGCAGACGTTACAGCGCCAGAAGCCAGCGTCAGCATGCTGGCCAGCATCGTCCTCTTGAAAGGGACATTTTTTAACATGTGGAAGAGCTCCGTTCATTAAGGTCTATGTGAGTATAGTTAAGGTTAACGAATTGCATACTTGTGTTTGATGCAAAAATAAATGATTACGATTATGTACTTTTATGTACAAAATCCGCCAGATAGAACGGGATTTTAACGCGCTTTTATGCATAAAAAAGGACTGATATAAGAGGTCGCGGCAACTGCAGATACCGGGATTAATGGCGGCGACCTATTTTTGGCGATGAAGTGATGTTAGCGTTATTCTCGCTTCTGACGCTCCCAGCAGATCCGGTTTCGCCCGTCACGCTTGGCTTGATAAAGCTGCTTATCGGCAAATTCCAGCAGGGCTTCCATCGTCATGCCGGGGTGCCATCGCGCTACACCCAGACTCATCGTCACGCGCGGCGAAACCGTCGAGCCTTTGTGCGGAATACGCGCTTCAGCCAGCGCATGCTGGATACGCTTGGCGATGCTGAGTGCGCTGCCCGGTCCGTCGCAAGTCGCCATTACCACAAACTCTTCTCCACCAAAACGGAAGGCGGCATCGGTGTCTTTGCGCAGCGACTGTTCAATGCAGCGCGAGACCCGAATCAGGCATTTATCACCTTCAACGTGACCGTAAAGATCGTTGTATTGCTTGAAAAAATCGATATCCAGCACAATCAGAAATAGCGATTTTTTGCCCTGCACAAGCGAACGGGTGCTTCGGGCAAAATACTCGCCCAGGCTGTGTCGGTTATACAGGCCGGTGAGGGTATCGTAGTTGGCGAGTCTGAGCAACTTCTTGATCAGCAAGTTCTTTTCATACTCGCTGCGCTGAGTCCGCTGATAGGATTCGATCAGAATGTAGCGCGCCGAAAGCACCACAATCAGGATGATCACCGCTGCAATGCTCTGCAACAAGGTGAACACCATCGGCGAGATAAACCCGCCGAAAATCACGGTGGCGATAATCGGCACGATAAACAGGGTCAGCAGTTTGGCTGAGATGTAGAAAGTGATGGTCGCCGGAAGCAGCACGATAACCAGTGCGACCATCGCGATGGTCGGTTGCTGAAAGTCATTCAGCATGTGAAAGAAAATAACCGACCAGAAGGCACTGAAGATAAGTACGATGGCGGGCAGGCATTTCTGATACAGCCCTTCATTGATACGATCGTGTAGCCGCCAGGTAACCAGCGCATTGAACAGCGAAAAGCCGATGATGCCGTACAGCGGCAGGGTGTAATTCTCCGCATCCAGCGGAATCGACGCCCCGCCAAACACCCTCAGCACCAGCCACAGGCAACAAATTATATTCAGGCACAAAAACCAGATATACCCCTTCACGCTGGCGATCGCCATTTCTCCGGTGCTGTGCTTGATATCCATGACCTGACTCCCGATTTTCTTATCCTTGATGATAGTGGATCACACTTTGCTGCTCAAACCCCGGCCTGCATTTTCCCTTTTCCAGACGATTCAGTTAGAAAACCAAGACTTAACTTAAATGTAACCAAATGATATATTTTTTCATAACTTACAAGGTTGAATAACCAAAGTTGTACTACTTTTACAAAAAGTAAGATCTGCCTTTTTAGCCCGTCACTCGTTCGTTTTTTTTCAACGTCTTGATTTTAATGGAATGCGTATGAACAGAATTTATCGTCTTGTCTGGAGTCACGTTGCCTCCGCATTTATCCCGGTTGCAGAATTTACTGCCGGACATCGAGGAAAAGCATCACGCGCTGGACGGCGAAAACTTCTGATCTCCGGGGCGCTGGTTGCCGGGTTGATGCCCGTAGCCGCCCTCGCAGATGATGTGAACTGGGCAACTGATCATCCCACTTATGCGTTTTCAGAGGAACCGGATTACAACTTTGACCGAGTGATAGATACCGGGACGGCGTACGGCATTGACATCACTACGGCGGATTCCAATTTTGCTGCAGGTACCACGCTGAACATCGGCGGCAGTATCCCGACCTTCCCGACCTATACCAACAATGGCGTGACAAATAATCCCGTATCGGTGGTGGATGCGCTGCCCGCGGGGGCCGGTAACCGCATTATTACCATAAATGCGACCGACTCGAACAACGTCACCACACCGATTACGGCCGATAATATCGCCGATTTTACCTACTCCCCCAGCCCCGCAGTTCCGCAGCAAAATCAGGAACTGAATGTTGAAGTGCCGGGCCTGGACGGTAGCTATGAGGTGGTCAGCGTCTATGACTCTTCTACATTTACATCGGCCGCAGATGTGCCGGTCGCTGAGATGCAGATACCGGTCTACGATCCCGATTCGGTGCGGATCCTCAATGATTTTGGCATTGCCTACGTCAGCGAAGGTGGTGGCACGGCCAATATCAACGTCGGTGCGGATACTGCGGGCACGACGCTTATTTCAGCCCCCGTAAATACCATTGATCTGCTGGCGAAAAATTCGACGCTGGCGTTTGTAGCGGCTGAAAGTGGAAACGCGGGGGCGGCGAACTGGCAATCGGATAATTACATCCACTTCAGTCCGGCGGCGGTTATCGCCAACCAGTCAAGCCAAACCAATGTACAAAGTACGCAATATAACTACACACTGACTCTGCCGGAGTATGAAATCGGTCCGTTGGGCAAAGTTCGGCTGGTCGGCAACAAAGAATTCGATATCACTTCGTCCGCAGATATTGCTGATGTCAACAATTTCCTGGTGGGTCAGGGGGCGTATGCCGGTAAATCACAGGTGCAGTACTGGCTGCTGGCCGGGGCGTCAGTAGACGGTAGCGATCCGATCACCTCATCCACACAGGCGCAAACGACCTACAACGGCATTATTACCGATCTGCTGGGTCAGGCGGAAAGCACGACCATTAATGTGGAATACAACGTCTGGGATGACCTGGATTCACATACCAATAACGCCACGATAGGCACCGGTAACCTGCGGGTCATTTACGCCACAGGAAAAGATGCCACAGGCACGGTGACGGATATTGGGAGCCTGGCGGTCGACGGTGCGACGGCCGTGATGCAAGCCGACAACGGTGCCGTTATCACTAACAATGGCGCGATTAACGCCTGGAGCAGCAGTGGTAGCAGCCCGACAACCGTAGGGATGCGGGCGACCGATGCGACGGCGACCAACAACGGCGTACTGAACGCCGGGCTGTTCCTCGAAAAAGACGGCAGTAATCAGAATGTGAATAATGCCGGGTCGGCGGCTATCGCTGCCGATGGCAGCAGTACCGTCACTAACACCAACAACGGCCATATCAACGTTGCCATTACTGATACGGCAACCCATAACGCCTACGGTATTATCGCCGGGAATACCGCCAATGTGACTAATGCTGAAGGTGGCACTATAGCGATTGTCGGCAACAGTCATAATACCGATGGTAAAGCTGGCGCATATGGCGTGCTCACTGGTGACGCCGCCAACTTCACCAACCAGGGAGCCATGTATGTGGGCAGCACCCCGGTTATTGATGGGACAGCTCCCACCGCGGTTAACCTGGTGGGAAGTGGTGATTTTACGGCAGCGATTGCCTCCACGGGCACCGGCACTATCCTCAATGATACCACCGGGGAAATTACCCTGATGGACAATACCCGCAATGCGGCAGGGATCCTGGTCAATGGCGGTGGTGCGACGGTCACCAACAATGGTGAGATTAATGTGTTAGGTAAGCTGGTCAACGACTCAGCTGCCGCCAACTATGGGATGTACGTTAAAGATAATACCGGTGTCGTCACCAATAACGGCAATATTCAGGTCGATGGCGACAACAATATCGCGCTGCGCGTACTGGCACAGGGCGCGAATGCCAAAATGACGTCCACCCAGGACAGCACCATTATCGTCGGGGCGGAAGGGGAGTTGGGGGGCACCGATGATAATCCGTATGCCTACCGTAACTATGCGGTGTATGCCGAAGGGTTGAATGGCAAAGCGGCGACGGTGCAGCTGGATTCGACCGTGCGTCTGCTTGCAACCGGTGCGATTGGTGCCCATGCGCGTGGTAACTCGACCATTAACGTCGGCGCACCTGCCTCCTTAACCTTTGAAAATACTGATCAGATTGGCTACTACGCCTGGGGACAGGGGGCAAGTATCAATATCGCCAACCCGACCATTACGGATGATGGGCAAGCCCGTTCGATTCTGTTTGCGGTTGATAGCGGGGCGAAGTTCACGGGGGAGACCACCGGGGGTGACTACAATCTGACCGTTGCCGGCACCGGCTCCACCGGGGTTTTTGCGAATGGCCTCTCGCAGGACGGCTCGGTGGTGACTGAAGTGACTACCGGTAACGCGCAGATTAACGTCAGCGGCACGGATGCCGTTGGGGTGAAAGTCACCGGCGGCGCAGTGGGCACCATCAGCGATGGCGCGATAAATCTGAATGGTGATAACACCACTGCCGTACTGGTGGATGGGCGTAATTACACTCTCACAGGCGTTGACACAGATGGTGATGCGCTTGACACCAAAGTGAGTTCTTCCGCGAAAATCGGGTCAGCGGCGGGACAAACCGGCATTGTTGGCTACAACGTCTCGCATAAAGGGGATTTGACCCTCAATAGCGGGGCGGATCTCACGCTGAATGGCAACACCAGTACCGGGGTGCTGTTGCATGATGGCGGTATTGCAATCGTCAATTCCGACGTCAGTGTGGCAGGGACGTCAGTTACGCCAGGTACAGGTAACATCGGGGTGGATATTCAGAACGCCGGTGAACTGACCAACAACGGTGCCATTACCGTCTCCGGTTTAGAGGGCAGCGAAAATGTCGGGGTACGGGTCCAGGGGGCTGGCGCTATCGTCCACCAGTTGGGGGATGTCTCGGCGAATGGAGGCCTGGCGGCGGTACAACTTACCGGGGATAGCGCAGCCCTGACGGTCAACGGGACAGATAACCATATCAGCGCCAGCAGGGGAGCTGATGGGGTGCTTATCGACAGCACCGGCGCATCCTCTTTTAATGCCAGCAACACCACCATTGATATCACCGACAGCGGTGCGGGGATAAATAACAATGCCAACGCCAGTAGCATTAACCTGACCAATGTCACAATCAATGCCGACGACGGCCCGGCGATTCGTACCGCAGTGACCTTTGATGCGGAAGGCAGCGGCAACGTGCTGAATGTCAGCGGCAGCGGCGGCGGTTTTGCCTTTATGAATGCCGACGGTTCAGACACCACCGGCGACCTGACAATCGGCACCGGCTACACCATCAATGGCAACGGCGACGGCAGCCGGGGGATCCTCGCGCGGACTAACGGTAATGTTATCTCCGGCACCAGTATCACCATGGCGAGCGGCGCTGGTGCGGCGATTGAAGCGACTGATGCCGCCAGCCTGACCAACAACGGTATCATTGCGACCAGCAGCGATACCGGCAGCACGATCCTGGCGCAAAATACCGGGGCGTTTACCAACACCAGTTCCATCACCTCCAGCAGTACCAGCAACAGCCAGTCGCTTATCGATCTTAGCGGTGACGTCGATTCACGTAATATCACCAACAGCGGCACCATCACCAGCCTGAGCCAGAATGCGACCGTGATTGATGCCACGGGTAGCGCCAATAACACCCTGACCAACAGCGGCATCCTGAAAGCGGCCAGCAGTACGGCGAAAGTGATTGCGCTCGGCAGTGGTAACGACAGCGTGACCTTAAGCGATACCGGGCAGCAAACGCAGGGTGAAATCCTGATGGGCGCTGGTAACGACCAGTTTAACTGGAGCGGCGGCAGCCTGACGGGGGGCGTCACCTTTGAAGGAAACGGCGGGCTGGACAGCGCCACTGTCGGTAGTGTGGATATCGCCGATACCACCCATATCCTCAGTGAAGGCGGCACCGGCAGCACGCTGACCTTTGAAGGTACCAAAGGCAGTATTGGCTCACTGACGGCGGATGATCTCGCGACCGGCACCAATATTGGCACTGGCTGGAGCACCCTGACCCTTACTGGTGCCGGGGCCGACATGCGTGTCGCGAAAGATCTCACGCTGTCAGGCGCACCTGTTATCAACGTCAATGACGGTGCAATACTGCGAACCGGCGACAGCGCGACAGTGGACGGTGAGGCGACTATCCACAATTACAATATCGCCACGGCGGGCAGCGGCGCGAAGATCTCCTTCGACGGTAGCGACGATCAGACCTACAGTGGTGTGATTTCCGGCACTGGTGGTATGGAGCGCATCAACGGCGGCAACACCATTCTGCTTGGCGATAACACCTACACCGGCGACACGCTGATTGGTGGCGATTCAGAACTGAGCCTCGGTAATGGCGGCGATGTGGGTAGCCTGTCAGAACAAACCAACATCACCGACAACGGCATCCTGACGGTTAACCATTCTGACGTGGTCACCCTGGGCGGCGTGATTTCCGGCAGCGGTGATTTCCGCCAGATTGGCACAGGTTTGACACGTCTGAACGGAAACAACAGCTACGCAGGTACCACCGACGTAGAACAGGGTACGTTGCTGATTAACGGTGCGCAGAGTGGCGCCGGGTTAACCACGGTTTACACGGGCAGCACGCTTGGCGGCTACGGCACGATTGGTGGCAATGTGCTCTTCCAGGGTGGTACGACCCTGAAACCAGGTGATGATAACCGGGGTAACGGAACCGGAGTCTTGACGGTTAATGGCAACCTGACGCTTGCCAGTGATACCAACAGCCATTTCCAGCTTGGGGAGTCCTTTACTCCCGGAGGAACGCTTAATGACCTGGTTCAGGTCAACGGTAACCTGACGCTGGACGGTACTTTAAATGTTGATCAGACCAGCGATGGTCGCTTCTTGCCTGGCGTATATCGTTTGTTTAATTACACCGGGGCATTAACCAATAACACCATGGAGATTGGTTCACTGCCCACGCCAACCCAACAGCTTTATTCCATTCAGACCTCTATTGGCAATCAAGTCAACCTGGTACTCAGCTATACCCTGCCTCTGGGTAAATTACAGTTCTGGGATGGGGACCCGGATGGAAACAATCACGGTACTGGTACAGGTGATGAGACAAGCGGTAATGGAGTTGTTGATGGGGGGAACGGTACCTGGTTTGCCAATGAAGGAAGTACCAGCAATAACTGGACACAGCAGGATGGTAACGGGAATGAACCGTGGAATGAAGGTGCCTTTGCGATCTTCCAGACCAAAGGCGGGACCGTCACATTATCGAATGAGAATGGTCCTGTGCGTGCTTCAGGGATGCAGTTTACGGCTGATGACTACATTCTTAATGGTGATTCGACTACCCCATTGGAGATGATCGAGACCCAGGTTGCAGGGGGATTAGTACCGGACAACGCCTACACCAGTGAAGGGGAAACGGATGCGGGTCGTTTCTTCGTGATCCGTGTCGGGGATGTCAGTGATACGGGCACAATTTCCGGTGCAGATATCACGACGACCATTAATGCCAATCTGGTCGCTAATACCCTGAGTCTTCCAGATAAACCTGCACTACGGTTGCTTAAAACCGATGCCGGTCGCTTGATCCTCAACGGTGATAATACCTTTGCGGGTGGGGTTGAGGTATGGGGAGGCACGCTGCAGGCCAGTCGTGATGAAAATCTCGGGCTAGCCGGAACATCCATCACGCTGAACAATGGGGCCACGTTCCAGTCAGGTGATGATTTTACTACCCAGCGAAAAATTTTCCTGGGGGAAAATGAGGGCGGCACCTTCGACACCTACGGTCATACTTTCACCCCAACCGGCGTGATCGGGGGCGATGGTTCGCTGGCAGTGGTGGATAGCTCCACCGGAAACGGCGCGGGCCAGTTGGTGCTCAACACCGCCAACACCTACAAAGGTGATACTACCATTACCGGCAAAAACGGCATCGGTACGCTGACGGTTAACGCCAACACCACGGGCGCATTCGGTAAACAGGACAGCACCGTGTCGTTGACCGATGAGGCCGTGGTTAATTTCAACAACGACGCCAGCGCGCAGTCACACACCTTTGATGTCAATAATTCGACCCTGGCGTTTAACAGCGGCGCTACTGCCGAATCGAGCACCATCGGCCTGACCGCCGGCACTGCCAGCTTTACCGGCAGCAGTAATGCAGGCAGCGCGACCATTAATGTCGATAACACTTCACGGTTGTTGATGTCAGGCAGCGCCGACGGCGGCACCAGCGTCACCACCAACGCCGGTACCGTGGCGTTTTCCGGCAATGCCCAGGCGGCTAACGCGCGAATTGCCAACCAGAGCGGCGCGAATGTGACGCTGGCGGATGCGGATAGTAAAACCTCCATCGGCTCACTCTCCGGCGAGGGTAGCGTTAACCTGGGCAGCAAGACCCTCAGCGAGGGGAATCTCAACCTTAACGACACCATCAGCGGCCTGATTTCCGGCGTCGGTGGCGGGCTGGAAAAAGTCGGCACCGGTATTCTGACGCTCACCGCTGACAACACCTATACCGGTGCGACGTCGGTGATGAACGGCGCGCTGCTGATTAACGGTGACCAGAGCGCGGCCACTGGCGCCACCAGCGTGGCCAGCAACGCGACGCTCGGCGGGGAAGGGACCCTCGGGGCCAATGTCACCGTGGCGGATAACGGCCACCTGACGCCGGGCAAAGACCTGAGCAGCGTCGGCGTGCTAACCATGAACAATCTGACGCTTGCCAACAATGCGCAGCTCGATTTCCAGTTCGGTAAATCGAATGTCCCGGATGCCAACGATCCGCTCAACGATCTGCTGGTGGTTAACGGTGATCTGACTCTCGACGGCAAACTCAACATTGCCCAGACCCCTGGCGGCAAGTTCGACGTCGGCGTGTATCGCGTCATCAACTACAGCGGCAATCTCACCAACAACGGTCTGCAATTCGGTACCGTACCGGACGCGGCAAACCAGCTGTACGTACAAACCTCCGTAGCGAATCAGGTCAACCTCGTTAACACCTCGGGGCTGGTGCTCAACTTCTGGGATGGTACGGGGGGGCCTAATGGCGGGCTGAAAAACAACGGCAAAATTGACGGTGGCGACGGCGTCTGGCAAAACAGCGGCGGCAACGATAACTGGACTACCGATCAGACCGATCCCGCGGGTGCGATTAACGCCCCGTTCAGCGATGGCGCGTTTGCGGTGTTCAGCGGTAGAAAAGGCAACGTCACCGTCGATAACAGCCTCGGTGAAGTACTCATTAGCGGCGCGCAGTTCACCACTAACGGCTACGTGATTAACGATGGGGTGATCACCACCAATACTGCCGATACGGTGATCCGCGTCGGCGACGGTACCGCGCTTGGCAGACTCTACACCGCGACCATCAATTCGCAAATCACCGGCAGCGGCGGCATCGACAAAACCGACGTCGGCACCCTGGTGCTGAACGGCAACAACAGCTATCGCGGCGGTACCACCGTCAGTGGCGGCGTGTTACAGGTCAGCGGCGACCAGAACCTCGGGGCCGCAGACACCGGTATCACGCTGAATGGCGGGATCTTCCGCTACGGCGCGGCGTTTGATACCGCGCGTGCGTGGACCGTCGGCGACAACAGCGGCACCATTGATACCAACGGCAATGATGTCTCTCTGCTCTCCGCTGTCAGTGGCAGTGGCGGCTTAACCAAAGCGGGCGACGGTACGCTGACGCTGACCAAAGACAGCAGCTACAGCGGGTTGACCACCATCCGCAACGGCACCCTCCAGCTCGGTAACGGCGGCGGTGCAGGCAGCGTGGCCGGTAATATTCTCAACCTGGATACGCTGGTGGTGAATCGCAATAACACGGTTGATCTCGACGGTGTGATCTCCGGGACGGGTGACTTCATCCAGCGCGGTAGCGGCACCACTTATCTGAACGGTCTGAATAACTGGAGCGGCTACACGCTGGTGGAAAACGGCACCCTGATGGCGGGTGGCGCTTCACGCTTCAGCGCGAAGTCCTCGCATATCGTCAGCCAGAACGCGACCCTGGATACCGGCGGACGCAACCAGACGGTAGCGAACCTGGTGAACCAGGGGACCGTTAATCTGCGCGGCGGTAATGTTGGCTCAACGCTGACCGTCAACGGCGACTATGTGGGGATGGACGGCACGATCAAAATCGCCGCCCAGCAGCACAGCCCGGGCGTGGCGGACAAACTGGTGATCAACGGCGGTACCGCGACCGGTACCACCCGACTGGACATCGATGTCAGTCAACTCGGTGAACCGACCACCGGTGACGGCATTATGGTGGTGGAGGCCAAAAATGGGGCGACCACCACCGCACAAACGACCAAAGACGCCTTTAACATCGGCCGCGATAAACTGATCGCCGGAGCGTGGCAGTATCAGCTGTATGCCGGAAATGCGAGCGGTGCCGGGGAAGACTGGTTCCTGCGCGCGGGTTACAGCCCGATAGTGCCGGGCTTCGATACCTTGCCATCGATCGTTCGTCAGGCGGATTTGTTCGTGCTCGGCACGCTGCATCAGCGCGTGGGTGATGAGCAGCCGTGGCGTGCGGATGTGCCGGAAGATCAGGAAGGGCGCTTCTGGGCGCGCTATCTGACCAAAACTGTCGATCAGCATCTGGATGATGCCACCAGCAGTAAGAGCCATTCGCAGTATGACGGGATGCAAATTGGCCTCGATCTGTGGCAGAACGACAAATGGCGTACCGGGATCTACACCACCTTTATGGATCTCGACAGTTCGGTCAGCGGTAACACCGGTATGGGCGGCGGTTCAGCGTACAACTCAACGTTCTCCTCCTACATTGGCGGCTATGCCACCTGGACCGATACCAATGGTTTCTATGTTGATAATGTGTTGCAGTACGGTTACCATTCAGTCGATCTGAAAAGCGAAGGCAGTTCCGATACTTACCATCCAAATGGCAACACCGTGACCGCCTCTGTAGAAGTGGGCAAACCATGGCAACTTGGCGACAGTAACTGGGCCTTTGAACCGCAGGCGCAGCTGGTGTGGCAGTGGAGCAACTTCGATGATGTGACCCTTAACGATGGCGTCGATACCCATGTCAGCACTGACGCCGATAGCGCGGTGATTGGGCGTCTCGGTGCACGTCTGACCGCGGATTACGATACCAACATGGGTAAAGTGAAACCGTACGTGCGGGTGAACTTCTGGAAAGAGCTGACTGATGGCGAAGATGCGGTGACCTACAGCAATGGTGCCAACAGTCACGGCAAGACCACCCTCAAGGCTAACCAGCAGTTCAGCGCGACGGAAGCCGCAGTGGGTGTGACGTGGACGGTCACCAATGATGTACAGGCATATACCGAAGTAGGCAAAACCTGGGATAACGGCGACAACACCAACGTGGATGCAGACTTGTCTGCCTCGGTGGGGATGAAAATCCGCTTCTAAGGTGTCTTGAATTAGCCTAAGGCTGGTCTATGCTCAAATCAGAGCAGGCCAGCCTTTTGCTTTTGTGCTCTGAATAATAACGATAATTTTTACTTCTGCGGGTGTTGATTATGAACAGGATGCGGCATGTTTTACTGGCGTGGCTTTCGCTGTTGCTTGCGTTTCCGTTATTCGCCGCCGAACCCCGGCTGCAACCCACTGATCAGGAGCGGGCGCGGACGGTCTATATTTTCCACCAACCGATTGTCATGCTTCAGGCAAAGTTTGGCCTCAGCACGCCGGAAGAGCGTGTTCTGCGCATTCGCAATACGCTTCGTGCATTCACCCATGACGACGTTAGCAAACCGCTGACCGTCGAACCCATAACCCGTTATAACCAGCCCGCGCGCCTGTTCCTGATGAACGGCAAACCGATAATGTTACTGAGCCAGGCCGATCTGGATGAAGGGGATGACTTAACCCTCGATCAGGCTGCCCAGCGGGTGTTGGCGCGTATGGAGCTGCAGCGCTCGGCGTTAAGCGACCAGTACAACACCGGATATCTGGTGCTGGCGGTGCTGAAAACCGTGGCAGGCGCTTTGGCGGTAGCACTTTTATGCTACGGCGCGTACCGCACCTGGCGCTGGGTAAGGCGCTATAACCTGATGATGTTGCTGGAAAAGCGCGGCATTATTCCCATTAGCTGGCGGCGTTTTTTAGGGGCGATTGAATCTAAGCTGTACGGCCTGCTAATGATCCTGGTGTCGCTGCTGGCGGTGTACCTGTGGCTCGGCTGGGCATTCAGCCTGTTTCCCTGGACGCGTGTCTGGGGAGAATCGCTCGGCGACTGGACTTACCGGGCGCTGCAAAAAATCACGGTGTCGATTGCCTCAGCGCTGCCCGGCTTGCTTATCGTTTTGATTATCTTCCTGATTACATCGTTTATTATTAAATTATTGAAGGTTTTACTTAACCAGGTGGCGGCGGGTAAAGTGCAGCTCCCTGGTTTACATCCGGAAACGGTTGGCACCACGCGCAAACTGATTTCGGTGATGGTCTGGTTATTCGCTCTCTCAGCCGCCTATCCCTTCCTGCCTGGTGCAAACTCGCTGGCGTTCAAAGGGATCAGCGTCTTCTTCGGACTGATGCTGACGCTCGGCTCTGCGGGGGTGATGAACCATGCCATGAGCGGACTGGTGCTTATCTACTCCCGCGCATTGCACAAAGGTGACATTATCCGAATTGCAGACAATGAAGGCCAGGTCAGCGAAATCGGGTTGCTGGCCACCAAAATAATTACTCGCGAAAACTACGTTGTGACGGTGCCCAACGCGGTAGTGGTCAGCGGCAAAATTACCAACCTCAGCGCGCAAAACCCTGGCGGCGGTGTGAACCTCACGACCGGCGTAACCATCGGCTATGACACGCCGTGGCGGCAGGTGCACGCGATGCTGGAGCTGGCGGCCCGTCGTACCGACGGTATCGTCGATCATGCCGAGGCGCCGCTGGTGCGTCAGCTCAGCCTGATGGACTGGTACATTTCATACGAACTTCAGGTGCGACTGCTGCCGGGTACTTCACTGGCGGTGGCGCGTAACGCGCTGCACAGCAATATTCAGGACGTGTTTAACGAATTTGGTGTGCAGATTATGTCGCCGAACTTCGTGCTGCAGCCGGAAGACGCGGTGATGGTGGCGAAAGAGAACTGGTATGCGGCCCCTGCGACGCCGCCGGGCAGGCCGGAGGCATGATGCGGCGCAGACTGGCAGCACTGGGGCTGCTGTTCACCAGCATCCACAGCTTTGCTGCGAGTATGTTCGACCCGCAGGACGGTATGTTCGACATGAGCGACTACCTGCGCGATAACCGTTACGGCTTTTTACCGATTCCGATGATGATAACCGAACCGGCGATTGGCTACGGCGGCGGTCTGTTTGGCCTGTTTTTACACGGTAAAGGGTCGATGGATGGCGATCGCTTTATTCCGCCAAACATGTCGGCGTTTGGCGGCGGTGCAACGGAAAATGGCACCTGGTTTGCGGGCGGTGGGCATCGACACACCTGGAATAACGATCACATCCGCTATCTGGTCGGTGCGGGTTATGCCAATATCAACCTCGATATTTACAGCGGTGATGTACTGGGATTTGGCAAAAATCGCGCGATTAACACCAATACTAAAGGCTACGGTGCGTTGCAAAGGCTGCAGTTTCGCGTGGGAGATTCCCCGGTCTTTCTCGGGGTAACGCAAATTTATGCTCGCACCGAAATTTCTGCGGATAACAACAAGCTGATCAATGCGGCCTGGCAGCGTGTGTTCGGCAGTGAAAGTACCTCGTCTGCCGTCGGATTGATGGCGGAATATGACACCACAGATAATTTTTTCTATCCTCACAAAGGGCTGTCATTAAGCGCGGAGTACCGATTTTACAGTTCTTTTCTGGGAGGCGACTATCGCTACAATCAGTTGACTCTCGATGGTAAATATTTTCTGCCGTTAAGCCCAACGCTCACGCTGGCACTGGCCGGTGACTATCAGGCGCTGACCAACAGCGATCAGCATCTGCCGCCAATGACGCGACCGGATATTAATCTGCGGGGTATTTCGCGTTATCGCTATCAGGGCGATTACGTGGCGACCGCGCAAACTCAGCTTGCATGGCAGGTTACGCCGCGCTGGATCCTGCAAGGATTTGTCGGCGCGGGCAGTGCTGCCAATGATAATAATGATCTGTTCAGTACCAGCGAAGTGGCCTGGGGAACAGGTTTTCGCTATCTGATTGCCCGAAAATACGGGCTGTATACCGGTGCAGATATCGCCTTTAGCGGGGGAGATCAGGCGGTCTATTTTAATGTCGGCTCCGGGCTATAGGCGGAGCAACGCGTAAATGAGAAAAATGATGATGAAATGGAGTCAAACTCTGGTCCCTCTGCTGCTGATTTCCGGCGCAGCCTGTGGTGCTACCCCCCCTCAGACGGATGCGAGCGGCAGCAGCGACAGTTCGCTCAGCACCGAGGATTCATCCTCCAGCGACAGCATGTTCCCTATCTGGGGCGACGAGGCGCGTGCGCGCGGGTACTCCATTCCGCTGCCGTTCGGGGTCAACGTCAGCTATATGAACATGCGCCAGAACATCAACGTCGACAGCATCTCGCTGACCGGGCTGAAAGTGGGTGGGATGCCGATCCCGGATGACATGTTCAACATCGGCATCGGCGACACCCGTCAGCGCAGCGAAACTGAAAACTTGCGCCTGGACATGTGGGTGTTCCCGTTCCTCAACGTCTACGGCATTCTCGGCCATACCAAAGGCTCGTCGGTGTCGAACATCTCCGTGGATGCCGATCCCTCCAACTATGCGCCCGGTACGATCCTCCATCCTAATCGGGATCACATTATCGCCCAGGCGGTACACGCCGGTTATGAGAGCGGGGCATTGCAGGATCTCGACTTCAAGCTGAACTTCGAAGGCACGACTTACGGGGCGGGGGTGACCCTGGCGGGTGGCTATGGCAACTGGTTTACTATCCTCGATACCAACTATACCCAGACCAGTTTTGATATTCTCGACGGAAAAATTTCTGCGCTTACCGTGTCGCCTCGTGTAGGCTATCGCTTTGAATTTCAGGGCCTGGACGGGCCGTCGCATCTCAGTTTGTGGGTCGGAAGCATGTATCAGGACGTTCAGCAGGAATTTAAGGGCAACCTCTCTGACCTGAATCTGCCTTCTCAGCTGAATAGCGTGGTGGAAGACGGGCGCTTTGACGTGAAACAGCACCTGACGTCACCGTGGAATATGCTGTTGGGCGCGCAGTACGAAATCACTCAGAATTTCAACGTCCTGACCGAGTTCGGCTTTAACGATCGTAATAGCTTCTTTGTCGCGGGTGAATATCGCTTCTGATGAACAAATGGTTAGCAGTGCTGGCAGGGCTGGTGAGCGCAGGAATGGCGACACCGGCCATGGCCGAAATCAGTCAGCAGTCGATTGATGATTTTCTGGGAAAGCTCGGGGCCGATAACCAGTATGATCCCAGCAAAGGCATCGACTGGAGCGTGCTGCCGGGGCCGTTTTATACCCCGGAACTGAAGCTCGGACTCGGCACGGCAGTGGCGGGGATTTATCGTATGGATCCCAACGACAAAAAGACTCAAAACTCATCCATTTCCTTCACCGGGTTCGTCAGTACCAGCGGTGCGCTGGGCCTTGGGCTGCATAACTACACTTTCTTTACCGATGACCGCTGGCGTCTGTTTGTTGACGGCGGTATCGCCAAAGTGCCGACTAAATTCTGGGGCGTAGGCTACGATGCGGCGCAGGGCAGTTCGCAGAAATATGACGATAACTCAATCCAGGTGCATCCACAGCTGATGCGCCAAATTGTGGATAATCTCTATCTCGGCGTCGGCTGGGACTTCTCGTCGATGAACGCCAACGTCGATGATCGCAAGCCAGGCGATAAATTCTCGCAGTACACCGACTCGACCAATCCGCTTAGCTCTGGCGCGACCGTCAGCGTGAACTACGATTCGCGCGATGCCATCACCCAGCCGCATCACGGGCAGTACATCAGCGTGGAGTACAGCTATTTCGACCCGTCTTTAGGGTCTGACACGCACTTCACCGCCACTAAGCTGCAATACAATTACTATCATCCGATCGATGATAAACGCGTGCTGGCGTTTGACCTGTGGGGACGTTTCACCCACGGCGATGTGCCCTGGGACCGGCTGTCAGAAGCGGGTGACGATAACCGTCTGCGCGGCTACTATCAGGGACGCTACCGCGATAACGACGTGGTCAGCGGCCAGGTCGAGTACCGGCAAAAACTCAACTGGCGTCACGGCTATGTGCTGTGGGCCGGTGTCGGCGCGCTGGGCAGTTCGCCGTCAGATTTAGGTGATAACCCGCTGCTGCCATCGGTTGGCGTGGGGTACCGTTTTGAAGTGAAGCCTGCGATGAATATCCGGCTTGATTTAGGTTTTGGCCGGGAAAGTGCCGGTTTCTATTTCCAGGTTGCGGAGGCGTTTTGATGCGGGGCTGGTTGTTGAGTTTTCTGTTGGTAACGAGCACGGTGATGGCAAGCGACACGCTGCTGCCGGTAGAACAGGCCCGGCGCGTATCGCCGGTCGTCGGCCATCTGGTCGCGCCGGAGTCGCTGCGCCCGTGCTGTGCGTTTGGCTATGACCTTAATGTGCGCGCAATTGGCGTACCTATCCCGGTGTATCAGATTGGTAACGTGCTGACCATCGACACGCTCGGGCATCATCATTACAACGACAGCGCGCTAGCGGCGGTAAAAGATTTGATCGGCCTGAACGATGAAAAAAGCGGGCTGATATATACCCATCGCGGCGGGTTTATCGACATCGCCCACGTGCGTGATACCGCCGATAACACCTTCTATATTTTCTCGCGGATTTACCCGAAGCTGGGTAGCCAGTGGCGATTCTTCTACAGCGAAGAACTCGGCCTGCGTCGTGTTCAGCTCAACGCCTTTACACCTCCGGCATCGATGCCGCAGCGCTACACCCTGGCGGCGTGGCTGGCGGGGAAAATAGCCTTTGAACTGGCGCAATGGCATGAGATTGCCCAATGGTACGGCTTCCAGTCGGTGCCCGGTTTCTCTGAGGAAATTTCTGCGTTTTCGCCGGAAGACCTCTACTCCAATCTGCTCGGCGCACGGCTTGCCATTAACGTGATTCTGCAAGGCAACGCCGGTTCAATTGATGCCTATAACAAGGCGATGGACAAGCAAATCCATCAGGCGTTGGTTGGGCTTGGTGTGGTGACGCGCGAGCAAACCGAAAGAATGTTCCGGGAAGTGGACGGCGACTGGTGGAACAGCAAGCGCCGGGTGCCGGACAAATTCCTGGTGCTCAAGCGCAATTATTCACTCAGTGAAAATCGCTTCCCGACCCCGGTGCCATTTGAAAATGCAGATCCGTATCAGCTGCACATGCCCGCAGTGATTGACGGTATTAAGCTCTCCACGCTAGGCGAGCTGCAAATCTATAAAGGGCGTGGTATGGAACGTCTGCCATCGCCGGCCGACTACTACACGCCGGCTCAGTTCCCGCCGCTGGCTGAAAAAGCGCAGGCCGCCGATAAAACTCAGCTTGATCGTATGCTGAAATAGTCACGGCGTTTAATTATAAATAGTTCTTTTACTGAAGAAGCAAGTCCCCCTTTGCTATTCTTTTGCCCCTTCTAAATGAAGGGGTTAACCGTCGGTTTGTTACTGGCAAATTCGTGGTGGGTAACTATGCTTTTTTTACCAATAACAATGCATACCCTCCTCTGGGTATAGAACGTTTATTTTTTGGCAGGTAGCAAATGAAAAAACTCGCCCTCGTGTGCTCTGGATTGCTTTGCACATCTCTTGCACATGCTAGTGCTCTCTATTTCTATGAAATCGGGACTGAAGATACTGCTCTGGCTGGTGCCGGGCAGGCCGCGCGTGCGCAGGACGCGTCGACAATCGCCAGCAACCCGGCGGGGATGACCCGCTTGCCAGACCATATGTTTACCGGTGGTTTACAGGCGCTGGGCGGGAATATCGATTATCAGCTTGATAACGACAGACAAAGCCCTGGCAACGTGCTGGATGTGATGCCTAACGGCAACGCATTCTATAGCCAAAAGGTGACCGATAACCTGTACGCCGGGATAGGCATGTATGGCAACTTTGGTCTCGGCATTGATTACGGTGACTGGGCGGGAGATGGCCTGGTCAAAAAGAGTACCATGATGGCGCTGACCATCAGCCCGTCACTGGCGTATAAGCTCAGCGATCGTGTTTCCGTCGGCGCGTCGGTGAATGCGAACTACGGTTTTTTCAGCCTGACGCGTAACGTAGACGGCGATGATAAAACGCAGAAAGATCACGACTGGGCCGCCAGCTACCGTCTCGGTCTGTTAATGCAGTTGACCGACCAGACCCGCGCCGGTATTACCTGGAACAGCAAAACGGATTACGATTTTGATATCGATGGCAAGGTGCGTCTGCCGCAGGGTAACTTTGAACTGCCGTTGACCGCGCAGGTTCGCGCGCCGCAGCAAATCATGCTGAGCCTGGTGCATGATATTAATAAGCAGTGGTCTGTGATGGGCGATTTGGGGTGGCAGGACTGGAGTGAGTTCGGTGCGCCGCAAATCACCGTTGAAGGACAGACAGTCAACAACAACAGCCGCCTGAAAGACACCTGGCATACCGCGCTTGGTGTGCAGTATCGTCCAACGGAGCAATGGCGTCTGAATGGTGGTGTCGCCTTTGACAGCACGCCATATCACGACCAGGGCAATATGTCCCTCAGTATGCCAACCGGCGACGAATGGCGTTTTGCCAGCGGGGCGCAGTATCAAATTACCCCGGCGAGCAATATTGGCCTCGCGGTGGAATATCTGCATATGCAGTCGGGCAAAGTCTCTTCGCCGGAGGTCTTCTCTGGCCATATCGACAATCCGTATTTCTGGTTTGCGAGCGTCAACTACAGCTATCAGTTCTGATGAACGTTGCCCGGCGGCGCTTGCATGTCGGGCGAAATGGCTTGAATTACCTCAAGGCCCCTTTCTGGGGCCTTTTCTTTTGCCTTCAAAAACCCTGCATGTTTATGCTTGAAACAATGAAGATAATGCGTATAGTTCTCATTTTCGTTTTTATTTAATTTTGCAGGGAACTTTTCATGAAACGTCAACTCACCGCAATGGCGCTGGCTTTCTCGCTGGCGGGATGTGCTTCGCAGAGCGCTCCCGTAGCCCCAATCCCCCCAAAAGTGACCGCATCTGAGGCGGCTGAAAATCTGACTCAACGTGAACTGGCCGACGGCCTGTATGAAATGGCTCTGAACCCGAAAGGGGATGCGCTGTATGTTGCCAGTGCGGAAGGGTTTAAAGACGTGCAGGGCGGGGTGGTATACAAACTCGACTCACAAACGCTGCAAACCGTTGGCGCCAGCCACACCGATTTGAAAAACTTTGGCATGGCCATTTCTGACGATGGTCAAACCGTCTACGTCACCAACTCCCTTGATGGCGGTATCAGCGCCCTGAACACCGCCGACGGCAAGGTGAAAGCCCGTCTGCTGTTCCCGGAGCGTAACGAAAAAGGCCTGCCGTACGGCGCGCGCCAGATTCTGTTGCACAACGACACGCTGTACATCGGGGCGGTGGCGGACCCGGCGGTGATTTGGGTGGTTGATGCAAAAACGCTGAAGCTGAAAACCCGCATCAAAAACACCGGAAAATGGATGACCGGCCTGCACTATTCCACGAATACCGGGCGCATTTATGCAGCCAACGGCGGCGGTGAAATTCTGGTGATCAATCCACGCAACAATCGCATCGAACAGCGCTGGAAGCCTCTGGGAGACAAACCGGCGCTGCTGCTGAATATCGCTGAAGATAACGCCATCGGCCGTCTGTTTGTCACCGACAATTCCGAAGCCAAAACCACTCTGGTGCTGGATATTCACAGCGGAAAAGTGATTAAGACGCTGGAAATCGGCGATTCACTCGGCGTGGTGTTCAACCCGAAACGCCATGAAATCTATGTCTCGCAGCGTGAATCCGGCAAAGTGCTGAGCCTCGATGCCACCACCTACGCGGTGAAAAAACGCTGGGATTTGAAGCCGAACCCGAACAGCCTGCTGCTCTCCGCCGATGGTCAGACGCTGTACGTCACCGTCAAGCAAGCCTTCAATAAAGATCATTCAACCACTGGACCCGACAGCGTCGTACGCATTGCTTTGAACAAATAAAAAAGACCGGCCCGGTAACGGGTCATTTTGTTTCACTTAAGCCTCGTTAATAAAAACTATGCAAAACACCAACACAACTGCGTTTCGTAAAACGCTGCTGGCTATCGCCATCAGCGCGGTTTCACACTCCGCCTTTGCGGCGGACGCTTCAGGCAACACCAGCAAAAAAACAGAAGAAACTATGGTGGTGCAGGCCATCGAAGGGAGCGATTTTAAATCCGGGGGTGACGATCTGGTTCCGGCGTTCCTCGACGGGCAAATCGCCCACGGCGGGCGCATGGGGATGCTCGGCGAACAGAACGCCATGGACGTACCGTTCAACGTCATCGGCTACACCTCAAAACTGGTAAAAGACCAGCAGGCCAAAACCATCGCCGATGTGGTCAGCAACGACGCCAGCGTGCAGCCGGTGCAGGGCTACGGTAACTTTGCCGAAACCTACAAAATCCGCGGCTTTGAGCTGGACGGCGACGATATGACCATGGGCGGTTTATCGGGCGTGGTACCGCGTCAGGTGATGGACACCCAGATGCTTGAGCGCGTAGAAATCTTCAAAGGGGCAAACGGCCTGCTGAACGGCGCGTCGAGCACCGGCGTCGGCGGGATGATCAACCTCGAACCGAAACGTGCGGAAGATACCCCGACCGCCAGCGTGGGCGTGGATTACACCTCGGATTCTCAGGTCGGCGGTACGCTGGATCTGGGCCGTCGCTTTGGCGATGACAACCAGTTCGGCGTGCGCGTGAACCTCGTCGACAGGGAAGGGGAAACCGCCATCGATGCGGATAAACGCCGCACCACCCTGGCGTCCGTCGGACTCGACTATCGCGGCGAGCGTCTGCGTACCTCACTCGACCTTGGCTACCAGAAGAAAACCTTCCATGGTGGTGAGATGGGCGTCAACATCAGCGGCGTGGATTTCATTCCTGATGTACCGGACAACGGCGATAACTACAGCCAGAAATGGGGCTACAGCAATATCGAAAGCGAATTCGGTATGGCGAAAGCCGAATACGACCTGACCAGTAACTGGACGACCTACGCCGCATTCGGCGGCCAGCACTCTCATGAAATCGGCACCTATTCTGCGCCGAATCTGATTGACGAAAGCGGCGAGGCCAGCGTCGGTCGTCTCGATACCAACCGCATCATCGACGCCTGGAGCGGCATGGGCGGCCTGCGTGGTAATTTCGATACCGGTCCAATCTCTCACAAAGTCAACGTCGGCTACTCGGCGCAGATTCGCTCTGACGCCACCGCCTGGCGCATGTCGGCCAACAATCCGACCACCAACATCTATGACAATCACGACGTGGCGAAGCCGGACAATGCGTATTTCGGCGGCAACTATTATGACCCACTGACCACCTCGCGCAGCCGTACGCAGGGCTGGCTGCTGAGTGACACTCTCGGCTTCTTCGACGACCAGGTGCTGTTCACCGCCGCTGCGCGGCACCAGAAAGTGGTGGTACGCAACTACAGTAACGCTACCGGCCATGAAGACCCGACGTCGCGCTACACCGAAAGCCGCTGGACGCCGACGTACGGCATCGTCTACAAACCGTGGAAAGAGGTCTCGCTGTACGCCAACCACACCGAAGCGTTGCAGCCGGGCGACAACGCCCCGAAAGGCGCGTCGAACTACGGTCAAAGCATGGGCATTCTGCATTCGAAGCAGAACGAAGTCGGCGTGAAAATCGATTACGCGCGTGTGGGCGGTTCACTGGCGCTGTTCGAAATTAAAAAGCCATCGGCATTGCTTAATAGCGATAACAAATACGTGCTCGACGGCGAGCAGCGTAACCGTGGCCTGGAGCTGAATGTCTTTGGCGAGCCGGTTCTCGGCCTGCGCCTGAACGCCAGCACCACCTGGCTTGATCCGGAGATGACCAAAACCGCAGGCGGCACCAACGACGGCCATGATGCGATTGGCGTATCGCGCTTCTACGCGGTGGTTGGCGCCGAATATGACATCAAACCGGTTGATGGCCTGACCGCGACGGCGAAAGTGAACCACACCGGTTCGCAGTACGCGGATGCGGCCAACACCAAGAAACTCGACAGCTACACCACGCTTGATCTCGGCGTGCGCTATCGTATGCGCGTCAATGCAGACCAGAACGACATGGTCTGGCGCGTCGGCGTAGATAACGTTACCAACGAGAAATACTGGTCCGGTGTGGAGAGCTACGGCACGTACGTTTTCCAGGGCGAACCGCGCACCGT
Organism: Scandinavium manionii; assembly: GCF_024764775.1. Taxonomy (NCBI): domain Bacteria; kingdom Pseudomonadati; phylum Pseudomonadota; class Gammaproteobacteria; order Enterobacterales; family Enterobacteriaceae; genus Scandinavium; species Scandinavium manionii. The sequence continues at coordinate 498,283 of NZ_JALIGC010000040.1, read as the reverse complement.
GAAGGTCTCTATGAGCTACGATTTCTAAGTGTGACCCTCGTTCCGGCAGGGCTACTCGCCGGGACGAAACTTGCGACACGTCTGTCGAAGTGTTAAAAGGTGCCCCTTCTAAAAAACGCTACAGGGGAAAGACGTGAAAAACGCGTCATCGGCATCCGACCAATTGCCAACGGATGCTGCTTCGGAAACTCAACCGACGCTTCACCGCGGCCTGCAAAACCGCCATATCCAGTTAATCGCCCTCGGCGGTGCTATCGGCACCGGTCTGTTTCTCGGCATCGGCCCCGCCATTCAAATGGCTGGCCCCGCCGTCATCCTCGGCTACGCTATCGCCGGGATCATCGCTTTTCTGATCATGCGCCAGCTCGGCGAAATGGTCGTCGAAGAACCGGTTTCAGGCTCCTTTGCCCACTTCGCGTATAAATACTGGGGACCCTTCGCCGGCTTCCTCTCCGGCTGGAATTACTGGGTGATGTTCGTGCTGGTTGGCATGGCAGAACTGACCGCCGCCGGAATTTACATGCAGTACTGGCTACCCGAAGTGCCTACGTGGATCTGGGCCGCTGCGTTCTTCATTATTATCAACGCCGTAAACATGGTGAACGTGCGCCTGTATGGCGAAACGGAGTTCTGGTTCGCGCTGATTAAAGTGCTCGCCATTCTCGGCATGATTGGTTTCGGGCTGTGGATGCTGTTTACCGGCCACGGCGGCGAACACGCGAGCTTCGACAATCTGTGGCAACATGGCGGTTTCTTTGCCACCGGCTGGCATGGCCTGGTGATGTCGCTGGCGGTGATTATGTTCTCCTTTGGCGGACTTGAACTGATTGGCATAACCGCCGCCGAAGCGCGCGATCCGGAAACCACCATTCCGAAGGCGGTGAACCAGGTGGTGTATCGCATTCTGCTGTTCTATATCGGTTCGCTGGTGGTGCTTCTGGCGCTGTATCCCTGGGTGAATGTCACCTCCGACAGCAGCCCGTTCGTGATGATTTTCCATAATCTCGACAGCACTATCGTGGCCTCGGCGCTGAATTTCGTCATTCTGGTGGCGTCGTTATCGGTCTATAACAGCGGCGTTTATTCTAATAGCCGAATGCTGTTTGGCCTGTCGGTGCAGGGCAACGCGCCGAAGTTTCTCACCCGGGTGAATCGTCGCGGCGTGCCGGTTAATTCGCTGCTGCTTTCCGGGGCGATAACCTCGCTGGTAGTGCTGGTGAACTACGTCCTGCCGCATAAAGCGTTCGGCCTGCTGATGGCGCTGGTGGTGGCGACGTTGCTGCTGAACTGGGTGATGATTTGCCTGGCGCACCTGAAATTCCGTGCCGCCCAGCGTCGAATTGGGCGCGAGCCAAAATTCCGCGCACTGTGGGCTCCGGCCAGCAACTACATCTGCATCGCGTTTTTGCTGATGATCCTCGGCCTGATGCTGACGATGGAAAGTATGCGACTGTCGGCCATTTTGTTGCCGGTGTGGGTGGTGTTCCTGTTTATCGCGTTTAAAACGCTGAGAAAACGTGCCTGATAGATTGCCCGGCGGCGCAGCGCCGCCGGGTGTTTTATTGTCAGGTGCGTGCCGCTGACAATGCGCGAATATCATTTCCGGTCGGTGCCTGATGAATGCGCAAACCAAATTCTTCCACTACGGCAAAAATATGGTCGAATATATCGGCCTGAATCCCTTCATATTCTGCCCATACTACCGTGTTGGTGAACGCATATATTTCCAGCGGTAAACCGTTGGCGTCCGGTGCTAACTGGCGCACCATCAGTGTCATATCTTTACGTATTCTCGGGTGACTACGCAGATATTCATTCAGGTAAACACGGAAGGTGCCGACGTTAGTCATTTTACGTCGATTGAGGATCGACTCATCGCCGCCTTGCTGTTCATTCCACTGGTTAATTTCCTGGTGACGGCTATCCATATACGGCTTCAGCAGCTTAGCCTGAATCAGGCGCTGCTGTTCCTGCTCATCGAGAAAATGAATGCTGGTGGTGTCGAGATTAATGCTGCGCTTAATTCGACGCCCGCCAGACGCTGACATTCCGCTCCAGTTTTTAAACGAATCAGACACCAGCGACCAGGTCGGAATCGTGGTGATGGTGTTATCCCAGTTCTGCACTTTCACCGTGGTCAGGCCAATATCGGTCACCGCGCCGTCCGCGCCGTATTTCGGCATCTCCAGCCAGTCGCCGAGACGCAACATATCGTTGGCAGAAAGCTGAATGCCGGCCACCAATCCGAGGATCGGATCTTTAAACACCAGCATTAACACCGCGGCCATGGCGCCCAGGCCACTGATCAGAATGGCTGGCGATTGCCCTAACAGCAGCGAAATAATCAGAATACCGACCAGAATGGCGCTGACCAGTTTGACACCCTGGAAAATGCCCTTCAGCGGCAGCTGTGAGGAAAAGGTGAATTTCTGCGACAGATTCAGCAGCACGTCGAGCAGCGAGAAAAAGGCCAGCAGCGTATACAGCATCACCCACAGCTGGGCGCAGTTAATCAGAATGCTGGACGCGTCGCTGCCTTTTTGCAGCCACAGCGCGGCCTGAACCTGGACCACGATCCCTTGCAGGGTAAACGCCACCCGGTGAAATAGTTTATTCTGGGTGATAATTTGCAGCCAGAAATGCTGGCTGGCCTGAGCGCGTTTTTCAAAGGCGCGCAGAACGATACGGTGCAATATAACGTGGAGGATTATTGCCGTCAGAATAATAATGGCGAATACAATAATCAGTGATGTGGTGTGGTTTATCTCAAGGCCCCACTGTTTGAGGGCTAATATAATTTCCTGCATAACATCTCCTTTCTATTATGCCCGTCATACTTCAAGCTGCAGATGCGTTAGCTGCACTCACGCCCCCAGTCACTTACTTAAGTAAGCTCCTGGGGATTCATTCGTTTGCCGCCTTTCTGCAACTCGAATTATTTAGGGCATCTGAAAAGGCATAATGACCGCTGACAGAATGAGATGCAAATCAGCCGGGATTATATTGACGGTAGCGGGCTGCGATTCAAATGACGACGGTAGCTCAGCACCAGCGCGGCGAGGACCAGCATCATCACCACTTCCAGCGCCAGGAAACCGACGATGGCGGCGGTGTAATCGCCCTGTGACGCCAGTGCCAGAAATACGCTGCCCAACACCGCAGGCCCGAGGCCCAGCGTCGATTGCTGCAAGGTGCTGAGAATGGCGCTGCCGGCTCCCGCATCGCGGGCGTCGATATCACGCATACCAATTCGGTAAAAGCTATTCACAATCAACGCCTGACCGTAGCCGACCAGCGCAGTCGCCGGGGCCAGCGTTAGCGCGTGGGTGCGCATGCCGAAATACCAGAAGGTAACCATCAGCAACAGCAGGCCGCTAATTTGCACCGTCAGCCCGGTGAGCAGAATGCGTCCCATGCTGTAGCGAGCAATCATTTTCGGGGCGTACAGTGCAGAAATAAAATAGGCGATACCGAGCGCGATAAAACTGTTCCCCGACTGCCACGGCGCCATGCCGAGACCCGACTGCATGGTCAGCGCCATACAAAACATAAAGCCGGACCAGGCGCTGAAAAACAGCAGGGCGATAAGCACACCAAAGCGAATGCTCGGCAGTTTCAACAGTCGCGGCGGCAGAAGAGACGTTTGCCCGCGCTGCTCTTTTGCCCGCGCGCTGACGCGCATTAACCAGACCAGTGGTACCAAAGCCAGCAGCATCAGCTTCAGCGCCCACGGCCAGTGTAGCTCCATGCCGAGCGCCATCGGGAACAGCAGACAACACAGGATCGCCGCCAGATACAGCGTGCCTGGCCAGTCGATGCCCGATGGCGTTTCGCTGCGGGTTTCGGGCACATAACGATGACTAAAGGCCAGTACCAGCAGGCAAATCGGCACGTTAATGAAGAAGGCGTTCCGCCAGCCCAGCCCGGAGAAATCCGCCGACACCAGCCAGCCGCCGCCCATTTGCCCGACGATAAACGCAATTCCGCCGATGCCGCCGTACAGGCTAATCGCCCGTGCATGGGCGGAGCCTTTCAGCGTGACATGCAAGGTAGCGAGGATTTGCGGCACGATCAGCGCCGCCCCCGCGCCCTGCAACACGCGAGCCGCCAGCAGCGAATGAATCGAATTCGCCATACCGCACAGCAGGGACGCCAGGCCAAACAGCGCCACGCCCCACATAAACAGACGTCGACGACCGTAGTTATCGCCAAGCTTGCTGCCCATCGCCAGGCACACGGCGAAGGCCACGCCATACAGCGCGACAATCAGCTCCAGCTGAGTCGGACTGGTTTGCAGCGAACGGGTGATGGAATCCAGCGCCACGTTGGTGATGGACGTATCAATCAGCGGTAACATCTGCCCGGTTAAGAGCAACAACAGACCGGCGCGACCGGGTGAAACAGCAGACGTTTTCATGGGATTCTCCATTGCGTCATTCAGGGATCAGACGTAGCATCGCTGAATGAATAAACGGGTACCAGTTCTTGCTTATACTGGTACTGGAACTACCCTGCTGGAGGTGACATGTCACTTATTACACAGCCTGAACGTGTTGCTACGCGCTATGACGACAACCGTAAACAGCTCGGCGCATTCTTACGTTCACGGCGAGAAAGTCTGGATCCACAGCGGCTCGGATTGCCGCGCAGTGGAAGACGCCGCACGCCAGGTCTGCGACGGGAAGAAGTGGCGATGCTGGCAGACGTCGGCGTGACCTGGTACACGTGGCTGGAACAGGGCAGGGAAGTGAATCCGTCAGTGGTTGTGATGCAGGCGGTGGCACAGGCGTTGCAGTGCAGCGCGCTGGAAACGCGCCATCTGTTCGTGCTGGCCGGACTGGCTCCGCTGGAATCGTTGCAGGTGCCGAAATGTGAAGGCATCAGCCCCGGTACGCGCCGAATGCTCGACAGTCTGATGCCACAGCCCGCCAGCATCCAGACACCCGGTTTTGATATCGTGGCGTGGAACGACAGCTTTTGCCGGATGATGGGCGTCGATTACGCGACGATCCCGGAAGAAGACCGCAACTGCATCTATCTTTATCTCACCAATGAAAACTGGCGCAGTCGCCTGGCGAACCCGGATGTGCTGCCGATGTTTGTGTCCTATTTTCGTGCCGCAATGGCTGAACATCGTGGGGAGGCGGAGTGGGAAAACAAGCTGGCGCGGTTCTTCGCGGCCTCGGCGGAATTCGAAGCTCTGTGGCATCAGCGCTATGAAGTGCGCGGCGTCGAGAATCAAATCAAACGGTTTAACCACCCTGAACTCGGTGCGTTTAGCCTGCAACAGATGTACTGGTACTCTGCCCCCCGCAACGGTTCGCGTTTGCTGGTCTATTTACCGGTAGACGAAGAAGGTGAGCGGGCGCTGGCGTGGTTTGCACAGCAGGGCTGAGTCACATTAATCCCATGACAATCTCTGGAAAGAGATGTCGTGGGAAAACTAACACCTTATTTCCTGCCCAAAAATCCTCGTCTTAACGATTTTTCTCGAGCGTGTTTCACGTTCTGTTCACCCGTTGTGACTACTTTTGTCCGATACGCTACGTTTCTGGCAATGGGTTGCATTTAGCCTTTAATGCAATTTGCCTTATATGCTAATCTCTTCGGGAGAACGAACAGGATGTTCACATTAGTTATGTACGGTGAAGTTCGTGAAGAAATTTTGTCGTTTCCTTTGGCCGTTCAGGCACAGTTTTTTCGTCAACTGGACAAGCTGAGGGCAAACCCAACCGCACTGCGAGAACCTGACTCAAAACCTTTGGGTCATGGGTTTTTTGAAATCCGTACCGTGGGATTCTTTCATTCGCGAGGGATCTACGTTTATCGAAACGGGAAATCGATCTGGTTGCTTCGGGTATTGGTGAAAAAGACGCAAAAAACACCTGTGACGGAACTGGCGCTGGCGATAAAACGATTAAAGGAGATGCAGGATGAGCAAGAAAATCATTAACTGGGATGACGTGCGGGCAGAAATGCTGGCGCAGCCTGGATTTCAGGCGGCATTTGACGCCGAAATGCGTCAGGAAAGATTGCGTGAAATGCTGGCCCAATGGCGGGAGCACGCGGGCTTAACCCGTTCACAGGTCGCGCAGCGCATGGGCGTTAGCGCGCCGACGGTCTCGAGAATGGAAGCCAATGTCACCCGCGCCAGTCTCGATACCCTGACGCGGTACGCGTTGGCCTGCGGCGTTGAATCACCGCTAATCCAGCTTTACTGAAAGCGCCCGGTCGCAGCACGCTGGCCGGGCAGAAGCCTTAAATCTCAGTCAACGTCGTGCTCTGCGGCAGGCGAGATTTTGGCAGCGCGGCGTTGAAATCTTCCACGCTGTGACGGCCAACCGGCACCACCACCACGCTGGTGAAGCCTTTTTCGGTCAGGCCAAACTCTTTGTCCATCACCGCCGCATCAAAACCTTCAATTGGCACGGCATCGAGGCCCATCGCAGCGACGCCGAGCAAGAAGTTACCGACGTTCAGGTAAACCTGTTTCTGCATCCAGTGCGCATCATCTTTTAGCTCTTTGCGGTGCAAATCGGCAAAGAACAGGCGGCCTTTTTGGTTGCCTGCTTTTGCTTCCGGGGTCGCAAAACGGCCATCAATTTCTTCCTGATCGACCACTTTTTCCAGCCATGCATCGTCCATCGCCGTTTTGGCGCAGAACACCACCACGTGGGATGCATCCAGCATTTTGCGTTCGTTGAACACGAAACCACCGGCGGCAGATTTTGCGACGCGCGCTTTGCCTTCTTCGGTGCTGGCAACGATAAAGTGCCACGGCTGGGAGTTGGTGCTGGAAGGGCTGTACTGCAACAGGGTTTTCAGGTTTTCGGCTTGTTCATCGCTCAGCTTCATGCTTGCGTCGAAGGCTTTGGTTGAATGGCGTTTTAACGCAACAGAAATAATGTCCATGATGACTCCCCTTCAAGGATTACAGCGCCTTAAGCGCATTCAGTGGGAGCAGAGTACAGGGAGTGTCGGCAAATGATAAGTGTCAAAAATGCGATAACACTTATCGTTTTCGCCATAAAATCACTGCGGGCGCAGGCGTTTCTGGTCGCGCTTCGGCAGTTTATCGACCACTTTGTGCCAGGAGTTGGTGATTAAGTCTTCCACCAGTTCAGGGCTGATGTCATCGCCGCCGTAAACGGTTATCCAGTGCTTTTTGTTCATGTGATAACCCGGCTCGATACTTTTATAAATTTCCTGATGCAGTAGGGCTTTCTGCGGGTCTGCTTTCAGGTTGATAAGCGGTTTGCCGCGCAGGGTCATGGCAATCATGAATATTTTACCGCCGACGCGATACACATCGTATTCCGGGCCAAACGGCCAGGTTTGTTCGGTGAAGGGCAGTTCCAGCGCAAACTGGTGCGCGTGTTTGACTAACGCGTCGCCATTCATGCGGTGGTTTCTTCGGCCAGCGCCAGCCACATGGCTTCAAATCCGAGGGCGGTTAAATCGTTCGCGCGCTCGGGTTCATGGCTGGCAAATTCGATGGTGGTTTCGGCGAGCGACAAAAACAGCGCGTCGCCAAAGGCCTGATATGCGGTGGTGAGAAAAATATTGCGCACTGAACGCTGACACAGTTTGTGCAGGTCCGGGAACATATCGGTGACCTGCTGTTTGGTTTCAGCGGTGATTTTTTCGCTGACCGCCATACGGCGAATCGCTTTATGACCGACAGGATTACGTACGCCCCAGGAAATATAGCTGTTCCAGATGCAGCGGGTGAAATCTTTCGGCGTGACGGCATCGGTAATGCCCGTCAGCATCGTCTCACACAGCGAGCTTTTCAGGTGCAGGTAAAGGGTGTTGAGCAGGTCGTCTTTGGTGGCGAAATAACGAAACAGCGTTCCCTCGGCAACCCCCGCATTGCGGGCGATCAGGGCCGTTGAGGCCGCGATACCTTGCTGAGCAATGGCGGCCGTTGCGGCTTCCAGTAACGCTTGTTTTTTGTCTTCACTCTTAGGACGAGCCACTACACTTTACCTCTCAGGCTGGAAAAAACACCGATTGAAACATGCCCCTTGCAGCACTTCAATGTTGAATGTCAAAAATTGAAAATCGGCTTGACGACTTTCGCGACCTTCCTATAATGAGTGCTTACTCACTCATGATCAAGTTTTCTCCTAATCGTCTCCAGCCGGATGGAGCGAGTCTTCGGGCCAGGATATGCAGCGTCCTCTTTTAAGTGTGGTTGTCATTATGTTAATTGCCAGTGCAGCGAGTTTACCGTTCGTGTTGAATGCCGGTTTCGGCAAGGCGCCGCAGGGCGCACAGTTGAATGCTGTGGAAAGCTCCGCGCACTATTACGACGGTCAGTTTCATAACCAGCAGCCGACGCCCAGCTGGTCCGGGCAGAAAAGTATGCCGCGTGCAATTTGGGAATTTCTGACCACTAAACGTCCGAACGCTCGGCCCGCGCAGCCGCTGCCAATGGTCAAAACCTCCCTCGCGAGCCTACCCGTGCAGCAGGATGTGATGATTTGGCTCGGCCATTCGTCCTGGTATTTGCAGCTCGCCGGGAAGCGGATCCTGATTGACCCGGTGTTCAGCAGCTACGCCGCGCCGTTCTCATTCCTCAATAAAGCGTTTGAAGGGGAGTACCCGTGGACCGCCGCCGCGATGCCGGACATCGATCTGCTTATCATCTCTCACGACCATTACGATCATCTGGATTACGCCACCATCAAGGCGCTGAGGCCGAAGATTAAACGCGTCGTCACCCCACTGGGCGTCGGATCGCATTTGCGTTACTGGGGGATGGACAGCGCGATCATTACCGAAGCGGACTGGCAGCAAAAGGTCGACATCAGCGATGAACTGACCGTGCATGTGCTTCCCGCTCGCCATTTCTCCGGCCGTGGCCTGAAACGCAATCAGACGTTATGGGGCAGTTTTATGTTCGTGACGCCAGAGCAGAATATTTATTACAGCGGTGACAGCGGCTATGGCCCGCACTTCAAGGCCATTGGCGAGCAGTTTGGTCACGTTGATTTAGCCATTATGGAAAATGGCCAGTACGACCAGGACTGGAAATACATTCACATGCTACCGGAAGAAACCGCGCAGGCGGCGATTGACCTGAACGCTCGCGCGGTATTACCGGGCCATGCAGGGCGATTTGTTCTGGCTAAACATACCTGGGATGACCCGTACAAACAGCTGAGCATCGCCAGCGAAGGGAAAGATTATCGCCTGCTAACGCCGGTTCAGGGTGAGCCGGTGTGGGTTGCCAACCGTGACCAGCAGTTCCGTGCCTGGTGGGAATAACCACCTTACAGTTCAGAAAGGGGAGGAAGGTATGACGATTTCCGCTCAGGTTATTGACACCATCGTCGAGTGGATTGACGACAACCTGCATCAGCCGCTGCGTATTGACGATATCGCCCGCCATGCGGGATATTCGAAATGGCATTTGCAGCGCCTGTTTATGCAGCAAAAAGGGGAAAGCCTTGGCCGCTATATTCGCGAGCGCAAACTACGGTTAGCGGCCCAGGAATTACGCGATACCGATCAGAGGGTGTACGACATTTGCCTGAAGTACGGTTTTGACTCGCAGCAGACGTTTACCCGCGTGTTTACACGCACCTTCAAACAGCCGCCTGGTGCGTGGCGTAAAGAAAACCAAAGCCGCGCGCATTAGTGCGCGGTTTTTTTTTGCCCGGCGACGATGCGCTTTCCGGGCGGGATATTACCCTTTCTTTATGTGATATTGAAAACCATTCCCATTTGCATTAACGTTGTTTTCCCGTTTCTACAGGAATAAGCACGTAATGAAGATGGCATGGAGTGGTCTGTTGATTGGGCTGAGCACGATGCCCGCCGCGGCGGTGGCCTGCGAGTCTCCTTCCGTTCAGGGAGAGCAAAAAGGAAAATTTGATGCCAGCGGGGAGGTCTGTTTTGAGTTGCCGGAGCTGGGCGAAAACTATGTGCAGGCGACGCTTTCCGGCGTAACGGATGCCCGTTTACTCGACCGCGATAACCGCCGAATCCGTGCGTTGATTGAAGGCGGCCCGGCGGACGGCACGCAAACGCTGCTTTTCTCACTCCCGCCACACCAAACCACCACGCTTGTGCTGCAGGGTAATGAAGGCGACCGCTGGCATTTCCAGTGGCGCATGAAAGAAACCTCGGCGATTTCCAGCGCCGACAAACCGGACCCTGCCAGCCCGCTACTGCAAACCCTGGCGAAACAGCTTGAAAGCGGCGCAACGACCGAAGCCTTCTGGCAGGCGCGCCAGCTTGAGGGCACGCCGCTGGTGGAGCCGGTCGATTCGCGGCATAAACGGGTGACGTTTCTATGGCGTGGGGCGCATAAGAATGTGTTCTTGCTCGGATCGCCTGCGGGCGAGCACGATCCGCTTTTCCGGCTCGGCAATTCTGACGTCTGGTTTCGCAGCTATGTCGTCCCCACTGACACGCTGATGCAATACCAGCTGGCTCCGGACGTGCCGAAAATAGAGGGTAATCCGCACGAACAGCAGCGGGCGATCCTGGTCAGTGCGCAGGCCGATCCGTTCAATCCTGACAGCCTCAATCCTGCCAGCGATCGCTGGAACCGTTATTCGCTGCTGGCGCTGGATCCGACGCGTTATTGCACCTTACAGCGCATGAAAAAGCCGATTCAGTACGGGCAGTTGACGCGCCATCAGATTGACAGCGACTTTCTCGGCAACACGCGCGAGATCAACATTTATCGCCCACGCGTATCGCAGCCCGCGCGCTGGACGCTTTTGCTGTTTGACGGTAAGCAGTATCAGGACGATTACCATTTTGCCAACGTGCTCGACGACCTGATTGCGCGCCACGTGCTGCCGCCGGTCAACGTGGTGTTTATTGATACCCTGGATAACGCCCGCCGCGGGGCAGAGCTGCCGCCGAATCCGCGTTTTGCCGATTTTATGGCGCACGAATTGCTGCCGTGGCTGCATCGTAAAGGCTTGAGTCTGCATCGGGATAAAACGGTGCTGGCGGGGTCGAGCTACGGCGGGCTGGCATCGGCGTGGGTGGCGCTGCGATATCCGAACCTGTTTGGTAACGTGCTGAGTCTGTCCGGTTCCTACTGGTGGGCGCCGAAAGGCGAAGCCACTGACTGGTTAACGCGCCAATATCAGCAGGCGCCGCGCTACTCAATTCGCTTCTGGCTCCAGGCTGGCAGGTTTGAAACCCGCGGTCCCGGCGGAGGAAATTACCCGAACACGCGGGAGTTTGAGCAGGTGCTGCGTGACAAAGGGTATCGCGTCAGCTTCCACCCATCGTCCAGCGGCCATGATTATGCCGCGTGGTGCGAAGCGCTGGTGGAAGGGATGCGCGATTTTACCGGGTTAGTCCGCCAGTGAGAACCAGCGACGCCAGACGAAGCGCAGCAGGAAAAACTCCAGCGCGCCGAGCACCAAAAACCAGATGCAGAACAGAATGGTGTACAGCTGGCTGAGGTCCATCAGATGGAAAACGGACACTAATTTTTGCGCCACTGTCAGCCCCAGGGAAGGGGCGGGCAGCAGCAAACAGGACAAAAAGGCCATCAGCAAAATGCCGCCAGCGGTGACCAGAGATTCAAGCGGATGCTTCATGGTGTTGTTAATCAGCAGTTAAAAGGGGCATTGTCCGGGAAACGCCCGCTGACGGCAACCCTCCAGGCCCGCTTCTGACTTACGCCGCCCAGATTTCGCAGTGCTTTTCCACCAGCGCTATCAACGAGCCGCCGTCGGCGATAAATTCACGCATCCGGTCTGCCTCGCTGTAGCCTTGCTGGACCCTCCGCGCAAGGTCGTCAATCGCGCTGCTGGCCTGTAGCGTATCGGCCCACGGGGCGACTTTCTCGAGCAGGCGCTGAAGGTCATCGGAAATCGTCGACTGCTCCCCCGAATGCACGTCGGTTAGCACGCCCGCCAACCCGTAACGACAGGCCTGGAAGCGGTTAAATTTATACAGCAGATAATCCTGCGGCGTGTGTTTGAACGGCCGCGTTTCCAGCAGCCAGCTGGAAATTGCCTGAATCAGCCCCGCGATGTTCACTGCATGCGCCAGGGTCAGCGGCGTGTCCATCACCCGTACTTCAACCGTGCCAAAATGCGGGCTGGGGCGAATATCCCAGTGCAAATCTTTGATGCTGTCGATGAGGCTGGTATAGCTCAGGCGGCGAAATAATCCTCTAAACTCCTGCCAGTTGGCGACCCACGGCATCGGGCCCATGTCCGGAAAAGCCGAAAAAACATTGAGACGCGACGAGGCGAATCTGCTGTCTGCGCCCTGTAAATAGGGCGATGCGGCGCTGAGGGCAATCAGGTGCGGCACGAAACGCGACAGACCATGCAGCAGATAAATGGCGTCATCGCCGTTGGGACAGCCGACGTGAACATGCTGGCCAAACACCGTCGCCTGCTGAATGAGATAACCAAACTGCTCAAGGTTGCGTAGATAGCGCTCGTTATCGCACACCTCCTGGCGCTGCCATTTCTGGAACGGATGGGTCCCGCCGCCGCAAATGTGCAGATGCTGATCCGACGCGGCGGTCAGCACCGCCTGGCGAAGTGTGGAAAACTGGCTGCTGGCCTGATGAATGTCGTGGCACACGCCAGTGGCAATCTCCAGCATGCTCTCGGTGATGTCGTGTTTGACCTCGCCCGCCGAACCTGTCTCGCCAATCTCCGCGATCAGCGCCGAAGAGTCCTGGCTCAGGTCGAAGCCCGGCGGGTTAACAATCTGCATCTCCAGCTCAATGCCGAGGGTGTAGGGATCGGAAACATGAAAGTCAGGTAATGACATGGCAACGTCCGGCAGTTTTTTTGTCAGTATAGGCGACAAAAAATCAGTTCAGCGAGACGCTCATTCGGAATGACAAAAAACCTGCCCGACAGCAGGACGCCGCCGGGCAGGGGAGATATGCGTTAGCCCGCAGACCAGGTGTACGGTGCGGCCACGCCAAGCGGCATACCGAGGCTCCACCACGCCAGCAGGAACAGGCTCCAGGTCACGAGGAAGGCGATGGAATACGGCATCATCATCGACACCAGCGTCCCGACGCCCGCGCCCTTCACATAGCGCTGGCAATACACCACCACCAGCGGGAAGAACACCATCAGCGGGGTAATGATATTGGTGCTGGAATCCCCAATACGGAACGCCGCTTGGGTCAGCTCCGGGGAAATCCCGACCGCCATCAGCATTGGCACCATAATGGGCGACAGCAGCCCCCATTTTGCCGACGCGGAACCAATCAGCAGGTTAACCACCGCCGTCAGTACAATCATGCCGATAATGGTTGCTTCGCCCGGCAGCGCCATCGCTTTCAGGCCGTCCGCACCCGCCAGAGCCACCAGCGTGCCGATGTTCGAATCGCTAAAGGCTTTGATGAACATGGCGCAGAAGAAGGCCATCACCATGTATGAGCCCATTTTACTCATCGAATCATTCATGGAGTTAATCACATCTTTCCCGGTTTTAAAGCGGCGTGACGCAAAGCCGAAGACGATGCCGGGAATAATGAAGATCAGGAAAATCAGCGGCACGATAGATTTCATGATCGGCGCGCTGTAGGCGGTCAGCGAGCCATCCGGGCTGCGCAGCATCGAGCTTTGCGGCCACGCGGCGGCGGCCAGGGCCACCAGGCCGAGGATCATCACCACGCCGGCAATGTTAAACGCCCGGCTTTCCTGGGGGGAGACGTGAGACATATCTTCGTCGTGCTTAAAATCGCCGTCGAGGGGCATTTTGCTCACCCGCGGTTCGACGATGCGTTCGGTGACCCACCAGCCAACCAGCGTGATTACAATCGACGAAGCGATACCGAAGAACAGGTTACACAACGTATTAACGGTATAAGTGTTGTCGAGCAGCTGGGCGGCGGCCTGGGTAAAGCCCTGCAACAGCGCATCGTTGCCGGTCGGTACCATATTGGCGGCGAATCCGCCGGACACCCCGGAAAACGCAGCGGCAATACCCACCAGCGGGTGACGGCCTGCGGACATAAAAATAATGGCACCGAGTGGGATCACCAGCACGTAACCTGCATCAGCCGCTACGTGGCTGAACATCGCCACGAAAATTAGCATCGGCGTCAGCAGTTTTTTCGGCGTCACGCGCAGCATCTTTTTCAGCGCCACGTTGATAAAGCCAGAGCTTTCCGCCACGCCAACCCCCAGCATCGCCACCAGCACAATACCGAGCGGCGCGAAACCGGTGAACGTGGCGACCATATTGGCGAGCGTGCTGGTCAGCGCTTCGGCCGACAGCAGATTGTTGATCTGCACGGTTTGCTGCGTCACCGGGTTAACGATATCGAATTCGACCATCGATAACACCGCTGACAGGCCCATCACCGCGAGTAAAAAGTAGAAAAAAATAAGCGCCGGTTCCGGCAGGCGGTTGCCCGCTTTCTCAATCGCGTTGAGAAACCCGCTCATCAGGCGGCTTTCCTGACCGTCCTTTTTTGTCCTTGTCAGTGTATTCATAGATCCTCTCTCGACCGACTGGATGTTTCATTTCATTGCTGAATGTGTCTAAGCGATAATAGAGGCAATGTCGGACTGAAACACGCTTTTTTACGCCACTAAAGCCGATTTTGATCGCATTTGTAGAATATGATTCCGTATTATTCGGTGTTTATTGGTGATAACGTCGGAAAATGTATTGTTTGACGAAACTAACGGCGATTGGGGCTGGCGGGTTTGCAGCGAAGCCGTAATGCCATGTGATATAACCGTGATGAATAATCATCGGGAGGCGACGTGGCGGAAATCAACAAATATGAGCAATTAGTGGGTGACCCACTTCCGGACTGGCAGGGCGCGGGATTGCTGGAACGTAAACCGTTAACGGGCCGAACCTGTCGACTGGAACCGCTGAATGCCGCGCATCATGCTGCGGATCTGTTCGATGCTTTCGCTCTGGCGCCGGATGACCGCGACTGGACGTGGCTCGGCAGCGAGCGGCCTGATTCCGTTGAGGCGGCAAATGCCTGGCTGCAGGACAAAGTAGATGACGCCGCGATAGTGCCCTTCGCGGTCATTGATTTACGCAGCGAACGCGCAGCAGGCGTGGTGTGCCTGATGGCAATCGATCGCGCCAACGGCACGGTGGAAATCGGGCATGTTAGTTGGTCACTGCGCATGAAGCGCAGCGTCATCAGCACCGAAGTGGTCTGGCTACTGCTGCGCGAAGCCTTCGCCTGTGGTTATCGCCGTGTGGAATGGAAATGCGATTCCCTGAACACCGCCTCACGCCAGGCGGCAGAACGCATCGGTTTCACCTTCGAAGGCCGTTTTCGTCAGCGGATGGTGCGCAAAGGCCGAAACCGTGACAGCGACTGGCTATCAATCATCGACGGCGAATGGCCCGCGATTAATACCGCGCTTCAGGCCTGGCTTGATGAAAGCAATTTTGATGATAAAGGCCAACAGCTACGCCGACTGGAGAGTTTTCGCCAGTAGGGTCACGAGCTGATTATTGATTTGCAGCCATGCCACCCGACAAATTCGCCCCGCCAGCGTGGGGGCAAAGGCGGCGGTTAACTGCACCGTGATGTGTTGTCGATTAATTGCCACAAGGTGGGCGGCCGTAAAACCGGGCATGTCGTTGGTCGCGAAACTTAACGCCTTATACACGCTCTCTTTGGTGCTAAACGCCAGCGTCAGCGCCAACGGGAAAGGAAGCCCAGAATTTTTCAGCAACGCATGTTCTTTGGGCGAAATAATACTGTCAGCAATCTCGTCACACACCTCCGCGCTAAACACCGTTTCTAAATCCACACCCACCGGCTCCCGTGACACCACCGCCAGCGCGGTCGTACCACTATGGCTGATGCTCCCGTACCAGCCGTTAGGCCACAGCGGTTGTCGGTTATCGCCGATAGCCGGGATGTATCGAAGGCCATGTTGCTGTAAGGCATAAAGCGCAGCAAGCCTGCCAGCGAGATGTTCCGCTTTGCGCTTTTTGCCAGCAGGCAAAAGCTGAGCGTGATGGGGCAGCCACAGTAAATCGGCGTCGGTGTAGGTCGCGGGGTCGAATTCAATCTGATGAAGCGTATGACCGTCGAGGGAAAGGGGGCTGTGCTCTGTTTTCATGGTGATACCCCTCTCCCGCAGGAGAGGGGCGGCCTCGTTATCAGAAGTGCGTATTCACGCTCATGTAGTAAGTGCGGCCAGACTCGTTATAGGTCTCTGCACCCGCGCCGTACATATAGCCCGTCGCGCCGCCGGTTGTTTGGGCGTTGCCCGCGCGCCAGTGGCGTTTGTCGAACAGGTTATCGATACCCGCGGTGAAGCTGACGTATTTGGTCGCATCCCAGGTGCCGCTCAGGCCAAGAATGCTGTACGGGCTAACTTCGTTCAGCTCGCTACCGGTCGCCGGTTGGCCTTTGTAGTTGTACTTCTTCGGCTGCTGCTTGCCGTACCAGGTGAAGGTCGACTGCACGGAGAAGTCCTGATACACCTGCCAGCTCAGGGTCGAATTGAGGGTGTATTCCGGTATGATAGACAGACGATCGCCGGTCTCTTTGTTTTTACTTTGCAGCATGTAGGTGATGTTGTTGGTCCAGTTAACGGTCTCGCTCACCGGGACGTTCAAGGTGCCTTCCAGGCCTTCAACCACCGCTTTCGGGACGTTCTCCCACTTGTAAAGATCGGTTCCGGAACCGTTGGTGTACACCGGCGCATAGCCCGCTTCAATCTTGTCGCGATAGTCGTTGCGGAACCAGGTGGCACCCGCCAGCCAGCCGTCACGCTTGAATTCCAGACCAATTTCTTTGTTGATACTGGTTTCGGCTTTCAGGTCTTCATTCCCTTGCAGGTAGCAGCCGCTGGCGCTGGCGTAGCAGCCCTGGCCTTTACTGAAGAGAATGTAGTTCGGGTTGGTCTGGTACAGGCTCGGCGCTTTATAGGCGCGGGCGATCCCCATTTTCAGGGTGAAATCATCCCACAGTCCTTGCGACAGGTTCAGGGACGGGCTCCAGTTATCGCCGACAATGCTGTGGTGATCGAAACGCAGCGCCGGGGTCAACATCGTAGTGTCGGTCACTTCAATATTGTCTTCCGCGAACAGCGAAAAGATTTCCGCTTGTGAATACGGGCTGCGGTTGGTGCTGCTGTAACCCGGAATGGTGCCGCCCATAAAGGTCTGGGTATTCGACGCCATATCCTTCATCCGCTGCTGGTTCCATTCGGTGCCCAGGGTCAGCGTCTGGTTGAACACGAAGTCGACAGGCAGGTTGATTTCACTGTGCAGCAGCACATCGTCCAAATCGATATCGACAAACTTATCGGAGTTGAAGATACCTTCGGTGCCGCCCGCCAGGCCTTCGCCTTTGCGTGAGTTACGGGTGTGTTCGTACTGCGCCCAGGTGCTGGTGGTGATGCCGTTATCCCAGCCGCCGTTCCAGGTCAGAGAGTAGTTTTGACGGTACAGACGGTTGGTCTCTTTACCGTAGTTTTCTTTGACGAAATTATTGGTGTTGGTGTTCTGCGTATCGCCTGCGTACAGGTTGTTCTGACGGCTATAGCCTGCCTGCAGTTCCAGCGACTGCATCGGCGCAAAATCCCAACGCAGCACGCCATTGATGTCTTTGTTTTCCACCCCTTCACGCCCGGCGGGCAGGGTATTCTGGTAAATTTCGGTACGCTCAGACTGATGGCCTTCGTTGATGTCCCAGGCGTCGGCCTGAGTTTTATCCAGGTTACCGTTCAGGCGGAAGCTGAAATCGCCGCCCATCGGGCCGGTCAGGCTGAAGTTAGTGCGTTTGGTGGAGCCTTCATCTTTATGCTCCGGCAGATTCATGAACGTGTCCCAGCTGCCGTGCCACTCATTGTTCACTTTTTTGGTGATGATGTTCACCACGCCGCCTGCCGCGCCGTTGCCGTAGCGCGCCGCAGCCGGGCCACGAATAACGTCGATACGCTCAATCATCTCTGGTGGAACCCAACTGGTGTCGCCACGGGTATCACGCTCGCCGCGCCAGCCTAAACGAATCGAGTTCCGGCTGGTGACCGGTTTACCGTCAATCAGGATCAGGGTGTTTTCCGGGCCCATGCCGCGAATATCAATCTGGCGGTTGTTGCCGCGCTGGCCGCTGGTGGAGTTACCGGTCAGGTTAACGCCAGGCATGGTGCGGATGATTTCGGAAATGTCACGAGCGGGCGGGCGTTTACGGATTTCATCGGCGGTAATGGTTGAAACACCCGGCGCCTGAAGGTTCTGCTGCGCCGCGGTAACGACCATGGTTTCTTCAGCGTCTGCAGTTTTTGCCTTTGCGGTCTCTTCTGCGAATACGGGTAATGCCACCCCGTAAATACCCAGATTGACCAGTAAGGCCAAGGATTTGAGTTTGTTATTCATTGTGAGCCAACGTCCTGCTGTATCAAATAAACCCCCTGTCAGAGCGCAGGGGAAGGAAAGTAAAACGCGCGTCAATACGCTATTGCAAATGCAAATAGTTATCAATAATATTATCAATAATTTTTAGCCTGTAACAAAATAATCCACAGACAGCGCGGGGTTAACGTGGCGGAGACGGTAACGACAGGGAGTGCAGCCTGGTGGAAACGCATTGACGGGCCACAATGGCGGCGGGAAGGGGCGTTTTGCCACGTCACGTTTTACTGGCGCGATCCGGCGGGTAGCGAGCGGCATTCGAATCTCAAGCGGGTGTGGCTTTACATCACCGGCGTGACCGATCACCACCAGAATTCGGTGCCGCAGACGCTGTCCCGTCTGCCGGGCACTGACGTCTGGCAGTGGCAGACGCGGCTGCCTGCCAGCTGGCGCGGCAGCTACTGTTTCATTCCTTCTGAACGCGACGATGATTTCGATGCAGCGCTGTTTAACGGCAACGCACCGGATCGCATTTTGCTGCGCGAAGGCTGGCGAAAACTGCTGCCGCAGGCGATGGCCGATCCGCGTAATAAGCACAGCTGGCGCGGTGGACGCGGGCATGCGGTGTCTGCGCTGTCACTGCCCGACGCCCCTGAACAGCCAGGCTGGGACAGCCCCGACGAACCGTACACGCCGCCGGTGTGTATTCAATGGCACAGCCAGCGTCTCGGGAATGTCCGCCGGGTGTGGATTTTCACCACCGGAAAACCGTCACAGCATGCGCGGCCGCTGGCGATTTTGCTTGATGGTCAATTCTGGGCTGAAAGTATGCCGGTGTGGTCGCCGCTCGCCCGACTGACCCGCGAAGGGCAGCTTCCGGCGGCGGTGTATGTGCTGGTGGATGCCATCGACACCGCCCATCGCAGCGCGGAATTGCCGTGCAACACCGATTTCTGGCAGGCGTTACAGGCCGAGCTGCTCCCGCAGGTTCAGCGCATCGCGCCGTTCAGCGAGCAGCCGGAACGCACGTTGGTCGCCGGGCAAAGCTTCGGCGGGCTGGCGGCGATGTTCGCCGGGCTCAGCTGGCCGCAGCGTTTTGGCTGTGTGCTGAGTCAGTCCGGCTCCTACTGGTGGCCGAAACGTGGCGATCGCCACGGCGGCGTCATTCTCGAAAAACTTTCTCGCGGTGAATTTTCACCGCAGGGCCTGCGGATCTGGCTTGAAGCCGGACGTCGCGAGCCGGTCATCTTTGAGGCCAATCAGGCCCTCTTACAACAACTACAACAGCAGCCGGTTTTCTGGCGTCAGGTTGACGGCGGACACGATGCGCTGTGTTGGCGTGGCGGGCTTACTGCAGGGCTGATCGCGCTCTGGCAGCCGCTGGCCGATGCATAAAGCGCGCTTTACGACAGGAGTTTGGTATGCAAATCAGTAACCCTTTCGATGATGCGCAAGGGCAGTTTTATATCCTGCAAAATTCCCGCCAGCAGTACAGCCTTTGGCCGCAGCAGTGCGCCCTCCCGGCGGGCTGGGAAATCGTCTGCGAACCGCAAAGCGCCGAAGTCTGTAACGCCTGGCTGGCAGCGCGCTGGACCACGCTGAACCCTGCCCATTTTGCCGGAGGCCGCCATGACTGAGCGTTTACCGCTGGTTGCGGCCCAGCCGGGGATCTGGATGGCGGAACAGCTCTCCACGCTGCCAAATGCCTGGAGCGTTGCCCATTACGTTGAACTCGACGGCGCGATTGACGCGTCGCTGTTACAGCAGGCCATAACGTTGGGGCTGGCGCAGGCCGACACCCTGCGTATGCGCTTCACCGACGAAAACGGCGAACCGTGGCAATGGGTTGATGACGCGCTCACGCCGGGTGTTTCAGCGGTGCAGGATTTACGTCATGAAGCCGACGCGCACGCCGCCGCACTCGCACACATGCAGGTTGATTTGGCGCAAAACACCCGGGTCGACAGCGGCAACCCGCTGGTGTGTCACCAGCTATTCCGTGTGGCCGATAACCGCTGGTACTGGTATCAGCGATATCACCATTTACTGGTTGATGGCTTCAGTTTCCCGGCCATTACCCGCCAGGTCGTACATATTTATCGCGCGTTGCTGAAAGGCGAAGCGCCGCCGGAATCACCGTTTACCCCCTTTGCGGACGTGGTCGATGAATATCAGCGCTATCGCGACAGCGACGCCTGGAGCCGCGACGGTGCGTTCTGGGCTGAACAGCGCCAGCAGCTACCGTCTCCGGCCTCGCTGTCTGCCGCACCGCTGCCGGGTCGCGCCTCGACCACCGCCATCTGGCGCTTAAAACTCAGCGCCGACAAACAGGCGTTTAGCCGTTTATCTGCGGCCACCACCAGCCCACGCACCGATTTAGCCCTCGCGCTGACGGCGCTGTGGTTGGGTCGCCTGTGTGGTCGGAACGACTACGCAGCGGGCTACATTTTCATGCGCCGGTTAGGCTCGGCGGCGCTCACCGCCACCGGACCGGTGCTGAATGTGCTGCCGCTGGCGGTCACCCTCAAACCGGAAGAAACCCTGTCAGAGTTGGCCAATCGTCTGGGCGCACAGCTGAAAAAAATGCGTCGCCATCAGCGCTATGATGCCGAACAAATCGTGCGTGATGCAGGAAAGGCTGCGGGTGACGAACCGCTGTTTGGCCCGGTATTTAACGTCAAAGTATTCGATTATCAACTCGAAATTGACGGCGTTCGCGCCACCACGCACACGCTCGCCACCGGACCGGTGAATGATCTTGAACTGGCGTTGTTCCCGGACGAAGAGGGCGGACTGTCGATTGAAGTCCTGGCGAATCAGCAACGTTACGACGAAGCCACGCTGCAACAGCACACCGCGCGTTTACTGGCGATGCTGGAGCAGTTTTCCGCCAACCCTGCGCTTCGCTGCGGCGATGTGGATTTGGTGTCGGACACCGAATATCAGCGCCTCGAACAGATTAATGAAACTGGCATGATGCTGCCGGAAAGCACGCTCAGCGCGCTGGTGGCGGTCCAGGCGGCGAAAACGCCTGACGCACCCGCGCTGGCCGATGCGCGATTACAGTTCAGCTATCGCGAAATGCGCCAGCAGGTGGTCGCCCTGGCGAATCTGCTGCGTGAGCGCGGCGTGAAACCCGGCGACAGCGTGGCGGTGGCGCTGCCCCGTTCGGTCTTTTTGACCCTGGCGCTGCACGGGATCGTCGAAGCGGGCGCGGCCTGGCTGCCGCTCGACACCGGCTATCCGGACGATCGTCTGCACATGATGCTCGAAGACGCGAAACCGTCTTTGCTGATTACGTCTGACGATCAGCTCAGCCGTTTTTCCGGGATCGACACGCTGTGCTACAACGCGCCGCTGGCACCGGGGGACGAGACACCGCTGGCGCTGTCGCAGCCCGATCACACTGCCTATATCATCTTCACCTCCGGGTCGACCGGCCGCCCGAAAGGAGTGATGGTCGGGCAAACGGCGATCGTCAACCGCTTGCTGTGGATGCAGGAAAACTATCCGCTGACCGCGGCCGACGTAGTGGCGCAGAAAACGCCGTGCAGTTTTGACGTCTCGGTGTGGGAATTTTGGTGGCCGTTTATCACCGGCGCGAAACTGGTGATGGCCGAGCCGGACGCGCATCGCGACCCGCAGGCGCTGCAACGGTTCTTCGCCGATTTCGGTGTGACCACCACCCACTTTGTCCCGTCGATGCTGGCAGCATTCGTGGCCTCATTAACGGACGAAAACGTGGCGTCGTGCCGCACGTTGAAACAGGTTTTCTGTAGCGGCGAAGCACTGCCGACCGCGCTGTGCCGCGAATGGGAACAGCTCACTCACGCGCCACTGCACAATTTATACGGCCCGACGGAAGCGGCGGTGGATGTCAGCTGGTATCCGGCATTTGGCCCTGAACTGGCGGCGGTCAGCGGCAATAGCGTGCCGATTGGTTTCCCGGTGTGGAATACCGGTTTGCATATTCTCGACGCGCAGATGCGCCCGGTGCCGTTCGGCGTGGCGGGGGATTTATACCTCACTGGCATTCAGCTGGCGCAGGGCTACATGGGCCGTCCGGACCTGACCGCCAGCCGCTTTATCGCCTCCCCGTTTGCGCCGGGTGAGCGCATGTATCGCACCGGCGACGTGGCGCGTTGGCTCGATAACGGCGCGGTGGAATATTTGGGCCGCAGCGACGATCAGCTCAAAATTCGCGGGCAGCGTATAGAGCTCGGTGAAATCGAGCGCATGATGCTGAGTTTGCCCGGCGTGGCACAGGCTGTGGCACATGCCTGCGTGCTGAATCAGGCCGCGGCGGTGGGCGGCGATGCGCGTCAACTGGTGGGCTACGTGGTGTCCGATTCCGGGCTGCCGCTGGCGTGCGACGTGCTGCTGGAAAGCCTGCGCGACACGCTGCCGCCGCACATGGTGCCGATCACGATTATTCCGTTGTCCTCGCTACCACTGAGCGCTAACGGCAAACTCGACCGCAAAGCCTTGCCGCTGCCGGAACTGACGCAAAAAGCGCCAGGGCGTGCGCTGGAAAGCGCCACCGAGCACGCGGTGGCAGAAGCGTTTTCCGCGCTGCTGTGCTGTGAGATTGGCGACGTCGATGCTGATTTCTTCGCGCTTGGCGGCCATTCGTTGCTGGCGATGCGTCTGGCGGCGCAGCTCAGCCGAACCTTTGTGCGTCAGGTCACGCCGGGACAGGTGATGGTAGCCTCGAGCGTCGGTAAACTCAGTCATCTGCTGGATTCGGTGAACGACGCGCAGGCTCAGCGGCTGGGTTACGAGGCGATTCTACCGCTGCGTGAAAGCCATGGGCCAACGCTGTGGTGCTTCCATCCGGCGTCCGGTTTTGCCTGGCAGTTCAGCGTGCTGGCCCGCTGGCTGAGCCCGCGCTGGTCGATAACCGGCATTCAATCGCCGCGTCCGGAAGGGCCAATGGCCAGCGCGGAAAATCTGGATGCGCTGTGCGAGCACCATCTGTCGACGCTACTGCAACAGCAGCCGCACGGCCCGTATTATCTGTTCGGCTACTCGCTCGGCGGCACGCTGGCGCACGGCATCGCGGCGCGTTTGCGTCAGCGCGGCGAAGCGGTGGCGTTCCTCGGGCTGCTGGATACCTGGCCGCCGGAAACGCAGAACTGGTCGGAAAAAGAAGCCAATGGGCTGGACCCGGCCGTGCTGGCGGAAATTAACCGCGAGCGTGAAGCGTTTCTGGCGGCGCAACAGGGGCAGGCGTCCGGCGAATTGTTCAATGCGATTGAAGGGAACTACGCCGATGCGGTGCGCCTGTTAACCACCGCGCACAGCGTTTCGTTCGACGGCAAAGCCACGCTGTTCGTCGCCGAAAAAACGCTGACGCCGGGCCAGGACCCGCATCGTGCCTGGGGGCCGTGGGTGAAAGAGCTTGAGGTGTATCGCCAGAACTGCGCTCACGTCGACATCATTTCCCCACAGGCGTTTGAGGCCATCGGCCCGGTGCTGAAGGAAGTATTGAGGTAATTTAAGGGCGGGTGGCCATAACGCTACCCGCTATGCTTCTGTCGCACTTATGGCACAATGAGCGCTTTCTGTAATGGAGTGAAGGGAAGTGCTCAATCGACTCGATCACTATTTAATGAAACCACCCGCCACGTCGTTGACTGGCGTGAAGCGTTATGGGCTGGAGTTTCTGTGGTTCGGCATCAAGGAACTGCGTGCCTGTTTGTTCGCGGGCTTATTCTTTGTGGCGATATTCTGCGTGCCGCGCGACGGGTGGCTGGGGATTTCGCGCTACGATGTGCTACTGCTCATCGCCTTAGCCATCCAGTTCACCATGTTTTTCACCCGGCTTGAAAGCCTGGATGAAATCAAAGCCATCACCCTGTTTCACCTACTGGGTTTTGCCCTCGAACTCTTCAAAACCTCGTCGGCGATTGGATCGTGGAGTTACCCTCAGGCGGGCTGGAGCAAAATTGTCGGCGTGCCGTTGTTCAGTGGATTTATGTACGCGGCGGTTGGTAGCTACCTCATTCAGTGCTGGCGTTTGCTGGATTTGAAAATTCGCCATCATCCGCCCATTCTGCATGCTGTTTTGTTGTCGCTTGCGCTGTATGCCAACTTCTTTACCCATCATTTTATCGGCGATTACCGTGGGTATATCGCCGCCGTGGCGTTGGGAATGTACGCGCGTTCGACCGTGATTTTCACCCCTTACGACCGGCCGTATAAAATGCCGCTGCTGCTGGCTTTCGCGCTGATCGGCTTCTTTATCTGGCTGGCGGAGAATATGGGCACCTTCTTCGGCGTCTGGCGCTATCCGAATCAGCTTGGCGCATGGGCAACAGTGCATATCGGGAAATGGGGGTCGTGGTCGCTACTGGTGATGATGACGTTTACCATCACGCTGTTTTTGAAGGACATTAAAAAGCGCATCCATGTGGCGCAGTAGTGGGAACGGAGCCGCTCAGACCCTCGCCCTTTTGGGGAGAGGGAAAGAGGATTCAATACTTCTCCGGCAAACGATGCACCGCTTTTAGCACGCCGTCTTCCATTTCGATATATCCCCCCAGTTTCAGCTGAGAGAGCATTTTCATTACCGTGCTGCGCGACAGGCGTGTGCGCTCAAGGATATATTTCGCCGCAGAGTGGGATTCTCGCAGGTCTGCTGGCTCCTGCATCAGCGCGATGAGCTGAAATTTCATCACATCGTAGGTGGTGGGGGCGCTTATCAGCACACTCTTTTTATAGAGGTTGCTGGCGATGACTGTCATGTGGCCCGCCAACAGTTCCCAGGCATTATTTTGCGCAATAATTTCATTGGCTCGTGTGGTGGGTAACGTGGCTATCCTCGCCTCGGTGACCGTTTCAATATAGAGGCCCGATTCATTTGGAATTCTATTGGTGATGCCCAAAATATTGGGTGTGGTGATGGACGAGATAACGAAGTCATCGGTGCTTCTGCCCGCTTTTACGAGGCCAGATAACAGGATGTAACACTGGTTCACGCCCTCCACGGAAAAGGGCAGTTGCGTATTGGCCGGAACATCCTCAAACGTGACATACGGCGTGAGCACATCGATGAGATCACGCGTGGACTGAGACATAGCCGGTGTTGTCATGCCATGCAGGAAAGATTCTTTCATAACTGTACGTTTATAGTGGCCCGCTCATGCTTTAAATCTAGCAACAGAGCGCCTGAGCGTACATTAATACTTTAACGGGATGTTATGGATTGCCAGCAACAGCCCTCTGTCGGTAGTGATGTAGCCCCCGGTTTTGAGCTGTGCCAGGATTTTCATGATGCTACTGCGCGATAAAAACGAGCGACTCTGCACATAGTTGGCGATAGTTACGCTCTGGCGAATGGCGTCTGGTTCGCTCATTAATTCATAGAGTTGGTAACGAATAATATCGTATGACGACAGAGACGATATTTTGGTGCAGTGATCGTAAACCCGCGTCACGGTATATATCAGCATCTGAGACAGCGACCGCCAGAGGTTATTATCGGCAATCACCTGATTAGCAACTTCCAGCGACATCCAGCTCACCTCTGACACGTCATGTGTGCGGATAAAAAGATACTCAGGATCCATTAGTTGCGTGCTCACGCCAAAAATAAAAGGCGCGGACTCTGTGTTTAGCACCATCCCATCAACGCTGCGGTACAGCGAAACGCTACCTTTATGCAACAAAAAACACTTTCGTTTTTCGTCATCCATGTAGTTAATTGTTTGACGATTTTTTGTTTCAATCTTGTTAGAAAATGGCGTGAGATGATAAAGCAATTTTTCTATTTCAGTGGTCGGTTTTTTATTCCTGATATTTGTGTTTTCTAAAGAAAGTTTTTTTTGTCCTTCATTAATAGTCACTTATGTCACCTTGCTCGCGCCTAAGATTATTCTTACTGCGTTAATAAGTGGCTGCATTATGGTAAAGAACTTTTATTAAGTGAATGAAAGTCGCGGTGTAAAATTACACCCAAAAACACCTTGCGTTTAGTAGGTGATCTAATGAAAATTGATTCATGCAGTGAATTGGTAGTTGATTAGATAGATTGATTTTGAATGTAAGTCAGTTTTCCCCGGGCGTTCAAGCCTGACTGGCTGAGAGTATTCAGTTGTAGATTGATTTAATTGTTGTCAATAAAACGGTCACTGTGCAATTCAATTGATGAAGCAAGGAAATGTTTAACGGAAAGTTCAATTACCCTCGGGTGTTTGATGGGCGTCTTATTGCCTGAGTTCGTTGGCATGACTCATATAAATAAAAGGAAATCGTTATGAAAAAGAATGTAATCGCTATGGCTATCGCGGCTACTGCTGTTCTGTCTACGGCTAACGCATTCGCGGCTGCGGGCCAGGTTAATTTCACCGGTGAAATTATCGATGCAGGTTGCGATGTTATTAACACTGTCTCAAACCCACTGCAGGTGAATCTGGGTCAGGTCGCTAAATCTGAGTTTGCGAACCCCGGCGACACCGCTGCTGCTACCAGTTTCGACATTCAGCTGACCAACTGCCCGGTCACCGTTTCTACCGCCAGCATTAAGTTTGATGGTACTGCCCTGAACGGCGACAACAGCCTTCTGCAACTGACTCAGGAAGCAGGTGTTGCAACGGGTGTCGGTATCCAGCTCTCTGACACCAATGGTGTTCTGCCACTGTTTCAGCCATCTGCGGCATACACACTGCAGTCTGGCGCCTCTATGAACAATCTGCCGTTCGTTGCTCGCTACAAATCAGTGACTTCTGACGTTACCGCGGGTCCTGCGAACAGTGTGGCGAACTTCAGCGTTATTTACAACTAAGACTCTGCCCGCAAGGGCCGGAGATTAGCGAACAGGCCGGCGGCAACAGTGCCGGCCATTTTTTATCTCCTCGACAGGATATTGATATGAAAATGTTTACTGGCTCGTTACTGGCTGCACTGTTGGCCATTTCAACGTTGGCTCAGGCGGGTGTGATCGTGGGCGGCACACGCCTTATTTATGACGGAAGTAAGAAGGAGTCTTCACTGAGCGTCACTAACCCGGACAAAGTGCCCTATCTGGTGCAGTCCTGGGTCGATACCACCACTGGTGGCGCTGAGAAAGCCCCCTTTATGGTGACCCCGCCGCTGTTTCGTCTCGACGGCGGGCAGCAGAACGTGCTGCGAGTGGTCCGCGCAGGCGGCAATCTGCCCAACGATCGTGAATCGCTGTACTGGATGAATATCAAAGCGATTCCTGCGGCTGAAGTCAGCAGCAACCAGAACACGCTGCAAATAGCCGTCAAAAACCGTATCAAGCTCATCTTCCGCCCCACCGGTCTGAAAGGGACCCCTGAAGACGTAGCCAGCCAGCTCACCTGGCAGCGCAGCGGTGACAGCGTACAGGTGACCAACCCAACGCCGTTTTACATGAACTTTATGCAAATCAGCGTGGCGGGCAAAGCGCTGAAAAACGTGACCTATGTCGCGCCGCAAAGCACGGCGAAGTTTGCGCTGCCCGCTGGCGTCAGTGGCGGCAGCGTCAGCTGGAAAATTATCAGTGATTACGGGGCCATCGGCCCGGAACACAAAGGCGCAATGTAACAGGTAACGACTCCAGAAAAACACAGCTGAAAGCAATAGATGTTTTATCAGGAAACCGCTCTGCGGGCAGGAGTTAAA
The DNA here is from genome assembly GCF_024764775.1 of Scandinavium manionii. Lineage (NCBI taxonomy): Bacteria > Pseudomonadati > Pseudomonadota > Gammaproteobacteria > Enterobacterales > Enterobacteriaceae > Scandinavium > Scandinavium manionii. The sequence goes on along the minus strand of NZ_JALIGC010000040.1, from coordinate 470,347 downwards.
GGATGAATAGCACAATAAAACAGGGCAGGCACATGCCCGATCTCAGGGTAAACAAGCTGGCCTATCTGATTGCCGGGCAGTTTGTCCTGCTGGGCAGTTTTCCGCTCAGCGCCCTGGCCCGTGATGTCTTTAACCCGGCGCTGCTGGAAGTGGATGCGCCTCACCAGGGGATGACTGACCTCTCCGTTTTTGAAGACGGAGCGGGCCAGCCGCCGGGTATTTATCACATCGATATCTATCTCAACAACGATTTGCAGGATACGCGTGACGTTGAATTCAGTCTGCAAAAAGACGCTTCGGGTAACAACATCCTGCAGCCATGCCTGAGCGTGGCTGAGCTGAATGAGATGGGAGTCAAAACCGCGTTATTCCCGGCGCTGGGAGATAAAAACGCCAAATGCGCTCAGCTCGGGGCGATCCCCCAGGCTAAAGCCGAGTTCCGCTTCAGTGGCCAGCAACTGTTGCTGAGCATTCCGCAGATGGCGGTGTCGCAGAGTGCGCGTGGCGTCGTACCCGAAACGCAATGGGACAACGGTATCCCGGCTTTTCTGCTCAATTACAGCTTTAACGGGGCGAATAACTATGCCCGAAGCGGTAACGGGCGGGATAACGACAGCCAGTATGCCAACCTGCGCCCAGGGATCAACCTCGGTCCATGGCGGTTGCGAAACTACACCACCTGGAGCCGCGACAGCAATGGTCAGGACAAGTGGGATACGGTTTATACCTATGCCGCGCGCAGCATTATTTCACTGAAAAGCCAGTTGGTGATGGGTGACAGTAGTTCTCCGTCAGACGTGTTTGACAGCGTGCCGTTTCGCGGGGCGCAGCTCGCCTCTGATGATGACATGTTGCCAGACAGCCAGAAAGGTTACGCGCCAGTGGTACGCGGCATCGCCCGAACCAACGCCCAGGTCATCATCCGCCAGAACGGCTACATCATTTACCAGAGTTATGTCTCGCCGGGCGCGTTTGAAATCAACGACATGTACCCGACAGGCGGTTCTGGCGATCTGTACGTGACCATAAAGGAAGCGGATGGCAGCGAACAATTAATGGTCGTGCCGTTTGCGTCACTGCCGGTATTGCAACGTGAAGGTCGCCTGAAATACAGCGTCACCGCCGGGCAATATCGTTCCTATAGCCACAGTGTGGATAACACGCCTTTCAGCCAGGGCACGGCTATTTACGGCCTGCCGGCAGGCTTCACGGCTTATGGCGGCGGACAGTTTGCCAGCAAATATCAATCACTTGCGTTGGGATTGGGCAAGAACCTGGGGGATTTCGGTGCAGTATCGACAGATGTTACCCAGGCCTGGTCCACGGCGCAGGATCAGTTAAAAGAAAGTGGTCAGTCGTGGCGGGTTCGTTACAGCAAAAACATCGTGCAGACCGGAACAAACTTCGCCATCGCGGGTTATCGCTACTCGACAAGTGGCTATTACAGCCTTCAGGAAGTCATGGATACGTATCATGACGGTAATGACAACTATCAACTGATACCCGAGCGTCGCCGTAATCGCAGCGAAGTCACTATCAGTCAGATTCTTGGCGAAAACGCGGGCTCGCTCTCCCTGAGCTGGATAAGCGAAGACTACTGGAACAGCGATCGCACTCTGCGCTCGATTGGCGCCGGATATAACAACTCATGGAACGGTATCAGTTACGGCCTGAACTACAGCTATAACGAAAACGGCATGACCCGCAATGGCTCAGCGATCGGCAGCAACTCAACAACCGGGCGCGTTTACGACCGGGATCAGGTCTTTAGTCTCAACGTTAACGTTCCGTTTAGCCTGTTCCTGCCCAATACCTGGGCGAGCTACACGTTGAACACCAGCAAGCACGGCAATACGACCCAGACCGTCGGCCTCAACGGAACCGCGCTGGAAGACAATAATCTCAGCTGGAACGTGCAGGAAGGATATGGCAGTCAGGGCACGGGCAACAGTGGCAATCTGAACGCCGATTATCGTGGCACCTATGGTGAAGTGACTGGCGGCTATGCCTACGACAGAAACACCCAACGCATTAACTATGGCGTGCAGGGCGGAGTGGTGGTGCATGAAAACGGAGTGACGTTTGGTCAGCCAATGGGCGAAACCGTCGCGCTGGTCCAGGCGCCGGGTGCCGATGGCGTGGGGGTGAACAATCAGACCGGGGTGAAAACAGACTGGCGCGGCTATGCCATTGTGCCTTACACCACGCCGTATCGCCGGAACCATGTGCAGCTCGACCCCGAAACGCTTCCTGACGATGTGGATCTCGCACTTAATAACCAGAACGTCGTCCCTACGCGCGGCGCGGTAGTGCGGGCGAGCTTTAGCGCTAGCGTCGGTCAGCGTGCGCTGATGACGATTCTGCGGGCGGGCGGTGCGCCTGTTCCATTTGGGGCAATGGTGACTGACCCGGCGCAGAAAGGCGCGCAAGGCTTTATTGTCGGCGATGGCGGACAGGTTTACCTGACCGGTTTGGCAGACAGTGGGGCGTTACATGTGAAGTGGGGTAATGAGGCCGGAGAACAGTGTTCCGTGCATTATTCCCTGAACAAACAGACAGCAGATAATGCGGGCGTACAGACGCTCAGCGGTCAATGTCAGTGAGGAAAGTGATGTCTATATTCTCTTTAATAAAAAAGTTCCTGCTGCTGTGTGGTTTGCTGGCGGGGCTGGGCATGGTATCACCCGCAGTCTTCGCGGCGAACACAGGGTGCGTGAGTTCCCCGAGTGTTCCCGGGGTCGCAAACTTAGGTTCCACTGCCGTTGATGCCTCCGTTCCGGTGGGCAACATTATTCCTGGCACTGAGCGATACTTCAGCTTTGCCGGGAACTGCGCCAACATCAGTGGCGTACCGCAGGGGAGCACCATCATCACTTGTTACTATGGGACGGGGACTGAGGTGGTGGGGATGCCAGGGGTATATAATACCGGTGTAAGCGGCATCGGTATCACCTTGATAAACTCTGCGGGCCAGCGTGTTACGGGAGCAGGGGCGGCTTGCGACACTCGAAATACACCTCTGGGGTATATCTCAAACACCAGTGCAAAAACGTATTCTATCAACATGACGCTAGCCTTGGTGAAAACCTCTAATACGGTTGGCTCGGGAACACTGGTTCAGGCACAAACGAAATTCGGTATCGGGATGTATGCTACCGGCTGGGGGCTGGGAACCGACCCAGACAGCTCAGTTTCCTATGCCGGGAGCATCAATTATCGGGCTATTTCCTGCGCAGTCAGTACCCTTATTCCCGTGCCACTCCCGAAAGTGCCGCGCTCTGACTTTAACGGTATCGGCTCAACCTCAGGGGATAAGAATTTCACGGTGCCTGTCACCTGTGATTCTCCGGCCAATGTCAGTGCGTACATGAGCTCCGCAGGCTATCTCTCAAAACCGAATGGCGTGCTGGCGTTGACCAGCGGTACAGGGAATGCAGGAGGGGTCGGCATTCAGGTTCTGTACAATGGTAGCCCGGTGGCGTTTGATAGCTACTTTAATGTAGGCAGCATTATCAGTGCTGGCGGGACGTTAAATATTCCTTTTGTTGCCCGCTATTATCAGGCTGCCTCGCCTGTTACGCCTGGTATCGCCAATGCGACAGCAACAATCACCTTTGCCTATCAATAACGCTTGATTTAACGGGAGAGGGGCGATGTTGCAAATCGTAATGAGTGATAAAAACACCACCTACCAAAAAGGCATGGAGATTTTACTGGAAAATATTTTTTTGCACGAAGAAGGCAAGTTAGTTGAGTTTCTGACACTGACCGAAGCGAATGTGGCCATCGCGGATATTATCGTAAAATATTTTGAGCCGGGAGAGAGCTATCTCTGTAATCCGATATTACGCAACCGCAAGGCGACCAGTTTATTGATCGGCATTTACCAAGGGACAAACAAGCCACATATTGGCGAAATGCCGCTATGCGTCAATAATATGGTGTTTATTAATCGAACAGAAAGCCTCAGTAAAACCAGAGCGTTAATCGTTCGCGGCTGGGAAAACAGTACGAAGACAGCCTATAAAAATATCCGGCGCAACTGTCAGAGTTGTTTGCACCGGACCCTGTCGCCCCAGCAAGTTAAAGTCGCTGCGCATTTTTATCGTGGCTTTAATACGGAAAAGATCGCCAGCGATTTACAGCTCAACGTGAAAACTGTGTGCGCGCATAAGCGCATGATCATGACCAAGTTTAATCTTTATTCTGACTGCGAGTTACTGCATTTTCTCAATGGATTAAAAAACCAAATGCTGACGCCAAATTCATTTTCAGAGTGTCTGGCAGGGAAATAATGTTTTTGAGTTCGGCATTTATTTTAAGGGATGAAAATGAAACCTCTGGCCGGATCTTGCCGACAGACTTGATGCATGACGGACCGCGATATTATTCAGCTGAATCTCACCACCTGGCCGCTCAGCCACCCTGTCCCTTTTGGGGAGAGTGCCGGGGTGAGGCGTCCTGTTGAAGGACTACCGTTTTCCCAATGGCACCACCAGCGGCGTACCCGCCACCGGGTCTTCAATAATCAGACTCCGCAGCCCGTAAATCCGCTCAATCAGCTCCGCGGTCACAATCTCTTTCGGCGCGCCCTCGGCGACAATCTGCCCGTCGCGCAGGGCAATCAAATGCGTGGCATAGCGACACGCCTGATTGAGGTCATGCAGCACTGCCGCCAGGGTATATCCGCGCTCACGGTTAAGCTCGCTCAGCAGTTCCAGTAAATCAATCTGGTGACTGATGTCCAGCCAGGTCGTCGGCTCGTCGAGTAGCATAATTGCCGTTTCCTGCGCCAGCACCATCGCAATCCATGCCCGCTGACGCTGGCCGCCCGACAGCGTATCCACGCTTTGATTCGCCAGCTCAACCATGCCGGTGGCCTGCATCGCACGGTTCACCGCGTCGTCATCTTCCTTGCGCCAGCGAGTGAACAGCGGCTGATGCGGATAACGCCCGCGCGCCACCAGTTCCTGCACCGTAATGTCTCCCGGCGTGGTGGCGTTTTGCGCCAGCAGGCCGATGCGCCGTGCCACTTCTTTGCTGGCGAAACGCTGGATCTGTTCGCCGTCGAGAAATACCTGGCCGTGCTGCGGGGTCATCAGGCGGCTTAGGGTGCGCAGCAAGGTCGATTTTCCGCAGCCGTTGGGGCCAATGATCGCGGTGAAATGACCGTCGGGAATGGCGACGTTCAGCCCCTCGGCGATCACTTTTTTGCCGTAGCTCAGCGTCAGTTCTTCGCCGCGCAGGCGGGCGGTGGAAGCTGTCATTTTTTACGAGACTCCTGAATAAGCAAGGCGATGAGATACAGGCCGCCGAGGCTGACGGTCACCACGCCCACCGGTAGCTGGTAAGGCATAAACAGCCGCTGGGCGCCGAAATCAGCAAGCGTTAGCAGCAGCGCGCCGCACAACGCCGATTGGGTCAAACCCCAGCGCGCGGTGCCGCTGATGCGCCGCGCAATGTGCGGGGCCACCAGCGCAATAAAGGAAATCGGCCCCGCCAGCGCGGTGGCGGCCGCGGTCAGCACCACCGCGACCAGCATCATCAATAAGCGCGACCGTTCGACCCGCACGCCCAGCGCGCAGGCGCTGTCGTCGCCCATTTCCAGCAGCCGCATCCGGCGTACCAGCAGGGCGGCAAACACCAGCATCACCAGCAGAATAGGTGACGCGGGAAAAATTTTGGCCCACGTCAGGCCGTTGAGCGACCCGGCAAACCACAGTCCGGCAGACTGCGCGGTTTCCAGAGAGGCCTTCAACAGCAGCCAGGTGTTGAACGCCATCAGCATCGCGCGGATGCCAATGCCGATAATGATCAGCCGGAAAGTATCAATGCCGTTGCGCCACGCCAGCAGCCAGACCAGCAACGACGTGACAATCCCGCCCGCCATCGCCGCGAAAACAATCGCCGTCTGATGCTGACCAAACAGCACCATCGCCACCAGCACGCCGCTCCAGGCCCCGGTGTTAAAGCCCATTACGTCCGGGCTGCCAAGCGGGTTGCGCATCAGCGACTGGAAAATTGCGCCGCTGACGCCCAGCGCTGCGCCGACCAGTAGCGCCATCAGCACCCGTGGCAAACGCCATTCGGTGACCACCATCGTCACGTTGCGCGGCGCGTCGCCGAACAGGGCGGCGATAACCTGACTGAAATCCAGCGTGACCACGCCGCTGCGCAGGCTCCAGAGGCTAATCGCCAGACTCGCCACGGTCAGGAACACGACGCTCACGACCAGACGACGGGCAGGGGCTATCATACGACACCTCCGCGCGACGGCTGGCGACGCACCAGCCAGATAAGCATCGGTGCGCCGATAAAGGCGCTGACCACCGACACGCGCAGTTCACCCGGCACCAGCAGGCGGCCAATAATATCGGCAAACAACAGCAGGGCTGGCGTAGCGAGCAGCGTGACCGGCAGCGACCAGCGATGATCGCCCCCGACCAGCCAGCGCGAAATATGCGGCACCATCAACCCGATAAAGGCAATCGGCCCCACCAGCGCGGTGGCGCTGCCGCTCAGGACGGTTATCACCAGCAGGCCAAGAATTTGGGTGCGCGCCACTTTATTGCCGAGCGCGGTGGCGGTGTCTGCCCCGAGGCTCAGGCTATTCAGTGAACGGCTTAAACCGAGCGCCACGGCGGCGGCGATACCCACCGGCAGCAGTACCACTTTCAACGTTTCGAGGGAGCGAATATCCAGCGACCCGGCCTGCCAGAAACGCAGCTGATCGTAGACATCGGGATTGAGCAGCGCGATGCCGTTCGACAGGCCTTCCAGCACCGCGCCCAGCGCAACGCCCGCCAGCGTCAGACGCACCGGGCTAAGCTGGCCGCCGCCCTGGCTGCCGGTAAACGCCACCAGTAGTGAGGCAATCAGCGCGCCGCAAAAGGCGAGTAGCAGCTGTTCCTGCGGCAGCGTGAAACCAAACAGTGCGGCACCCAGCACAATCGCAAAGCTGGCTCCGGCGTTAACGCCGAGAATGCCGGGGTCGGCCAGGGGGTTACGGGTAAGGGTTTGCATCAGCGCGCCCGCGAGGCCGAGTGCGCCGCCCGCTAACAGACCGGCGAGGGTGCGCGGTAATCGGGCATCGAGAACAATGGTGCAGTCGGCGCTGTGACAGCTGCCGGACAGGGCGTCGAAAACCACATTCAGCGGCAGCGGTTTTGCGCCAATCAGTAGGCTGAACGCGGCGGCGGCGATAAGCAGAATGAGTAATCCGGGCACGGCGACGGTGCGCAGCGCGGCGGGAGAAAACGACATAGCAACGTCCATGATGTGATAATGATAGTAATTATCGTTCTCGATCTTATTTGCCTATGTTAGCATGTGCAGCCCCGGAAATGGTACCGAAAGTTCGTTGAAGGCCCCGTCATGCAAAGACAATCCTGGCTGTTGAATCTCAGCCTGCTCAAGACTCATCCGGCGTTTCGCGCCGTCTTTATCGCCCGTTTTATCTCCATTCTTTCTCTTGGCCTGCTCGGCGTTGCTGTGCCGGTACAAATCCAGTCGCTGACCCATTCCACCTGGCACGTCGGGCTGGCGGTGACGCTCACCGGCGCGGCGATGTTTATCGGCCTGATGCTCGGCGGCGTGCTGGCCGACCGTTACGAACGTAAAAAGCTGATTCTGCTGGCGCGTGGCACCTGCGGCATCGGCTTTGTTGGCTTATGGCTGAACGCGCTACTGCCGGAGCCTTCGCTGCTGGCGATTTATCTGCTCGGGATCTGGGACGGCCTGTTTGCCTCCATTGGCGTGACCGCGCTGCTGGCGGCGACACCTGCGCTTGTCGGGCGCGAAAACCTGATGCAGGCGGGGGCGATTACGATGCTCACCGTGCGTCTGGGCTCGGTAATTTCGCCGATGGTCGGCGGCCTACTGCTGGCGAGCGGCGGTTTTTCCTGGAACTACCTGCTGGCTGCACTCGGGACCTTTATCACTACCCTGACATTGCTGCGCTTGCCGCCGTTACCACCGCCGCCACAGCCGCGAGAGCATCCGCTGAAATCCCTGATGGCCGGGCTGCGTTTCCTGTTTAACAGCCCGCTGATTGGCGGCATCGCGCTGCTCGGCGCTCTTCTGACCATGGCCAGTGCGGTGCGCGTGCTGTATCCGGCGCTGGCGATGAGCTGGCAGATGTCGGCGGCACAGATTGGTTTGCTGTATGCAGCGATCCCGCTCGGCGCGGCGTTTGGCGCCTTAACCAGCGGCAATCTTGCGCGTAGCGAAAAGCCGGGGCAAATCATGTTGCTCACCACGGTGGGCTCGTTTGTCGCGATTGGGATGTTCAGCCTGATGCCAGTGTGGGCGTTGGGCGCGCTGTGTCTGGCGCTTTTTGGCTGGTTGAGCGCCATCAGTTCACTGCTGCAATACACCCTGATTCAGACGCAAACCCCGGAAGCGATGCTCGGCCGAATTAACGGCCTGTGGACGGCGCAGAACGTTACCGGCGATGCCATTGGTGCGGCGATTTTAGGCGGGTTTGGCGCAATGCTCACGCCGGTAGCAGCGGCATCCGCCAGCGGATGGGCGTTAGCGATTGTCGGCGTGATATTGGTGCTGTTACTCGGTGAGTTGCGTCGCTTCCGCCAGGAAACGGCCACGGTTTAGTGCGGTGGAATATGCCCGGCGGCGCAAGCTTGCCGGGCCTACGGAATGTGTCTTATAGGCCCGTGTAAGCGTAGCGCCACCGGGCACGGTCATCAGCCAAACAACGTTTCCAGGCGCTGCAATACCCGCATCGCGCTGTAGTAATCGAGGCGGAACGTTTCGGTGCCGAGCGCATACACCCGTTTGTTTTGCACGGCGGAGAGGTGCGACAACAGCGGATTCGCTTCGATGGCGTCGGTATCTTTCTGATCCCCGGCAAACACGAACAGCGACTGGCCGTTCAGGCCTTCCGCCAGGTTTTCCCCTCCAAGCTGAATGATGTCATGACGTTTGCCCTGACTCTGGCTGGTGTGCAACCCGGCGGGCAGCGGCGCGAGGGTGAAGCCCAACTGTTCCAGCAATTTGCCCTGCGCGGATTCCGGCGTCCACAGATTGGCGCTGTGCGCGGCGGCGGTGTACACCAGTGCGCTGACCGGCTGCGGCGGCAGTTTCATCTGCTGTTTGAGCGTCGCGAGCTGCTTATCAAATTCCGCAATGCGTTGGCTGGCCTGTTTTTCCTGTCCGGTGATGCCGCCAAGCTGGGTCAGCAGGCTCTGCCAGCTCTGATCGTCATAGTTAATGATAAGCGTTGGGGCGATGGTCGACAGCTGGTCGTACAGCGCCAGCGCGGAATCACCGCCGGTGGCGCTGATCAGGATCAAATCTGGCATTTGTGCAGCAACGGCTTCTGCGTTTGGCTCACCAATGTACAGGCGGGCGAGCTGACGCTGTTTTGCCACGTCGCCCCATTGACGCAGAAAACCCTGCTCGTCGGCCACGCGGTTGTTCGGGGTGGTTGCCCCGCTGGCCACCACCGGCGCGTCAATCGCCAGCAGCGAGCCGGTGAGGGTCACGCTGGTGGAGACAATACGCAGCGGTTTGTGCTCCAGCGTGTGTGTGCCACGGCTGTCGGTGACCTGACGCGGCCAGTCGGCGGCGAGAGCTGAGGTTAATCCTAAAAGACAAAGCCCGGCGATCAGCAGGGTGTTACGGAAAAAAACGGGGGATTTCACGACGTCAAAGTCCTGTTTGGTTGATGTTAATGAATCTCATTTTCACTTTAGTGCGCCGCAGATGCAAGTCGGATGATGCGGCTGAAGTTGACAATGAGCGCGTTTACTCTTAGCTTACCGAACCAAAATATAAATGATAATTATTCGTAATATCTTTATCGTTTTGGAGGATGATATGGAAACGTCACTGGCCGAGGCCGGGCAGGAAGTCGCACCAACGCTGTCACCTGATAGCTTCTTTTTTATGTCACCGTACCGCAGTTTCACCGCCTCCGGCTGTTTTCGTCGTATCGAACAGCCCGTGGAAGGCGGTGAAGATCTGGCGGGCGAGTTCCAGCGCACCCTCGCCAGCGCCTTTGCTGACGCCAAAGCGGCCGGTATCGCCCGCCCGATTTTGGTTGGTGCCATTCCGTTTGATACCACTCAGCCTTCTGCGCTGTTTATTCCCCAGCACAGCGAGGCGTTTTCCCGCACCGCTAAGCAGCACTCTGCGCCGTACGCCGCCGGCATGAAACCGATGCAGGTCCAGGCGCGTCAGGAAATTCCTGAACAGGACCTGTTTATGGCGATGGTGGCGAGCGCTGCACAGCTGACTGCCACGCCGAAAGTCGACAAAGTGGTGCTGTCGCGTCTGATTGAACTGACCACCGACATTAATGTGGACACCGGTACGCTGCTGGAACGCCTGATTGCGCAGAACCCGGCGAGTTTCAACTTCCACGTGCCGCTGCCCGACGGCGGCGTGTTGCTGGGTGCCAGCCCGGAACTGCTGCTGCGCAAAGAGGGTTCGCATTTCAGCTCGCTGCCGCTGGCGGGCTCTGCCCGTCGTCAGCCGGATAACGTGCTGGACCGGGAAGCGGGCAACCGCCTGCTGGCCTCACAGAAAGATCGTCACGAGCACGATTTAGTGACGCAGGCGATGAAGAACGTCCTGACGCCGCGCAGTGAAATGCTGTCGTTGCCGTCCTCGCCGCAGCTCATCACCACCCCGACGTTGTGGCATCTGGCGACGCCGATTGAAGGCGAAGCGAAAGCGGATGAGAACGCGCTGTCACTGGCCTGTTTGCTGCACCCGACCCCGGCGCTGAGCGGCTTCCCGCATGACGTTGCCAAACAAGTGATCGCTGAACTGGAGCCATTCGAACGCGAGCTGTTCGGCGGCATCGTCGGCTGGTGTGATGCCGAAGGCAACGGCGAATGGGTGGTCACGATCCGCTGCGCGAAAGTGCACGCCAACCACATTCGCCTGTTTGCCGGCGCGGGCATTGTGCCTGCCTCTTCACCGCTCGGTGAATGGCGCGAAACCGGCGTCAAACTCACCACCATGCTGAACGTGTTTGGCCTCAATTAAGGATTGACGATGAGTGTTGCATTTACGCCGTGGCCGCCTGAGCTGGCGGCCCGCTACCGCGAGAAGGGTTACTGGCAGGATTTACCGCTGACCGATTTTCTGACGCGTCATGCAGACAGCGACAGCGTGGCGGTGATCGACGGCGATCGTCGTTTTAGCTATCGCGAACTCAACGTGCAGGTGGATAACCTCGCGTCGTCGTTGCAGCGTCAGGGGCTGAAAATGGGCGATACCGCGCTGGTGCAGCTGGGCAACGTGGCAGAGTTTTACGTCACCTTTTTCGCTTTACTGCGCATCGGCGTGGCGCCGGTGAATGCGCTGTTCAGCCATCAGCGCAGCGAACTGCAGGCTTATGCCGCGCAAATTGAACCGGCCATTTTGATTGCTGACCGCCAGCATGCGCTGTTTGCCGACGACGTGTTCCTCAACGCTTTCGTCGATGAGCACCGTTCCGTGCGCGCGGTTTTGCTGCGTAACGAAGACGGCGAACACAGCCTGGCGGCGGCGATAGCGCATCCGGCTGACAACTTCGTGGCCACGCCGACCGGCGCGGGCGAAGTGGCCTTCTTCCAGCTTTCCGGCGGCAGCACCGGGACACCGAAGCTTATCCCGCGCACCCACAACGACTACGCCTACAGCATTCGCCGCAGCAATGAGATTTGCGCCTTTGACCACAACACGCGCTACCTGTGTGCGCTGCCGGCGGCGCATAACTACGCCTTAAGTTCCCCCGGCGCACTCGGCGTGTTCCTCGCTCAGGGCTGCGTGGTCCTGGCGGCGGACCCAAGCGCCACGCTCTGTTTTCCGCTGATTGAACAGCATCAGATTACCGTCGCGGCACTGGTGCCTCCGGCGGTGAGCCTGTGGCTACAGGCGATTCACGAATGGAACAGTAACGCGCAATTGGCCTCGCTGACGCTGCTGCAAGTGGGCGGCGCGCGTTTGTCGGCCACGCTGGCGGCGCGGATCCCGGCGGAAATTGGCTGCCAGCTGCAGCAGGTATTTGGCATGGCGGAAGGGCTGGTGAACTACACCCGCCTCGACGATTCGCCGGAACGCATCATCCACACCCAGGGCTGCCCGATGTCCCCCGACGACGAAGTGTGGGTCGCCGATGCCGACGGGAACCCGTTGCCGCGCGGCGAAGTGGGGCGGCTGATGACCCGCGGGCCGTACACCTTCCGCGGCTATTACAAAAGCCCCGAGCACAACGACAGCGCCTTTGACGCCAACGGATTTTACGGCTCCGGCGATCTGATTTCTATCGATGAACACGGGTACATCACCGTGCAGGGCCGAGAGAAAGATCAGATCAACCGCGGGGGCGAAAAGATCGCCGCCGAAGAGGTCGAAAACCTGCTGCTACGCCACGACGAGGTGATTCATGCGGCGCTGGTCAGCATGGAAGACAGCCTGCTCGGCGAAAAAAGCTGTGCGTATCTGGTCACCAAAACGTCGTTACGGGCGGTGGCGGTGCGCCGCTTCCTGCGTGAACAGGGCGTCGCAGAATTCAAACTGCCGGACCGGGTGGAGTGCGTAGATGCATTGCCGCTAACGCCGGTCGGGAAAGTCGATAAAAAACAATTACGTCAGTGGATTGCAAACCGCACCCTGGCCTGAAGGAGAAGAGTATGGCAATTCCAAAACTGCAGGCCTACGCACTGCCCACCGCCGCTGATATTCCGGCCAACAAAGTGGACTGGGCGTTTGAACCTGCCCGCGCGGCGCTGCTGATCCATGATATGCAGGAGTATTTCCTCAATTTCTGGGGTGAAAACAGCGCGATGATGGAAACCGTGGTGGCGAACATTAAAGCCCTGCGCGATTTCGCCAAAAAGCACAACATTCCGGTCTACTACACCGCCCAGCCGAAAGAGCAGAGCGACGAAGACCGTGCGCTGCTGAACGACATGTGGGGGCCGGGTTTGACCCGCTCGCCGGAGCAGCAGCGCGTGATTGCTGCACTCGCCCCGGATGAAGCCGACACCGTGCTGGTGAAATGGCGCTACAGCGCGTTCCACCGTTCGCCGCTGGAAGAAATGCTAAAAGAGAGCGGGCGTAATCAGCTGATTATCACTGGCGTTTATGCGCACATCGGCTGCATGACTACCGCCACCGATGCGTTTATGCGCGACATCAAACCGTTTTTCGTTGCTGATGCGCTGGCGGATTTCAGTCGCGAAGAGCATCTGATGTCGCTGAAATACGTCGCGGGCCGTTCTGGTCGCGTGGTGATGACCGAAGAACTGCTGCCGCTGCCTGCGTCAAAAGCGGCGCTGCGGGCTGTCATTCTGCCGCTGCTGGATGAGTCCGATGAGCCGCTGGATGATGAAAACCTGATTGATTACGGTCTGGATTCGGTGCGGATGATGGCCCTGGCGGCGCGCTGGCGCAAAATTCACGGTGATATCGATTTTGTGATGCTGGCGAAAAACCCAACCATTGATGGATGGTGGGCGCTCCTGTCCCGCGAGGTTAAGTGATGGCCGGATTTGATTTCCACGGCAAAACCGTCTGGGTAACCGGCGCGGGAAAAGGCATTGGTTACGCCACCGCGCTGGCGTTTGTTGAGGCTGGCGCAGAGGTTACCGGGTTTGATCTGGCCTTTGACCAGGCCGACTATCCGTTCACTACGGTGAAAATGGACGTGGCATACTCGCAGCAGGTTCTGCTGGTCTGTGCACCGCTGCTGCATGATTTGGCGCGTCTTGACGTGCTGGTGAATGCCGCCGGGATTTTGCGCATGGGGGCCACGGATACCCTGAGCCTGGCCGACTGGCAGCAGACATTTGCGGTTAATGTTGGCGGTGCATTCAACCTGTTCCAGCAGACGATGGCGAAATTTCGCCAGCAGCAGGGCGGGGCGATTGTTACCGTGGCGTCGGATGCCGCACACACGCCGCGCATCGGCATGAGCGCGTACGGCGCGTCGAAAGCGGCGTTGAAAAGCCTCGCACTGACCGTCGGACTGGAGCTTTCGGCCAGCGGTGTGCGCTGTAATCTGGTTTCACCAGGTTCGACTGACACCGATATGCAGCGCACGCTGTGGGTCAGTGATGACGCAGAGCAGCAACGTATTCGCGGCTTCGGAGAGCAGTTTAAGCTCGGCATTCCGCTGGGCAAAATTGCGCGCCCGCAGGAAATTGCCAGCACCATTTTGTTCCTCGCCTCGGATAGCGCCAGCCACATTACGTTGCAGGATATCGTGGTGGACGGCGGCTCGACGCTGGGGGCGTGATGATCTGGATTCGACATTTATCGCTTGAAGAACTGAACGCCACCAGTGCGGCGACGATGGTAGGGCACCTGGGTATCGTGTATACCCGGCTCGGCGACGACACGCTGGAGGCCGACATGCCAGTGGATGCGCGGACGCATCAGCCGTTTGGCCTGCTGCACGGCGGCGCATCGGCCGCGCTGGCGGAAACGTTGGGGTCGATGGCGGGTTATCTGATGACCCGCGAAGGCCAGTGCGTCGTGGGTACCGAGCTGAACGCCACCCATCACCGGGCGGTGTCACAGGGGAAAGTGCGCGGAGTCTGCCAGCCGCTGCACCTCGGTAAGCAGACCCAAAGCTGGGAGATTGTGGTGTTCGACGAGCAAGGGCGGCGCTGCTGCACGTGTCGGCTGAGTACGATGGTGCTGGGGTAGTTTGCGCCTCTGCGGGCTGATGCCCTCTCCCTGAGAGAGGGCAGGGGAGAGGGGGAAACCACTCGCTACCGCCAAAACCCCGCCAGCCACCAGACAGTGATCCGCTTAACAATGTCATGTAAATCCCCCGCCACATCTCCCTTTTCCTCGGTTATCAGGTTGTTAAATCCGGAAGGGGTGTTATAGATACAAAATGTAACATCTTCCCCTTCACTGATGGAATTTGACCATGAATAACCCAGGGAAATACCTGATATGGGCCATTCTCTCGATCGTGGGCGCCTTTGCCCTTGGCTATATTGCGCTCAACCGTGGTGAACAGATAAATGCGTTATGGATTGTCGTGGCGGCAGTCTGTGTTTATCTCATCGCCTACCGTTTTTACGGCCTGTATATCGCCAAAAAAGTGCTGGCGGTGGACCCGACGCGCATGACGCCTGCGGTGCGCCATAACGACGGTCTTGACTATGTGCCGACCGATAAAAAAGTGCTGTTCGGTCACCATTTTGCGGCGATTGCCGGCGCGGGGCCGTTGGTCGGCCCGGTGCTGGCGGCGCAAATGGGCTATCTGCCGGGGATGATTTGGATCCTGGCGGGAGTGGTGCTGGCCGGGGCGGTGCAGGACTTTATGGTGCTGTTTGTCTCCACCCGCCGCGACGGACGTTCGCTCGGCGAGCTGGTGAAAGAGGAAATGGGCGCCACTGCGGGCGTTATCGCGCTGATTGCCACCTTTATGATTATGGTCATCATCCTCGCGGTGCTGGCGATGATCGTGGTGAAAGCGCTGACCCATAGTCCGTGGGGAACGTATACCGTGGCCTTCACCATTCCGCTGGCGCTTTTCATGGGGATCTACATTCGCTATCTGCGCCCCGGGCGTATTGGTGAAGTGTCGGTGATTGGTCTGGTGATGCTGGTGTTCGCCATTATTTCGGGTGGCTGGGTGGCGGAAAGCGCGACCTGGGCGCCGTGGTTTGATTTCACCGGCGTGCAACTGACGTGGATGCTGGTGGGCTATGGCTTTGTGGCGGCGGTGCTGCCGGTGTGGCTGTTGCTGGCGCCACGCGATTATCTCTCTACTTTCCTGAAAATCGGTACCATCGTTGGGCTGGCTGTCGGCATTCTGATCCTGCGCCCAACCCTGACGATGCCCGCGTTGACCAAATTCGTTGACGGTACGGGCCCGGTCTGGACCGGCAGCTTGTTCCCGTTCCTGTTCATCACCATCGCCTGTGGGGCGGTATCTGGCTTCCACGCGCTGATTGCTTCCGGGACTACGCCAAAGATGCTGGCCAACGAAGGCCAGGCTTGCTTTATTGGTTACGGCGGCATGTTGATGGAATCCTTTGTGGCAATCATGGCGCTGGTGGCGGCGTGTGTTATCGATCCGGGCGTCTATTTCGCGATGAACAGTCCGATGGCGGTACTGGCTCCGGCCGGAACCACGGACGTAGTGGCCTCTGCCGCGCAGGTGGTCAGTAGCTGGGGCTTTGTGGTCACGCCGGATACGCTCACGCAGATTGCAAAAGAAGTCGGTGAACAGTCGATTATTTCCCGCGCGGGTGGGGCGCCGACGCTGGCGGTCGGCATGGCGTACATCCTGCATGGCTCGCTCGGCGGGCTGATGGACGTTTCCTTCTGGTATCACTTCGCGATCCTGTTTGAAGCGCTGTTTATTCTGACTGCCGTGGATGCCGGGACCCGTGCGGCGCGCTTCATGTTGCAGGATTTGTTGGGCGTTATCAGCCCAAACCTGAAACGCACCGATTCGTTGCCCGCGAATCTGCTGGCAACGGCGCTATGCGTGCTGGCGTGGGGCTATTTCCTCCATCAGGGCGTGGTTGATCCGTTGGGCGGCATCAACACCCTGTGGCCACTGTTTGGCATCGCCAACCAGATGCTGGCGGGTATGGCGCTGATGCTCTGCGCAGTGGTGCTGTTCAAAATGAAACGTCAGCGTTACGCCTGGGTGGCGCTGGTGCCAACGGCGTGGCTGCTGATTTGTACCCTGGCGGCAGGCTGGCAGAAATCCTTTAGTCCCGATACCAAAGTCGGCTTCCTCGCTATCGCCAACAAGTTCCAGGCGATGATCGACAGCGGCAAGATCCCGGCGCAGTACACCGAGTCTCAGTTGTCGCAGCTGGTGTTCAATAATCGGCTCGATGCCGGGCTGACTATCTTCTTTATGGTGGTGGTCGTGGTGCTGGCGCTCTATTCAGTGAAAACCGCGCTGGCCGCACTGAAGGAAGATAAACCGACGGCGAAAGAGACGCCGTATGAACCCATGCCGGAAAACGTTGGGCAGATTGTTGCTCAGGCGAAAAATGCACATTAATGTGGTGTGACCCTCTCCCGGTAACGGGAGAGGGAAATCTCACTCTGGAGCAGGTATGTTCGACACACTCTCAAAAGCCGGGAAATACCTCGGTCAGGCGGCCAAAATGATGATTGGCGTACCTGACTACGACAACTACGTGGCGCATGTACGCCTGACCCATCCGGATCTGACGCCCATGACCTACGAAGAGTTTTTCCGTGAACGCCAGGATGCACGCTACGGCGGGAAAGGCGGGGCGAAGTGCTGTTAGCGTCAGGCGTTCAGACCACCATCGACGTCCAGGCCGGTGCCGGTGATTTGCCCGGCGGCGGGGCTGACGAGGAACGTAACGGCGGCGGCGATATCTTCCGGTTTACCGTAATGGCCAATCGCAATTTGCTGGCGCTGGCCCTCCGCCTGTTCGCCGTCGGCCGGGTTCATGTCACTGTCGGTCGGACCGGGATGCACCAGATTGACAGTGATGCCTTTCGGGCCTAAATCACGGGCCAGCCCACGGGTGAACGAGTTCAGCGCCGATTTGCTCATCGAATAGACCGAGATGCCGCCAAATGGCACGCGGTTCGCCAGACAGCTGCCGATATTAATGATTCGTCCACCCTGACCAAGATGGGCCAGCGCGGCCTGGGTCGCAATCACGACGCCACGAATATTCACTCCAATCACTGCATCAATATCTTCCAGTGACATCGATTCCAGCGGGCCGTCGCGGGCGATCCCTGCGTTGTTGACCAGAATATCCAGCCCGCCGAGGGTTTCCGCTGACTCATTAACCGCCTGCACGATAGCTTGTGCATCGCTGCTGTCTGCCTGAATGGCGTGGCCTTTGCGGCCCAGGGCGCGGATTTCTTCCGCCACCGCCTGCGCCTTATCAGCTGATTTTTCGTACGTAATCACCACGTCAGCGCCAGCGTTCGCCAGTGAAAGCGCAATAGCACGCCCAAGCCCGCGGCTGGCACCGGTCACCAGCGCGCGTTTACCTGTCAGAGAGATATGCATAGTTGCCTCAGATGTTGAGATGAGTCTTCGGATGTGAACCCTCATTAGGTATAGCGCTCGCTCAGCCCAGCGACCAGATTAATATCGCTGTTGCTCATTTGTTATTGATCTGTGTATTATCGTTAGCCTGAAATATGTCTAGGTGTCTGGATGGCTAATTATAGGGGTATGCAGCGAATGGTAGATAATCGCCTCGAGATGCGCGACATCAGCCTGGCCTTTTCCGGTTTTAAGGCCCTGACGCAGGTGACCTTTACCCTCACCGGCGGGTCGGTGCATGCCCTGACGGGCGCCAACGGCGCAGGCAAATCGACGCTGATGGCGGTGCTGTGCGGTACTTACGATCACTATGACGGCGAGATTTTTCTCGACAATCAGTCGGTGAATATTCGTTCGCCACGCGATGCCAAAAAAGCAGGTATTCATCTGGTGCAGCAGGAAGTGGACGTGGCGCTGGTGCCGGGCCTGTCGGTGGCAGAGAACATTATGCTCGACCATCTGGCCGGGCCGGGATACCGCTTCAGCTGGCGGCAGGTGCGTCAGCAGGCGAAAGCAGCGCTGGCGCAGCTCGACGTGCAACTCGATGTGAAGCGCCCCATCGACAGCTGTTCGCTGGCAGAGAAACAGCAAATTTTGCTGGCGCGTGCGTTGTCGCATCACTGCCGTTTTCTGATCCTCGACGAGCCGACCGCCCCACTCGACAGTCACGAAAGCGAACGTCTGTTTACGGTGGTCAGACGCCTGCAACAGCAGGGCATTGGCGTGGTGTTTATCTCTCACCGCATTCACGAATTAAAAGCCATTTGCGACACCCTGACGGTGCTGCGCGACGGGCGCTTAATCGAAAGCGGGCCGATGGCGGCGCTGAGCGGTGAGCAAATTGTGGAAAAAATGCTCGGCCACGAGCTGACCGATATTTTCCCCCCGGCGCGCCCGGCTTACAGCGACGACGTGGTGTTGCAGGTCGACGGACTGCATGACGAACATCTGCTACAGGACATCTCTCTGCGGCTGCGCAAAGGCGAAATTCTGGGCATCGCCGGGTTGGCGGGGGCCGGGAAAACCGAATTGTGCAAGGCGCTGTTTGGTGCCAGTAAAAGCCGCGTCGAGCGTGCCGAATTGAACGGGCAACCGTGGCGGCCGCGTGACCCGGCGGATTCAGTGCTGCGTGGACTGGCGCTGGTGCCGGAAGAACGGCGCAAAGAGGGCATTTTCATCGATGAGTCTATTGGCATGAATCTGGCAGTGGGCGCGGATAACAGCTTTTCCCGCTGGAGCCTGTTCGGCCATCGAAAAGCCTGGCGCTGGGCGGAAGAGGTTATCGCCCGCGTTGGCATTCGTACCACCGGCCCGGGGCAGACGCTGCGCAGGCTGTCGGGCGGTAATCAGCAAAAAGTGGCGATTGGCAAATGGCTGCGGGGCAACGCCAACGTGCTGATTTTTGACGAGCCGACCAAAGGTGTAGACGTCAAAGCCAAAACCGACTTGTTCAACCTGATTGACGGCCTGGCCCGCGAAGGCAAAGGGGTGATTTACGCCTCCGGCGAATTTGCGGAGCTGGTCGGTTTATGCGACCGGATCTGCGTGTTGTGGGACGGCAAGATTGTGGCAGAAGTGGCGGGCGCTGAGGCCCGCGAAGAAACCCTACTTTATTACTCCACCGGAGGAGCGGCGTCGTGAGCAAGGCCCTGACAGTTAAATCGGCGGCATCGGGCCGTCAGCAGTTTTTCGATTTTCTCTATAAGTGGGGCATGTTGCTGACCGTGGTGGCGCTGGTGGCCATTTTCGGCCTCGCGTCGGACAATTTCCTCGATCCGTTTAACATCATCAACATTCTGCGATCGATTGCCATCGTGACGGTGATTGCCGTTGGCGTGTCGATATCCCTCACCGTCGGCGGCTTTGATTTGTCCGTCGGTTCGACCGCGTCGCTGGCAAATGCGCTGGTGATTTCGCTGTTCGTCTGGCACGGCTTTGGCACTACCGAAGCGATTGTGGTCACGCTACTGCTGTGCACGCTGGTGGGGCTGTTTAACGCCTTTTTGATTGTCATTTTGCGCATACCCGACATGCTCGCAACGCTCGCTAGCCTGTTCGTGGTGCAGGGCGTGGCGGCGACCTACAGCTTCGGCGGTTCGATAACTGAAAACATGGTGCTGCCGAGCGGCGATATGGCGGAAGGCACGATCCCGGCGGCGTTTGGCCTGCTCGGCCAGGTGCCGACGATCGTGATTATCATGCTGGTGGTCACGGTGGTGGCACAGCTGGTGCTGTCGCTGACCACCCACGGGCGTCGGATGTATGCGATTGGCGGCAACCCGGAAGCGGCGCGCCTGTCGGGGCTTCGCACCACGCGCTATAAAGTGGCGGCCTACGTGATTGCTTCGTTGCTCGCCGGACTGGGCGGTATTCTGCTGGCATCGCGCATCGGCTCGTCGCAGGTGAATGCGGGCAGTGGCTACCTGATGGACGCGGTCGCGGCGGCGTGGATTGGCTTCTCTCTGGCAGGCTCCGGTAAACCTAACGCGCTCGGTACGCTGGTGGGGGCGGTGATTCTCGGCGTGCTGTCGAACGGGCTGGTCATGCTGTCGGTGCCGTATTACGCGATGGACATCATCAAAGGTCTGGTGCTGGCTGGTGCGCTGGCTCTGACCTATTTCCAGCGACGGACATAACCATTCGTACATAACAAAAATTCAGACATAACAACAATCAGGGTAAACACAATGAAAAAAATCACGCTGTCACTTATCGCGCTCGGGTTGCTCAATTCCGTCGCCGCCTATGCCGAAACGCCAACGCCGGTTCCGGCGGCGATCGCCAACCACAGCGGCCCAATCCGCATCGCGATTGTGCGTAATCTCGGTTCAGACGACAACACCACACAGTTCGTCTCCGGTGCCATTCAGGAAGGAAAAAAGCTTGGCTTCAAAGTCAGCACTTTTCTGAGCAACGGCGACGACGCCAAATTCCAGGACTTCGTCAACCAGGCCATCAGCCAGAAATATGACGGGATCATCCTGTCGCAGGGCCGCGACCCGTACTCCACCGAACTGGTGAAAAAAGCGGTCGATGCAGGCATCAAAGTGGCGGTGTTCGATACTGCAGTGAACGGCGAGATCCCGGGCGTGACCGTCACTCAGCAGGATGACGCCTCGCTGACCGATCTCTCTTTCGGCCAACTGGTGAAAGATTTCAACGGCAAAGCCAACATCATCAAGTTGTGGGTAGCCGGATTCCCGCCGATGGAACGCCGCCAGGCACAGTACCAGACGCTGCTGAAGCAGAATCCAGGCATTCACGAACTGGAGTCTATCGGCGCGGTCTCTTCTGATGTGCAGGGTGACACCGCCAATAAAGTCGGCGCGGTGCTGGCGAAGTATCCGAAAGGCAAAATCGACGCCATCTGGGGCACCTGGGATGCGTTCAGCCAGGGCGCGTATAAGGCGCTGAAAGAGAACGGTCGCACTGAAATTAAACTCTACAGCATCGACGTCTCTAACCAGGATTTACAGCTGATGCGGGAAGCGAACAGTCCGTGGAAAGTGAGCGTGGCGGTGGATCCGAAATTGATTGGTGCCACCAACGTACGCCTGATTGCCAATAAAATCGCTGGAGAACCAACGCCTGCGACCTATGATTTCAAAGCGGCGGCGATTCCTCAGGCGCTGCTGGCGGCGCAGCCGGGTGCGGTGAACGTAGCAAGCCTGGGCAAAATCGTTCCGGGCTGGGGGCAGACCGAAGATTTCGTCGCACCGTGGTTTGCCACGCTGGAAGCGAAAAATAAGCAGTAAATTGTGGGGAAACCCTCGCCCGAAAAGGGCGAGGGAAGGGTCCGGCGCAGGGGGGAATAATTAACTGTACTGCCGAACCCGCGCAATCAGTTCGTCGACACTGTCAATTCTGTCCGCCAGTACAATCAGCGCGCGCCCCAGTGAAATCGCGTGACGTAAACACGCATGGCGCATGGCATCGTCTTTGATGGTCTCGATATCCGCCACGTGAGACAACCCGACGCTGCGGCGAATCAGCTCGGTGCCGCAAAAGCCCACAGCGTCGTGCCACACCTTTTTCAGAAACTCGCTCGCATAGCCCGGGTAAGCCAGCGCGGCATCCTGCGTTTTTTCCGTCGCCAGCGCCTGGAAATGTTCGGCAAAAGTGTTCCACAGTTCCTGAATATCCGCCAGACGTTGCTCGCGCCCGGCAGCGGCATCACGAATGCCTGAGTGGCCCGGCAATCCGCAGTAGTTCAGCAGTAGGTTGCCTACCGCCGTGCCAATGTCAAACCCGATCGGGCCGAAGTAGCCAAACTCCGCGTCGATGGCTTTCAAACTGCCTTCGGCGACAAAAATTGAACCGCTGTGAATATCGCCGTGCAGCAGTGCTTCCGCCTGTGAGAAGAAGCGGTGCTTGAGTGATGCCACCGCCAGTTTCAGCTGCGCATCGTCACGCAGAGCGGCCACGTCGGCTTCAATCTCTGCCGGATAATTATTGCGCTCGTGCGCCTGATACGGGTCGTTGAAAAACAGGTCTTCCGTAATCTCGCACATTTCCGGGTTGATGAAATTCGCCACCTGGGCCTTTTTGTGATGCGGATGCAGATAAAAATCACTGGTGTGGAACAACGTTTGCGCCAGGTAATGCCCCAGCTGCTGCGCCGCCTGCGGGTAATACGCGCCCTGAATCAGTTCGCCGCGCCAGATGCGGTGGTTGGATAAATCTTCCATCACCATCACCGCCAGTTCGGCGTCGAAATGGTGGATTTTCACCGTGTGTTCCGGCGCGTGCTGATAATGCTCGACCAGCGTTTGCGCTTCGAGGCGCGCGCGATCCAGCGTCAATGGCCAGGATTCGCCCACACAGCGTACGTAGGGTAGCGCCTGTTTGACGATCACGCGGCTCACGCCGTGGGTGTCGAAGATTTTAAACACCAGGTTGAGATTGCCGTCGCCGACCTCCTGCGCTGAAACCAGCTCGGACGGGTCGTCGAGGCCGCCAAATTGTTGCGCATAAGCCACGGCATCGTGGGCTGTGAAGGTATGGTATTGCGACATTGCCTCGATCCTCATGTTCTCGTGATGAGATAGCCAGAAATAAAGCCATTCAGACGTCTATACATCTGGAATTCATCCTGACACAATGTGATACAACAACGCAACAGGGATTTAACGATATGCAGACATTACAGACCACCAGCCTGTGGGTGCGCGACAATCAGCTGTTTATTCTGGATCAGCAGGCGCTGCCGCAGGCGTCACGCTGGCTGGACGCCAACAGCGTCGAGGCGCTGGTCGGCCATATTCATGCTTTGCGGGTGCGCGGTGCGCCGTTGATTGGCCTTTCCGCCAGCCTGCTGCTGGCGCTGCTGGCTGAGCGCGGCCTGAATCGCGATGCGCTGCTCAATGCGCTGGAAACGCTGCGGGCGTCGCGCCCGACGGCGGTCAACCTGATGAACAATCTCGAGCGAATGAAGCTTGCGCTGGCGCAAGAAAACTTCGTTCCGGCGCTGGTGGCCGAAGCCCTGCGACTGATTGATGAAGACAAGCAGCTTTGCGAGCGCATCGCCATGTCGGGCAGCCAACTGGTAAAACCTGGCAGCCGTCTGCTGACGCACTGTAACACCGGCGGGTTGGCGACGGCGGGCGTGGGTACGGCGCTGGGCGTGATTAATTTTGCCCATCAGCAGGGCAAAGTCGCTAACGTCTGGGTCGATGAAACGCGTCCGCTGTTGCAGGGGGGACGACTCACCGCGTGGGAATTGGGCGAACTGGGCGTGCCGTATCAGCTGATTACCGATTCGATGGCGGCAAGCCTGATGGCGAAGGGGCAGGTCGATGCCGTTTGGGTGGGCGCGGATCGCATTGCTGCCAACGGCGACGTGGCGAATAAAATCGGCACCTATTCGCTGGCGGTACTGGCGAAATTCCACGATATTCCATTCTACGTTGCTGCTCCGCAGACCACGCTTGATCCGAACTGTCCGAACGGTGAGGCCATCCCGATTGAGCAGCGTGCTGCGGCGGAAGTCACTGGGGTGGCAGGCAGTTTCGGCGATGTGCAGTGGGCGCCCGAAAATGCCCGCGTATATAACCCGGCGTTCGACGTCACTCCCGCCGCGTTAATCAGCGGTTGGGTGCTGGACATCGGCGTGGTGACCCCGACAGAAGTGGCGGCGGGGAAATTTGCAAAGGGCGTGTGAATACAATGAGAGGATATTCGATTTCAGGATAATTGAACGGAATCGAACTTATGGCCTCGGTCCACTCAGATGAATATCAGCGTGTCATCAATGCGCTAAAGAAAGCTCGAAAGGAAATGGGGTTAGGCAGGCACAACTTGCCGAAGCGCTGGGCAAGCCTCAGTCGTTTATCGCGAAAGTTGAAAACGGTGAGCGGCGGCTGGACGTAGTGGAGTTTGTACGTCTGGCGCGGTTGGTTGGGTTGGAGACAGAGGCAATAGTGCGTGCGTTAGCGTTGGGGAAAAGTATTGTCTGATGCCCCTCTCCGGGGGAGAGGGGCAAAATGAAAGACAGACCTTAAGCCAGCGTCGGATACCCGGTCGCAATTTCACTCCCGGTGAACTGCGCAATCCAGCCTTCCGGGTTATCGAAAATGCGGATAGCCGTGAAGTTCGGCTCAGAGCTCATATCAAACCAGTGCGGCGTGCCCGCTGGCACCGAAATTAAATCGTTTTTCTCACACAGCACCTGATACACCTCATCGCCGATGTGCAGGCAGAACAGCCCCGCGCCTTCGACAAAGAAGCGCACTTCGTCTTCGCCGTGCGTATGTTCGTTGAGGAATTTCGCCCGTAGCGCGTCTTTCTGCGGGTTATCGGCGCGCAGGCTAATCACATCCCAGCTCTGATAGCCTTTTTCCTCAACCAGTTTTTCGATGGCGTGCTGATACGCGTTAATCACCGTCTCCGGCGTTGGGTTTAGGCCCAGATCCCGGTCGGCTTCCCAGCGCTCAAAACGCACGTCTTTAGCGTTCAACTGCTGCTGAATGGCATGGCCATCGGTGCTGTGCCAGGTTGGCTCGCTGGCGTTTTTATCAGAGAAAATAGTCAGGGCGCTCATGAGGGGATCTGCTCCGGATGAATGTCGTCGAAACGGGAAACCTGATGATGGTGACTGGCGGTGTCGCCGTCGCCACGAATTAACTGCACGGTACGGAAACCGGCCTGTCCGGCGGCGTCCAGCTCCTGGTGAATATCGGAGAGGAACAGGATTTGCCCGGCCGGCTGCCCAATCTGCTTCGCAATATTCTGGTAAGACTGCACTTCGCGTTTGGCGCCGACGTGAGTGTCAAAATAACCGCTGAACAGATGAGTAATATCACCTTCGTCGCTGTAGCCAAATAACAGTTTTTGCGCCGCCACGGAGCCGGAGGAATAAACATACAGATCAATGTCCTGCGATTTCCATTTTTCGAGCGTCGGCAGTACGTCCGGGTAGAGATGGCCGGTAAAGTCGCCATTCACATAACCGTCGCGCCAGATGAGCCCTTGCAACGCTTTCAGAGCGGTTGATTTGCGGTCTTCATCCATAAACGCGAATAATGTTTGCGTCAATTCTTCCGCACGGGCTTCGGGCTGCGCGATTTCGGCACGCAGTGTGTCGAGAGCTGACTTCACCGGTTCGACGAACTGCTGCGTGCTGATAAACGCCGCCAGACGCTCGCGCGCATAGGGAAACAGCACGTCATGGACGAAGCGAATATCGCTGGTGGTGCCTTCAATGTCGGTCACAATGGCGCGGATCATGGTTTCTCCAGTTGGCGTAGGCGCAGTTCGCACTCAAATAAAAATTCCAGCCCTTCGAGGTGACGGCGCGCTTCTGCGACGTCGCGTCCCCAGCAGGTCAGGCCGTGGCCACGTAGCAGAAAGCCGTAGCTGAGCGGGCGCTCTGTGGCGTAATGTTCGATACGGCGGGCGAGGGCGTCAATATCCTGGTCGTTATCAAACACCGGGATAGCCACGCCGTCGAGGTGGCTGCTTTGGCCGCGCAGGGATTTTTGCATTTCATAGCCGCGAAGCACCAGCTCGGCAGATTTTTCGACCCGTGACAGCACCGTCGCATTCACGGTGTGAACGTGTAGCACCGCTCCGGCTTCCGGGAAAAGACGATAAATCAGGGTATGAAGCCCGGTTTCGGCAGACGGTTTACGCCCGGACGGCGCCTGATTAGTGGCGATATCCACCTGTAAAAAATCGTCGCCAGTGAGGCTGCCTTTATCTTTGCCGGACTCGCTCAACCAGCACCGGTCAGCATCTTCGCGCACGGACATGTTTCCGCCGGTGGCGGGAGCCCAGCCTTTGGCGCCTATCCAGCGACAGGCGTCGACGAGGGCATCGAGTTGCAGGTTTTCAGTCATCTTGCCGTTCTCCGGGCCGGTGAGTTCGTTGTTGTTTAGACGTCTAAGCGTCTTGATTGCCAAATACTAACATCGTGTTATAGTGTCAGCAACAACCGCATTACATTCGGGTAAAACGATAATGAGCCATAACCGACTGATTCCGCAGAGTAAACTCCCTAATTTGGGCACAACGATCTTTACGCAGATGAGCGCCCTGGCACACGAATATCAGGCGATTAACCTGTCGCAGGGGTTCCCTGATTTCGACGGACCGCGCTATTTGCAGGAGCGTCTGGCATTCCATGTGGCTCAGGGGGCGAATCAGTATGCGCCGATGACTGGCGTACCGGCACTGCGTGAGGCGATTGCGGCGAAAACGGCGGAGCTTTACGGGTATACGCCGGATGCCAATACCGACATCACCGTCACCGCCGGGGCGACCGAAGCGCTGTATGCAGCGATCACCGCACTGGTGCGTGAAGGTGATGAAGTTATCTGCTTTGACCCGAGCTACGACAGCTATGCGCCTGCAGTGGAGCTGTCCGGCGGCATTCTCAAGCGTATTGCCCTGCAGCCGCCGCATTTTCGCGTGGACTGGCAGGCGTTTGCCGAACTGCTGAGCGACAAAACCCGGCTGGTTATTCTTAACACGCCGCATAATCCGTCGGCCACCGTCTGGCTGAAAAGTGATTTTGAGGCGCTGTGGCAGGCGATTGCCGATCATGAAATCTACGTGCTGAGCGACGAAGTGTACGAGCACATCTGTTTTGCCGCCGAAGGACACGCCAGCGTGTTGGCGCATCCGCAGCTGCGCGAGCGCTCTGTGGCGGTGTCGTCATTCGGTAAAACCTTTCACATGACCGGCTGGAAAGTCGGGTACTGTGTGGCCCCGGCGGAAATTAGCGCCGAGCTGCGCAAAGTGCATCAGTATCTGACGTTTGCGGTGAATACCCCGGCACAGCTGGCGCTGGCGGATATGCTGCGTAACGCGCCGGAACATTACCGCGAACTGCCGGATTTCTATCGTGCACGTCGCGATCTGTTTATTGAAGCGCTCGGCAACAGTCGCCTCGAAATTTTGCCCTGTGAAGGTACCTATTTCCTGCTGGCGGATTACAGTGCCATTTCCAGCCTCGACGACGTGAGTTTCTGTCAGTGGCTGACCACAGAAGTGGGCGTGGCGGCGATCCCGTTGTCGGTATTCTGCGCCGATCCTTTTCCACACAAGCTTATCCGACTGTGCTTCGCTAAACAGGAATCGACGCTGCTGGCCGCCGCTGAAAGGCTGTGCAAACTCTGACTATTTTACCGTCCACGCTTCGGAAAATTGGCGGTCGCTGAACATATCCAGCAGACCGTTAATTTGCCGTAAGCGCAGAACTTCATCGGCATCCATCCCAAGTTCCACCCCCATTTTTTCATCCGTCCAGCCAAGTTGGGTGAGCTCTCGTACAATTTCTGCCATGGCGTTGATTTGATGGCGGCCGCGTGCCCGGTTGTGACGGATGGTCGATGCCATGCGAGCGGGTTCATCCTCGATTTCTGAATGCAGGATGCTGACGGGCACATACTCTTTCAGCCGCTTTTTGAGTACGGATTTTGATTTCGCCAGCTGATGTCGGTGAAAACCATCCACAATTTCGTACAGATTGTTATGGGGGCCATGCACCACAATCGGCTGAGTAAATCCGTCAGTTTCCAGCGATTTCAGCAGCAGCCGCTTTTCAGGCGGGGCGACATTGTTGGGGTTGTAATCGTTCGGCGCGATGTTCTCCTGTTTTATCCATAATACGCAGTCCACGGGCTCATCGCGGAACGGACTTTCCCGGTGCAGCGCTCGACGGAAATTATTAATAGCCTCAATACGTTCTTTTTCCGGTAGCGTGGTCAGCCAGTCGGTCATCTGTTCAATCATTTGCTGTTGCATAAAATTCCCCATTCCTGACGTTTAGTCGCGATGCGCTGGTTGTAGCGCTGATAGTGTTTCGCCTTCGTTGGGCTGAACGACAGCATTCGGCACCAGTAATCGTTGTTCAGTAGCACCTTGCAGATCCGTCGCCAGGAAGGGGTATCCTTCGCCGCAATATCCTTCGGCTGGGTATCGGGGATGACGTCCATCCCGTGTTTTTTGTACCATTGAAGGTACACGGCAATTTTATTGCGGTAGTGATTTGCGGTTGAGGGGGGCATGGTTTCGAGCAAAAAGAGGGCGTAGGTTTCCCAGCTGTAACCTTCGGGTTTTTCCATCTTTCGGTGACCATAGAATTGATTGTCGTGACCGGCGTAAATCCCGCCGCAGTTGACGCCTCCGACGCGCTTGCACATGGCGGCCCAGCTCTCTGGTTCGAGGACGTGATAGCGCCACAATCCCTGGCGCTGTTCGGGCCCAAACGGTTCGCAAATACGCATATAGCGCAGCGGGACGCCGGCCTGATACATCAGGTTGTACAACGGGTTATAGTGCAGCGCGGTGCGTGAAAACCATGTCCAGATGTCGGCTGTTTTCCAGTCGTAGAGGGGGTAGACGTACCAGGTGTGGCCGCCCCGAGCCATACTGGTCCAGGGTTTGTCATCGGCAAACCGCAGTTTATCCTTTGCGGCTACGGCTAAAAAGCGGGTGTAGGATTCATCAGCACGGATCCCGATACTGACTGCTGCGGGACGATTCTGAGCGAACCACCCGGCAAAATGACTGACAAATTCTTCGAACGTCATGCCCGGTTGGTAAAACGGGAAAAACGCCGGATCCGTTATTGCATCGGCTGGCGGCTGGCGCACCCACGGCGTATCGGGTTCCCAACAACACCACTGCGGTGTGAATTGGGTTAAGGCATTTGGGGTCGTCAACGGCAATGCGACCCAATAAAAAGTGTCGATGACATCGGCATATTCCGCCCGCATGTCTTCACAATGTTGAATTGTGCTGCTGAACTGCGCCTCCCAATCAATAAATAAAACGCTGAACCTTTTATTCTGTTTTCTGGCTATTAGTCCGGCCAAGTGGAGCATAACCGTTGAGTCTTTTCCACCGGAAAATGAGATGCAAACGCGCTCAAAATTATTGAGCATCCAGTTTATTCTGTCGGTTGCTGCGGTTAAGACGTTTTGCTGAAGAGGAAGTTTATAAATTGACATTCAATTGCCTTTTCTTTTGTCCTTTTATAAATACAACATATATAAAATAAGCATTTTAGTAAATTACATTCTGCAATTTTAAATATATACTGGATGTATAATGATTTGTTAATCATGCATTTTATGAATATTAAAATGGGCAGGAAAATAAATGTGTGTAGGGAGTTAAATAAGGTAAGGCAATTAATATATCGCCTTACCCACTCACTTATTTTTCGCCCATCATCGCTTTCAGATTTTCAGCATCAGGTAGGCCGACTACCTGCTGGAGCGTATTGTCCTCGTTGAGATAATAAATTGCTGGCGTGGCGTTGGCGCCTAATTCATCCATGATTTTCTGGTTATCGTTTAATATTTGCATCTGCGCCGGTGCGACCGACGCTGGCACGTCGAGCTTCAGTTTTCCGCCGGATTGTTCGTAATCATGCCACGTTTTCGCAGGATCCTTGCTGGTCATGATTGCGGCGGCCGTCGCCGGGCTTTCTGGTTTGATAACGCCCACCATCAGCGTACGTAACTGCACTTTGCCGGACTCAATCCACGGACGCGCCTGTTGCCAGAACTGTTTGCAGTACGGGCAGAACGGATCGGCGAAGACATAAATCACGCGTGGTGCCGATTCTTTACCGTCGAGGATCCAGCTCGCTTTTTCCATTTTCTGCCACAGTTCGCGGCCCGCCGGGGCGTAAATATCCTTCTGAATCAACTGTTCGCTGAGGTTAGTGCCTTTGTCGTCATACATGTAACCCGAAATGGCGTGCTTGCCGTCCGGCGTGACATAGATGGTCACGCCCATGTCCTGATATTTACCGAGATAGCCTTTCATGCCGCCCGGTGCGTCGAAAGATTTGATTATCGTAATCCCTTGTTTCTCTATCGCTTTTACCGGCGCGGGTAGCTCTTCAGCTGTCGCCAGAAAAGGGGCCAAAGTGAGCAGCAGGGCGAGTTTACGCATAGTAAATCCTTGTAAAATAAGTGGATGATATCCAATGAATGGTAGAGCCTATCACAACCATAGATAAGACCCCGGCGTGGTGCAATTGCTCTTACATAAGGTGAATGGTCTAATCCTTCCCGCTATTACGACCTTTAACAAGGTTTTGTAGAGCGCAACGCACAGCCAGCTTGCTGGCACTGAATCCCCCAGGGGCTTTCAGGTAACGGGGCCGCCTGAAAAGGTGGCCTTTTTACGTTCAGGGTTCATTAAAATCGTTGTGGCAGTTTGTTAGCTAACGCTTATTGATTTGATAAAGGAAACGCATTGGCCCGTTGAGTCAAAGTTAGTTACCTTACTTCCCAACGACAACACGGAGGAAGTACAGATGTCCTTAATTAACACCAAAATCAAACCTTTCAAAAACCAGGCTTTCAAAAACGGCGAATTCGTAGAAGTCACTGAGAAAGACACCGAAGGTCGCTGGAGTGTGTTCTTCTTCTATCCGGCTGACTTTACCTTCGTTTGCCCGACCGAACTGGGCGACGTGGCCGACCATTACGAAGAATTCCAGAAACTGGGTGTAGATATTTACTCCGTGTCTACTGACACCCACTTCACCCATAAAGCGTGGCACAGCAGCTCCGACACCATCGCCAAAATCAAATACGCGATGATCGGCGACCCAACTGGCGCCCTGACCCGTAACTTTGAAAACATGCGTGAAGACGAAGGCCTGGCTGACCGTGGTACCTTCATCGTTGACCCGCAGGGCATCATTCAGGCCATTGAAGTTACTGCTGAAGGCATCGGTCGTGACGCATCTGACCTGCTGCGCAAAGTGAAAGCGGCACAGTACGTAGCCTCCCACCCAGGCGAAGTGTGCCCGGCGAAATGGAAAGAAGGTGACGCGACGCTGGCTCCATCCCTGGACCTGGTCGGCAAAATCTAATTTTTCTTCGGTTTTTGCTCCATAGCTGCGTTGGCTTCACTCTCGCACCCCGGTCACTTACTTATGTAAGCTCCCGGGGACTTAAGAGTTCGCCGCCTTACTCTGAAGCAAAATCCTTTGAAAAATGGTCATTAAGCGGGGGCAGTTATGCACCCGTTTTAATCCAAACACCATGATGCAAGCTGCCCGCACAAGGCCGCTCGCATGATGATGTTTTATGAGAGGGAAGAACAATGCTCGACACAAACATGAAAACCCAGCTCAAGGCCTACCTTGAGAAACTGACGAAACCTGTTGAGCTGATTGCCACGCTGGATGACAGCGCTAAATCGGCAGAAATCAAGGAACTGCTGGCGGAAATCGCCGAACTCTCCCCGAAGGTAACCTTCAAAGAAGATAACAGCCTGCCGGTGCGCAAGCCTTCATTCCTGATTACCAATCCGGGATCCACTCACGGGCCGCGCTTTGCAGGCTCTCCGCTGGGTCATGAATTTACTTCGCTGGTGCTGGCACTGCTGTGGACCGGCGGCCATCCGTCAAAAGAAGCGCAGGCGCTGCTGGAGCAAATCCGTGATTTGGACGGCGATTTCGAATTCGAAACCTATTACTCGCTCTCTTGCCACAACTGCCCGGACGTGGTGCAGGCGCTAAACCTGATGGCGGTGCTGAACCCACGTATCAAGCACACCGCGATTGACGGTGGCGTGTTCCAGAATGAAATTATCGATCGCAACGTGATGGGCGTTCCGGCGGTGTTTGTGAACGGTCAGGAATTTGGTCATGGTCGCATGACGCTGGCAGAGATCGTGGCAAAAGTGGACACCGGCGCGGAGAAACGTGCGGCGGAAGAACTCAACAAACGTGATGTTTACGATGTACTGATCGTCGGCTCCGGCCCGGCGGGTGCGGCGGCGGCGG
This sequence comes from Scandinavium manionii, assembly GCF_024764775.1. NCBI lineage: Bacteria > Pseudomonadati > Pseudomonadota > Gammaproteobacteria > Enterobacterales > Enterobacteriaceae > Scandinavium > Scandinavium manionii. The sequence goes on along the minus strand of NZ_JALIGC010000040.1, from coordinate 438,053 downwards.
TTTACTCTGCCCGTAAAGGCATCCGCACTGGCTTGATGGGCGAACGCTTTGGCGGCCAGGTGCTCGATACCGTCGACATCGAAAACTACATCTCAGTGCCGAAAACTGAAGGTCAGAAACTGGCAGGCGCGCTTAAGCAGCACGTTTCCGATTATGACGTGGACGTTATCGATTCCCAGAGTGCCAGCAAACTGACGCCTGCGGCGACGGAAGGCGGTCTCCATCAGGTTGAAACAGCGTCTGGCGCGGTGCTGAAAGCGCGCAGCGTTATCATTGCCACTGGCGCGAAATGGCGCAACATGAACGTCCCGGGCGAAGATCAATATCGCACCAAAGGCGTGACCTACTGCCCGCACTGCGACGGCCCGCTGTTCAAAGGCAAACGCGTGGCGGTGATCGGCGGCGGTAACTCCGGTGTGGAAGCGGCTATCGATCTGGCGGGTATTGTTGAACACGTTACGCTGCTGGAATTTGCCCCAGAGATGAAAGCCGACCAGGTGCTACAGGATAAAGTGCGCAGCCTGAAAAACGTCGACATCATTCTGAACGCGCAAACGACCGAAGTGAAAGGCGACGGCACCCGTGTGGTTGGGCTGGAGTATCGCGATCGCGTCAGCGGCGACACACATCAGATCCCACTGTCCGGCATCTTTGTGCAGATTGGTCTGCTGCCAAACACGACCTGGCTGGAAGGCGCGATTGAGCGCAATCGCATGGGCGAAATCATCATTGATGCCAAATGCGAAACCAGCGTGAAGGGCGTGTTTGCGGCGGGCGACTGCACTACTGTGCCGTACAAACAAATTATTATCGCGACCGGCGAAGGCGCTAAAGCTTCTCTGAGTTCGTTTGATTACCTGATACGCACCAAAACGGCGTAATACAAAAAAGTAAGACCACACCTGCAATGTAAAGAGGCTACCGAAAGGTAGCCTCTTTTTTTACGGCTGGACTGGCAGGGGAATTACCGCACTACCAGCACCGGCACGTGTGCGTGACGAATCACGCTCGAGGCGTTGGAGCCGAGCAGGTGCGTGGCAATGGACGGATTGCGCGAGCCAATCACCACCACGTCGGCCTTAAGCTCTTCGGCCAGTTCATTCACCACGTCACGCACGTTGCCCATCCGCACATGGGGTTTGATCCGCGAAGGGTCGATGCTGAAATGGTCAACCATGGTTTTCAGGCGCGTTTCCGCCTCATGGTATAGGTGCTCTTCAAAGCGACGTAAATCGGCGGCAAAGCGGCTCATGGTCAGGCTCGCGGAGCCGGGTAGGACATGCAAAAGATGGATAATGCCTTCCTGCTGGGCGAGAAATTCCGCATGACGAACGGCCTTGTCACTCAGCGCCATTTCGAAGACATCAACCGGCATTATGATGGTGTTATACATACAATGACCTCCATGTAACGATCCTGCATATATACAAGCATATTCGGCGACTTCTTTGTGCCATTCACGTCGCAAATATCACTTTCAGACGGTAAAGGGAGGGTAAAGTTTTGTGGAGAAGGGAAACGGAAAGAGGATGTGGATGACATCCTCTGAAAAGTCATTCAGATGCGCTTAGCGGTTAAATTCACCGGCGGCTTCTGGCTGATACAGCAGCTCAAGCACTTCTAAATGTGTTTCAGTGCCGTTCGGCAGCGACCAGTGAATGGAATCACCCACGCGAAGGCCAAGCAGTGCCGCCCCGACCGGCGCCAGAACGGAAAGCTGCGTTGCACTGTCGGTCATGTTGGCCGGGAACACCAGCGTACGCACGCGTTCTTCCTGGGTGCTCAAATCGCGGAAGCGGATCTGGCTGTTCATGCTGACCACATTGTGCGGCATCTCCTGCGGGGAGCACATCTGCGCCCGATCCAGTTCGTCATTCAGCGCAGCCGCAACCGGGGAGGTTGCCCACTCTGGTCGTTCCAGCAGGCGGTCAATCCGTTCGGCATCGAACTCATTAATGATGATGGCGGGTCTGGTCATTGTTGACTCCATGTTTTCCAGGTTGAGATCCAGCGACTTGTTTCCAAAAGAAAACCCTCGTCGTTCAGGACGAGGGTTTAGGGTCTGACCATGATACTGACTGTGGTCGGATCTTTGAAGTGATTTATACCCGCCATTCTTCAAGCTGCATCTTTGTTGGCTACGTTCACTCGCCCGAATCACTTAGGTTACTACGTTCATCGGGACTCATTCTCTTGCCGCCGCGATGTAACGCGAATTATTTTGGATATAGCTCACATTAGAAGATAAGGCTACCAACCAGCGCGAACAGGAAGGCGAGGCCGCCAAGCAGCGTTTCCATCACCGTCCAGGTTTTCAGCGTGGTTTTTTCATCCATTTCGAGGAAGCGGCCAACCAGCCAGAAACCGGAGTCGTTCACGTGCGACAGCACCGTTGCGCCACCGGCGATGGCGACCACGATAAAGCACAGGTCGAGTTGGCTGATACCGGTTGTGGCGTGGACCATCGGCGCAACCAGCGCGGCGGTAGTGGTCAATGCAACCGTGGCGGAACCTTGCGCCACACGCAGCGCTGTCGCAATCACGAACGCAGCTACGATGACCGGCATCCCGGTATCGGACAACACGCCTGCCAGCGCATCGCCAATTCCGCTGGCGCGCAGAACGCCACCGAACATACCGCCCGCGCCGGTCACCAGAATGATGCCGCAGATTGGGCCTAATGCACCGTCACAGATTTTTTCCAGATGCTTAAGGCTGTGCTGACGGCTGAACACCATCAGGGCGAAGAACACGGTAATCAGCAGCGCCACCGGGGTTTTGCCCAGCATACGCAGGAAGTTCACTAGCGTGTCGTCTTTCGCCACCCAACCCAGCACCGTCGCGGTATTGAGGCCGGTTTCGAGGAAAATCAGCACCAGCGGCATCAGCAGAATGGTCAGCACCATGCCGAATGAAGGCGGCTTGTGGTTGGGATCGGCTTCGACCGCTCCGAGGAAGGAAGACGGCAGTTTAATGTCGAATTTTTTCCCGGCATACAGCCCGTACAGGTATGCACCAAGATACCAGGTCGGCAGGGCGATAATCAGACCAACAATCACCAGCAGACCAATGTTCGCGCCGAGCAGTTCAGCCGCGGCAACCGGGCCAGGATGTGGCGGCACCAGCGCATGCATGACTGCGAACGCACCCGCAGCCGGGAAGGCGTATTTCAGCGTAGAACCGCCAAACTGTTTGGCGACGCTGAAGATAATCGGCAGCATCACCACCAGACCGGCGTCGAAGAAGATAGGGAAGCCGAACAGCAGCGACGCCACACCGAGCGCGAACGGCGCGCGATGCGCACCAAATTTGTTAATCAGCGTATCAGCCAGCACTTTTGCACCGCCGGAGACTTCCAGCAGTCGGCCAATCATCGCCCCCAGGCCCACCAGCAGCGCAACGCCAGCCAGCGTACCGCCGAAGCCTGTCAACAGGGTCGGCACCACTTTATCAAACGGAACTTTCGTCAGTAGCGCCACTACGATGCTGACCAGCGTTAAGGCTAAAAAGGCATGCACTTTGAAGCGCATGATCAAGACCAGCAGCAGTGCTACAGCCCCTGCGGCGATACCGAGCAGCGTACCGGCTCCCAATGCGTTCGTAACTTCTGTCATCTTTATATCCTCTGTAACGTGACAGCCAAAGTGATAGTGATAGCCTGGCGTAATCCCTGCGTTTATCACTGATACCGGTAACATGATACTGGTAACATGGCGGGTGTTGTAAATATGCTTTGACACATTTATTAACACTTTGGGAGCCACTTCAAATATCCGAAACAATTATCGATTTGGACAATATTTGTTCGATAAACGTGATCGATTTCAAATCTGGCATATGCTTCTTAAGCACCGCTGCGCCATCCGGCGCCAGCATGACCAGGAACCAGGAGATCCCATGAGTGGTTACGACACACTGACCCTAAAAGATGGCAGTACTCTCTATTTCAAAGATTGGGGGAGCGGGCAGCCCGTGGTATTCAGCCACGGCTGGCCTCTGACGGCGGATGCGTTTGAAGACCAGATGCTGTTTTTGGGCGAGAAAGGCTTCCGGGTGATAGCCCACGACAGGCGCGGTCACGGGCGATCCTCGCAGTCATGGGACGGAAATAATATGGATCAGTACGCTGACGATTTGGCGGAACTCACGGCCCATCTTAATTTGAAGGATGCCGTACACGTCGGGCATTCCACTGGCGGTGGCGAAGTGGCGCGTTACATTGGCCGCCACGGCACAGAGCGGGTGACAAAAGCGGTGCTGATCAGCGCGGTGACGCCAATTATGGTGAAAACCGATTTTAACCCCAACGGTGTGCCCATTGAGGTGTTCGACGGTATCCGTCAGGGCGTGGTGAACGATCGCGGCGCATTCTTCCATGAGCTGTCGATGGCGTTTTATGGCTATAACCGCTCAGGGGCAAGCGTGTCGGAAGCGGTGCGGGCGAGCTTCGCAGCACAGGGGTTACAAGGCTCTATCAAAGGGCTTTATGACTGCATTAAAGCGTTTTCAGAAACCGACCTGCGGGAAGATTTAAAACGCATGGCCATCCCGACGCTGGTCATTCACGGTGATGACGATCAGATTGTGCCATTCGAAACCTGCGGTAAAGTGGCGGCGGAAATTCTGCCGGACGCTGAACTTAAGGTCTACAAAGGCGGCTCTCATGGCATTTGCACCACCCATAAACAGCAAATTAACGATGATTTGCTGACATTCCTGAGATCGTAATCGCTCAGCCCGGTCCGTGACGTGCCGGGCGTTCACATTTATCCCCATCGGGTTACACTCATCGTTTCCCATTATTCAGGGCCAGATGATGCCGGTGACCCCTCTTCCTGCCGACCGCCGTTTCTTTGCCGATTTGCTCAGTGGGCTGGTGCTCAATCCGCAACGTCTGGGCCGTGTATGGTTTGCCAGTTCGGCAAGATCACTTCCCGCAGGGGCGTTATGTCTGGACATGCCGCGCCTTGAAATCGTGCTGCGCGGCGAATACGGCAATGCGCTGGATGAAACCCAGTGCACGCTGGCTCAGGGTGAAATGTTGTTTATTCCGCCGCGCGCCGCCAATCAGCCGATGTTCACGCGTTCGGCGATGGTGCTGAGTATGGTTTTCGCCCCGGCATGGACCGGGATGGCGTTTTACGACACCCGCAACGGCAGTACACCCGCGCCGCTGCGTAAGGTGGAGTTTCCGCATCAGCAGCACGGTGAAGGGGAGGCGATGCTCACCGCACTGACGCTGCTCAGTCGTTGTCCGCTGGAGCAGCAAATTATCCAGCCGCTGGTGTTAAGCTTTTTACATTTGTGTCGAAAAAGCACGGCCACGGAAATGAGTGCGGTGCCGTCACGCCCGCAGTTTCTCTATCAAAGTATTTGTAACTGGATCCAGGATAACTACGCCAGACCGCTGACGCGCGAAGACGTGGCGGCGTTTTTCAATATCACGCCAAACCACCTGTCACGACTGTTCAGTCAGCAGGGCACCATGAGTTTTGTCGATTATCTGCGCTGGGTGAGGATGGCGAAAGCGCGGATGATTTTGCAGAAATACCAGTTGTCGATTGGCGATGTGGCGCTGCGCTGTGGTTATCCGGATGGAGACTATTTCAGTCGATTGTTCCGGCGTCAGTTTGGCCTGACGCCGGGAGAGTACCGCGCGCGGTTCCTGTAAGCGCTACAGGCTCAGTTCTTCGCTTAATAGCGTCAGGATCGCCTGCGCATCGGTGGCTTCCAGCAGCGACTGACGGAAGGTTTTGTTGACCAGTTTGCGCGCCAGCTGGGAAAAGACTTTCACATGGTTAATTCCTTCGTGCTCTCCGAGCGTCAGCATTATCACCAGTTCAACGTCGCCCATTTCCGACTGCCAGTCGGTCAGCGCCGGCAGCCGCGCGATACTGATACTGGAGTGGCGGATCCATGCTGATTTGGTGTGCGGGATCGCCACACCAAACCCAACGCCAGTGGTGACGATTTCTTCGCGCTGCCAGATATCCTCTTCCAGCTCCAGCGGATGCTCAGTGCGCCCGTTGACCGCCAGATTGCCGCAGAGCAGCTGGATAATCTGCTCTTTGCGCAAAGGACGGTCGGTGAACAGAATGTTCTCCAGCGCCAGCAACGGACGCGCGTCCTCCTCCGGCGTGAATTCGCGCAGCAGCGTTTCAATGTCATCGGCGCTGCGGCATTCACACGCTTTGTTAGCCAGTTCACGGCAGGCAGTGCTGTCGAGCTGACGCAGCTGACTTTTCACCGCCGGGATACGCGGCCCGCTCATGCTCAGTTCATCCAGTTCCAGGCCCAGCAAAAGCGGCAGATAACGGCTTTCGCCGCCCAGTTCGCCGCAAATGCCGACCCCTTTTCCGTGTCGATGGGCGACGCTGACAATCTGGCGCAGCATTCGCAGGAACGACGGCGTTATTGGGTTGTACAGCGGCGAAACCCGGGGGTTGTTGCGATCCACGGCGTATAAATATTGCGTCATATCGTTGGAGCCGACGCTGAAGAAATCCACCTCGTCGCAGAAATGGTCGATGATGTAACACACCGACGGCACCTCAACCATGATCCCCAGCGGCAGGCTGGCGGCAAAGCGTAAACCTTCGGCCTGAAGGTCGGCTTTAACCTGCTGTAGCTGGCTTTTGATCCACAGAATTTGGTCGAGGCTGTGCACCATCGGGATCATCAACTGTGCGTTTCCGTATGCGCCCGCCCGCAGAATAGCCCGCAACTGGGTACGAATCAGTCCGACAAATTCCGGGTAAATCCGCACCGCGCGGTAGCCGAGGAACGGATTTTCCTCATGCGGAATATTCAAGTAGCTCAGAGGCTTATCGCCGCCGATATCCATGGTGCGGAAAATAACCGGTTTATCACCCGCTGCCAGCAGCACCTGCTGATAGGCCTCAAATTGTTCCTGCTCATCCGGCGGGTTTTGGCGGTCCATGTACAGCATTTCGCTGCGAAACAGGCCCACGCCTTCCGCGCCGTTACTGAATGCGCCCGGCGCTTCCAGCGCGCTGCCAATGTTGGCGGCCACTTCGATGCGCTGCCCATCGCGTGACAGCGCGGGTAACGCGGCATCCTGGGTCTGGCGCGCCACGCGTTTGTCGTCGAGTTCCCGCGCGAGGGTGTAATAGCCCATTACCGCGTCATCCGGTTCCGGAACCAGCACGCCGCACTGTCCGTCGAGCACTGCCTGGCGATGTTCCAGGCCGCTGAGTTCCGCCACGCTAAAGCCGTTAAGTACCGGGATGGAGGAGGCGCGGGCGAGGATCAGCGTGTGCGAAGTGCGACCAGTTTTCTCCAGCACCATGCCTTTGAGCTGTGTCAGGTCGAGGCTAAGAAATTGACTGGGCGTTAAATCTTCCGCCACCAGAATGGTCGGCTGGGTCAGGCGCAGTACGTCCTGATTGCGGTGCCGCGGCCAGGTGATGTGCAGCAAGCGCTCGCTGATGTCGCGGATGTCACTGGCGCGTTCACGCAGATAATCGCTGCTCGATGCCAGCAGTTTGTCGCAGATGGCGTCCATGTTATCGATAATTGCCGCCGCCAGGCCCTGCTTATTGTCACGCATAATACGGCGGATATTGCTGGCAAACTCTTCATCCTGAATCAGCGACAAATGGGCGCTGAGTATGGTTTTGCTTTCGCCGCCGAGCACCCGCAATTGCTGGTTCAGGCTGTCGGCGAGTTCCGCCAGGCTGTGCTCCAGTCGGGTCATGTCTTCCGGGCTTGCCGCAATAGCGCGGTAGCCGTCGAGACTGTCACTGCGCCAGAGGGTGATTTCCCCAAATCCGATGCCGCTCGCAAGTACGTTGCCGGTCAGTAAACGGGGATTCAGGCGTGAAAGCGAACGCGGTAGCGGGTGCGCTGTAGGCGAGGCCACGGCGGGCAGCACGCTATCGCTGTCGATAAAGTGCTGCTCAAGATATATTTCCAGCGCGCGGCGGGCTGGTTCTTCATCGCTGCCGCTGATTTCCAGCGAGCAGCTGTCGTTGAATAACGTGCCGGTGCTGACCAGCGCCAGCGAGCTTTTGCCATCGGCGTGGGTACTCAGGCGATGGTTGATAAAGCGAATATCGCTTTGCCACGCACTGCATTGTTCCTTCAGCGCCCAGGCCGGGCGGGCATGCAGGCCGTTGGGCAACGGACAGAGAAAATCGAGAGTCAGCATAGCGGTTCCTGTAAGCGCAAAATCAGCATCTGAAATCCATCAGACGAGAAACGGTTTTGGCGTTGATATCGTGAAGCATCGCCACCAGCAGCTGATGGGTGAGGTCAATGTCTCCGGCGTCGGCAATGGAGGCGGCGCAGTGGCCGTGGCGGGTAGGCGGGCCGAGCACCACCGTTGGAATGCCGTTGCCGCAAAGATGCACCGCGCCGCCGTCGGTACCGCCGTTGCTGAACATATCCCGTTGCAGAGAAATGGCCTGCTGCGCAGCCGTGTCTTCTACCCAGGCGGTGAGTTTCGGCGGCGCAATGAGCGTTTTATCGTACATCACCAGCATCGGACCTTCGCCAATCTGACGATGATTGTCGCTGCCGTAATCAAAGTTTTTCGCCCAACAGGCAGTGTCGAGCACCAGCGCAAGATCGGGCTGAAGTTTGTGGGTGGCGGTTTGTCCGCCGCGCAGGCCAACCTCTTCGCTCGAGCTGGCGACCAGCCACACTTCAGCATTCAGCGGCGTGGAATGTAACTCGCGCAGCAGCGTGACCAACAGATAGCAGCCGAGGCGATCGTCGAAGGCTTTGCCCATCACCCGGTTGTGCGGCAATTCGCTAAACGGTGTGGCGAATGTGACGCGATCGCCAGGCTCCACACCCGCTTCGGCCACTTCATCGGCGCTGCAGGCCCCAATATCGACGCGCAGTTTTGCCACGTCGCTTCCGTGACGCTCGCCGTCCAGCAGCCCGTTGATTTTACCGCCGCCGCGGGTGGTTATCCGTACCGGTTGCAGTTCGCGCGCGGTCATGCGCACGTTGCCAATTGGGATAACGTCGATAGCGCCGGTCGACGAAATGCTGCGCACCATAAAGCCCACTTCATCCATGTGCGCGCAGACCATAACTTTCGGGCCGTGGCTTTCGTTCAGGCGTATAAGCACTGAACCGAGTCCGTCAAACTGCACCTCTTTGCCCAATGCGTCGGCTTCGCGCAGTAGAATTTGTCGGACTTCCTGCTCGGAAGCGGCGATGGCATCGGCTTCACTTAGCGCTTTCAGTAACGCGAAATCCATTACGCTTCTCCTGTCATCAGCAGCGTTTTTGGAGTGTGATACAACACTTCCGCGCCGTCCTCGGTGACCAGCACAACGTCTTCAATGCGCACGCCGCCTTCGTCTTCCAGGTAAATACCGGGTTCAACGGTCAGCAGCATTCCGGGACGCAGCAGGGTGGTGTCGGACGGTGAAAAGCGTGGGTTTTCATGCACGTCGATGCCGATGGCATGTCCGGTGTTGTGACCAAATTTCGGCCCGTAGCCCGCGCGGGTGATGTGCTCCCGGGCAGCGCCGTCGACGGACTGACACGCCACACCCGGACGCACGGCGGCGATGGCTGCCAGCTGCGCTTCCAGCACGGTCTGGTACACCGCGTACAGTGGTGACGTTTCCACGTTGGCATAGCGGCCCGCAACCAGAAAGGTGCGGGTCATGTCGGAACAATACCCCTGGTATTGGGCGCCAAAATCGAGCGTCACCAGTTCGCCTGCCACAATGATTTTCTCGGACGCTTTGCCGTGAGGCAGCGCGCCGCGAGGACCACTGGCAACGATAGTCTCGAACGAGGGTTTCTCTGCCCCTTGTTGTTTCATAAACCATTCCAGCTCGGCGGCGACTTCGCGTTCCCGCATACCGGGCTGGATAAAACGACGGATATGGCTGGCGGTGGCGTCAGCAATGCGACAGGCCTCGCGAATCGTTGCGATTTCCTCAGCGGTTTTCACCTGCCGCAGCGTATCAGGCGACACGCTAACCAGCGTCGGGCGCAGGGAATCATGCCATTCGCTCGCCGTTTGCCAGCTGACCTGTTCGCCTTCAAAACCAATGCGCTGTAACCCTTCTTCTTGCGCAATCTGGTTGACGATGGCGCTCATCGGGCGACCGCTTTCCAGCCGATGAAGTTGGTAGCCGTGAGTGCGGGTGGCGACATCGCTGTAATAGCGAAAATCCACCAGAATGTGCGCGTGTCGCCGGGTCACCAGCACGTAGCCCGAACTGCTCGAAAAACCCAGATGCGCGAGCTTGTTCTGGCGTGACGAGAGGATCACTGCGTCTATCCGTTGATGCGTCATCCAGTCACGTATTGCGGTCAGTAAAGCCATATCCGTTTTCCTCTTACATCGCGTCGATGGCCAGCTTGCCAAGTTTGTGCAGGCTGTTGCGGATAAGCACCACCAGCAAGGCGGTGATCACTGCGCCAACCGCGATACTCAGCATGTAGGCGCCGAGATTGGTCACCAGCGGCCAGGCCCAGATGGCTGATTCCGGGAACCATTGCACCGCGCCGAGCGCTGAGGCGGTCATTGCTCCTGCGATGGCCCCTGTCATATACGCGGGCAGGGTGGCGATTGGGTTTTCCAGCAGGAACGGAATCGCACCTTCGCTGATGCCCATAAAGGCGAGAAACATCGCGGTTTTACCCTGCGGATAAAGCTGCGGGCTGAACAGGCGTTTGCCGGTCAGACGACGGTCAATCAGTGTGGCAAGGCCCAGACCAATCGGCGGGATCACAATCGCCACCGCACGGGAGGTAATCGGCAGCACGTGGTCGGTGGTGAAACCGAGCGCCACAAACCCTGCCGCTTTGTTAATCGGGCCGCCGAGGTCAATGGCCGTGGCCGCCGCCATACCGATGGCGTACATCATTGAGCCAGCCTGACCTGCCGCCAGCAGCAGCGTACGCATACCGCCGTTCAGCCAGCCACCAATCGGGGTGATGACGTAATATATCGCCAGCATCACGAACAACGCGGAGAGAATTGGAATTAAGAAGGTGCTTTTGAACGCCAGCAGATACTGCGGCACGGCGATGCGGGCGTTCAGCCATTTCACCAGATACCCGGCGGCGATGGCGATAATCAGTGCGCCGATAAAGGTTGATGGCACCGGTTTGCTGGCCAGCCAGCTCAGTTTTTCCGGATCGAAATTCAGCACCAGCGTTGGCTGAGTGGCAACCAGTCCACCGATAAAGCCCGCCGGAAACGCCAGCTTGCCGCCGTTGGAGTTCGCGACGAAGGCGGAAAACATCGGGATGGCGAAGCTGAACAGCAGCCCGCCGAACGATTCCGTCAGGTAACCGAACTTCAGCACCGACAGATTAAACCCGGTGAATTTGCCGGAATTCAGCGCGTCCATAATCCCGGTGTCCGGCGGGATTTCCAGCCAGACGTAAGCAATCAGCTGCGAAATGGCGAGAATAACCCCGCCCATGATAAGCGTCGGCACCATGCGGGAAATGCCCGACATAATGTGCTGAGGGAGTTCTTTCCAGAAGGAAGAGCCCGATTCTACGGGCGTTGTTGCCAGTGCAATGGTCTCGCCGTCAGACGAGACAGGACGAATGGCGCTGCGTTTTTTTATTGCCATTTCACACACCCTTGCTGTTGAGGATTATTGTTGCTCGGCGGCTATCAGCTCTTCGATTTCTTTCAGGGTGCCCGCGGCATTTTTAATGGCGTCCTGGAGGGAAATCTCATAGACGTCGCGCGTTTCAAAGCGCTCGTTGTCTTCCGGGGTAATGGCGATGGCGTGAATGATGATATCGGCGGTGGCGATATCCTGTGCCGTCAGCCGGTTCTGGATGCCATCGGCCCCCTGGGTTTCAATTTTGACCTCGTAACCGGCTTCGGTTGCGGCATCTTCCAGCGCTTGCGCAGCCATAAAGGTATGGGCCAGTCCCATCGGACAGGCACAAAGTGCAATCAGTTTCTTCGCCATGCTGAACTCCATCAGTAAAAGTCGGAACTGATTATGCTCAGAGACTTCTGGGTTCTGTTACCAGACAAATAATGCATTTTCAGGATTTTTGATGCGCTAACAGGGAAGTGTGATGCGTGTCCGCTTATAAGAAAAATCGATGGAATAAGACGAAGGATTAACGTGCTGAAGGTTAAAAGGAGAAGGGGAGAATGCGGGTGATGAAGCGAACCGGGCAAATGCGAATTGCCCGGCGTCGAGATTAGTTTCCGGCTTTATCAATTACGAACTGTGAACCGCAGTTGCCCGGATGCGGCTGTGGCAGCAGCGAGCCTGCTGCCAGCGGCGCATTGATGGCGCTGGATTTGATAGCAATCTGCATTTCGGTCAGGTAGGCCGGTTTGCCGTTGCAGGTTAGCTTGAACGCTTTCACGCCTTCTTTGCCATAGCTTTTGGCCACGGCGGCATTGAAGTCATTCCGGCTGACGGTTTTGCCGTAGTTTTGCGCGAGGAAAGATCCTAAAGCACCCTGCTTGATCTCCCCGTTCAGGCGCACCATGGTGCCGAAATAGGCATCCGGATCGAAGCCAAAACAGACGCCGTGCTTGGCGTATTCATAGCGTTCCAGACACGAACCGCCGCCGCTACCCGGCATTACATTGTTCAGCTTGTTGGCCATTTCCAGCGAGAGGCCTGTTTCTGCCGCCGAGCATTTTCGGTTACCGCGGACTTCAGGCATGTTCGGCACCGGGCGCGTCGCACAGCCGAAACGCATCCAGCGGCGATTGTCCACGCCACGGGCGGCGATAGATTCAGGCAGGCTCGGCCACAGGCCGTGCACCGTCAGATAATTTGTTTTATCGGCCACTTCTTTCTGGGTCCGGCATTCGCTCGGTTCGTTACGGTGATTGTCCTGCATGCTCTGGCAAAAGCCGGTTTGCCAGGAGAGCGCCAGCACGTAGCTGTCGAAATCAGGGTACTTTGCAGGTTGTAACGGCATGCTGTCTGCGGCCAGCGCAGGGAGGCTGGTAGCCGCCAGGATGGGCAGCATTTTCCATAAGCTTTTCATAGGAGGGTCCGTGGGTAATTAAAACGCCGAATACCTTCTATTTAATCATAAAAATGCCAGGCAGGTTTAATTGACTGGCATTGTGATAGCGGCTGTTAGCACTGAAAAATCATTTAGCTCCACATGGCGAGGATCGGCCAGCCGACCAACAGCAGCATGGCGATATAAATCACCCCGAAAATCGCGCCCAGCCGCCAGTAATCTTTCGACTTCACGTAGCCGCAACCATAGATGATGACGCCGGGTCCGGTGGCGTACGGCGTCAGGCAGCCCATGATGCCAATCGACAGCACCAGCAGAATGCACAGATGTTCCATCGGCACGCCCGGAATGCCTTTCCCGACGGCCAGAATCACCGGCAGCATGGTAGCGGTATGCGCCGAGAGGCTGGCAAACAGGTAGTGCGCAAAGTAGAACACCAACACCAGCACCACTACCGTCGCGTTCGGCGAGAATCCTTCCAGATGACTGCTCATGGTATCGGCAAACCATTTGATGAAACCGGAACGGGTCAGGCCGTTGGCCATGACCACTAGCGTCGAAAGGTTCACCAGCGTGTTCCACGCCCCGGTGTATTTGGTGACCTCTTTCCATGGCACCACGTGCAGCGCCAGCATCAGCGACACCGCCAGCAAGCCGACGGCGGTGGCCTCAATATATTCCCCGCCAAACACCCATAGTCCAAGACTCAGGAGCACCAGGCCAATCAAGGTTTTCTCTTTGCGGGTCAGGGCGCCCATTTCACACAGCGCGTTGCTCGCCCAGCCGGAGACTTCCTCGCTGTGCGTCACTTCCGGTTTGTACAGCACGTACGACAGCCACGGCGCCACCACCAGCAGAATCAGCCCCACAGGTAAAAAGCTCAGGAACCATTGCAGCCAACTGATGTTCACTCCGGCGATCTTGTTGACGAACTCAAGCCCCAGCACGTTGGGTGCCGCACCGGTCACGAACATCGAGGAACTCAGGCTGGTACTGATAACCATCATCCACATCAGATACCCGCCGATGCGCCGCGATGATTTATCGTTGGGGAATGACTGGAACAGCGGCGGCAGGTTTTTAATCACCGGGAAAACGGTGCCGCCGGTGCGGGCGGTATTCGATGGCGTAAACGGGGCCAGCAGAATATCGATGATAACGATAGCATAGCCGAGCGTCAGGGTGCGCTTACCCATAAACTTGACCATAAACAGCGCGATACGACGGCCCAGCCCGGTGACTTCATAACCCAGCGCAAAAATGAACGCCCCAAACACCAGCCAGACGGTGGTGCTGGAGAAACCCGCCAGCCCCCATTTCAGTGCCTGCGAGCTGGCTTCAAAATCGGGGTTGGCCAGTTCAGAGGCGTCAAACAGCAAAAACTGATTGCCAATAACGCAAATGGTGACCGCGATAAAGCTGATGGCAGTTGCCGGAATGGGTTCGAGGATCATGCCGACAATCATCGCCACAAACACCGAGAAATAGTGCCACGCCTGCGGCGGCATCCCATCGGGAACCGGTATTAAGAACAGCACCAGCATCACCAGCAGCGGCGCAATTAACTTCCATATCTTATCTTTTGCAATCGACATAACCGATTCTCCGGTAAGCATTTTTTATGTAAGGGCGACGCCGAACCTCAGGTTGTTTCCTTCACCTGATGCACATTGTCGATAACAGATCCGTCGCGATAGCGAACCACGGCCACCACCTTGTCGGTCACCTCGATGGGACGCGGATCACCGGTAAGCAGCCGGGCGCGCTGGCGCAGTTTGGCGATAGGCACAATGGGTATGCCCGCGGTAAACAGGCGCTCAGTAAGTTCAGGTCGGGCCGGGTTCACGGCGATGCCGTGGTCGGTCACCAGAATGTCCACGCTGGAACCCGGTGTGACGCAGGTGATGACCTTGTCGACCAGAGTGGGAATGCGCCCGCGTACCAGCGGGGCGACGATAATCGCCAGCGCGGCACCGGCGGCGGTATCGCAATGCCCGCCGGACGCGCCGCGCAGCACGCCGTCGGAGCCAGTCAGCACGTTGACGTTAAACTGTGTGTCGATTTCCAGCGCACTCAGCACCACGACGTCGAGCCGATTGACCGACGCGCCTTTCGAATCGCCGTTGGCATACTGGTTGGCGCTGATTTCGCGATGGCCTGGATTGCGGGCCAGCGAATCGGCAGCGGCGCGGTCAAAGCTCTGGACGTCGAGCAGCGTGGTAATGAAGCCTTTTTCATGCAGGTCGACAATCGAGGCGGTGATACCGCCCAGCGCGAAGGCGGCGTGCACGTTCTGGCGGCGCATGTTGTCATACAGGAAGCGCGTGACCGCCAGAGAAGCCCCGCCGGTGCCGGTTTGCAGGGAGAAACCGTCTTTGAAATAACCGGATTCAGCAATGACGTCGGCGGCGCGGCGGGCAATTAGCAGCTCGCGTGGGTTAGTCGTCAGGCGGGTCGCGCCCGCACCGATTTTATCGGCATCGCCCACGCGTTCGATCTGCACGATCAAATTCACTTCGTCCTGGGAAATGCTTGCCGGATAGTGGGGATAAGGCCGCAGCGCTTCGGTCAGCAGAACCACGCAATCGGCGTGGGCGGCATCGACCTTGGCGTAGCCCAGCGAGCCGCAGCTGGCGGGGCCGCTGGTGCCGTTGGCGTTACCAAAATCATCGCAGGCAGGTACGCCGAGAAACGCCACGTCGATGTGCAGCTCTCCACTCTGAACCAGCTGCACACGCCCGCCGTGGGAGTGGATTTGCACCGGTTCGTCGAGCAGCCCGTGGGAAATGGCGTCGGCCAACGGACCGCGCAGGCCAGAGGTGTAGATTTTCGAAACGATGCCGTGACGAATGTGTTCCACCAGCGGCGCATGGCAGTCGCTGAGCGAACTGGAAGCCAGCGTCAGGTTTTTAATCCCGAGTCGGGCGATGGCATCCATCACCTGATTGACGGTGAGATCCCCGCCGCGAAAGGCGTGGTGAAACGAGACGGTCATGCCATCACGCAGGCCGCTGCGGCGAATGGCGTCTTCCAGCGAGGCGCAAAGTTTCGGCTGTGTGAGCTCAGTCATGGGTATTCCTTATTCTTCTCGAAGGCCGGAAAGGGCGACGCGCGCGAGCACCACGCGGGCACGCTCGATAATCGGCTGGTCGACCATTTTTCCGTTCAGCGACACTACGCCGCGGCCTTCCCGGGCGGAGGCTTCAGCGGCGTCGATAACCAGGCGAGCGTGATCCACTTCCTGCTGCGTCGGCGCGAACAGGTTGTGCAACAGATCAATCTGGCGCGGGTTGATTAACGATTTGCCATCGAAGCCAAGCTGTTTGATGTGTGCGGCTTCGTGCAGGAATCCTGCGTCGTTATTGGCATCGGAATAAACGGTGTCGAACGCCTGAATACCGGCGGCGCGGGCGGCCTGCAAAATGGCGCAGCGGGCAAACAGCAACTCGGTTCCTTCCGCCGAGCGTTCGGTACGCAAGTTACGCACGTAGTCTTCCGCGCCCAGTGCAATGCCAATCAGACGCGGCGAAGCGAAGGCGATGGCGGTGGCCTGGGTTATGCCGAGCGGCGATTCGATGGCGGCCAGCAGCCCTGTGCTGCCCGGTTCGCGACCGCATTCACGCTCAATGCGCAGAATTTCTGCTTCGATATCCAGCACGTCCTGCGGGGTGTCGGTTTTCGGCAGGCGCACGATATCCGCGCCGCCGCGCACCACCGCATTCAAATCCTGCAAGCCGTATTCTGAATCGAGTGCGTTCACGCGCACGATGGTTTCAACCTCCTGATACAGCGGGTGCTGCAAGGCGTGAAATACCAGGCGGCGCGCGGCGTCTTTTTCGCGCAGGGCGACGGAGTCTTCGAGGTCAAACATCAGCGCGTCAGCCGGGTAGATAAACGCGTTGCTGACCATGGCGGCGTTAGCGCCGGGCACGAACAGCATGCTGCGGCGGGTACGCTGTTTTCGTTGATTCAGGGAGGTGGTCATCATTGGGCACGCTCCCAGGGCAGGGCGGTGAAGTCGCTGGCGCGCACTAACACCGTTTCCAGCCGGGCGCGGATCACGCAGTCCAGCGCGCCTTTGTCATCGAGGATCAGCTGTACGCCGCGCACGCTGTAGCGCGCCAGCGTTTCCAGCACCGTGGCGCGAATGGCGTCACCAAACTGCTTCTCAACGCTGCTGTGGATTTGCAGGTCGATGTCCTGCGACTCAAGCGGCGCGATGCGGATCATCACATCGCCCGACTCCAGCGTGCCTGCAACGGCGGATTGGGTTATTTTCATTTTTCACCTGTAACCAGTTCGGGAAGATTCTGTGAGGCGGTCGGGCGCGGGGTGGAGAACGCCTGCAGCCAGGTCAGCGTGTCGGCGGGCACCAGCGGGGCGATGGCGGCAAACTCTTTTTTGACTAACAGTTTGCGCACCCGCGAAGCGGAGATCGGCTCATCGGCGTAGCGCAGTCGCTCGATTTCCACCAGTTCAATGGCGGGGGCGGCCAGCTCAGTGGTTTGCAGCCAGTGGCGCATATCATGGTTGTACTGTGCGGTGACCTGGCAGAAGGGCTCGGTGCCAACGAAGCGATGCGTAATGCCGAGCGCCGGGGCCAGATGCTGGCGGAAAATTTTGAGGTCAATTTCGGTGTAGCAATGGTTAATCACCGCCTGCTCTTTGATGAAATAGCACGGGAACGTCGCCCTGGAAATGATGTAGTCCGAGCCCTGATGCACCGTCAGGCGGGGAATATCCCGCGTTCCGGCCCGTACTAATGCCAGTCGGTCGGCATAAGGAAAGCGCGAGGTGTCTTCTTTGACCAGAAACAGATGCAGCCAGTCGCACTGCGCGGCGGCTTTTTCCACCAGATAACGATGTCCGTTGGTAAAAGGATTGGCGTTCATTACGATGCAGCCAATGTTATTTCCCGGACGACGGAAGGTAGAAAGATCACGGGCATAACGGCTAATGCGGGTGGCGCTATTTTCCATTAGCACCATCAGGCCCGGCACGCGGGTCAGGGGGTAAAATCCGCACTGGGAAAATAAAGCTTCGTTTTCTATTTTTGTATAAAGGAAAAGATGCGGGCGATTTAATTCATAGGCGAGTTGAATTAGTTCAGTGGCTAATGTCAGTGCCAGGCCTTCGCCCCGCACTGATTCACAGATGGCTACGCACTTAATAATATTTCCGGCCAGCCCGCCACAGGCAACCAGTGTGCCGTTACGGGTTGCGGTAATAAATATTTCAACCGTGGTGTCGATGCTCAGAGAATTATCATGAAGAAATTGAGTGATAACGGCGATTTTATTATTATCCGCACGTCTGACCCGGCTGAATAGGGTGTTGCTGAACATGTGTCGGTCCTGTCTCTGCTGACGTTTCTCAGGTTTTGCAAGGATCGTAAAGAGGAATGACGGCGGGGGATATGAACTGATTCACAAACGGTTTTGTGGTTTTAATGGATTTAATTAATTTGCTGGAATATGAGGAATAAACAATGCGTTTATTTACATTAAAGGATAATAAAGCAAACAAAATTATTACAATTGATTCTCGGAAAGAGAAATAAAAAAGGGAAGCCGTGGCTTCCCTGTAATACTTTCTCGCGTGGAATTAGCCTGCAACGACGGACGCAGAAGCGACCATCAGTTCGGTGGCAATAATCACCACCACCAGACCGACCAGCACGGGAACGGAGGTGCGTTTCACCACTTCAAACGGTGAGATTTTTGCCATCCCTGACACCGCCACCACCACGCCGGACACCGGCGAAATGGTACGACCGAGGTTGGAAGCCTGCAGCATTGGAATCGACAGATACGCTGGGTTGATGCCGGAGCTGTGCGCCAGTTTCGGGATCATTTCGACGAAGGCGTAGAACGGCGCGTTCCCGGAACCGGTTGTCATCGCGGCCAGCATGGTCAGGATGACCAGCACCAGCATCAGAATGATACTGGCAGAACCGAATGAGGTCGCGATGGAAATCAGGCTGTCGATAAAGCCGATGGTGCTCAGACCTTGGGCAAATACGCCTGCCGCGACCAGCAGCATGACCACGCCGGCAAAAGCATCGGCCATCCCGCGGTAGGCCACTTCCAACCCGGAGAAGACTTTCTGAGTGTTAAAGCCGCGGAAGAATTCAAGAATCGCGGCCAGCAGCATACAGATAACCAGAATGGTGATGATGTGCAGCTCCGGGCCCCATTTGCCGTCAAAAATCAGCACGCCGATAATCGGAGTGAACGGCAAAATGGCGTAGAACGACGGCGCGTCGGTGGTGATTTCGCTGACGTCGAGCATCTCGTGGGAAATGTTCTCTTTCTTATCGAGATAGCGCTGCCAGAAGAAATGCGCCACGGCCATGCAGACAATCGCCGCAATGGAAATCGGCAGGGTAGTTTTGAAGGCGAAGTCGATCAGGGGCATTTCGGCCGCTTTTGCCGCCAGCACCACGTCCCCGGAGGTGGGGGACAGAATAATTGCTGCCGGAGAGGCGCAGATGGCTGCCGCCGCGCCGCGACTGATACCAACGTTAACCATCACCGGGAACAGTGTCCCCATCAGTAGCACGCCGAGGCCGGTGGCAGAAGAAACCGCCAGCGACATCAGACATGCCACGAAATACGCGGCAATCATCAGGATGTACGGCGAGTTTATGTAGCGCAGCGGTTTGGAGGTGAGTTTCACCACCATGTCGTTGGCCCCGATGTGGGTCATATAGGCCGCAAAGCCGCACAGCATCATAATCATCATGCCGAGGTCGCCGCCGCGGCTCATCAGCAGAATTTTTATATATTCGACGATATCGGTGGCGGAGTAGCCGGTGCTGCTGGCGCTGGCCGGCAGGATTTTGTGGCCCATCAGGGCGCTGGCAATTAGCAGTGCCAGGCCGCCGACAAACAGCACGCCCGTTGCGGAATAGCCTTTAATGATATAGCGAGCGACACCCGCAATGACGACCACTCCGATAAGGAGCTCAAACAACGTTAGCATGATGGATTCCTGTCTTCCTGATACCCAAAGAAAATTCTATCGAAAATGTTTTCAAAAAAAGAAGTCTGAAAATGTGCCCAATTAACGGTCAAAACTTACTGACTGAAATCAATAAACCGACAACCACGGCCTTCCTTGACGCCAAACCAAATCGGCTATCACATTATATATATTTATTTGATGAATGTTTCGTGTTCTGTTGATACGGAAATGAAACTAAAAAGTTAATCAAAATCAGCAGGTTCAGTCCGGAGTGTAAAGAGTTTAAAAATCGCTATCGGTAATAATTTTCCGCTGGGTATACTCGGGCCACTTTTTCTCTTCGGCACTGATGATGAACGCTCAATGGACATATCGCCTGTGTTTCTTCCGGCGGCATCTTGCGATGCTGCTGGTGGCGTTTGGCGTGTTGGTCCTGCAAAGCCAGCTGGCGCTGGCCTCTCATCAGTGTGACCTGAATCCGCTGGGTGACAGCGCGATGCTCCAGCATGTTGAGCATCAGGGCATGTCGTCGGTGGTGATGAAAACGCCGCTGTGTGAAAAACACTGCGTGCCGGACAGCGCCCAAAAAACTGGCGATCATCCGCCCGTCATCGCGCTGCCGACCACCGTCGCCCTGGCGGTGATCGAAACCCCTTGCCAGTCAGCCTCTCGATCTGACTGGACTCTCACCCCGCCCGCAGTGGGGCCACCGGCAACGATCCGTTTTTGCCGGTTCAGAGAATAAACACTCCCGATAACTCGCTTAATTTTCAACTTATTAACGATTATCTGGAGAACATCATGAAATTTCCACTTTCTACTGCGCTGTTAGGCGCGCTGATCGTCTTTGTCTTTTCCCCGGCGCAAGCCGCCGATTCCTCGTCCGTTGTTAACCAGGCCACCGTGGCCCCGGTCTATCACGTGAAGGGCGTCATCAACGCCATTTCCCCTAATGCCCTGACGCTGTCCCACGACGCGGTGCCCGAACTGCAATGGCCACCGATGACCATGCCGTTTGCGTTGGCGAAAAACCTTGTGCTGCCAGCGATCAAGGTCAGCGACCCGGTGGATTTCGATGTCAGTTTGATTGACGGCCGCTACGAAATTATCGCGCTGACTGTTCGTCACTAAGCCGGGGAAATCCATGAACAAACCAACGTTGAGCCTGTGGCTCGGCGGGGTGCTGTTTGCGCTCGTTCACGCGCCTGCTTATGCAGAAGCGTGGACGCTCGCCCAGACCCTGGCCGCCGCACGGGATTATTCCGCCGAGCTTTCGGCCAGTCGTAATGAAGCCAAAGCGCTCGAATCGATGGCCGATTCGGCCCGCGAATTGCCTGATCCAAAGCTGAAATTCGGCATTGAAAACGTCCCGGTGCAGGGCAATAACGATGCCCGCTTTACCCCGGAAGGCATGACTATGCAGAAGATTGGCATCATGCAGCGCTACGTCAGCGAAGAGAAACGCGACCGCAAAGCGCAAACGCTGCAGGCGCAGTCGCAAAGTGTGAATGCCCAGGCGCAAACCCTGCTGGCTAATCTCCAGCGCGACACCGCACAGGCGTGGCTGGATTTGGCGCTCTCCGAACAGGCGCTGAAGGCGGCCCGCACGCTGGTTAACGCAACTGAGCGCCAACTGGGCGTGCAGAAAGCCAGCGTCGGAGCGGGTTCGGCGGCGCCGGACAGCGTGCTGACGCTGCGCGTTGGCCTGATTGCGATGCGCGATAAAGTGACCGTCGCGGAACGCGATGTGCGTCTGGCACAGGCGAGGTTATTACAGCTGACCGGCGAGCAGGTGAGCGACGTCAGCGGGCCAATGCCAACGTGGCAGCGGCTTCCCGCCGATGAGGCCAGCCTGAATGAAGGGATCGCTCTACATCCGGAAGTGATCGCGGCGGCGCGACAGGCGAATACCGCCAAAGCCCGCTCGTCGGAATCAGCGATTGCGGCGATCCCGGATGTGGACGTGGAGGTTTATTACGCGCACCGCTCTGAGGATTACGACGATATGGCGGGGGTGATGTTTACCGTCGATTTACCGTTGTTCCAGTCAAAACGTCAGGACAAAGACCACGCGGCGGATGTATCACGCACGATGCAGGCCAACGATGAACTGGCGCTGACCACCCGTGCCCATGCGGCCCAGCTCAGCACCTTGATTGCCGAATATCAGGCGGCGCAAACCCTGTGGCTGCGCCAGCGTGACGACGTTCTGCCGTTGCAGCAACAGCGGGTGACACTGCTGAACGCACAGTATCGCGCAGGGCAATCGGACCTGACCGCGCTGCTGGCTGCCCGTCGTGACCTGCTCGACACCACGCTCGCCGCAAACCTTGCGGCAAAAACCGTGGCCCGTAACTGGGCCGCGATCCACTTCCTGATCCCGCAGGAGACTGCCCAGTGAAAAAATTGATTCTGACGACGCTGGCCGTTGCCGTTCTGATGGCGACGGGCGGCTATTACGCTGGTTCGCACGCTCAGGCTCAGCCTGGCGACACCGCAAAACCTGCGCGCCAAGTGCTCTACTGGTATGACCCTATGGTGCCGGGGCAGCGTTTTGATAAACCCGGTAAATCCCCGTTTATGGATATGCAGCTGGTGCCGCGCTACGCCGATGAAGGCCAGACGCAAACTGGGGTGAGCATCAGCCCGCAACAGCAGCAGAATCTGGGCATGGTGGTACAAACTGCACAGATGCGCAGTCTGGCTCCTGCGTTTCAGGCGTGGGCGACGGTCACCACCGACGAACGCAGCCTGCAAACCATTCCATCGCCCGCCAATGGGGTGGTCGAAAAGCTGTTCGTGCGCGCCCCGCAACAGTGGGTGAAGGCCGGTGAACCGCTGGCGCGATTGTGGATCCCGGCCTGGACCACCGCGCAGCAGGAGTATCTGGCGGTGCGCCAGTTGGGTGATGCGGCTCTGACGCGTGCGGCTCGCGAACGGCTGGCGCTGCAGTTTATGCCGGATTCTGTCGTGCGCCAGGTTGAGCGCAGCGGGCAGCCGCAAACGCGTCTCACGTTACGTGCCGAAAATGCGGGTTACGTAGCAAAACTCGATACCCGCGAAGGCGCGCAGGTGGCCGCCACCGCGCCGCTGTTTGAGCTGGCCCGTCTCGATCCGGTGTGGCTGGTGGTGGATTATCCGCAAAGTCAGGCGACGTCGCTGGCGGTCGGCAGCGATGTGACCGCCTCGTCCGACAGCTGGCCCGGCGACGCTTTTCACGGGCGGGTGAGCGAGTTGCTCCCGCAGCTCGAAACCACAACCCGCACCCTGAAAGCGCGCATCGTGTTGGATAACCCGCAGCAGAAGCTGAAACCGGGAATGTATCTGCGCGTGGCGCTGGCGCAGAAGCAGGCTTCCGCACCGGTGCTTGCGGTCCCGGAAGAGGCGCTGATCGCCACCGGCAGCAGTAATCGAGTGATTGTCGCCAGCGGAGAAGGACATTTCCAGGCGGTGAACGTCACGCCGGGTCTGAGTGCCGATGGCTGGACCGAAATCCGCCGCGGCCTGAAAGCAGGCGATCGGGTGGTGACCTCCGGGCAATTCCTGATTGATTCAGAAGCTAGCCTGCGCAGCGCGCTTCCGACTGCACCTGCCGATGAGCACGCCCATCACAGCGTGGAGGCCGGACAATGATTGCGGCTGTTATTCGTGGTGCTTTACGCAACCGTCTGCTGGTGATTATGGCGGCGATCGGCATGGCGATCTGGGGCGTGTGGTCGGTGCAGCGCGCGCCGCTCGATGCCTTGCCTGACCTTTCGGACGTACAGGTTATTGTGCGCGCAAGCTACCCGGGCAAAGCGCCGCAGG
Source organism: Scandinavium manionii (assembly GCF_024764775.1). Lineage (NCBI taxonomy): Bacteria > Pseudomonadati > Pseudomonadota > Gammaproteobacteria > Enterobacterales > Enterobacteriaceae > Scandinavium > Scandinavium manionii. The sequence goes on along the minus strand of NZ_JALIGC010000040.1, from coordinate 414,317 downwards.
TAATTGAAGATCAGGTCACCTGGCCGTTGACGACGACCATGCTGTCGGTACCGGGCGCAAAAACCGTGCGCGGCTTTTCGATGTTTGGTGACGCCTACGTGTACGTGCTGTTTGAAGACGGTACCGATCTGTATTGGGCACGCTCGCGGGTGCTGGAGTATTTAAGTCAGATCCAGTCGCAGCTGCCGGAAGGCGTGAAGGCAGAGCTGGGGCCGGATGCCACCGGCGTGGGCTGGATTTATGAATATGCGTTGGTCGATAAGAGCGGCAAACACAGCCTCGCGGACCTGCGCGCGCTTCAGGACTGGACGCTGAAGTACGAACTGAAAACGGTGCCGAATGTATCCGAAGTCGCCAGCGTCGGTGGCATGGTGCGTCAGTATCAGGTGGTGGTCAATCCTGACCGGTTGCGGGCGCTCAACGTGACTCATCAGCAGTTGGTGACGGCACTCAAAGCGGCGAACCAGGAGAGCGGCGGCGCCGTGGTTGAAATGGGCGAAGCCGAATATATGGTGCGGACCACCGGTTACCTGAAAACGCTCGATGATTTTCGTCATGTGGTGATTGCCAGTCGCGAAGGCGTGCCGGTGATGCTGTCAGATGTGGCGAGGGTGCAAATTGGGCCAGAAATCCGGCGCGGTGTGGCTGAACTGAACGGCGAGGGCGAAGTGGCGGGCGGCATCATCGTGATGCGCTACGGTAAGAACGCGCTCGACACGCTGCACGCGGTGAAAGCCAAACTTGTCAGCCTGCAAAAAACGCTACCGGAAGGTGTGGAAATTGTGCCGGTATACGACCGTTCGGGGCTTATCGAAAACGCCATCGACACGCTGACCCATAAACTCATTGAGGAGTTTATCGTGGTGGCGCTGGTCTGCACGCTGTTCCTGTTTCATTTCCGCTCGGCGCTGGTGGCGATTGTGTCGTTGCCATTGGGCATTCTCGGCGCGTTTATCGTTATGCATTATCAGGGCATCAACGCCAATATCATGTCGCTCGGGGGAATTGCGATCGCCATCGGCGCGATGGTCGATGCGGCGATTGTGATGATCGAGAATATGCACAAAGTGCTGGAACAGTGGCGACACGATAATCCGGGTAAACAGCCGGATTACTGGCATCTTGCGGAGAAGGCGGCGGTGGAAGTCGGGCCCGCGCTGTTCTGCAGTTTGCTTATCATTACGCTGTCGTTCATCCCGGTGTTTTCACTGCAGGCCCAGGAAGGGCGGATGTTTTCCCCGCTGGCGTTCACCAAAACCTGGTCAATGGCGATGGCGGCTGGGCTTGGGATCACCCTGATCCCGGTACTGATGGGCTATTTTATCCGCGGGAAGATCCCGGATGAAAATGCCAACCCGATTAATCGATGGCTGATCCGCGCCTATGAGCCGCTTCTGGATAAGGTGCTGGCCAGACCGAAAACCACGCTGGTTCTGGCGGTGGCGCTGCTGGCGCTGACGCTGTGGCCGCTCAGTCGGCTGGGCAGCGAATTTATGCCGCCGCTCGACGAGGGTGACCTGTTGTATATGCCGTCCACATTGCCGGGCATTTCGGTGCGCGAGGCCAGTCGATTACTGCAACAGACCGATCGCCTGATAAAAACGGTGCCTGAAGTCGAAAGCGTGTTCGGCAAAGCGGGCAGGGCGGACACCGCCACCGATCCCGCGCCGCTGACGATGCTGGAAACCACTATCCACTTCAAACCTCGCGACCAGTGGAGACCGGGCATGACCACCGCGAAGCTCATCGAAGAGCTGGATAAAACGGTGCAGGTGCCGGGAATTGCCAATGTGTGGGTGCCGCCCATTCGCAATCGCCTGGATATGCTGGCGACCGGGATTAAAAGCCCGGTGGGCATCAAGGTGAACGGCAACAATCTGGCTGACATTGAGCGCGTTGCGCGCGAGATTGAACAGGTGGTGAAAAACGTGCCCGGTGTGACCTCCGCGCTGGCGGAGCGGCTTTCTGGCGGTCGCTATGTCGATATCGCGATTAACCGTCAGCAGGCTGCGCGTTATGGGGTATCGGTGCAGGAATTGCAATCGTTAGTCAGCACGCTGGTCGGGGGGGAAAATGTCGGGCAGACGCTCGAAGGGCGCGAGCGCTTCCCGATTAACGTCCGCTATCCACGGGATTTGCGTGACAACGTTGAGAAACTGCGCCAGCTTCCGGTGGTGACGGCTAACGGTAGTCAGGTGACGCTCGGGGAGCTGGCGGAGGTCAACATCAGCGAAGGTCCGCCGATGCTTAAGAGCGAGAACGCGCGGCTATCGAACTGGATTTATGTCGACCTGCGCGGGCGTGACCTTAAATCTGCCGTTGAGGAAATGCAGCAGCGCGTTTCGCAACAGGTAAAACTGCCACAGGGTGTTTCACTCGCCTGGTCCGGACAATTTGAATATCTTGAGCGTGCGATAGCCAAACTGGAAATAGTTTTACCGGTGACGCTGATGATTATTTTTGTGCTGCTTTGGCTGACTTTTCGTCGTATTTCCGACGTGTTATTGATCATGGGGACGTTACCGTTTTCGCTGATTGGTGGCGTCTGGTTGCTATGGCTGCTGGGATATAATTTATCGGTAGCAAGTGCTGTCGGGTTTATTGCCCTGGCTGGCGTGGCCGCAGAGTTTGGCGTTATTATGGTACTGTATCTCAATACCGCGTTGACCAAATATCGAGGCAATGTCGATGAAATGGATAACGGTTCTCTGCTGCGGGCTATTCATGAAGGCGCAGTGCTTCGCGTTCGTCCAAAGGTGATGACCGTGGCAACCATTATGGCGGGTCTGTTGCCTATCATGTGGGGAAGCGGAACCGGGTCCGAAGTCATGAGCCGTATTGCCGCGCCAATGATTGGTGGAATGATTACCGCGCCGCTGTTGTCGATGTTGGTTATTCCAGCGGTTTATAAATTAGGACACCACAATAAACGAGAGTAATCTTAGTTATTTTTCCATTAAAAAACATATTCAGCGCCCATCCGGTGCTGAATTTTCGTCGTCATAAAAAGACTATTCCGCTTCTGTTAAGGTTTTATTAATTTTAAGCTTGTTATTCTGTTCTGGTATGAACTACAAGTGGTTATTTTTGTGGCTAAATTTATTAAACTCCTGATGCTTGCAGGGGTATTAACAAGTCAAGTGTTATGTGCCTCTTTCGCAAAGGCAAATATGACTTCAACGGTCAGTGATGCTTTTTCGACACTCGGGGATAATATTGCGCAAACCTGGGCGTCACCTGAGCATTACGACTTGTACGTTCCCTCTGTTACCTGGCACGCGCGTTTTGCCTATGACAAAGAGAAGACAGACAAGTATAACGAGCGTCCGTGGGGGGCGGGTTTTGGTCAGTCGCGGTGGGATGATAAAGGCAACTGGCACGGTCTGTATCTGATGGTCTTTAAGGACTCTTTCAACAAATGGGAACCAATAGGTGGCTACGGCTGGGAGAAAACCTGGCGTCCGCTATCAGATGATAACGTCCATTTGGGACTCGGCTATACCGTCGGGGCCACTGCGCGCGACAACTGGAACTACATTCCCATTCCGGTGGTGCTTCCGCTGGCTTCTGTCGGTTATGGCCCGGTTACATTCCAGATGACTTACATTCCAGGGACTTATAACAACGGGAACGTCTATTTTGCGTGGATGCGTTTCCAGTTCTAGTGTACAAAAGATGGGATTCACAGCGGTGGTGTTTGCGTCGTGTGCAAAAACAACGACTAACTCTCAGCTTCAATAAAATTTAGCGACTTTTATCACTTTTTCGTTAAGTTAAGCTGGACAAAACGCACCACAATTGCTGTACTGTTAGCCGACACAGCATTTGTGTCCATTTTCATGTAAAGGTAATATTGATGTCTAAGATTAAAGGTAACGTTAAGTGGTTTAATGAGTCCAAAGGCTTTGGTTTCATTACTCCGGAAGATGGCAGCAAAGATGTATTCGTACACTTCTCTGCAATCCAGTCCAACGGTTTCAAAACTCTGGCCGAAGGCCAGCGTGTAGAGTTCGAAATCACTAACGGTGCCAAAGGCCCATCTGCTGCAAACGTAATGCCTATCTAAGCATTTCGACAGTAGAATACAAAAACCCGTCAATGACGGGTTTTTTTTTGCCTGCTGTTTAACCAGGTTGTCTAGCGGGGCAGAAAAACGCTAGCGTGCCACCGAGAAAATCCACATAGCGGCGGCCGTCATCGCAAACGATCCGAGCACGTTAATAGCCACGTTCAGCAGCGCCCAGCCAAAACGCCCATCCTGCAATAAAAACACCACTTCCGCCGAAAAGGTTGAGAAGGTGGTCAAACCGCCGCAAAAGCCCGTCGTGATAAGCAGTTTCCACATGGGATCAATGTGCGTCATTCGATTGAACCACGCCAGACCAGCACCGATGATAAACGCCCCCAATAGGTTTGCGGTTAATGTGCCAACAGGAATCGCATGGTGCATTGGGTTTAAGCGCATCCCCAGCACCCAACGCAGCACGCTCCCGGTTCCGCCGCCTATAAAAACTGCTAAAAGTATTTGTAACACCGCCAATTCCTGCTATTTGAATACTGAAGATATCATCTTAGCGCCGGGCTTCGTTTATGGCTACGGCAAGAAACATGCGGAGACACTATGCGCGTTGCTGCAGGACAATTTGCTGTTACCCCAGACTGGCCAACGAATGCCCGGACCTGCGTATCATTGATGCGGCAGGCAGCGGAGGCGCAGACGGCGCTGCTGGTGCTGCCTGAGGCGTTGTTAGCCCGGGACGATAATGACCCGGATATGTCGGTAAAATCGGCTCAGACGCTCGACGGCGATTTTTTACGGCTATTACTGGATGAGAGCCGTCATAACAGCATGACCACGGTCCTGACCATCCACGTTCCCACCACCGAAGGGCGGGCGGCCAACACGCTGGTAGCACTGCGCAGCGGCGAGATTATTGCCCAGTACCAGAAGCTGCACTTGTATGACGCGTTCAGTATTCAGGAATCAAAGCGCGTTGATGCCGGAAACGCGTTGCCGCCGCTGATTGAGGTCGACGGCGTGAAAATTGGCCTGATGACCTGTTATGACCTGCGATTCCCTGAAATCGCGCTGGCGCATGCCTTGCAGGGCGCAGAGGTGCTGGTATTGCCGGCGGCGTGGGTGCGTGGGCCGCTGAAGGAGCATCACTGGGCGACGCTGTTGGCGGCGAGAGCACTGGATACCACCTGTTACATCGTGGCGGCCGGGGAGTGCGGCAACAAAAACATTGGGCAAAGCCGGGTGATGGATCCGCTTGGGGTCACCCTGGCTGGTGCGGGTTATGCCCGGCAGCTCATTTTTGCCGACATCAGTCTCGAGGTTTTGCAACAGGTGCGAGCGCAATTACCGGTACTTAAAAACCGTCGCTTTGCGCCACCGCAAATAATGTGATGTTTTTTTAATCAATGCTTGATTCACCTTGTTACAGATTGCTATTGTGTGCCCTCGCTAAATGACCGTTAATTAGCTACGGTTTTGTTGGCGCGTTTTGTAGCCTGTTTTAATCAAGAAGGTATCTATGGGTGAGATTAGTATTACCAAACTGCTGGTGGTTGCTGCACTGATTGTCCTGGTGTTTGGTACCAAGAAATTGCGTACGCTGGGCGGAGACCTGGGGTCTGCAATCAAAGGCTTTAAGAAAGCCATGAACGAAGACGACACCAGCGCCAGGAAAAGTGCTGAAGAGGACGTCCCGGCAGAAAAACTCTCTCATAAAGAGTAACGGCGCAGCCAGAAACGACGTGCAGTAGCCGTTTGCTCACGCAGGTCATTTCGCCCACGCTAACGAGTTAGCCAGAGAGGCCACAACAGGTTCCGTTGCGGCCTCTTGTCATTTTAGCGCTCGCCTCATTAGAAAGTTGCAACCAACTGTTTCGCCGCTTCGCGGTGCTGCGCTTTCAAACGTTCGCAATCGAGCCCGCAAATTTCACCGTCGACCACTCGCCATTCTCCGCCCACCATGACCCGATCGGCACGATCTGCGCCACACAGGATCATCGCTGAAAGCGGATCGTGGCTGCCGCTAAAACGCAGATCGTCCAGACGGAACAGCGCCAGATCGGCCTGTTTGCCCACGCGAATTTCCCCGAGATCGGACCGCCCTAACAGACGCGCAGAACCTTCTGTCGCCCAGCCGAGGACTTTTTGCGGCGTGATGCGTTTTGCGCCGTAGCGTAAACGTTGAAGATACAGCGCTTGACGGGTTTCAAACATCAGGCTGGAAGCGTCGTTTGAGGCCGAACCGTCAACGCCGAGGCCAATAATCGCCCCGGCCTCTTCCAGGTCGAGCGTTGGGCAAATGCCGGATGCCAGACGCATATTCGACACCGGGCAATGGCAAATCCCGACACCCGCTGCGCCGAGGCGCTGAATTTCATCGACATTGAAATGAATGCCGTGCGCAAGCCAGGTTCTGTCGCTCAGCCAGCCGACTTTCTCCAGATAATCGACGGTTCGCAGGCCAAAACGCGCCAGACAAAAATCTTCTTCGTCGAGGGTTTCCGCCAGATGGGTATGCAGCCGGACATCTTCCACCGCGGCCAGACGCGCACTTTCCTGCATGATTTCTTCGGTGACTGAAAACGGTGAGCATGGGGCGAGGGCAATCTGAATGCGTGCCCCTTCGCCACGCTGATGATAGCGACGAATCAGGCGCAGACTGTCTTCGAGAATAGCCTCACCCGATTGCACCGTGTGCTGCGGCGGCAAGCCGCCGTCATTTTCACCGAGGCTCATTGAGCCGCGGGTCAGCATCGCGCGCATCCCTAGCTCATTCACGACTTCTACCTGCACATCAATGGCGTTTTCCATCCCTTCCGGGAACAGGTAATGGTGATCGCTGGTGGTGGTGCAGCCGGAAAGCAGCAGCTCAGCCATTGCAACCTGACTCGCTAGCTTCAGCGCATCCGGCGTCAGCCGCGCCCACACCGGATAGAGCGTTTTCAGCCACGGAAATAGCGGTTCATTGACGACGGGCGCCCAGGCGCGGGTCAGGGTCTGATAAAAGTGGTGATGAGTATTGATAAGCCCCGGCAGCACAACGTGCTCGCGCGCATCGAAAACGGCGTCGCAGGGTTGGATTGGGCTTGCACCGGCCGTGAGAAGGGCCCTGATTTTGCCGTCTTCGACGATAATGCCCCCTCGGGCATCCACGTCGTCCGGGGTGAAAATGGCTTGCGGGTTTTTGATCCAGATCCGGCTAGCGCACATCGCTAACTCCTCCTGTTAATGAATGAGAGAGTCAGCTCAGTTATGCCCTGTCTGCTGATCCAGGGGCGCGTAGTGCACGGTGTTATTTTTCGACTGCAGGCAGACTGGCTGCGCTGGCATCACTACGTTCTGCGGGCAGAACCAGATTGAGCAGCATCGCCATCAAACCACCGCTGGTGATTGCGGAACCAAACAGGCTTTTGCACACCGGCGGCAGATGACTCAGAAATTCCGGCTCGGCCTCCACGCCCAGGCCAATGCCAAACGATACGGCGATAATCAGCATGTCACGACGGGTCAGCGGCGACTGGGTCATGATGCGAATTCCGGCGGCCAGCACGCTGCCAAACATCACCAGCGTCGCGCCGCCCAATACCGGGGCAGGAATTTGCTGCACCACGGCACCAAACACCGGGAACAGCCCGAGCAACGCCAGCAGGGCACCAATCCAGATACCGACGTGGCGGCTGGCGACACCGGTCATCTGAATCACGCCGTTGTTCTGCGCGAAGGTGGTGCTCGGCAGGGCAGAGAACATCGCCGCCAGAATGCAGCTCACGCCGTCGGCGAGAATGCCGCCCTTTAGACGTGCCACGTAACGCTCGCCTTCAATCGGCTGGCGGGATAACAGGCAGTTGGCGGTGAGGTCTCCGACCGCTTCCAGAATGCTGATAAGAGAGATCAGCGCCAACGGTAAAAAGAGGCTGTAGTCGAAATCGAAGCCGAAACGGAAGGGCTGCGGCAGAGCAATCCACGCCTGGTTGTAAGGCTGCCAGCTCAGTTTGCCGCTAAACCACGCGGCGATGCAGCCGATAGCTATCCCAAGAATGACTGCGCCCAGACGCAGCCAGCGGCTCTGCGCGCGGCTGAACAGCACGATTGTACCGAGCGTCAGCAGGCCGAGCAGCAAATTGCCCGGTGCGCCGAAATCTTTCACATTATGGCCGCCGCCCCAGTCGGTGATGCTGACTTTAATCAGGCTGATCCCAATCAGGCAAACCACAGTGCCGCTAACCAGCGGAGTGATAACCTTGCGAAGCTGGCCGAGAAAACGGCTGACCACCACCGGTATAAAGGCGGCAACCATCGTCAGGCCGAAAATCATCGCCATGATTTGCTCTGGCCCACCACCTTTGCTTTTGACGCTAAACCCGGCGGCGAGAATAACGCTCAGAAACGCAAAGCTGGTGCCTTGCAGGCAGATCATGCCCGCACCAATCCCGAAAAAGCGCCTCGCTTGCAGGAACGTGCCGATGCCGGAAACAATCAGCGACATGCTGATAAGCCACGGCAAATAAGCATTGAGGCCCAGCACCGAACCGACGATGAGTGGCGGGGTAATTATCCCAACCAGGCTCGCAAGCACGTGCTGTAGTGCGGTTAAAAATGCCGGAAGCGGGGCGGGTTTATCTTCCAGACCGTAAATCAGATCGCCAGGTTCTTGTGCAGACATAGGGCCACTCCTTCTTTTCTCGATAAGAAGGTAATGCATGAAACGATCCAGAAATTAAAAGAGAGAGTGAAATGAAGCAAGACCTGTGGTTTTCGCTTATTGAAAGGAAAACGCGGGCGTCAGGCTGTGAGCCAAAAGTTTCATTGATAAATATTTGCACCGTGATGGTGCTAAAAGGCAGTAGGATTGCGCCAAAATAAAGAGGCCGCGGCGATAACGCGGCGGCCTGTGTGCTCAGCGGCAAAGGTTATTTAACTTCAAGACCTTTGGCTTGCAGATCGGCGTGGTAGGAAGAACGCACGAAAGGACCACAAGCGGCATGGGTGAAGCCCATCGCCAGTGCTTCAGCTTTCATCTCTTCGAACTCATCCGGACTGACGTAGCGCTGAACCGGCAGGTGGTGACGGCTTGGCTGCAGATACTGACCGAGAGTCAGCATGGTCACGCCGTGGCGACGCAGGTCGCGCATAACTTCGATGATTTCGGCGTTGGTTTCACCCAGACCGACCATCAGACCTGACTTGGTTGGGATCTCAGGATGCGCTTCTTTAAAACGTTCCAGTAGCTTCAGGGACCAGTTATAGTCAGCGCCGGGACGAACCTGGCGGTACACGCGCGGCACGTTTTCCAGGTTGTGGTTGAACACATCCGGTGGTGTGGCGGTGAGAATGTCCAGCGCACGATCCATACGTCCTCGGAAATCCGGGACCAGGGTTTCGATTTTGATGGTTGGGTTTTTCTCACGAATGGCGTCGATGCAGTCCGCAAAGTGCTGTGCACCACCGTCGCGCAAATCGTCACGGTCAACGGAGGTAATTACCACGTAGCGCAGCCCCATGTCGGCGATGGTCTGTGCGAGCTTCTGCGGTTCGTTGGCGTCCGGCGCAACAGGGCGACCATGAGCAACGTCGCAGAACGGGCAACGGCGGGTGCAAATCGCACCGAGGATCATAAAGGTGGCCGTTCCGTGGTTAAAACATTCCGCGAGGTTAGGGCAAGAGGCTTCTTCGCACACCGAGTGCAGGCCATTTTTGCGCATCGCAGCCTTGATACCCTGAATACGGGTCGAGTCGGCCGGAAGTTTGATTTTCATCCATTCCGGTTTTCTCAGCAGCGCTTCGCGCTCGGTAGCCACATTTTTAACCGGGATAAGGGCCATTTTATCGGCATCGCGGTACTTAACACCGCGTTCCATCACAATGGGTTTACTCATAGCGTGCGTGTTCCAGTTGCGGGTAACGAAGAAAGCGTTTCAATTCAAGGAAATGTTGTATTTATCAACTATTTTTGAATTAGACGGCTGGCAGTATAGCATTAATCAGGGTGATAAAGCAGCCTGCCAGCCGGCAATTTGTAAACCAGATGTTGCTTTATGTGCTTATTGACGAGCAAAGCAGCAGAATGGGGCGGATTTTACGTCTCTCAGAATGCCTGGCGAATAGCGGTGATAACACTTTGTAGCACCGGGTCACGCATGCTGAGTTTATTGTAATGCAGTGAAAATTCGACCGATTCTTCACGTAGCGGCGCGAAATCAACAACCCGAAGCGGCCAGCAACGAGAGAACAACGTGAAGAATCGCGCAGGCATTAACCCGACAAGATCGCTGCTGCCAATCAACGCGGCAATGGTCACAAGGTTGTAACTGCTGAAGCTGATGTGTCGCTCAGGGAACATCTCATGCATGCGCTTACGCAGTTCTGTGTGTGAGGCACTTTCCATCATCAGCAACGTATATTCGTAACGGCTCAGCGATTCTACGCCAGGCGGCATTTTCAGGAGCGGGTGACCTTCGCGAGCTACCAGTACCACTTTGTCGCTATAAAGTACGTGATGGCTTAACGCCCGCGTGCTGTGCGGGTTGCTGTCGATAATCAAATCGGTCTGGAACTGGCTCAGTTGAAGGCCAACGTCGGTAACCGGAATGTTGCGCAGCAGCAGCTGTGGGAATTTATCTTTGATGGTTTGATAAATGGCGGGCATAACCACTGCTCCGACCGTCGGCGAAGTACCGATGGTGATCGTGCGCTGTTTGTCATAGCTGCCGGTCAAATCTAATGCGCCAAGGATCGATTCCAGACCCTGGCTGATGTATTCGTGCAAATGCGTGGCGTAGGCGGTGGGGGTTACGCCCTGGCCTTTGCGGATGAAAAGCGGGTCAGGAAATATAGTGCGCAACTTCTGAATTGATTGGCTAATAGCGGAAGGAGTGAGATTCAGAATTTTCGCAGCATTAACGATGCCTTTATGCACATATACAGCCTCAAAAATCGTCAGCAAATTGAGGTCGATATTTCGCAGAGTTCGGAAGATTTGCGGGGTATCACTCTCAAGGCGAAGATTTATTCGGCTTTCCGGCTTTTCGTTATATTCCACACTTGTGCTCCGTATTCATTCACAATATGAATGATAGTTGAAAAAATATTTATTGTTATTATGCTTTTGAGAGGCACTTTTACGCGGAGACAGGATTTACTTCATTTTGAACAATGAGTTAGATCTCGAACTGCGGAGCCGCCTTGTTTTTCTGGTGGTGTGTTAACGTAAATTTTTGTATGCGACGAAGTTTTTTCCGTCGAGCGCAGAAAAAATATAGAAAGTTGTGAATAATGTAAAGGAAAACGAGGCGAAAGAGCCCTGGACCCGACAAAATATCAGGCCCAAGTGGATAATATATTAAGCAGCAATATATTTATGGGGTGGATTGTTTAGCAGTGCTAAAAATTTCGACACCAAAACGGGGGAAATATTTTCCGGTTTTGCCTCTGCATACCATTGCTGCATTTGCGTCATTTCCATCCCCGCATAACCGCAAGGGTTAATGCGTAAAAAGGGCGATAAATCCATGGCGACATTCAGCGCCAACCCGTGAAATGAACAGCCTTTTCGGATGCGTAACCCCAGCGAACAAATTTTCTGCTCACCGACATATACCCCGGGTGCATCGGCACGCGGATGCGACTCGATTCCAAATTCAGCCAGCGTGTTGACCACCGTCTGTTCCAACAGCGTTACCAGCTCACGCACCCCAAGCTTACGGCGTTTTAAATCTAACAGGACGTACATCACCTGCTGGCCGGGTCCGTGATAGGTCACCTGACCACCGCGATCGCTCTGAACGACCGGAATGTCACCGGGAACCAGCACATGCTCCGCTTTGCCAGCCTGACCCTGCGTAAAGACAGGTTGATGCTCAACCAGCCAGATTTCGTCTGGGGTAGTTTCATCACGGCGGTCGGTAAAGTCATGCATCGCCTGAGAAACAGGCTCATAGGGTTGTACGCCAAGCTGGCGGACGAGGAGGGTGTTCAGATCCAAAACGACATCTCCGCGGGACGGGAAAACATGGGCGAAGAGTATATCACAGCGCGGGAAAGGAATTGCCCGGAGAGCTCCGGGCAACAGGGTTACAGCACCATACGAACGATTTCGATATTCCCCAGCTCTTCGTACAGGGTTTCGACCTGCTCGATGTGGGTGGCGTTAATGGTGATGGACACCGAGTGGTAGTTGCCTTTGCTGCTCGGTTTTACCTGCGGAGAGTAATCACCTGGCGCATGGCGCTGCACCACTTCCACCACCTGGTCAACCAGCTCAGGCTTCGCCAGACCCATTACCTTGTAGGTAAATGAAGTAGGGAATTCAAGCAGTTCGTTAAGTTTGGTTTTCATGTCAGCTCCGGTGGTTTAAAAAGAACTGCTCCCGCGCAGGGCACGGGAGCAGTTATTGTCATGCTAAGTATATGGGGATGGAAATCACACTTTCAAGTGTGTAATTTTTAACCAAACCAGTGGTGGAACATTAATTTAATGTAATCAATGATCTTACCGAAGAAGTTACCTTCAGGAATTTCTTGCAGCACCACCAGTGGACGCTGTTCGATAGTTTTACCATCGAGCTGGAAGTTAATGGTGCCGACAACCTGGTTTTTCTGCAGTGGGGCGTGCAGTTCCACGTTGTTCAACGTGTAGCTGGCTTTCAGGTCTTTCATGCGACCACGTGGAATCGTCAGGTATACGTCTTTATCTACACCAAGGGAGGCGCGATCGTTGTCACCAAACCAGGCTGGCTCAGAGGCAAACTCTTTACCTGCTTTCAGGGGATTCACGGTTTCGAAGAAGCGGAAGCCCCAGGTCAGCAGCTTTTTGCTCTCGGTTTCACGGCCTTTATAAGTACGACCGCCCATTACCGCAGAGATCAGACGCATCTGTCCTTCGGTTGCCGATGCCACGAGGTTGTAGCCCGCTTTGTCAGTATGGCCGGTTTTGATGCCGTCGACCTGCAGGCTGTTGTCCCACAGTAAACCGTTACGGTTCATCTGGCGGATGCCGTTGAAGGTGAATTCTTTCTCTTTGTAGATGGTGTATTCGTTTGGCACGTCGCGGATCAGCGACTGACCAATCATCGCCATATCGCGCGCGGAGCTGTACTGACCATCTGCGTCCAGGCCGTGAACGGTCTGGAAGTGGGAGTTTTTCAGGCCCAGGGCATTAACATAGCTGTTCATCAGGCCAACGAAGGCATCCTGGCTGCCGGCGACGTAGTCGGCCATTGCCACACAGGCGTCGTTACCGGACTGCAGGTTAATCCCGCGAATCAGCTGAGAAACGGGGACCTGCATGCCTGGTTTCAGGAACATCAGGGATGAACCTTTGAAGACGGGGTTACCGGTGGCCCATGCGTCGGTACCGACAGTGACCAGGTCAGATTCTTTGAATTTACCCGCTTTCATTGCCTGACCGATGACGTAGCTGGTCATCATTTTGGTCAGACTTGCTGGGTCACGGCGTTCGTCAGCGTTCTGCTCGGCCAGGACTTTGCCTGAGTTGTAGTCGATCAGAATGTAGGATTCCGCATCGATCTGCGGAACGCCTGGGATCATGGTTTTGATGTTCAGGTCATCAGCGTGGGCTGCGGAGGTCAGTGCCGCGACGGACAGAGCCGTGATAAGTAAACGAGCAGAAAAAGAGGTCTTCATGGTCAGAACAACGACATCCGTGATGAGTTAAAAAAAGTGCCTAACTATAGCAAATGCAAGGGAGCCCGGCATCCAGCAATGCGTATGAGAGTGTTAATGGTTTTAACATACGCAGTGCGCGGAGGATGCCAGTCCTGTTTTAGTTGGCGCGAGTAATAAATGACTGTAATTGCGCCTCGCTTTGCAGGCGCTGTTGTACGGTGCTGGCTTCGGTCTTGTTGCTGAACGGCCCTAACTGAATACGCCAGACGGCGCCGTTCTGCATGACGCGACCGGGCACAGAAAACTGCTGGCTCAGACGCTGCTGATATTGCTGCGCACGGGCCTGGTCACTCACTGCACCGACCTGAACCACATAGCTGCCGCTGGCGGCCGTAGAGGCTGCGGCTGCAGGTGCAGCGGTTGGCGCAACGCTTCCCTGAGTGGAACCCGGTGCCGTCACCGGGGCGCTTTGTGTCGGCGCCGGTTGCACAGCGGTCGACTGGACTGCCGGCTGAGCGGCAGGCTGTGCCGCCGGCGCGCTGCTTTCCAGTACACCGTTGTTCAGCGTGGTCGGTGCGCCAAGGAAGCCACTGCTGTTAACCGGTGCACCGGTGGCGTCTTCCGGTTTCAGCGTGTCATTACTGATGGCACGCACGTCGCTTTGCGGCGTCGCATCCTGCGGCGTTGACGATACGCTTCCCATGCCGCCATTCAAATCCGGGCGAGCGGGCAGGGCGTAAGTTTGTTTCGCAATGGTGGTACAGGCGGTACCCGGGCCGGACATCGTTCCGTCCTGTGCCACGATAATCGGGTCAATCCGCACTTTGGTATTGTTCGACGTATTCAGGCGATCGGCGGCGGCGCGAGAAAGGGAGATCACACGATCGTTGCCGTAAGGGCCACGATCGTTTATGCGCACGATAAGCATGCGGCCATTCGCCAGGTTGGTGATTCGCGCATAGCTCGGCACCGGCAGCGTTGGATGTGCGGCGGTCAGCTGCGTGGCATCAAAGGGTTCGCCTGACGCGGTAAGGTTACTGCCTGGCTCGGCGTCATAAATTGCGGCCAGACCCACCTGACTAAAGTTCGACGGATCCAGCACAATTTTGAAATTCTTCCCGTCACGCTGATAGTCCTGATTCACTGACGGATTCAGGGGTTCAAAGCGCGGGTCAGCACCACTTATTTCTACAACAGGACCATTACAGACCGCCGGTGTCGGTGCGGTGACGGTCTGCTGTTGTTGCCCATCATCACTCGAACACGCTGCCAGTAAGCCAGCTGCGATGCAGATCCCAAGCCATTGTTTACGCATCTTTGCGCACCCCTTCTTATACGCTTTTCGACAACATTTTTCTGTGGGTGTGTATCGACATGACGATACCAAACCCGGCCATCAGTACGATCAGAGCAGAGCCCCCATAGCTGACTAGCGGCAACGGTACGCCAACTACTGGCAGGATCCCACTCACCATACCAATATTTACGAAGACATAAACGAATAAAATCAACATTAAGCCACCGGCCATGACGCGGCCGAAAGTGGTTTGCGCCTGGGCGGCAATCCACAATCCGCGCATGATCAGCAGGACGTAGAGTGCCAACAATACCAGGAAGCCTATCAGGCCCAGTTCTTCTGCCAGTACCGCGAAGATAAAGTCAGTATGGCGCTCGGGCAAGAACTCCAGCTGTGACTGGGTGCCGTGCAGCCAACCTTTACCGCGCAGGCCGCCGGAGCCTATGGCAATTTTAGACTGAATAATGTGGTAGCCCGCACCCAGCGGATCGGTTTCCGGGTCGAGCAGCATCATCACGCGCTGGCGTTGATAGTCGTGCATCAGGAAGAACCAGAGGATCGGTATGAAGGCGGCGACCATCAGCACGGCGACGCCAATCAGACGCCAGCTCAGACCCGCGAGGAACAGAACGAACAGGCCAGACAGCGCAATCAGAATCGAGGTGCCGAGGTCCGGCTGTGCGGCAACCAGCAGTGTTGGCAGGAAAATCAGTATCAGCGCAATGGCGGTATTTTTGAGCGTAGGCGGGCAGACGTCACGGTTAATGAAGCGAGCCACCATCAGTGGTACGGCGATTTTCGCAATCTCTGAGGGCTGAAAACGGACAACGCCTAAATCCAGCCAGCGCTGAGCCCCTTTAGAGATAGCCCCGAAGGCGTCCACCGCGACCAGCAGAACAATACAGAAGATATAGAGCCATGGGGCCCAGCCTTCGTAAACACGTGGCGGAATTTGCGCCATTACCACCATGATCACGACACCCATCGCAATCTGGCCGATTTTACGTTCCATCATGCCCATATCCTGGCCGCTGGCACTCCAGATAACCAGCGCACTGTAGGTCAACAGCGCCAGCAGGATAAGCAGCATGGTCGGGTCAAGGTGGATTTTGTCCCACATCGATCGTTTGTTCGGATTATCCGTCATTGTTATTGGTCCTCCGCGGCTGCGGCTGCCGGGTTTTCTGCCGGCAGTACGGTGTTGTTATCACCGAGCATAATGTGGTCGAGAATTTGACGCATGAGTGTCCCGACTGCAGGGCCTGCGCCGCCGTTTTCGAGGATTATCGCTACCGCCACTCTCGGATTGTCATATGGCGCAAACGCGGTCATCAGTTTGTGGTCACGTAGACGTTCCGCAATGCGGTGGGCGTTATAGGTTTCGTTGGCTTTCAGACCAAAGACCTGAGCAGTACCGGATTTCGCGGCGACTTTATACGGTGCGCCCGCAAAGTATTTATGCGCGGTCCCGTTTGGACGGTTGGCCACGCCGTACATCCCGTCTTTGGCAATTTCCCAGAAGCCAGAGTGCACGTCGCCAACCGGGGCTTCGTGAGGCTGATCCCAGGGTACCTGTTTCCCATTTTCAGCGGTGCTCATCAGCAGGTGAGGCACTTTCACAACGCCGTCGTTAATCAGGATCATCAACGCTTTGCTCATCTGAATCGGCGTGGCTGTCCAGTAGCCCTGGCCGATCCCGACCGGAATGGTGTCACCCTGGTACCACGGTTTCTTAAAGCGTTTCAGTTTCCATTCACGGGTTGGCATGTTGCCGGAGCGCTCTTCGGAGAGATCGATTCCGGTGTAGTGGCCGTAGCCAAACTTGCCCATCCACTCTGAAAGGCGGTCGATGCCCATGTCATAGGCGACCTGATAGAAGAAGGTATCCGCAGATTCTTCCAGCGCTTTGGTGACGTTCAGGTGGCCGTGGCCCCATCTTTTCCAGTCACGATAGCGTTTGTCAGAGCCTGGCAGCTGCCACCAGCCCGGGTCAAACAGGCCGGTATTGCGGGTGATCACGCCAGCCGTCAATGCGGAGACTGCCACGTACGGTTTTACCGTTGACGCGGGAGGATAAACACCCTGCGTGGCGCGGTTAACCAGTGGCGTATTCGGGTCGTTCAACAGACCGGAATAATCTTTGCTGGAGATGCCGTCCACAAAAAGGTTCGGATCATAGCTTGGCATTGAAACCAGCGCGAGGATGCCGCCAGAACGAGGATCGGTGACCACTACAGCTGCACGGCTGCCCGCCAACAGGGTTTCAATATACTGCTGTAACTGCAGGTCCAGCGTCAGATGGATATCATGTCCGGCGGTTGGCGAGACTTCTTTCAGCTGACGGATAACGCGGCCGCGGTTGTTAACTTCAACCTCTTCGTAACCGGTCTGTCCATGCAGCACGTCTTCGTAATAGCGCTCAATGCCCAGCTTACCGATATCGTGGGTCGCGGCGTAGTTGGCGATTTTGCCTTCTTTATCGAGGCGTTCAACGTCTTTGTCATTGATTTTTGAGACGTAGCCGATCACATGCGTCAGCGCGGAGCCGTAAGGATAGTAGCGACGCTTATAGCCTTTCACTTCCACGCCTGGGAAACGGTACTGATTCACCGCAAAACGGGCGACCTGAACTTCTGTCAGGTTAACTTTCACCGGAATGGAGGTGAAACGGTGAGAGCGGGCGCGCTCTTTCTTGAAGTTGACGATATCGTCGTCGGTAAGGTCGATCACGCTTCGCAGATCGTTCAACGTTTGCTGGAGGTTATCGACCTTTTCTGGCATCAGTTCTAACTGATAAATGGTACGGTTCAACGCCAGCGGAGTGCCGTTGCGGTCATAGATAATGCCGCGGCTCGGTGGGATTGGCACCAGCTTGATGCGGTTTTCGTTGGAGCGGGTCTGGTAGTCTGTAAAGCGGACAATCTGCAGATTATAGAGGTTAACAACCAGCACGCCGCTGAGCGCTAAAATGCCCAAAAATGCGATTACCGCCCGGCGCACAAACAGCGCGGACTCAGCCGTGTAGTCGCGAAAAGAATTCTGTAATTTCATCCGCTGCTTAATCTAACCTGGTCATCATTACTCGCGGTGGTAAGGGTGGTTGGTGGTAATACTCCACGCCCGATAAAGGCTTTCTGCAACCAGCACGCGTACCAACGGGTGAGGGAGAGTGAGCGAGGAGAGCGACCAACTTTGTTCTGCGGCAGCTTTACAGGCAGGGGATAACCCCTCCGGGCCACCGATCAGCAGACTGACGTCACGCCCATCCTGTTTCCAGCGCTCAAGCTCATGGGCCAGCTGCGGTGTATCCCACGGTTTTCCGGGGATATCCAGCGTGACAATGCGATTTTTGCCGGCCGCAGCCAGCATCAATTCACCTTCTTTCTCCAGAATGCGAGCAATATCGGCATTCTTACCGCGTTTACCAGCAGGAATTTCCACCAGTTCGAACGGCATATCTCGGGGAAAGCGGCGCAGATATTCCGTGAAACCGGTCTGAACCCAGTCCGGCATTTTGGTTCCCACGGCAATGAGCTGCAGCTTCACGCATTAACCCCAGAGTTTTTCCAGTTCATACAGGCGACGGCTTTCTTCCTGCATAACGTGAACAATCACTTCGCCGAGATCAACCACAACCCAGTCAGCGACATTTTCGCCTTCTACACCCAGCGGGTACAAACCTGCTGCGCGAGATTCCTGGACAACGTGATCGGCAATGGACACCACATGGCGGGTGGACGTACCGGTGCAGATGATCATGCAGTCGGTGATACTGGATTTGCCGTGAACATCGATAGTGATGATGTCCTGGCCCTTAAGGTCGTCGATTTTGTCGATGACAAAATCCTGAAGTTCTTTACCTTGCAAGTTTCCCCCTGGTCAGGTGATGAAAAATATAAACAGCCCGTAAGTATACCTGAAACCAGGACGAATTCGGACAAATGTCGCCTGCCGGACAGTACCGGCGCGCTATCATCCCACCCAATGGCCATGATTGCATCGCCATTTTTGTAAAACAATTTCTGTAAATCAGTGTGGTGGGATAAGTCTGGCTGCGGAGAATAACAGCCTGTCAGGGGGTGTCAATGGTCTGAAGGGAGGTTGGCGATGAAAACAGGAATATCGCAGACTTTACGCGCAGTAAGCCCCGGAATGTTATTGGTAAAGCCCTTGTTCATGGATATAACGCAGCACTGACTGCGGCAACATTTCGTCGCAGGACTCGCCCTGCTGGAGGCGCTCGCGAATCAGCGTGGCGGAAATATTGAACCAGGGGGTTTCAGCGATGTAAATTTTCCCTGCGGGAGTGCGGTGTAAATCATCCGCGCTGATCGTCAGATGGCGATCCAGCCAATGCTGATGCGCTTCCTCTTTCATCGCCATCGGATAGCCTGGACGACGGCACACCAACAGGTGCGCATTATCCAGAATGCTTTCGTAGTCGTGCCATGACGGGAAGTTGATCAGCGAGTCTTGACCAATAATAAAGGCTAACGGCTGCGTTGGACCCTGTTCCCGACGCCATTCGCGCAGCGTTTCCGATGTGTAAGAACGCGTATCGCGGCGCAGTTCACGTTCATCGAGTTCAAACAGGGGCTTATCGGCGATAGCCAGCTCCAGCATTTCGGTACGCTGGGCGCTGGTCGCTTCCGGCTGCGGACGATGCGGCGGAACGTTGTTCGGCATGATGATGACCTTCGACAGGCCAATCAGGTTTGCCAGAATTTCGACCGGCTTGAGGTGACCATAATGTACGGGGTCAAATGTGCCGCCGTAGAGTGCCTTTAACGCCGTCATATCATCCTTCAAAAAAAACGTCGGGCAGATTTTTGTGACACAGCAGCAGCGACAGACCGTCGAGTTCAGCCCAGACCGACTGGCCGTAATCCTGTTTGAGCGTGAGCTCAGTTCGCGCCAAAAGAGACACCGCATGGCGCAGCTGCTCCGGGCTCAGGCGGTTCAGTGCCTCGGTAAATAACGGTCGACGATTCTGCCAGACGCGGTGCTTATCGAACAGGGCGCGCAGCGGCGTGTTGACTGATTGACGCTTCATGTTCACCAGCAGCAGAAGTTCGCGCTGAAGGGTTCGCAGCAGAATAACCGGCTCACTGCCTTCCTGGCGTAACTGCTGCAGGATATGCAACGCGCGTTTACTTTTTCCTGCCAGCAGCGCATCAAGCCAGTGAAACGGTGTAAAGTGCGCCGCATCATTTACCGCTTGCTCAACCCGTGGCAGCGTCAGTTTACCGTCAGGCCACAGGAGCGACAGGCGTTCAAGTGCCTGGGCCAGCGCCAGCAGATTGCCTTCATAGCAATAGCAAAGCAGTTGGCTTGCGGCGTCATCAAGCTGCAAATTAAGCTGTCTGGCACGGGTGGCGAGCCAGCGCGGCAGCTGTGCTTGTTCCGGCGTCTGGCAGGAAACCTGCGCTGCACGTCCGGAAAGCGCGTTATACCAGGCCGCATTTTCCTGGGCTTTGGTCAGCTTATTACCACGGATAATCAGCAACAATTCGTCGTGGAGCAGGCCAGTCAGCGCTACGAGCTGTTCATTAATCGCCGCATTCGGACCATTATCCGGCAGGACCAGCGTCAACGTTTGACGCGTGGCAAACAGGCTGCGTTCCTGGCTAAGTGCAAACAGCGCATTCCAGTCGGTGCTGGCGTCTATTGTGACGGTGTGGTGTTCATCAAAGCCCTGAGCCCCCGCCGCGTGGCGAATGGCATCCTGACTTTCCTGAAGCAGAAGGGGGTCATTTCCAAGGAGTAAATACGCCGCGCGCAGCCCTTCAGAGAGCTGCGCGCGGAGTTGTTCTGGGTACAACCGAATCATCAGTTACCCAGGGTCGTGGAGACGCGAGTTCCGGCCGGCGCTTCGGTTGCGTTAGCATCCGTAGCGGACTGCTCGTCCTCTTTGGTGGCTTCAGCATCCGCCACCTTGACGCTTGGCAGCTTACGGATCAGCTGTTGAGCGGCTTTGTCGTACATCTCCTGGACGATCATCGCTTGCTCGGCATCTTTCGCCAGCGCCTGCTGTGGGTTATCGAAGTACGAACGATAAACCTTGGTGCTGATTGGATAGATGTCGTGACCCGGGATAAGCACGCTGGCGGAGACGGTCATGACCATCTGGTATTCCGCCGTTTTACCATCCTGGAATACGGACGCGGTATCTTTACCAATCGATGCACCGCCCAGACGCAGTGACGGAATGTCCTGGCGAATCGAGCTGGCTTCCACAATTTCAATTCCGTTCAGGCGTAATTGGTTACGCACCGAGCGGCTCAGCGGACCGTTAGGATCGCCTGAGATAAAAATCATCTTTTTCATGTTGTCCGGAACCTGCGTGGTACTACGCAGGTGCCAGCCACAACCAGCGGTGACAAGCACCGCCAGAGATACCAATAACGTTGTCAGAAATCGCACGCTTCCTCCCGCGCTTAGCCAACGACCAGGTTGAGCAGTTTGCCCGGCACGTAAATGACTTTACGCACGGTCATACCATCCAGATATTTTGCGACCAGATGTTCCTGGCCTGCACGTTCACGAATCTGCTCTTCCGTTGCATCCACCGGCACAGTCACTTTACCGCGGACTTTACCGTTAACCTGTACCACGACGAGGGTGGTGTTTTCCACCATCGCTTTTTCGTCAGCTACCGGCCATGGTGCGTTGTCGACATCACCTTCGCCACCCAGCAGCTGCCACAACGTGAAGCTAATGTGCGGGGTGAACGGGTTCAGCATACGTACCACGGATTGCAGAGCTTCCTGCAGCAGAGCGCGATCCTGCTCTTCTTCAGCAGGGGCTTTCGCCAGTTTGTTCATCAGTTCCATCACGGCCGCGATGGCAGTGTTGAAGGTCTGACGACGACCGATATCATCGGTCACTTTAGCGATAGTTTTGTGAACGTCACGACGCAGCGCCTGCTGATCTTCGCTCAACGCGTCGACGTTCAGGGCAACCGTTGGGCCTTTCGCGGTGTGTTCGTAAACCAGTTTCCACACGCGCTTCAGGAAGCGGTTAGCGCCTTCAACGCCAGATTCCTGCCACTCGAGGGTCATGTCTGCTGGAGACGCAAACATCATGAACAGACGAACGGTGTCCGCGCCATAACGCTCAACCATTTCCTGCGGGTCAATGCCGTTGTTTTTGGACTTAGACATTTTGCTCATGCCGGTATACACCAGCTCATGGCCCGCTTCGTCCTTCGCTTTCACGATACGGCCCTTCTCGTCGCGCTCAACGATGGCTTCTTTCGGGGAAACCCAGTTACGCTCGCCGTTTTCGCCCAGATAGTAGAAGGCATCTGCCAGCACCATACCCTGGCACAGCAGCTGTTTAGCCGGTTCGTCAGAGTTCACCATGCCCGCATCACGCATCAGTTTGTGGAAGAAGCGGAAGTACAGCAGGTGCATGATGGCGTGTTCGATCCCGCCGATATAAATATCCACCGGCAGCCAGTAGTTGGCAGCGTCGGAATCCAGCATCCCTTCCTGATAGTCAGGGCAGGTGTAACGCGCGTAATACCAGGAAGACTCCATAAAGGTGTCAAAGGTGTCGGTTTCACGCAGCGCTGGCTTGCCGTTAACGGTGGTTTTCGCCCACTCAGGATCGGCTTTGATTGGGCTGGTGATACCGTCCATGACTACATCTTCCGGCAGAATAACCGGCAGCTGATCTTCTGGGGTTGGCATCACGGTACCGTCTTCCAGGGTCACCATCGGGATTGGCGCGCCCCAGTAGCGCTGACGGGAAACGCCCCAGTCGCGCAGACGGAAGTTTACTTTACGCTCACCCACGCCAAGTTCTGCCAGCTTGTCGGCAATGGCGTTGAAGCCTGCTTCGAAGCTCAGACCGCTAAATTCACCAGAGTTAAACAGGGTGCCTTTTTCGGTCAGGGCTTGTTCAGACAGGTCTGGCTCGGAGCCATCAGCGTTCAGAATAACCGGCTTGATGGTCAGGCCGTATTTGGTCGCAAATTCGTAATCGCGCTGGTCGTGGCCTGGAACGGCCATCACTGCACCGGTGCCGTATTCCATCAGCACAAAGTTAGCCGCCCAGACTGGAACGGCTCCGCCGGTCAGCGGATGAATCGCTTTGAAACCGGTGTCGACGCCTTTCTTCTCCATCGTCGCCATTTCAGCTTCAGCAACTTTGGTGTTGCGGCATTCGTCAACGAAGGCCGCCAGTTCAGGATTGTTGAGGGCAGCCTGTTGTGCAAGCGGGTGACCTGCGGCCACGGCCAGGTAAGTTGCACCCATGAAGGTGTCCGGGCGCGTCGTGTAAACGGTCAGCTTGTCAGCGTAATCGGCAACGTCGAAGGTGATTTCCACGCCTTCGGAACGGCCAATCCAGTTGCGCTGCATGGTTTTCACCGTGTCAGGCCACTGATCCATTTTATCCAGATCGTTCAGCAGTTCGTCCGCGTAAGCGGTGATTTTGATGAACCACTGTGGAATTTCTTTACGCTCAACTTTGGTATCACAGCGCCAGCAGCAGCCGTCGATAACCTGCTCGTTCGCCAGTACGGTCTGGTCGTTCGGGCACCAGTTAACGGCGGACGTTTTCTTGTAGACCAGGCCTTTTTTGTAGAGCTCGGTGAAGAACTTCTGCTCCCAGCGGTAGTATTCCGGGGTACAGGTCGCCAGCTCGCGGCTCCAGTCATAACCGAAGCCCAGCATTTTGAGCTGGTTCTTCATGTAGGCGATGTTGTCGTAGGTCCACGGTGCAGGTGCGGTGTTGTTTTTTACCGCAGCGCCTTCAGCCGGCAGACCAAACGCATCCCAGCCGATTGGCTGCAGCACGTTTTTGCCCAGCATGCGCTGGTAGCGGGCAATCACATCACCGATGGTGTAGTTGCGCACGTGGCCCATGTGTAGTCGGCCAGAAGGATAGGGGAGCATCGACAGGCAATAGTATTTCTCTTTGCTGTTGTCTTCAGTCACTTCAAATGTGCGCTTATCGTCCCAGTGTTGCTGGACTTTCGATTCTATCTCTTCCGGGCGGTATTGCTCTTGCATGGCAGCCAGTGGTCCTGTTTTCAATACAGCTACAAACGTAGCCAATGGATGTGGTCATTCAGATCCGCATAGCATAGCCCAAACGGGCACGTCAAAACAGCCTTTCGCACACACCAGGCTGGCGTTTATTTACCGTGTCTGTGGCTTACCTGACAAAGCGATAAGGAAATAAGGTCTATCATTAGAGGACGTTAACCGCCCGGGAGATGAAACAATGAACAAGGTCGCTCAATATTATCGTGAACTGGTGACGACGCTAACCGAACGCCTGCGTAACGGAGACCGCGATATTGACGCGCTGGTCGAGCAGGCGCGGGCTCGCGTAAGCCAGACCGGGGAGTTAACCCGAACCGAAGTGGAAGAGCTGACAAGGGCCGTCCGTCGTGACCTGGAAGAGTTCGCTATCAGTTATAACGAAAGTCAGGATGAGCTGAAAGACAGCGTGTTTCTGCGGGTGATTAAAGAGAGCATCTGGCAGGAACTGGCGGACATCACTGACAAAACGCAGCTCGAATGGCGCGAAGTATTCCAGGACTTGAATCACCATGGGGTGTATCACAGCGGGGAAGTGGTGGGGTTGGGCAATCTGGTGTGCGAGAAATGCCACTTCCACTTAGCAGTATATTCGCCGGACGTGCTGCCGCTATGCCCGAAATGCGGCCATGACCAGTTTCAACGTAAGGCGTTTGAGCCTTAGTCGTTAACGCCAGCATGTGTAAGCCCGGTAAGCGCGAACGCCGCCGGGCAATTAACAGCCAGATCAGTGCAGAATTTTCGCCAGGAAATCTTTCGCACGGTCGGACTTCGGATTATCAAAGAACTCGTCTTTGTCGGAGTCTTCCACAATCTTGCCTTCGTCCATAAAGATAACGCGGTTTGCCACTTTGCGGGCAAAGCCCATTTCGTGAGTTACCACCATCATCGTCATCCCTTCGTGCGCCAGTTCGACCATGACATCCAGCACTTCGTTGATCATTTCCGGATCCAGCGCTGACGTGGGCTCGTCGAACAGCATCGCCACCGGATCCATACACAGCGCGCGGGCGATCGCCACACGTTGCTGCTGGCCGCCGGAAAGCTGCGCCGGGAACTTATCGGCATGGGCAGTAAGCCCTACGCGTTCCAGCAATTTCAGCCCCTTGGTGCGCGCAGCAGTTTTATCACGTTGCAGCACTTTGACCTGCGCCAGGGTCAGGTTTTCGATAATCGACAGGTGTGGGAACAGCTCGAAATGCTGGAATACCATGCCGACGTGTGAACGTAGTTTTGCCAGATCGGTTTTCTTGTGGGTCACCTGCGTACCGTTCACCAGAATCTCGCCCTGCTGAACCGGCTCAAGGCCGTTAACGGTTTTAATCAGCGTGGATTTACCGGACCCTGACGGGCCGCAAACTACCACCACTTCGCCTTTTTTCACTTCCGTGGAGCAGTCGGTGAGCACCTGAAAGTGACCATACCATTTCGAAACATTTTTCAGGGAAATCATTACACGGTCCTTTTCTTCAAATAGCTGACCAACAGCGAGGCGCTTAAACTGATAACAAAATAGACGGCTCCCGCGAACAGGATCATCTCAACCTGGGTTCCGTCACGCTCGCCAATGGTGGAGGCGGTACGGAAGAAATCGGCAAGGCTCAGCACGTACACCAGAGACGTATCCTGAAACAGGACAATCCCCTGAGTCAGCAGCAGTGGCACCATTGCGCGGAACGCCTGTGGCAGAATAATGAGCTTCATTGACTGCCAGTGGGTCATCCCCAGCGCTAAGGCGGCATTGCCCTGGCCGCGAGAAACGCTCTGAATACCGGCGCGGATAATTTCTGAATAGTAGGCGGCTTCGAACATCGAGAACGCCACCATCGCAGAAATCAGACGAATATCGGCTTTCGGCGACAGGCCAAGCACCTGCTGCAGGAAGCCCGGCACAATCAGGTAGAACCACAGCAGCACCATCACCAGCGGAATAGAACGGAACACGTTCACATACGCGGTCGCAAACCAGGCCAACGGTTTGAAGGTGGACAGACGCATCACCGCCAACAGGGTGCCCCAGACGATACCAATGATTATCGCCGTGACGGTAATCTTCAGCGTGATAACCAGACCTGCGAGCAGGTAAGGCATCGACGGAACGATAGAACTCCAGTCAAATTCGTACATTATTTGCCTCCCATATTGCCCGGCAGGCGAACCTTACGTTCAACCAGATTCATTACCAGCATGATAACCGTGTTAATCAGTACGTAAGCGAGGGTAATTGCAGTGAAGGACTCCCAGGCGTGCGCCGAGTAATCCAGTAGTTTTCCCGCTTGTGCGGCCATATCCACCAGACCGATAGTCGAGGCGATGGCCGAGTTTTTCACCAGGTTCATCATCTCCGAAGTCATCGGTGGGACAATCACGCGATAGGCGTTGGGCAGCAGCACATAACGATAGGTTTGTGGCAGCGTCAGGCCCATCGCCAGCCCGGCGTTCTTCTGACCGCGCGGCAGTGACTGAATTGCCGCCCGCACCTGTTCGCATACACGGGCAGCAGTGAACAGCCCCAGGCACAGCATCGAGGAAACAAAGAACTGAATGTTAGGATCAAGCTCAGACTTAAACCACATGCCGAGGTTTTCTGGCAGCAGTTCCGGTATCACCAGATACCAGGTAAAGAATTGAACGATCAGCGGAACGTTGCGGAACAGTTCCACGTACAGTGTGCCGATCCCGGATAAGAACCGATTTGGCACGGTGCGCAGAATGCCGAACAGTGAGCCGACAAGGAACGCGATAATCCATGCCGTGATGGACAGCGCCACCGTGACCTGAAATCCGCTCCACAGCCAGCCAAGATAGGTGGTGTTGCCGAACGGGGCTTGTTGCAGAAAAATACCCCAGTTCCAGTCGATTGACATAAATGGACTCCGAAAAAAAAAGGGTAGCAGCGCTACCCTCTAAGACTGCTAAGGAAACTATCACCTTCCCTACGTCGTGCTGTAGCGGCCTTAGCTGCCTACAACCCGGATTAAGTCAGGTAATTTATTTTTCATGGCGACTGGGGAACGACCATTCGCCATATAGTCTGTCCGTATCTCCTCGCAATCGAGAGGGCAGGCGAGCCCGCCCATCATTGTTCTAGTTAGTTAAGTGCTTTGTCGTTTGGTGTTTTAAACAGCGCTTTCATGTCGTCAGACAGTTCGAAGTTCATGTTCAGGTTCTTCGGTGGAATTGGGTTTTTGAACCATTTATCGAACGACTTCGCCGCTTCACCGGAGGTCTGCGCCTGAGCGATGGTGTCATCCATCAGCTTTTTGAACTGCGGATCGTCTTTACGCAACATGCAGCCGTAGGCTTCTT
The DNA here is from genome assembly GCF_024764775.1 of Scandinavium manionii. Lineage (NCBI taxonomy): Bacteria > Pseudomonadati > Pseudomonadota > Gammaproteobacteria > Enterobacterales > Enterobacteriaceae > Scandinavium > Scandinavium manionii. The sequence continues at coordinate 387,017 of NZ_JALIGC010000040.1, read as the reverse complement.
TGGACTGCGCGGTGCCAACGATTTCCCAGTTGTCAGGCTTCTTCGCTTTCGCACGTTCACCTGCCAGCAGGGCGTCATCCATCATGAACGCCACCGCACGGCCGCTTTCCAGGGTACGGAAGGAGTCGCCGTGGTCTTTGGCGCTGATGATGCGCATGTCCATTTTCTTCTCGTCGTTCAGCTTGTGCAGCAGAACTTCAGAGGTGGTCCCGGACGTCACAACCACCGCTTTGCCTTTCAGATCAGCGAAATCTTTGATTGCGCCGCCTTTCTTGACCAGCAGACGGGTGCCGACCACGAAGATAGTGTCAGAGAACGCAGCCTGCTTCTGACGCTCGAGGTTGTTGGTGGTGGAACCACACTCGAAGTCAAAGGTGCCGTTTTGCAGCAATGGGATACGGTTCTGGGACGTAATTGGGATCAGCTTAACCTGCAGATCAGGCTTGTTGAGCTTCTTCTTGATGGCGTCAACGATAGCGTTGGAATAATCCTGGGAGTAACCGACGACTTTCTGTTGATTGTCATAGTATGAGAAGGGGACTGATGACTCACGGTGGCCGACGACAATCACACCGTTTTTGGCGATTTTGTCCAGCGTGCTCTGGCCGGTTGCCTGTGCCGCATCATCGGCATGTGCCACGCCTGCGGACATTCCCATTACCAGCATTGCTGTGGCCAGTTTACGTAATTGCATATCCAACTCCTTCATTATCGCGGCGTCAGGGACGCGCAGATACTCATGTGAGTGTTGTGTTGTTATTGTCTGCAACTTAAACGTGCAGTGTTAAGCCAGTTTGTTAACATTTAGTTTGGCTTAATGTAAAGATTTTGCTGCGTTATTGTTTGTTTTTGCGAAGTGCGCCGCACCGTTTTAAGGCAAAAATGCTCTTATGCACCAAAAAGGTGCCACCGTTGAGCACTGCTGGTGCGACCGGGTTGCACTAAGGCAAATTACGCAGCTCACTGAATTAACTAAGCAATTGGCGTGCCAGAAATGGCTGGGGTAGGAAAGGGGTTGGCCCGGCAGCGGAAGCGCCACCGGGCAAAGGGGGGATTAGCCTCGACGCAGTCTAAGACTCATCACCAGTGCGCCAAAGCCGAACAGCACGGTAAGTGCCCAAAGTGGCCAGTTGCCAAAACGCGCATAGGGCGTCAGGCCTGTGGTTGGCGTCACCGTGGTAGTCAGCACATCGCGGGTGAACTGCGGGATCATCGCCTGCACGTCACCGTGCGGGTTGATAACCGCCGTAATCCCGTTGTTGGTGCTACGCAACAGCGGACGTGCCAGTTCCAGGGCACGCATCCGCGCCATCTGGAAGTGCTGCCATGGGCCAATCGATTTACCGAACCACGCATCGTTAGAAATGGTCAGCAGGAAATCGGTGTCCGGCCGGAAGTTGTCGCGCACCTGCTCGCCAAGAATAACTTCGTAGCAAATTGCTGGGGTCAGCTTCAGATTATGCGCAGAAAGCTGCGGCTGAACGTACGGCCCGCGGCTAAACGATGACATTGGCAGGTCAAAGAACGGCGCCAGCGGACGCAGAATCGACTCCAGCGGCACAAACTCACCAAACGGCACAAGGTGATTCTTGTTGTAGCGATCGGTGGAGTTGTAGCTGTACGGGTTATCTTTGCCCAGCGTGATGATGGTGTTGTAGGTGTCATAACGGTTTTTTGCGTTAAGACGAGAATCCACCACGCCGGTAATCAGCGAGCTGTTTTTGGCGCGCAGCATATCGTCCATCATACTGAGCAGGCGCTGCTGATTGATTTCCAGGTCTGGGATCGCTGATTCAGGCCAGATAATCAGCTGCGATTTACCCATCACTTTTTCAGTCGCATCCAGATAAATCTTCAGCGTATTGATGAGTTCTTTCTCATCCCACTTCAGCGACTGCGGAATATTGCCCTGAACCAGCGAGACCTGCGTCGTACGCTCCGGCAGCAGCTGATACCACTGGATGTAGCGCAGTGGGAACGGTAACGCGAACAACACCATGGCAGCCACCAGAGGACGCCAGTTACGGGTTACCAGCGCCAGCGCCAGTAGACCGCTGACCATCATCAGCAGGAAGTTAATGGTTTCCACGCCCATCACCGGTGCCAGGCCTTTCAGCGGGCCGTCAATCTGGCTGTAGCCAAATTGCAACCATGGGAATCCGGTCAGGACCCAGCCGCGCAGGAATTCAGTGATTTGCCATACCGCCGGGGCAGCAATCGCCACACGGACCCAGTTGGCTTTCGGCCACAGACGCGCAAGCACACCGGCAAAAAGCCCGGTATACAGCGAAAGATAGGCGGCGAGGAGCGCCACGAGGAACACATTCACCGGACCCGGCATACCGCCAAACTGTGCGATGCTGACGTAGACCCAGTTTATGCCGGAGCCGAATAAGCCGAGACCCCAGAAGTAACCAATCCAGGCGCTTTGTAGCGGACGGCGGTTAAGGGTTAATCCCTGAAGCCCAATCAGCGAAACGATCGCCGCTGGCCAGAAATCATAAGGGGAAAATGCCAGCGTTCCGCAGGCACCAAAAAGTAGCGCCAGCAGCAGGCGAATGCGCTGGCGTTCAATCAGAGAGGCAAATGCCATTTAGCGTTGTCGTCCCGTAAAATTAATCTTCCAGATTGGGCTGTGGCGCATCTTCCGGAAGTTTGACGTGTACCTGGATGATACGGCGGCTGTCAGCCATCGCAACTTTGAACTGGTAACCATCAATGTCAATGGATTCACCGCGAGCAGGCAGGTGCCCGAACGCCTGCATCACCAGACCGCCGATGGTATCGACTTCATCATCGCTGAAGTGCGTGCCGTAGGCTTCGTTGAAGTCCTCGATAGAGGCCAGCGCGCGAACGGTCCAGGTGTGACGGCTCAGTTGACGGAAATCGATGTCATCTTCTTCATCGTATTCGTCTTCAATTTCGCCAACGATCAATTCAAGGATGTCTTCGATGGTCACCAGACCCGAGACGCCGCCAAATTCGTCAATCACAATCGCCATGTGGTAACGCTGAGAGCGGAACTCTTTCAGCATGCGGTCAACTCGCTTGCTTTCCGGCACCACCACTGCCTGGCGTAACACCTTATCCATGCTGAAAGCGTCGGAATCGCTGCGCATAAACGGCAGCAAATCTTTAGCCATCAGAATCCCTTCAATGTGATCTTTATCTTCGCTGATCACCGGGAAACGAGAGTGGGCGGACTCGATAATGACATCGAGACACTCGTCCAGCGTCTGGTTGCGTTTCAGGGTAATCATTTGAGAACGGGGGATCATGATGTCGCGGACGCGCTGGTCTGCTATATCCATTACCCCTTCGAGCATGTCGCGCGTATCTTCGTCGATAAGGTCGTTTTGCCCGGAATCACGGATCAGCGCCAGAAGTTCATCACGGTTTTTAGGTTCGCCGTGGAACAGTTGGCTCAGTAAGAGGGAGAAGAATCCCTTTTTGCTGTTTAAGGTGTCGCTACTGTGTGAGTTGTCGTCGCTCATGGCGTCGTGTGGGGTCTCATATTAATAGAATGATCACTGCCTGGCGTAAATTCAGCCTTAGGCGGCATAAAATGCCAGCGCGGCGGCTAGCCGCCGCACAGGTTACTCTTTCTCGGCAATGTACGGATCATCATAGTCCAGAGCAAGCATTATCTCTGTTTCCAGACTTTCCATCTCTTCCGCTTCTTCGTCTTCAATATGGTCGTAACCCAGCAGATGAAGACTGCCGTGAACCACCATATGCGCCCAGTGGGCTTCCAGCGGTTTACCTTGTTCTTCTGCTTCGCGTTCTACCACCTGGCGGCAAATGATGAGGTCGCCCAACAGCGGCAGTTCAATGCCTGGCGGGACTTCAAACGGGAAGGAGAGCACGTTGGTCGACTTATCTTTACCGCGATAGGTCAGGTTCAACTCGTGACTTTCTGCTTCATCGACCAGACGAATGGTCACCTCCGACTCTGCCTGAAACGCCGGAATGGTGGCGTCCAGCCAGCGCTGGAATTGCGCTTCCTGCGGCAGACCGTTTTCGTTCTCGGTCGCGACCTGTAAATCCAGAATTACCGAACTCATTTGTGCTCTTGCTCCTGCGATGTCAGCGCTTCGCGTTTCCGCTCGGCGGCCTGCTCGGCTTTACGTTTTTGATCGGCTTCTTCCCATGCTTCATAGGCGTTAACGATTCTGGCGACCACCGGGTGGCGCACCACGTCTTCGCTGTGGAAGAAGTTGAAGCTGATTTCGTCGACTTCCGCCAGCACTTCAACGGCGTGGCGCAGGCCGGATTTCATATTGCGCGGCAGGTCAATCTGGGTAACGTCACCGGTGATAACCGCTTTCGAATTAAAGCCGATACGGGTCAGGAACATCTTCATCTGTTCGATGGTAGTGTTCTGGCTTTCATCCAGGATGATGAACGCATCGTTGAGCGTACGGCCACGCATGTAGGCCAGCGGCGCGACTTCAATCACGTTGCGTTCAATCAGCTTCTCCACTTTTTCAAAGCCGAGCATCTCGAACAGAGCGTCATACAGCGGACGCAAATACGGGTCGACTTTCTGGCTGAGATCCCCTGGCAGGAAGCCGAGTTTTTCACCCGCTTCTACCGCCGGACGCGTCAGCAGAATACGCCGAATCTCTTGCCGCTCCAGTGCATCGACGGCGGCCGCGACCGCCAGATAGGTTTTACCCGTCCCCGCAGGGCCTACGCCGAAGGTGATGTCATGGTCAAGAATATTGGCGATGTACTGGGCCTGATTCGGCGTGCGCGGTTTAATCACGCCACGCTTGGTCTTGATATTGATGGCTTTGCCGTAGTCCGGTACGCTGTCGGCGCTTTGCTCCAGTACGCGGGCTTCTTTGATAGCCAGATGAATCTGTTCCGGTTCGATATCTTGAGTCTGGCCACGCATCGGGGCCGTATCGACATACAGGCTGCGCAGGATATCTGCCGCTGCGTTTACGCAGATGGCGCGTCCGGTGAGTTTGAAATGATTATCGCGGCGGTTGATTTCGATACCCAGTCGTCGCTCCAGATGTTTGATATTGTCATCAAACGGGCCACAGAGGCTCAGCAGGCGGTCGTTGTCTGCCGGCTCGAGGGTTACTTCACGGGTTTCTGTATTCAAGCTGTTCCTCTTTTACCAGGCGCCACGGCGGGCGTTTTTGAACGTGTATACGGAAATTATTCACGCCAGTGATTAAAGGCGCAAGCATTGCAATTGATGTGGGGGCAGGGCAGGGAAATGCAAGGGCCCGCCCGAAGGGGCAGGCCACAGGATCACGGCTGGAAAATGCCGACGCCGAGATCATTCTCTTTGCGGGTACGGGCAATCACGGATTCCGGAGATTCCACCACGCGCAGACCCATTCCCGCTTCGGTGCGGATAAGCTTGCCGCGCAGGGAGTTGGTGTAAACATCGACGATTTCCACATCAACGAATTTACCGACCATCTCCGGCGTGCCCTCGAAATTCACCACACGGTTATTCTCGGTACGGCCGGTCAATTCCATGATGCTCTTACGCGACGTGCCTTCCACCAGAATGCGCTGGACAGTGCCGACCATACGACGGCTCCAGGCCATGGCCTGCTGGTTGAGACGCTCCTGTAGGATGTACAGACGCTGTTTTTTATCGTCGTCTGAGACGTCATCGACCATATCCGCTGCGGGCGTGCCAGGACGTGCGGAAAAGATAAAGCTGTAACTGACGTCCATATTCACATCGGCAATGAGCTTCATGGTCTTCTCGAAGTCTTCATTGGTTTCACCAGGGAAACCGACGATGAAGTCAGAGCTGATTTGAATGTCCGGACGCGCGGCATACAGCTTGCGGATAATGGCTTTGTATTCCAGCGCGGTGTGGGTACGCCCCATAAGATTCAGGACGCGGTCGGAGCCGCTCTGAATGGGCAGATGCAGGAAGCTCACCAGCTCTGGCGTATCACGGTACACATCGATGATGTCGTCGGTAAACTCAATCGGATGGCTGGTGGTGAAACGAATGCGATCGACGCCGTCGATAGCCGCCACAAGGCGCAGCAGTTCGGCAAACGAACCGGTGCTGCCGTCGTAGTTCTCACCGCGCCAGGCATTGACGTTCTGGCCCAGCAGATGTATTTCGCGCACACCCTGTGCCGCCAGTTGGGCGCATTCAAACAGAATGTCGTCGCACGGACGGCTGACTTCTTCCCCGCGGGTATAAGGCACGACGCAGTAAGTGCAGTATTTGTTGCAGCCTTCCATGATCGACACGAACGCGGTCGGGCCATCAGCGCGTGGCTCTGGCAGTCGGTCGAATTTTTCGATTTCAGGGAAGCTGACGTCAACGATCGGTTTGCGGTGATCGCGCATACCGCGAATGGAACTGATCATTTCTGGCAAACGGTGTAGCGTCTGCGGGCCAAAAATAATATCGACGTAGTGGGCGCGCTGGCGGATCAGTTTGCCTTCCTGTGAGGCGACACAGCCGCCAACACCGATGATTACGTCCGGTCGTTTGGCTTTGATAAGTTTCCAGCGTCCCAACTGGTGGAACACTTTTTCCTGCGCTTTCTCACGAATCGAGCAGGTGTTCAGCAGCAGCACATCGGCTTCTTCAGCGATGTCAGTCAGTTGATAGCCGTGAGTGGCATCCAGCAGATCGGCCATCTTTGATGAATCGTATTCGTTCATCTGACAGCCCCAGGTTTTAATATGGAGTTTTTTTGTCATCGACTTAGCTTTGCTCGAGGAAACGCAGGGGGCGTATTGTAATGCTTTGTGACGAGTGTGACCAGTATGACCCACCCGGCGCCCAAAGGACAAAAAAATCCGGTAAACTTAAGGGATTGAGGTTTAAGGAAACGAGCCATGAGCAATCAACATACTGATGTCGCCGTCGTTGGCGGTGGAATGGTCGGGGGGGCGCTGGCGCTGGGGCTGGCACAGCTTGGATTCAGCGTGACCGTGATTGAGCAAACCACGCCGCCGGAATTTGATGCCGCGAGCCAGCCTGATGTTCGAATTTCTGCCATCAGCGCCTCGTCGGTCGGGTTACTGCGCGGGCTTGGCGTGTGGGAGGCGATTCAGGCGATGCGCACCCACCGCTATCGCCAGCTCGAAACCTGGGAGTGGGAAAGCGCGCACGTGGTGTTTAACGCCTCTGAGCTGAAACTGCCCGAACTCGGTTATATGGTGGAGAACAACGTTTTACAGCTCGCCTTGTGGCAAGCGCTGGAGGCACATGACAACGTCAGACTGTGCATGCCGTCATCGCTGGAAACGATGCTGCATGGCAGCGATGGCTATCTGCTTGGCTTTACCGACGGCAATGAGCTGAAGGCGAAACTGGTGATCGGGGCCGACGGTGCGAATTCTCAGGTCCGCCAAATGGCCGGAGTCGGCGTTCATGCCTGGCAGTATCCGCAGTCCTGCATGCTGATTACCGTGGAGTGCGACAACGAACCGGGCGACAGCACCTGGCAGCAGTTCACGCCTATCGGGCCGCGCGCGTTCCTGCCGCTGTTCGACCGCTGGGCATCGCTGGTGTGGTATGACACTCCGGCACGTATTCGCCAGCTTCAGTCGCTGTCGATGGCGCAGCTTGAACAGGAAATTGTGCGTACTTTCCCGGCGCGTCTCGGTAAAATTAAACCCGTTACCGCAGGTGCATTCCCGCTCACGCGTCGTCACGCATTGCGTTACGTGCAGCCAGGTTTAGCGCTGGTGGGCGATGCGGCGCATACCATTCATCCGTTGGCGGGGCAGGGCGTGAATCTCGGCTATCGTGATGTCGACGCGCTGCTGGACGTGCTGGCGAATGCCCGCAGTCAGGGTGAAGACTGGACAAGTTTGCCGGTGCTTAAGCGCTATCAGTCGCGCCGGATGACGGATAATTATTTGATGCAGTCGGGCATGGACCTGTTCTATGCAAGCTTCAGTAATAATCTCGCGCCGCTCAGAATGCTGCGTAACGTCGGCTTGATGGCCGCCGAGCGCGCGGGCGTACTCAAACGTCAGGCGCTGAAGTATGCATTAGGGTTGTAAGGACTGATGCGGTCGAAAGGCCGCGATTAACCATCAATCAACAGAATGCCAAAAACAAAAAAGCCCGCCGAAGCGAGCTTTTTTATTTTGTGTGGCTGGGGTACGAGGATTCGAACCTCGGAATGCTGGTATCAGAAACCAGAGCCTTACCGCTTGGCGATACCCCAACAGAATTCTTAATGCTTTACGATGTTGATTGAAAAGTGGCTGGGGTGCAGGGATTCGAACCCCGGAATGCTGGTATCAGAAACCAGTGCCTTACCGCTTGGCGACACCCCATCAGGTGTTCTTTTCAGTTTTTGTACATCGTTTACAAAATGGCTGGGGTGCAGGGATTCGAACCCCGGAATGCTGGTATCAGAAACCAGTGCCTTACCGCTTGGCGACACCCCAAGAATATGGTGGCTACGACGGGATTCGAACCTGTGACCCCATCATTATGAGTGATGTGCTCTAACCAACTGAGCTACGTAGCCTGAATTTTTGTTTTGCCAGTGAGACTGGCTGGGGTACCTGGATTCGAACCAGGGAATGCTGGTATCAAAAACCAGTGCCTTACCGCTTGGCGATACCCCAATTGACTCACGCGAAAACGCTTGTTCTGGGAAAAAAATGGCTGGGGTACCTGGATTCGAACCAGGGAATGCCGGTATCAAAAACCGGTGCCTTACCGCTTGGCGATACCCCATCCGTGCAACGCTTATTGGGAATGGTGCGGGAGGCGAGACTTGAACTCGCACACCTTGCGGCGCCAGAACCTAAATCTGGTGCGTCTACCAATTTCGCCACTCCCGCAAAAAAGATGGTGGCTACGACGGGATTCGAACCTGTGACCCCATCATTATGAGTGATGTGCTCTAACCAACTGAGCTACGTAGCCATCTTTTTTTCGCGTTACCTTATCGGCGTTGCGGGGCGCATTATGCGTATTGAGCCAATGAGCGTCAACTTCTTTTTCAAGGAAAATGGCCGGAATGTGACTGTTTGGTTAGGTTGCGAACAGCGAGGCGAATTTATCGGCAATAATTGATTATTACGTCTTTTTCTCCGTCCGATTATCGACCATAACGCAAAATGGGCCCCGCAGGGCCCATCGTTAAAAACGTGACGTTATTTGTAGGCTGACTGATGCACGCCTACCGCACGGCCTGATGGATCGTTCATGTTTTTGAACGCTTCGTCCCATTCGATAGCCTTAGCGGAAGAGCAGGCGACTGACGGGCCTCCAGGAACGCATTCTGCTGCACTTGGCAGAGGGAACAGCTCTTCGAAGATTTCACGATACAAATACGCTTCTTTGGAAGACGGCGTGTTGTATGGGAAGCGGAAGCTCGCGGTTTCCAGTTGCTTGTCAGTAATCTGTTTTGCGGCCACTTCTTTCAGGCTATCAATCCAGCTGTAGCCTACTCCATCGGAGAACTGCTCTTTCTGGCGCCATGCCACGCTTGCTGGCAGGTAGGATTCAAAGCATTCGCGCAGAATGTGTTTTTCCATTTTGCCGTTGCCGCACATTTTATCCTGCGGGTTAATGCGCATCGCCACGTCGAGGAATTTCTTGTCGAGGAACGGCACGCGCGCCTCAACGCCCCAGGCAGACATCGCTTTGTTGGCACGGGCACAGTCAAACATGTGTAGCGCCTGCAGTTTACGCACGGTTTCTTCATGCAGTTCTTTTGCGTTTGGTGCTTTGTGGAAGTACAGGTAGCCACCAAACACTTCGTCAGAACCTTCACCGGACAGCACCATTTTGATGCCCATCGCTTTGATTTTACGTGACATCAGGTACATCGGCGTGGAGGCGCGGATGGTGGTAACGTCATAGGTTTCGATGTGATAAATCACGTCGCGGATGGCATCCAGGCCTTCCTGCACGGTGAAGTGAATTTCATGGTGCACAGTGCCCAGGTGGTTTGCCACCTCTTGTGCGGCTTTCAGGTCCGGTGAACCGTCGAGACCGACTGCGAAAGAGTGCAGCTGCGGCCACCAGGCTTCAGAGCGCTCCTGATCTTCCACGCGGCGGGCGGCAAATTTCTTGGTGATAGCAGAAATAACCGAAGAATCGAGACCGCCGGAGAGCAGCACGCCGTAAGGCACGTCGGACATCAGGTGGCTTTTCACGGAATCTTCCAGCGCCTGACGCAGCTCGGCTTTGTCAGTGACGTTGTCTTTGACTGCATCGTAATCGAACCAGTCACGCTGGTAATAAGGACGAATTTCACCGTCCTGGCTCCACAGGTAGCTGCCCGCCGGGAATTCTTTAATGGAGCGGCAAACCGGCACCAGCGCTTTCATTTCGGAGGCAATGTACAGGTTGCCGTGTTCATCGTGGCCCATATACAGCGGGATGATCCCGATGTGATCGCGGCCGATCAGGTACGCGTCTTTTTCACTGTCGTACAGCACAAAGGCGAACATGCCTTCCAGCTCGTCGAGGAATTCCGGGCCTTTTTCCTGATACAGCGCCAGGATGACTTCACAGTCGGATCCGGTCTGGAACTGATAACGGTCGCCGTATTCTGCACGCAGCGCCTGGTGGTTGTAGATTTCACCGTTTACGGCCAGCGCGTGGGTTTTCTTTTCGTTGTACAGCGGCTGGGCACCGGCGTTAACGTCGACAATAGACAGACGCTCATGGGCCAGAATCGCTTTATCGCTGGCATATACGCCTGACCAGTCCGGGCCGCGATGGCGCATCAGGCGAGACAGTTCCAGCGCTTTTTTACGCAGTTCGACCGCGTCCGTTTTGATATCCAGTACACCGAAAATAGAACACATAGCGACTTCTCCGTTAATTCTGTTGCGTGTTGTTGTGGCGTTGCATGACTTAAAAAATGCCGTAAAGCGGGCGAGTGCGCAAGAGAATTACCGGGGTTACAGAAAATAGTGCAATGAGGATTAGAGAATAGTGAAAAACACGTAGTGAATTGCCATCTGTATTGACGATTATGCAATTTATAGCGTGTTTTATTAGATGAGGATCTGTTTTGCAACGGTATAAAACAGAAAACCACGCCCGGGGACGTGGTTTTCATTCAGATAACGTCGATTTCGGCCACCGACGGATAAATCCACGACGGTCGGAATGGCATACTGTCGATGTCATCCACAGTCGACACCCCAGAGAGCACCAGAATGGTTTCCAGACCGGCCTGGAAGCCTGCCAGAATGTCGGTGCGCAGGTTATCGCCGACGATAACCGTCTGCTCTGAATGGGCCTGCATTTTGTTCAGTGCGGCGCGGATGATCCACGGGCTGGGTTTGCCGACGTAAAACGGCTTGCGTCCGGAAATCTTCTCGATGCCTGCGCACAATGCGCCACAGGCCGGATAAAATCCGCGACCGTGGGTGTCCGGGTTAGTGGCAATGAAACGTGCGCCGTTCGCCACGAAGAATGCCGCTTTGTGCATCATTTCCCAGTTAAAGGAACGCGTCTCGCCCACGATAACAAAATCGGGATTCACATCGGTGATGGTAAACCCGGCTTTATACAATTCGTGGATCAACGCGCCTTCGCCGACTACATACGCTTTTTTACCTTCCTGACGACGCAGGAAATCGGCCGTTGCCATTGCTGAGGTATAAAACACGCTGTCCGGCACGTCGACACCCGCGGTCGCGAAGCGGTTGGCCAGGTCCTGACCAGTTTGCGAAGGGTAGTTAGTCAGCAATACCAGCGGCATGCCTTTCTCCAGCACGCGGGTCAAAAACTCCGCAGCGCCAGGAACGGCGACGTTATCATGCATCAGCACGCCGTCAATATCGCAAATGATGTTCTGAAGGGTCATGGACTGTCCGACGTCTTATTTAGGAAAGGCGTAATTATACACATTATCCTCCCGTCTGCCTGTGCAACGGGAGGAGAGGTACGGCGGTTAAGCTTCCAGCAGACGCTGGAGCAGCATTCCGTTGAGCATGGCGCGTTTGACGAGGGCGAAAGCGCCAATCGCGGAGCGGTGATCCAGTTCAGATTTCACTACTGGCAGGTTATGACGAAACGCTTTCAGTGCCTGCGTATTGATGCAGCCTTCAATCGCCGGTAGCAGCACTTTCTCTGCCTCAGTGATTTCACCGGCGATAACCACTTTCTGTGGGTTAAACAGGTTAATGGCGATGGCGATGGTTTTGCCAAGATGGCGGCCGACCTGTTCAATCACTTCACTGGCCAGCGCATCGCCTTTATTCGCGGCTTTGCAGATAGCTTTAATGGAGCAATCATCCAGCGAGACTTTGCTCTGATAGCCTTTCTCTAACAGCAGGCGCACCCGTTGTTCGATGGCGGCGTTGGCGGCGACGGTTTCGAGACAACCGAAGTTGCCGCAGTGACAGCGTTCGCCCAGCGGGTCGACCTGAATATGACCAATCTCGCCGACGTTGCCGTTACGACCAATAAAAATGCGGCCGTTGGAGATGATCCCGGCACCCGTTCCGCGGTGGACGCGCACCAGAATGGAGTCTTCACAGTCCTGCGTTGCACCGAAATAGTGCTCGGCAAGGGCCAGACTGCGGATATCGTGGCCGACAAAGCAGGTCACTTTGAAACGTTTTTCCAGCGCGCCGACCAGGCCCCAGTTTTCCACCTGAATATGCGGCATGTAGCGGATAACGCCGCTTTCCGGATCGACCAACCCAGGCAGGATAACCGAGATAGCAATCAGCTCGCGGATTTTGCGCTGGCTGTTTTCAATAAAGGTGGCGATGGTGTTGAGCAGTGCGTGTTCCAGGGTTTCCTGGGTGCGCTCCGGCAGCGGGTAGTGTTCTTCGGCGATGACTTTACTGCTCAGATCGTAGAGCGTAAGGGTCGTGTCATGACGCCCGAGACGCACGCCGATAGCGTGAAAATTGCGGGTTTCGGTGATTATCGAAATAGCGCGGCGACCCCCCGTGGAGGCTTGCTGATCGACTTCTTTGATCAGGCCGCGTTCTATTAACTGACGCGTGATTTTGGTCACGCTGGCGGGAGCAAGCTGGCTCTGTTCGGCAATTTGAATGCGCGAGATAGGACCATGCTGGTCAATCAGGCGGTAAACGGCCGCGCTGTTAAGTTGTTTAACGAGGTCAACATTACCAATTTGAGCGTGTCCGCCTGATGTCATACTTTACTTACTCAGCAACGACCTCGTTACCATTAACGATGGTCTTAGTGATTTTATAATCGCGAGTGAACGCGGTCAGGTTGGCTACCATGCCTGGTGCGAGGCTTCCCAGCTGTTTGTCAATGCCAATAGCGCGGGCCGGGTAGAGTGTCGCCATACGCAGTACTTCATCCAGCGCGATTCCGCAGTGTTCTACCAGGTTACGCACGCCTTCGATCATGGTCAATGCTGAACCGCTTAACGTGCCGTTCTCATCCACACAGAGTCCATCCCGGTAGTATATTGTTTTACCAGCAAAAATGAACTCATCAATGTGCGCGCCTGCCGGTGCGGTGGCGTCGGTGACCAGACACAGCTTGTCGCCTTTCAGGCGTTTGGCGTTACGCACGTTAGCGAAATCAACATGCAGACCGTCAACAATGATGCCGCAGTAAACGTCAGCTTCATCGAAAATTGCGCCTGCCAGACCTGGCTCACGCCCGGTGATGTAAGGCATAGCGTTATATAAATGCGTGGCAAAAGTGATACCGGCGCGGAAACCGACTTTGGCTTCTTTCAGCGTCGCATTGGAGTGACCGGCGGATACCACAATCCCGGCGTCAACCAGACGGGTGATCACTTCGGCAGGCACCATTTCTGGGGCCAGGGTGACTTTGGTTATCACATCGGCGTTAGCACACAGGAAATCGACCAGCTCATGGTCTGGCTTGCGCACGAAATCCGGATTGTGAGTGCCTTTCTTGACGATGTTCAGCCATGGCCCTTCCAGGTGCAGGCCCAGCGCCTGATTCGGGTATTTCGCCAGGTATTCACGCATCACGCGGATACCCTGCTTCATTAATTCGTCGCTGGAGGTAATCAGCGTTGGCAGATAGCTGGTGCAGCCAGATTTTTCGTTGGCTTTCTGCATGATTTCCAGCGTTTCAACGGTCACCGCATCCGGGCTGTCGTTGAACTGCACGCCGCCACAGCCGTTCAACTGGACGTCGATAAAACCGGGAGCAAGAATGGCGCCATTTAACGACCGTTGCTCAATCCCGGACGGCAACTCGACCTGTGGGCAAATACGTTCAATCAGGCCATTGGCGATAACCAACGCATGGTCATCCAGAATTTCGTGGCCGGTATAAATTCGGCCATGGGTTAATGCATACATACGACCCCCGGTGTCAAAAATGCGTCCGCCCCTTCGAAAAGGGACGGGGATTCAATTACAGACCTTTGATATTTTCGGCTTCTAATTCGTTGAAGTACTTCAGCGTCTTCACTTTCAGTTCCATGGTGGACGGCTCGTCGCACACCATTACCGCTTTCGGGTGCAACTGCAGACAGCTGATGGTCCACATGTGGTTCACGTTGCCTTCAACGGCCGCTTGCAGCGCCTGTGCTTTCTGATGGCCCAGCACCAGAATCATCACTTCTTCAGCGTCCAGCAGCGTGCCCACGCCCACGGTCAGTGCGTATTTTGGCACCTGAGTCACGTCACCGTCGAAGAAACGGGAGTTTGCCACGCGGGTGTCATGGGTCAGGGTTTTAATACGGGTACGTGAAGAGAGGGAAGAAGCCGGTTCGTTGAATGCGATGTGGCCATCGTTGCCTACGCCACCCATGAACAGGTTAATTTTGCCGTAAGAGCGGATTTTTTCTTCGTACTGACGACATTCTGCATCGATGTCTGGCGCGTTGCCATTCAGCAGGTTAATGTTTTCAGCCGGAATATCAACGTGATCGAAGAAATTGCGGTGCATGAAGCTGTGATAGCTTTCCGGGTGCTCTTTTGCCAGACCAACATATTCATCCATGTTGAAGGTCACAACGTGTTTGAAGCTAACCTGGCCCGCTTTGTGCATCTCTACGAGAGCTTTATAGGCGGTGAGCGGTGTACCACCGGTTGGCAGGCCCAAAACAAATGGACGGTCCGCAGTGGGTTTGAACGCATTGATGCGGTTGACGATATGACGGGCGGCCCATTTGCCTACTTGTTCTGCTGTCGCCAGGGGAATCAGTCTCATTGTTCACCTCAATAGTTAAAATAAATGTTGGCGGATTGGTACCGAATCTCTGTTAAGAGTAACCTGGTTTGGCAACGAGAGGCGGTAATCCGTCCTGATTTTTCGAATGATAAAATAAGTTTTCACTGTTAGCCAGTATGAAGAGGGGGTGAAGACGATATTTGGTGATAAAAGTCACAAAAAAGGTGCTTTTAATTTGCGAGGCGAATTAATTTTCCACACACTCATAGGAGCTAGTGATACATCGCTGTGCTTCAAGATAGTCACACTATAAAAATATACGGCTTTAACTAAGTCGGCTCGGGGTCTCATAGGGGGAATAAAAGTGAGTGTTCTAGGTTATTTACAAAAAGTTGGCCGCGCACTGATGGTGCCAGTGGCCACGCTGCCTGCCGCAGCCATCCTGATGGGTGTCGGCTACTGGATTGACCCGGTGGGCTGGGGCGGATCTAACGCACTGGCCGCGTTCTTCATTAAATCTGGCTCCGCAATCATCGACAACATGTCTGTGTTGTTTGCGATTGGTGTGGCTTACGGTATGTCCAAAGATAAAGACGGTGCAGCAGCACTGACCGGCTTTGTCGGTTTCCTCGTTTTAACAACCCTCTGCTCACCAGCAGCGGTGTCGATGATCCAACAAATTCCACTGGACCAGGTTCCAGCGGCCTTTGGTAAAATCAGTAACCAGTTCGTTGGTATCCTCGTCGGTATCATCTCTGCGGAACTGTACAACCGCTTCAGCGGCGTTGAGCTGCCAAAAGCGCTGTCGTTCTTCAGCGGTCGCCGTCTGGTGCCAATCCTGACGTCTTTCGTCATGATCGCGGTTGCTTTCGTTCTGATGTATGTCTGGCCGATTATCTTCGACGGCTTGGTGGCATTTGGTGAACATATCCAGAAACTGGGTTCTGTCGGTGCGGGCGTGTACGCGTTCTTCAACCGTCTGCTGATTCCAGTGGGTCTGCACCACGCGCTGAACTCCGTATTCTGGTTTGACGTTGCCGGTATTAACGACATTCCTAACTTCCTTGGCGGCGCGCAGTCTATCGAAGCGGGCAAAGCGGTTGTGGGTATCACCGGTCGTTATCAGGCGGGCTTCTTCCCGATTATGATGTTCGGTCTGCCAGGTGCGGCATTGGCGATTTACCACTGTGCTCGTCCGGAAAACAAGGCCAAAGTGCTGGGTATCATGATGGCGGGCGCATTCGCGGCCTTCTTCACCGGTATCACCGAGCCTCTGGAATTCTCCTTCATGTTCGTGGCGCCGGTTCTGTACTTCATCCACGCTGTGTTGACCGGTATTTCCGTGTTCATCGCTGCCAGCATGCACTGGATTGCGGGCTTCGGCTTCAGCGCCGGTCTGGTGGATATGGTGCTGTCCTCGCGTAACCCGCTGGCGACACACTGGTGGATGCTGATCCCTCAGGGTCTGGTGTTCTTCGTTATCTACTATGTGGTGTTCCGTTTCACTATCCTCAAATTCAACCTGATGACGCCGGGTCGCGAACTGGCTGTTGCCGGTAGTGAAGCCGATGGTCAGGACGTGAATGTGAGCAGTAATAAAGAGCAGGATGCAACTGAACTGGCTCGCCAGTACATTGCAGCCGTTGGCGGCTCAGACAACCTGACCGGGATTGATGCATGTATCACCCGTCTGCGTCTGAATGTGAAAGACTCCTCTCTGGTTAACGAAGCGCTGGCGAAACGCCTGGGTGCGTCGGGTGTGATTCGTCTGAACAAAACCAGCGTGCAGATTATCGTTGGCTTCGTGGCAGAAAAAATCGCTAACGCGATGAAAACCACCGGCCCGGTCGCTGCGGCAGAAGCCGCGCCAACTCCGGTCGTGGCACCTGCAACGGCAAAACCGCAGGCGGTGCCAAACGCAGCGACTATCGCCACGCTGGTTTCGCCAGTGACCGGTGATGTGGTTGCGCTGGAGCAGGTTCCTGATGAAGCCTTCGCCAGCAAAGCTGTCGGTGACGGCGTGGCAGTGAAACCAACCGAAAAAACGGTGGTTTCTCCGGCAGCAGGCACCATCGTTAAAATCTTCAATACTAATCATGCGTTCTGTCTCGAAACCGAGAATGGCGCGGAAATCGTTGTCCACATGGGTATCGATACCGTTGCGCTGAACGGCCAGGGCTTCATTCGCCTGGTGGAAGAGGGTGCCGAAGTGGTTGCAGGTCAGCCAGTCCTGGAAATGGATCTGGACTTCCTGAACGCCAACGCACGCTCAATGATTAGCCCGGTGGTTTGCAGCAACATCGACGACTTCAGCGGCCTGGTTATCAAGGCGCAGGGTCAGGTTGTTGCAGGCGTCACACCGCTGTATGAGATTAAAGGCAAGTAATCGTTCCTGAGTATAGCTGTAAAGTTTATATGCCTTAGCGGCGGGGGGTTATCCTCCGCCGCTTTTTTATGGGGCAAGACAACCCAGATCAACAGCTAACCGCGCTTTTTCTCTAAGTAAGGGTTGTCTCCGCACGCAGCTTATAAGATCATACGCCGTTATATGTTGTTTACGCCTTGAGGAACCCGCGATGAGTGAGGCAGAAGCCCGCCCGACTAACTTTATTCGCCAGATTATTGATGAAGATCTGGCCAGTGGTAAGCACACGACCGTTCATACCCGTTTTCCGCCTGAGCCGAACGGGTATTTGCACATCGGTCATGCAAAATCTATCTGCCTGAACTTCGGCATTGCTCAGGATTACCAGGGCCAATGCAACCTGCGTTTCGATGACACCAACCCGGTGAAAGAAGACATCGAATACGTTGAGTCCATCAAGCAAGACGTTGAGTGGTTAGGTTTCCACTGGTCCGGCGAGATTTGCTACTCCTCTGATTACTTCAATAAGCTGCATCAGTATGCGATTGAGCTTATCAACAAAGGTCTGGCGTATGTGGACGAACTCTCCGCAGATGAAATCCGAGAATATCGCGGTACCCTGACGCAGCCGGGCAAAAATAGCCCGCACCGCGACCGCAGCGTGGAAGAGAACCTGGCGCTGTTTGAAAAAATGCGTGCGGGTGGTTTCGAAGAAGGTAAAGCCTGTTTGCGTGCCAAAATCGACATGGCGTCTCCGTTCATCGTCATGCGTGACCCGGTGCTGTATCGCATTAAATTTGCCGATCACCACCAGACCGGTAGCAAGTGGTGCATCTACCCGATGTATGACTTCACCCACTGCATCAGCGATGCGCTGGAAGGCATTACACACTCGCTGTGTACGCTGGAATTCCAGGATAACCGTCGTCTGTATGACTGGGTGCTCGACAACATTTCCATCCCGGTTCATCCGCGTCAGTACGAGTTCTCTCGCCTGAACCTGGAATACACCGTAATGTCCAAGCGTAAGCTGAACCTGCTGGTGACCGACAAGCATGTGGAAGCCTGGGATGACCCGCGTATGCCGACCATCTCCGGTCTGCGTCGTCGTGGTTACACCGCCGCGTCTATCCGCGAGTTCTGCAAGCGCATTGGCGTGACCAAACAGGACAACACCATTGAAATAGCTTCTCTGGAATCCTGCATTCGTGAAGATCTGAATGAAAACGCGCCACGTGCGATGGCGGTTATCGATCCGGTTAAACTGGTTATCGAAAACTACCCGCTGGGCGAAAGCGAAATCGTCACCATGCCGAATCACCCGAGCAAACCAGAAATGGGCAGCCGTGATGTGCCGTTCAGCGGTGAGATCTGGATCGATCGTGCTGATTTCCGTGAAGAAGCGAACAAACAGTACAAGCGTCTGGTGATGGGTAAAGAAGTGCGTCTGCGTAATGCCTACGTCATTAAAGCCGAGCGCGTAGAGAAAGATGCGGAAGGTAACATCACCACCATCTTCTGTACTTACGATGCGGAAACCCTGAGCAAAGATCCGGCTGATGGCCGTAAAGTGAAAGGCGTTATCCATTGGGTAAGCGCACACCACGCGCTGCCGGTTGAGATTCGCCTGTACGATCGTCTGTTCAGCGTACCAAACCCGGGCGCGGCGGAAGATTTCCTGTCTGTCATTAACCAGGAATCACTGGTTATCAAGCAGGGCTATGCTGAGCCGTCGCTCAAAGCCGCACAAGAGGGTAAAGCGCACCAGTTCGAACGTGAAGGTTACTTCTGTCTCGACAGCCGCTACAGCACCGCAGATAAGCTGGTATTTAACCGTACCGTTGGCCTGCGTGATACCTGGGCAAAAGCGGGCGAATAAGTTTCGCTTCTGCTAAAAGTAAAAAGCGTCGCGCAATGCGGCGCTTTTTTATGTCATTTTTGTGATGCGAAATAATATCATTTTCATTCATGAAACAGCGCCCCGGTCTTGTTACATTTTTCAGAGTCATTTTTCCCTTCTTTTTTAGAATCCCCTGCTATTAGCGGTTCTCGTGGCTTCATGCTGAAACGTGCATATGTAACAAAACGCAATTAAATATGTGCGCCCTGTCATAATCTTGCGTTTTTGTGCGGAAAAAGGATTGATAATTCGCGTCGCGAAAAATAGTCTACATGCATAGCGTTAGGACTTTTCTGCCTCGCTACTTTTTTGCAGTACTTATTTTTTATCGTTGTTCGCTTTGCGAACGCGTTTTTAAAAGTCAAAGAGGATATACACATGCGTACGTTCAGTGGCAAACGTAGTACGCTGGCGCTGGCTATTGCCGGGGTCACCGCAATGTCGGGCTGGATTGCAGTTCCGCAAGCCAGTGCAGCAGGATTCGTAGACGATTCAACCTTAACCGGCGGCATCTATTATTGGCAGCGTGAGCGTGACCGTAAAGATGTAACCGACGGCGATAAGTACAAAACCAACCTTTCTCACTCCACCTGGAACGCCAACCTCGACTTCCAGTCGGGTTATGCTGCAGATTTTATCGGCCTGGATATTGCGGCCTTCACCGCAATCGAAATGGCTGAATCCGCCGAAAGCGGTCACCCAAACGAAATCGCGTTCTCCTCTGTTAACAAAGGCTATGACGAAGACTGGTCTGGCGATAAGAGCGGGATCAGCCTGTATAAAGCCGCCGCGAAATTTAAACTGGGGCCGACCTGGGCGCGTGCAGGTTATATTCAACCTACTGGCCAGACTTTGTTAGCACCGCACTGGAGCTTTATGCCTGGTACTTATCAGGGTGCTGAAGCCGGGGCAAACTTTGATTACGGCGATGCCGGTGCGTTGAGCTTCTCGTATATGTGGACCAACGAGTACAAAGCGCCATGGCACCTCGAAACTGACCATTTCTATCAGAACGACAAGAAAACCAAAGTGGAGTACCTGCACTCCATCGGTGCTAAATACGACTTCAAAAATGACCTGGTGCTCGAAGCCGCATTTGGTCAGGCAGAAGGCTTTATGGATCAGTACTTCGCCAAAGCCAGCTATAAATTTGATGTTGCCGGGGCGCCACTCTCGACCAGCTACCAGTTCTACGGTGCGCGTGACACCGTCAGTAGCAACACTATCAACGATATCTATGACGGTACCGCGTGGTTACAGGCCCTGACCCTCGGTTATAAAGTGGGCGACGTTGTTGACCTGCGTCTCGAAGGAACATGGGTAAAAGCGGAAGGGCAACAGGGTTACTTCCTTCAGCGTATGACCCCAACCTATGCGTCTTCCAACGGCCGACTGGATATCTGGTGGGATAACCGCTCAGATTTCAACGCCAATGGCGAAAAAGCGGTGTTCTTTGGCGGTATGTATGATCTGAAAAACTGGGATATGCCGGGCTGGGCTGTGGGCGCGTCTTATGTTTATGCCTGGGATGCCAAACCGTCTGACTGGCTTATCAATAGCGCAGGTCAGCGCGAAGATATCTCCTCGAATAAAATTAAAGAGTCAGCTTACAGCCTCGATGCGATGTACACCGTTCAGGAAGGGCGAGCGAAAGGCACGCTGTTCAAGCTGCACTTTACTCAATACGACAACCACTCCGACATCCCGAGCTATGGCGGGGGTTACGGCAACATCTTCCAGGATGAGCGTGACGTGAAATTCATCGTTATCGCCCCGTTCACCATTTTCTGACAAGTCGCGCGGCAGCGTTAACGTCGCCGCGCGCCTATGAGGCCGTATCATGAAAAAATTGATTCTCATCGCGATGATGGCATCCGGACTTGTCGCATGCACGCAACCCCAGACGCCACAGGAAGATAACAAGCTCAAAGAGGCGTACAGCGCTTGTATTAACACCGCTGAAGGCAACCCGGATAAAATTCAGGCGTGTCAGAATGTGCTGGACGTACTGAAAACCGAGAAGTCACATCAGCAGTTTGCCAATCAGGAAAGCGTGCGGGTTCTGGATTATCAACAGTGCATCCAGGCAACGCGTACTGGCAACGATCAGGCGGTGAAAGCCCGCTGTGACCAGATTTGGAAGGAAATTCGTAACAACAACACGACGACCACAACCACAAAGCCATAACCCTCAACTATCGGCCTCTGTGATTGCCTGAAATTTATGCCAAAAAAAAGCCAACCGCGAGGTTGGCTTTTTGCTTTTGAGCGAACGCTGATTATTTCTCAGCGGCGTCGTGTGCGTGTTCATCTTCACGGCAGTCGCCTTCTGCGCAGTGGCCGTAAAGATAAAGGCTATGGTTGGTCAGACGAATGCCATGTCGAGTGGCGATTTCACGCTGACGCGCTTCGATAGAGTCATCGCTGAACTCAATAACCTTGCCGCAGTCGAGGCAGATTAAGTGATCGTGATGATGCTGCTGAGTCAGTTCGAAAACAGACTTGCCGCCTTCGAAGTTGTGGCGGGTGACAATGCCGGCATCGTCGAACTGGTTCAGAACGCGATAAACCGTTGCCAGACCAATTTCTTCGCCCATATCAATGAGGCGTTTATAAAGGTCTTCCGCACTGACATGGTGATTGTCCGGCTCCTGAAGCACTTCCAGAATTTTCAAACGAGGAAGCGTGACTTTCAGGCCTGCCTTCTTTAATGCGGTATTGTTGTCAGTCATGCGGAATCAGTCCTGTTGCTAGGCGATACACTTCCCTATGAGGAAGTATTACTAAGAATGAATTCAGGATAATGCGTCTCATTATAGGACTGCCTGCCCTAAATGGGAACCGTAAACCCTGAGCAAAGTATGCTTTTCAAAAACGAGGCATCATCTGCAAAGCGAAACATCCGACCTCGTCAAAACAGGTGACATTGTACAGATATGTGCTCAAAAGTTAAAAATTTGTAGCGATTAATTTGATTGCTTTTACCTATTAATTTAACACAACTTATCGCTAATACGGCGCAGTACGAATGCTGCACCGTACTAAATCATTAGGCGTTCTTGATCTCTTCGAGGTGCAGCTCTTCGGAGATTTGTTTCACCCATTTTTCGACACGCTCAGCGGTCAGCTCCGGCTGGCGATCTTCGTCAATGGCCAGACCCACAAAGTGGGCGTCATCAGCCAGACCTTTAGAGGCTTCGAAATGGTAGCCTTCGGTCGGCCAGTGACCAACGATAGTTGCGCCGCGCGGTTCGATGATGTCGCGGATGGTACCCAACGCATCACAGAAATATTCTGCGTAATCTTCCTGATCGCCACAGCCAAACAGTGCGACCAGCTTACCGTTGAAGTCTACCTCTTCCAGCGTCGGGAAGAAGTCGTCCCAGTCACACTGTGCTTCACCGTAGTACCAGGTCGGGATACCCAGCAGCAGAATATCGAAACCTTCGAGATCTTCTTTACTGCTCTTGGCAATGTCATGCACCTCGGCAACGTCTTTGCCAAGCTGCTTCTGGATCATCTTCGCGATATTTTCGGTGTTACCGGTGTCGCTGCCGAAAAAAATACCTGTGATTGCCATGAGTAAAATAACCTCTTGAAACGTATTGAAATGATGGTGGAATGTTGCCCACAGATAAAGGCAATGATAGCAGGAGGAGAAGTGCGCGGAAACTGCAATCGCGCCGTACTGCACTCTCTGCTAAATGAAAGTGATTTTTTGCCGTATTTTCAGACAAGTTCCTGGCCGTGTAATGCAGCCAGTTGTTGCAACAATATCTCTTCGATAAGCTCGCTGCGGCTCATATTTCTGGCGTCAGCCAGTTCATTAAGCGCATCCACGGCATCGTTATTGAGCTTCAACTCAACGCGTTTGAGACCGTTGCTTTTGTCGCGTTTAAGCTGATTACGCTTATTAATGCGTAATTGTTCGTCGCGCGAGAGCGGATTGGTTTTCGGCCTTCCCGGGCGACGCTCATTTGCGAACAAATCTAATGTCGTTCGGTCCGTTTGTTCTTTTGCCATGATTCAGAGTGACTTCGGGGAAACAAGCCGCCAGACGACAGGCCCGGCGCAGATAGCGCGCAATCATACATCAGCGAAACCCGCACGCCAACGCCGGGAGGCACAATGGCGCTTGCTTGCTCGGATTTTAATCATTCTGCCAGATAACGGCGAATCGCACGCAGCACCGCATCCGGTTTTTCTGCGTGAACCCAGTGTCCGGCACCCGCGATCACATGCGCGCGGGCCTGCGGGAACTGTGCCAATAACGCCTCGCGATACTCCGTGGTGACGTAAGGCGAATTTCCGCCAGGGATAAACAGAGCAGGGTGGTCCCAGGCAGGAATCGGTTCCCAGCCAACGATATGTGGGTATTGATCCCACAATGCTGGCACGTTGAAGCGCCACGCGCCGTCGACGAACGACTTCAGCAGGAACTGAATCACGCCTTCTTCATCTATATTCTGACGCATGACTTCCGCAGCCTGCTGGCGGCTGGACACGCCCGCGTCGGTCACGGCGTTAATGGCGGCAAAAATCTCATCGTGACGGCGCACCTGATAAGCTACCGGAGCAATATCAATTGCCACCAGTTTTTCAACGCGTTCAGGGGCTAGCGCCGTAAACGCCATCACTGCTTTACCGCCCATTGAATGGCCTATCAGAATCGCCTTCTCAATGCTGTTGGCATCGAGCGTATCGACAAGATCCTGCGCCATTGCGGCGTAGGTCATCTCCGGGTCGCGAGGGGAAAGGCCGTGGTTACGCATATCGACTTGCAGGATATTGTGGTCGACAACCAGATCCCGGGCGAGGATCCCGAGGTTATCAAGGCTACCGAAAAGGCCGTGAACGAGGACGATGGGAGAATTAGTGTGCAGGTTTTGTGCAGTTTGCGCTCGGCTGTTTAATTTCATGGCAAAGTTCTTTTTTTCGCTACGTCGGGTTAGGGTATCATGTTGAACATTCTGCCGCCCGGCTGCAACACTCAGTAGTCGTCTGAGTTTTTGCCGACACGCTATCCGCTGTTGGGTTTTGTCCTTATAATCCCAACAACTTGTATTCAGAAAAGATATCTCACTGGATTAAGATGAAAACGATCGAAGTTGATGACGAACTCTACGGCTTTATTGCCAGCCACACTAAGCACATTGGCGAGAGCGCATCCGACATTTTACGGCGCATGCTGAAATTTTCTGCCGTATCGCAGGCGGCGGCAGCAACCGTAGCCAAAGAAACCCCGGCCCCCGCGTCTGCACCGGTCGTCGCTGCGGTTAAAAAAGTGTCCTCACTGAAAGATAACGTTCGTGCCATGCGCGAGCTGATGCTTTCTGACGAATACGCTGAGCAGAAAAAAGCGGTCAACCGTTTCCTGCTGGTGCTGACGACACTTTACGCCTTAGACAGCAAAGCATTTGCTTTGGCTACCGAGTCGCTGCATGGCCGTACGCGCGTTTACTTCGCCTCTGACGAAGCAACGCTACTGAAAAACGGCAATCAGACCAAGCCTAAGCAGGTACCAGAAACCCCTTACTGGGTTATCACTAACACCAATACCGGTCGTAAATGCAGCATGGTCGAACACATCATGCAGTCAATGCAGTTCCCCGCGGAATTAATTGAAAAGGTTTGCGGCACCATCTAAGCATAAGAAGGACCAGGCAATGGCAACTCATAACCGTGCGGGTCAGCCTGCACAGCAGAGTGATTTGATCAACGTCGCCCAGCTGACGTCTCAGTACTACGTGCTGAAGCCGGAAGTGGGTAACGCAGAACATGCGGTAAAATTCGGGACGTCCGGCCACCGTGGTAGCGCTGCACGTCACAGCTTCAACGAACCGCATATCCTGGCCATTGCGCAGGCGATTGCGGAAGAACGCGCAAAAAATGGCGTTACCGGCCCATGCTACGTCGGCAAGGATACCCACGCCCTGTCAGAGCCGGCGATCATTTCTGTACTGGAAGTGCTGGCGGCCAACGGTGTGGACGTTATTGTGCAGGAAAACAACGGCTACACCCCAACGCCTGCGGTTTCCAACGCTATCCTGGTTCACAATAAAAAAGGTGGCGCACAGGCTGATGGTATCGTCATCACCCCGTCCCATAACCCGCCGGACGATGGTGGTATCAAGTACAACCCGCCAAACGGTGGCCCGGCTGATACCAACGTCACCAAAGTGGTTGAAGACCGCGCAAACGCATTACTGGCTGATGGCCTGAATGGCGTGAAGCGCATGTCTCTGGATGCAGCGTATGCGTCCGGGCATATCAAAGAGCAAGATTTGGTTCAGCCGTTTATCGAAGGGCTGGCGGATATCGTTGATATCAAAGCCATTCAGAAAGCGGGCCTGAAGCTGGGCGTTGATCCGTTGGGCGGTTCCGGGATCGAATACTGGAAACGTATCGCAGAGTTCTACAAGCTTGATCTGACCATCGTGAACGATCACGTCGATCAGACATTCCGTTTCATGCACCTCGATAAAGATGGCGCGATCCGCATGGACTGCTCATCAGAGTGTGCGATGGCGGGTCTGCTGGCACTGCGTGACAAATTCGACCTGGCGTTTGCCAATGACCCGGATTACGACCGTCACGGTATCGTGACGCCGGCGGGTCTGATGAACCCGAACCACTATCTGGCCGTAGCGATCAACTATCTGTTCCAGCATCGTCCACAGTGGGGCAAAGATGTCGCCGTGGGTAAAACCCTGGTGTCGTCTGCGATGATTGACCGTGTGGTTGAGGATCTGGGCCGCAAGCTGGTGGAAGTGCCAGTAGGCTTCAAATGGTTTGTTGACGGTCTGTTCGACGGCAGCTTTGGTTTTGGCGGCGAAGAGAGCGCGGGAGCATCCTTCCTGCGTTTCGACGGCACGCCGTGGTCTACCGATAAAGACGGGATCATCATGTGTCTGCTGGCGGCTGAAATCACCGCCGTCACTGGCAAAAACCCGCAGCAGCATTACGACGAACTGGCCGCGCGCTTTGGCGCACCGAGCTACAACCGTCTGCAGGCCTCTGCGACTTCAGCCCAGAAAGCCGCGCTGTCTAAGCTCTCTCCGGAGATGGTGAGTGCCGATATGCTGGCCGGTGACCCCATCACTGCGCGTCTGACGGCGGCTCCGGGTAACGGCGCATCCATTGGCGGCCTGAAAGTGATGACCAAAAATGGCTGGTTTGCAGCACGTCCATCTGGCACAGAAGACGCCTACAAAATCTATTGCGAAAGCTTCCTCGGTGCCGAGCACCGTAAGCAGATTGAGAAAGAAGCGGTAGAGATTGTGAGTGAAGTGCTGAAAAACGCGTAAACGCGTAAATGTGTGAAGGGGAGCCGACAGGCTCCCCTTTTCGTTAACTATGTTTATTCGTTAATTCAAACCGTGGTGACACCAGCCCGTAAAGCGTCCAGCCCATAAAGGTGACAATTGCCCCCCACAGCATCGCTTCCTCACCTGACGAATACAGCGCATAGAAGCTGTACATCGCCCCGATAAACGCCACCACGTTCGCGGCTTTCGCTTTGCCCGGCGCGACGTTCGCCACTTTCTGAATAATAACCAGCGCCGCCATCGACAGGATGTATGGAATAATGTTGGTCACGACTGCCAGGTTGACCAGCACGTTAAACTGATTATTCAGCGATGGACTGATGGTCATCAGCGACAGCCCGGACTGGATGACGACAATCGTCAGCATGCCCTGAACCGGCGCCTCTGCGCGGGATAAGCGGGAAAACACTTTCGGGAAGTAGCCTTCGTCCGCCGAGGATTTAAACACCTGAGCGATAGTGAACTGCCAGCCCAGAAGCGAACCACAGCACGACATCACCATCAGGCCCATGATCACTTTCCCGACTTCCGGGGTGAACATTTGCGCGAAGGCCAGCCCGAATGGGGCTGTAGAGCTGGCTAAATCGACGTTAGGCACAATCCCGGCAATCACGTTGGTGGAGACGATGTAAATCACCGCGGCACCCAGCGTTCCACCGAGAACCGCGATCGGCACGTTACGCTCTGGATTTTCCACCACATCGGTATTGGCACAGGCAGACTCCAGACCGAGAAACGCCCACAGCGTCATTGCGATTGATGACCCGACCGCGCTAAAGAACGGCACGTGGTGCGGGTTCCAGGAATTTACGTACAGCGTCGGGCTGAACCAGAACCAGCCGATAATGCACAATCCCACGACCGGAATAATGACACCCCAGACGGTGACGCTACTGATTTGTCCGGTGATCCGCGCTCCGCCAAAGTTGGCGATGGTGCACAGCCACAGCACGCCGATGGTCGCCAGCCCAATCTGAATCGGGCTGAGCGTGACCCCAAACAGTTCGGTACCGTAACCCACCGCTGAAATGGCTATCGCCACGTTGGCAATCAGTAGCGACACGCCATAGGTATAGTTGGCCATAAAGTTGCCGGATTTGCCGAAGGCATACTCCGCATAGCCGCCCATGCCACCGGATTTACGGCTGAACATCCCGCATTTGGCAAACGCCCACGCCAGGGCGGTTGAGCCCAGGGCGGTCACCATCCAGGAGATAATCGAGATCGTGCCGACTTCCGCAAGCTTGGTCGGCAGCATGATTATTCCGGACCCCATCATGTTCACCATCGTCAAAATGGTGAGCTGAACGACGCCCATTTTGTTCGATTTGCTCATAATGATTCCCCTTTCATCAGCGGCTGTTGAGCATCACGCGACTTGATAACGTTGCACCACACCTGCTTACGACCGTCGACTTCCTCGACATAAACCCCCTGAAGTTCTGGCGCGAAGCCTGGCAGAAGGTTGATGCCTTCTTCCAACGCGGTGAAATAACGCAGTACCGCACCGCTCCAGATTTCCCCTGGCACGACGCACAGCACGCCCGGCGGATAAGGCAGCGCGCCTTCCGCCGCAATGCGACCTTCAGCCTGCGGCAGCGCCACCAGTTCAACTTCCCCTCGCAGATAGGCGTAGTTCGCTTCCTGTGGATTCAGGCTGACGCGCGGGAAATGCGTCTTGCGGAACATCTCTTTCTGCAGTTGTTTCACGTCGTGACGGGCATAGAGCTGATGCATCTCCAGACACAGCTGACGCAAGGTATATCCGGCGTAGCGATGCTCGTACTGGCGATACAGCGACGGTAAAACCTCCTGCAACGGTGCGTCGTTCTCGAGCAGTTTTTCAAAGCGCACCAGCAGTGCAACCAGTTGTTGCAGCTTCGCCATATCCTCCGCCGGGGTCAGCAGGAACAGAATCGAGTTAAGGTCGCACTTCTCAGGCACCACACCATTCTCACGCAGGAAATTAGCGAGAATAGTCGCCGGAACGCCAAACGCGTCGTACTCACCGCTGTCGGCATCAATGCCGGGGGTAGTCAGCAGCAGCTTGCACGGATCGACGAAATACTGATGTTCGGCGTAGCCTTCAAACGCGTGCCAGCGCTCACCCGGCACGAAATGGAAGAAACTCAGGTCGCGGGCAATTTGCTCGGTAGGCCAGGCGTGCCACGGTTTGCCATTAATGACCGGCGGTACAAACGGGCGAATATGATGGCAGTTCTCGAGGATCAGTTTGCGGGCATCGATGCCGTTCGCCACACAGTCCATCCACATATTGCGGCCGCTGACGCCTTCATGCATTTTCGCGTTGACATCCAGCGCGGCAAAAAGCGGATAGAACGGGCTGGTGGAGGCATGCATCATAAAGGCGTTGTTCAGGCGTTTATGCGGGACGTAGCGCGACTGGCCTTTGATATGGCTATCTTTTTTGTGGATTTGCGAGGTTTGAGAAAAACCGGCCTGCTGTTTATGGACCGACTGAGTAACCAGAATTCCCGGATCATTTTCATTAAGCTCCAGCAGTAACGGCGAACATTCGGCCATCATCGGAATGAATTGTTCGTAGCCGACCCATGCGGAGTCAAACAGGATGTAGTCACACAGATGCCCAATCTTATCGACCACCTGACGGGCGTTATAAATGGTGCCGTCGTAGGTCCCAAGCTGAATGACGGCCAGACGGAAAGGGCGAGCCAGCCGTTCACGTTGCGGTGCGACGTCGGCAATCAATTCCCGCAGGTAAGTCTCTTCAAAGCAGTGCGCATCAATCCCGCCGATAAAGCCATATGGGTTACGCGCGGTTTCCAGATATACCGGTGTGGCGCCAGCCTGTAACAGCGCACCGTGATGGTTGGATTTGTGGTTGTTGCGATCAAACAAGACCAGATCGCCCGGTGTCAGCAGCGCGTTAAGCACCACTTTATTCGACGATGACGTGCCGTTCAGGACGAAATAGGTTTTGTCGGCGTTGAACACTTTAGCCGCATGCTGCTGCGCCACGCAGGGCGCGCCTTCGTGGATCAGCAAATCACCCATCGCCACGTCGGCGTTGCAGAGATCTGAGCGGAACAGCGTCTCACCAAAGTATTCGACAAACTGATTGCCCGCCGGATGGCGACGGAAAAACTCACCGCCCTGATGGCCGGGGCAGTCGAACGCGCTATTGCCCTGATTAACGTAATCCACTAATGCGCGGAAGAACGGCGGGCGCAGCTGCGTTTCATATTTATGCGCGGCGGCTTCCAGCTGACGGCCATAGAAGTCGTTGCGTGTTTCATCGTGTTCAAACACCCCATGAATACGCGACAGATATTCTGCGGGCACGATTTCGTCTTTATTAATACCGATAAATACTGGCAGGTTATAGCCCGTGGTGTCTATTTCATCGAGTTTCCCACACTCGACATCTTTTACAGATAATACCGCGGCAGCGACATCGATAAACTGCGTGTTATATGTGTCAACAATGCTGCGGGTGCTGTTAAAACAATCAGGGCAATGGCGACTGACGGCAATTTTTAATTCTGACATTTTTCATCTCTTTAATTTCAAGGAATAGCAGGTCCTCAATTTCTAAAATACGAAATTGATTATTCCGGTGAAAAGGCAATAGTGACCCGCTGATAATGAAATCAGGTTATTGCTTTTTCTGAAGTCATAAATTCCACCGGCCCGGTTGCCGGAATACAGAATTTACTAAGGCGAGCGCAGGAGCTACAGGCAAATGCCTGCATTATCAGGAAGTCAGGAATGACCTGTATGCTGAACGCCCGTAGTCAGAAGACTATCGGGCGTTAAAGAAGTGAAAGTCGAAGCTATTGCGGTGGGCAAACATCATGATATGTGTTGTCCGCCTTATATGGGGCATGAGTCGGCTATTGTTTTCCATAATATATACCTTCATGAATGAGTGAAAGCGCAGGTATTTTATCTGGAAATGGCGATGTTTCTGTGACATCGATCGACAATAACCGATCATTTCAGAAATAATTAGTCACTTCATGTGCATATTGCAAGATTATATGCTGTTATGTTTATTTATTGTAAATTAAATGTACATGGTGCAGAGGAATTTGCACCTTCGCCGTCAGAGGAGAGAGTGATGGGAAAGAGCTTAACAGAGGAATATATAAACGAAAAAAGAGTGATATTCTGAATGAGTATTCAGGATATCACTCTTTGGTATTTAATCAGAATAGCGTCTAACGCGTGCGCAGGAGGTAATTTATCTGCTTATGCACCAGTGCGGTTCGTTTGATGCTGCGCGGGGCGACCCACACGATGCTGCTGCCCGCCACCACACCGAGAATTTCGGGTAACGCATGGTAGTCGAGGATCCGCGCGACGGCGCGTCCATATCCCGCAATAGTATGGACCAGAATAAACTCGCTATTATGCTCGACGCTGACCACCATTTCTGACACTGATCGGGTGGCATCCGGCGTGGGCCCAAGTTGGGGATTAACGGAGTATATTTTTTGCCCTTTGGCGTTGCGGATTTTAATGACGCCAAGCCGTTTTAACAGGTGGGAGACGGTGGACTGACTGATACAATCAAAGCCGTGCTGCTGTAAATCACGACGGATTTCCTCCTGGGAGAGATAGCTTTTCTCTGCAATCAGACGCTGACAGACGGTCAGCTGAAGTTGTTCTTTGGCAGAGTAATCACCGTAATCCTTGATCATCTTTGTATCCTGTAATCATTAACATTATCGACGTGCCGGCTGCTGGCCCGGTGGCTGAAAAACCACCAGGCAGGACGCTGGGGCTGCTACAGCAGGGCGCCAAGGCTCAGTAACAGCATGTTCAATAACGTCAGGATAACCAGCAACGGTGCGACCCACTTCAGATAGCGCACATACGGCACGCGGGCGATGGCAAGACCGCCCATGACCACCGCAGAGGTGGGCGTCATCAGATTGACTATCCCTGAGGCGGACTGGTAGGCAGTGACCACCAACTCGCGCGGTACGTGGGCGAAATCCGCCAGCGGGGCCATGATCGGCATCGTTAACACCGCCAGCCCTGAAGAGGAGGGCACCAGGAAGGAGAGCAGCACTTCCAGCCAGTAAGTGACGTTAATGAATAGCATGGTTGACAGACCCGACACCAGATCCTCAGCACTGTGAAGAATCGTGTGAGTAATCATGCCGTTATCCATCACCACTACAATACCGCGAGCGATACCAATGATCAGTGCGACACCGAGTAAATCGCGAGCACCGTCTATAAAGGTTTGGGTGAATGTCTCTTCACTCATTCGCGCAATCACTCCCACGACAATGGCGGCGGCCAGAAACACGGCGGAAATTTCCGCCATCCACCAGCCCAGGACTGCAACACCGTAAATCATTACCGCAAACGACGCGGCGAAAATGCACAGGATGGTTTTGCGGGTGGAGGTAAATTCCAGCCGGGTTTCGGAACGCTGCCCGAGAAAATGTGCACGATTGCTCTCCCAGGCGTCGGCGACGACGGACGCCGCAGGATTGCTGCGCACGCGGCGGGCGTAACGCATCACCCACCAGACGCAAATCAGATAACCCACCACCAACAGCAGAATACGCAGCAGCATGCCATGGGTAAAAGGGATCCCGGCGGCGTTGGCGGCGATCACCGTGGCAAATGGGTTGATGGTCGAGCCTAATGTACCAATACCCGCGCCGAGCAACACGGTAGCGGCGGCCACTAGCGGGTCGAACCGGGCGGCCATCATCACTGGCACCAACAATGTATAGAACGGCAAGGATTCCTCGGCCATGCCATAAATGGTTCCCCCGGCGGCAAACAACGCCATCAGGATGGGGATCATCCACTCCTCTTTGCCGTTAAGTTTGGCGGTGACCCGTTCTATTCCGGCATCGATCGCGCCCGTTTTGTTCACCACGCCGAGAAAGCCGCCGATGATCAGCACGAACAACGCCACATCGATGGCGCCGGCGACGTAGGTCTGGTGATTATAGAGACCGTCGATAGGAGCCAGTAAAACGGCGGTAATGCCTTGCGGATGCGCATCGACCGGCGCGTAGGTCCCGGCGACCGGCACCTCTTTGCCCAGCGTGGCGTTCGTTGCCATCTGGTATTTACCCGCCGGGATAATCCACGTCATGGCGGCGACAAGGGCAATCAGAATAAACAGGATGGTATAAGCGGTAGGAAATTTGAATTTGCTCATGGTGAGATCTCCGTGGAGCAGGGCGCGCATTCCGGCACGCCCGGGATACGTTAGTCGCCGAGGGTCGCCACCATTACCGCTTTGATGGTGTGCATGCGGTTTTCCGCTTCGTCAAAGACGATGGAATGTGCCGATTCAAAGACCTCTTCAGTGACTTCCAGTCCTTTCAGGCCGTATGCCATTTCAATCTCGCGGCCCATGGTGGTGTGTTCGTTATGGAATGCGGGCAGACAGTGCATGAACTTGACGTCTGGATTGCCGGTAGCGGCAATAACCTGCTGATTGATCTGGTAGGGGGTCATCAGGCTGACACGTTCAGCCCAGGCCTCTTTCGGTTCACCCATCGATACCCAAACGTCGGTGTAGAGGAAATCGACGCCATACACGCCCTCGTCGACATGCTCTGTCAGGGTGATGCGCGCATCGGTATGTTTCGCAATGGTTCTGCATTGCTCGACCAACGCGGGTTCAGGCCAGAATGATTTTGGCGCGACGAGGCGAATATCCATCCCCATTTTGGCGGCGCCCACCAGCAGTGAATTGCCCATATTGTTGCGGGCATCACCGAGATAGGCGAAGCTCAGTTGCGGCAACCTTTTGCCCGGCGCGTGCTCCAGCATCGTCATCAGGTCTGCCAAAATTTGCGTTGGGTGAAACTCGTTGGTTAGCCCGTTCCATACCGGCACGTCTGCGAATGCCCCCAGCTCCTCAACGATCGCCTGGCCGAATCCTCGATATTCAATGCCGTCATACATCCGGCCCAGCACCCGGGCGGTGTCCTTCATCGACTCTTTATGGCCGATTTGCGAACCGGTCGGCCCGAGGTAGGTGACTTGCGCGCCCTGATCGAAGGCCGCGACTTCAAAAGCGCAGCGCGTGCGAGTGGAGGTTTTTTCAAAAATCAGAGCGATATTTTTCCCGACCAGCGTTTTTTTCTCACGGCCTGCGCGTTTGGCTGCTTTCAGCTCCAGCGCCAAATCAATCAGGTATTGAATTTCGCTCGGGGTGTAATCGAGCAGTTTGAGGAAGTTACGGTTTTTCAGATTGATGCTCATGGGATAGTCCTTTCAGA
Source organism: Scandinavium manionii (assembly GCF_024764775.1). Classification (NCBI taxonomy): domain Bacteria; kingdom Pseudomonadati; phylum Pseudomonadota; class Gammaproteobacteria; order Enterobacterales; family Enterobacteriaceae; genus Scandinavium; species Scandinavium manionii. Next base: position 353,095 of record NZ_JALIGC010000040.1, on the reverse strand, counting down.
TAGCGCATTCATGTCTCTCCCGATCCGGGAAAGGGCAGTTACGGGCGAATCAAGGTGCCTTTCTTTCCATTGAGGATGGCTTCGCCGTCGGCCAGTGCGCCGATCCCGGCGATACCGTGGCACTGCTCAACAAAACGGCGGCTGGCGGCAACTTTGGGGCCCATTGATCCGGCATCAAATGTCAGATTATTGAGTTCAGCAGGCGTGACCTGCGTCAGCGGACGCTGACCAGGCTGGCCCCAGTCGAGATAGACGGCATCGGCGTCAGTGAGGATCAGCAGAGCGTCAGCCTCAAGCTGAGTGGCCAGCAGTGCGGCGGAGAGATCCTTATCGATCACCGCCTCAATACCGTGGTAGCCGCTGGTATTTTTCACTACCGGGACGCCGCCGCCGCCGTTGCAAATCACCAGATGGTCGCGGGCAATCAGGGTTCGGATGGCGTCGCCTTCGACAATCCGCTGCGGCTGTGGCGAAGGCACCACGCGGCGGAAGTGGCAGCCATCGGCCTTAAACGTCCACCCTTTTTCTTCATGCAGCGCCCGGGCCTGGATGTCGTCGTAGATCGGGCCGATGTATTTGGTCGGGTTGCTGAAAGCCGGATCGGCTGCGTCCACTTCGACCTGGGTCAGCAATACGCTGACTTCGCGCTGCGGCAGCTGATTTTTCAGCGCCTGTTGCAGCATGTAGCCAATCATTCCCTGGCTTTCGGCGCCGAGGACGTCGAGCGGGTAGGGTGCCACTTTGTCATAGGCGCTGTTTTGCAGTGCCAACAGTCCCACCTGCGGCCCGTTGCCGTGCACCAGCACGACACGCCATTGCACGGTTAACCCGGCGATGATTTTCGCCGCCAGCGCAATATTCTGGCGTTGGCATTCCGCTTCCAGTGGCTCTCCACGTTTGAGCAGGGCATTGCCGCCGAGGGCGACAACCAGTGTTGGTTTGGTCATGGTTTATTCCTTAAATATCGTCGCGTTCCAGAGGACAGCTCATGCAGCGTGCGCCGCCGCGTCCGCGACCCAGTTCGTCGCCGGGAATGGGCAGCACGGTAATACCCGCTTTATCGTATTTTTCGTTAGTCCAGGTGTTACGCTCGTAGCCCACAACGACACCGGGGCGCAGCGTCAGCACGTTATTGGCGTCGTTCCACTGCTCGCGTTCGGCCTCAAAGGCATCGCCGCCGGTGGTGATCAATCGCACCTGATCGATGCCAAGGGCTTTTTCGATGGCGTGCAGCAGACTGGTTTCCTGATGGCGTTTGATTCCGCCATGTTCGTCCGGGGTTAAGGTCCAGCACTGCACGTCCTGACGGACCACTTCCGGGTAAACCGAGAAGGTATCGATATCGATATGGGTCATTACCGTGTCGAGGTGCATGCAGGAGCGATGTTTTGGCAGCTCCACGGCAATCACGCGTTTGGCCTGCTGATGTTTGAACAGCGCGCTGGCCAGGAACTCGACGCCCTGTGGCGTCGTGCGCTCGGAGAGGCCTATCAACACCGCGCCACGACCAATGACCAGCACGTCGCCGCCTTCTAAGGTGGCGTGGTCGTAATTTATATTTTCGTCGCCGAAATATTTTATAAATTCACCCTCGGCAAATTTCGGATGCCAGCGATAGAGTGCGCGAAGATTATTGGTTTCACGTTGGCGGGCGGCTTTTGCCATCGGGTTAATAGAGACGCCGTTATATATCCAGCAGGAGGTGTCGCGTGTAAATAAATGATTCGGCAACGGCTTCATAATAAAATCATTCTGGTCATGCGTATCGACGACCATATTTTTGATACTGGCTGGGATTTCACCGTAGGTTAATCCTCCGGTTAAATGACGAGACAATTGACGGTGTGACATATCCGAAAGCCAGGCACGAATATCGCCCGCAAAGGTTGGCCCCAGTCGGTAATCAGAGATCTGCGTTTCCAGTAACCATTGCCTGGCATCGCTGATCTCCAGCGTCTGGCTGAGCAAGTCAGTGAGCAGCAAAACCTCGATGCCTTGCTGGCGCAGAGTATTGGCGAAAATATCGTGCTCTTCGCCCGCGCGCTCTACCGACAGAACATCATCAAAAAGTAATTCCTGGCAATTCGATGGCGTCAGTCTTTTTAAGCTCAGATTCGGACGGTGCAGCATTACGCTGCGCAATTGACCAATCTCAGAACCAACATAATGCTTTTCCATTATTACTCCCTTACTCGTTATTAAAGAATAAAAAGGCGTGGCGAAATAAATTCGTCATTAACGTGGGAACGGTTTGCACGGAGAATAGTCCGGTCTTTTGTGCTCAGTGAATGTGATATTGCTCACGAGTCATTCGGCGGATTAAATAAGCGTGTGAATATATGATTGATGTCAGAGAATATTGAATCAATGACGACGCTTAAATGCATTACTAAGCAGTTATGGTGGTTGTTATTTTATGTTGTTAATGGCATGTGTTTTTAAATGGATATTTTATTTTTCTAACTTATTGATTTTAAATGAATGTTAATTGGTGTCGGAATAGCTATGCACAAATAGGGGGAGGTTATTTTCAGTGTGAGTTAAACCGCCAAATAATTATGGCATTTAAATTCCTGAATCAAGGTTGATAAACTGTGAAGAGGCGGCGGTTTTTTATCGTTAGCGTCAGAAATCAATTCATTAGCCTGCTGTTCGCCGGGGTATGGGCGCAGGTTATGCAGCAGAAATGCATAATCCCCGGCGATGAATTAACCGTTCTGTAACAGTAACAGCAATAACCATGCATAAGCTCTGACTGAGCTGGCGGGTCAGAGCATAAACCGATAACCAATCCCGGTTTCGGTCAGCAAATGCTGCGGCCGCGCCGGGTCAATTTCCAGCTTCTGGCGTAAGTGGCCCATATAAATGCGCAGGTAGTGGCTATGCTCAATCGCATTTGGCCCCCAGACCTGGCTTAACAACTGACGCTGGGTCAGCACCTTGCCATGGTTGTTGAGCAGCACCGCCAGCAGGCGAAATTCAATCGGTGTCAGATGGATTTGTTCTTCACCGCGCTGTATGCGGTGGTTGGCGATATCGACCTGAATATCGGCGAAACGCACCACGGGCTGATTTTGTTCCGCATTCCCGTGACGACGCAGGGCGACGCGCAGGCGCGCCTGTAACTCGCCAATGCCAAACGGCTTGCTGAGATAATCGTCGGCTCCGGCGTCGAGCGCGGTGATTTTGTCCGTTTCTTCGGCGCGAGCGGAAAGCACAATGATCGGCACCTGGCTCCACTGACGAAAATCGCGGATGAACTCAATGCCGTCGCCATCCGGCAAGCCGAGGTCAAGAATGACCAGATCGGGTTTGCGCGTGGCCGCTTCCAGCAGTCCACGTTGCAACGTTTCGGCTTCGTGCACGCGCAGGCCATCTGCTTCCAGCGCGCTGCGCAGAAAACGACGAATAGCCTGTTCATCTTCAACGATAAGTACGTTAATCACAGTTCCTCGAGAAGTTCATCCAGCTCCGGGGGCGCATCCAGCGGCAGCGTTACCCTAAAGCTGGCCCCGCCTTCGGGGCGGTTATTCGCGTGCAGTTCGCCGCCGTGTACCTCGACAATCGCCTGGCAAATCGCGAGGCCAAGCCCCACGCCGGGAATGGCCGATTCCTTATGGCCCCTGGAGAATTTAGCAAATATTGCCTGTTCCTGACCAGCAGGGATGCCGGGGCCCGAGTCCCACACCTCCAGCTGTAGCTGTTCAGGCAAGCGTTCGGCGGAAATCCCAATGGTGGCCGACGGGCCCGCGTACTTCGCGGCGTTTTCCAGCAGGTTAATCAGCACCCGCTCAAACAGCGGGCCATCAACGTGAATCAGTGTCAGCGGGTCGCCCAGCGCCAGCTGAATATGCCGCCCGCCGAGGCCCATTTCCAGGGGGCGAATGGCGCTGCCCACCACTTCTTCCAGCGTCAGCCACTCTTTGCGCAGGTTAAATCCACCGGACTGAATGCGCGCCATATCCAGCAAATTGTTCACCAGCCGGGTGGTGTTCAGCACGTGCTGGCGGATTTCGTTGGCCTGTGGAGCGTGCTTTGAACCTTCGCTGGCCAAATCCAGCGTCAGAATTTCCGCCTGACCAAACAGCACTGTTAATGGCGTGCGCAAGTCGTGTGAAAGCGCCGCCAGCAGCGAGTTACGGATGCTTTCTCGTTCACTCACCAGCCGCGATTGCTCTTCGCTGGCGGTCAGCGCCAGACGTTCAAGGGCGCTGGCCACCAGCAGGGTGCAGGTTTCCAGCAATCGCTGCTGTTCCGGGATCATCAACTGGCGCAAATTCCCCGGTTCAACCACCATCACGCCGTGGGTTTTCTCGGCGCTTTTCAACGGCAGGATCAGATAGGGTACGCCGGGCAGCGTGTCAGTTCCCGCACCTGCTGGCTGGCCTTTGTCAAAGCTCCAGCGGGCGATGGCGTCGTCCCACGGTGTGATGTCGTTGCCGTCGGTCAGAGGGTGAAGCCCGCCCTCGGTGTTGGGCAGCAGCACCTGGCTGCGCGCCTGGAATGTGGAGTGAATGAACTGTTCGCTGGTGCGGGCGATATCCTGCTGCGTGCGACCCGTCGCCAGCGCTTTCGACATCTCATACAAATGGCGGGTGCGCTGTTCGCGATAGCGGGCCACACGGGCCTGATAGCGCACTCCGGCGGTGAGATTCCCGATCACCAGCCCGACGGTGAGCATCACGCCGAAGGTCAGCACGTACTGCACATCCGACACCGCCAGCGTGCCGCGCGGCGCGATAAAGAATAAGTCAAAACTGATGACGTTAATGACGGTCGCCAGCACCGACGGCCAGCGCCCGTAAAACAGGGCCACAATCACCACGCCAAGCAGATAGATCATCACCAGGTTGGCGGCATCAAAGGCCATCAGGAAATGGCTGGCGAACAGGGTAATAAAGGCGCACAGCGCCACCGCCACGATGCAGCCGCGCAGCTGTACGCGCCAGCGGTCTATCCACGGACGGGTATCGGAATTACGGGCAGTCGTGCTGACGGGAGCCTCGTCCAGGGCAACAATCAGTAAATCGAGATCCGGTGCGCGGCGGGCGAGCCTGTCGGCGAACGATTCCTGGCTCCACCAGCGTCGTTTATTGCGCCGACCAAGAATGATTTTGCCGAGATTATGTTCGCGGGCGTAGCGCAGAATCGCTTTGTCTTCCGCCGGGTCTGACAGCGTGGCGGTTTCCGCGCCCAGTTCCTGTGCCAGACGCAATGCGCTGAGAATATTGCGCCGCTGTGATTCTGGCAGACGGTGCAAATCGGGGGTTTCGACATAGACCGCATGCCATGCAGTGCCGAATTTGGCGGCCAGACGGGCGGCGGCCCGCACCAGTTTTTCATTCCCGCCGCTGTGGCCGACGCACAGCAGAATCGCATCGCGGGTGTGCCAGACTTTTTCTTCACCTTGCCGGTCGCGCCAGGCGCGCATCTGGTCATCCACGCGGTCAGCGGTGCGTCGCAGTGCCAGTTCGCGCAGGGCGATGAGGTTGCCTTTACGGAAGAAATGCTCGATGGCACGCTCGGCCTGACCGGCGATATACACTTTGCCTTCATGCAAACGCTGGCGCAAATCGTCCGGCGGCAGGTCCACCAAAACCACTTCGTCAGCAGAATCGAAAAAAGGATCCGGCACGGTTTCGCGCACTTTGATACCGGTCACGCTGCTGACCACGTCGTTCAGGCTTTCCAGATGCTGAACGTTGACGGTGGTAAAAACGTCGATGCCCGCTTCCAGCAGTTCTTCAACATCCTGCCAGCGTTTGGGGTGACGCGAACCGGGCGCGTTGGTGTGCGCCAGTTCGTCCATCAGGATCAGCGCCGGACGGCGGGCGAGGGCGGCGTCGAGGTCAAACTCTTCGACCTGACGACCGCGATAGTGAATGCGTTTTCGCGGCTGAGTCGCCAGTCCTTTAAGCTGCGCGGCGGTCTCCTGACGGCCGTGAGTTTCCACCACGCCCACCAGAATATCGAGCCCCTGCGCCCGCAGACGCTGCGCTTCCTGCAACATGGCGTAGGTTTTCCCTACGCCTGCACAGGCGCCAAAAAAGACTTTCAGTTTTCCGCGATACCAGCCGGAGGATTGCTCCAGCAGGCGGTCGGGATCGGGACGAAAGGGCTCGTCGGTCATGCTCAATCCTTACGGTTGTTTCAGGGCATCCAGCGCCATGTTCAGCTCTACAATATTCACCACCGGCTGGCCGAGGAAACTCACCAACGGCTGCTGTGTGTGTGCGGCTACCAGCGTGGTCAGCGCTTCTACAGACAGGTGACGGGCCTGCGCCACGCGCGGTATTTGCCAGTTTACCGACTGCGGCGTCAGGCTGTAATCCAGCCCGCTCGCGGACGCCGTTACCAGTTCGACGGGAACCTGTGCGTCTGCCTGCGGATTGTCCTGACGCAGCTGCGCCACCCGTGCCGCCACTTCTTTATCCAGCTCTGGATTACTGCCCGCCAGATTGCTGCCACCGGATGCCTCTGGATTATAGGGGCTATTGGCGGTGGCGGAAGGGCGGCCATGAAAATATCCCGGCGCAGAAAACTGCTGACCAATCAAGCGCGAACCACGAATCTGGTTGTCCTGATGAACCAACGAGCCGTTGGCCTGGTCGGTGAACCACCATTGTCCAAGCGCGGTGGTAAACAGCGGATACACGCCGCCGGTGACCAGGGTTAAAAAAATCAGAACTACCAGAGCAGGGCGTAACGTCGCCATTTTCATTTCCTCTTACACCAGACCAGACAGAGTCAGCAACAGGTCAATCACTTTGATGCCGATGAATGGCACCAGCAGGCCACCGAGGCCGTAAATCCACAGGTTACGTCGCAGCATTGCTGCCGCCGTCAGTGGCTTATAACTCACGCCTTTTAACGCCAGCGGGATCAGGAACACAATAATCAGGGCGTTAAAGATAACGGCGCTGAGAATGGCCGATGCGGGCGAGTGCAGGTGCATCACGTTCAGCGCGTTGAGCTGTGGATAAGTGGCCGCAAATGCCGCCGGGATGATGGCGAAATATTTCGCCACGTCGTTGGCAATACTGAAGGTGGTCAGCGACCCACGGGTCATCAGCATCTGTTTACCGATATGCACCACTTCAATCAGCTTGGTCGGGTTGGAGTCCAGATCGACCATGTTGCCCGCTTCTTTTGCGGCCTGGGTTCCCGAGTTCATCGCCACGGCCACGTCAGCCTGCGCTAACGCCGGGGCGTCATTGGTGCCGTCGCCGGTCATCGCCACCAGACGCCCCTCCGCCTGATACTGACGAATCAGCGCCAGCTTGGCTTCCGGCGTCGCTTCCGCCAGGAAGTCATCTACGCCTGCTTCGGCGGCGATGGCGGCGGCCGTCAGGCGGTTATCGCCGGTAATCATCACCGTTTTAATGCCCATTTTGCGCAGCTGTGCGAAACGCTCTTTAATGCCGCCTTTTACGATGTCCTTCAGTGCAATCACACCGAGCACCGTCGCACCTTCCACCACCACCAGCGGGGTGCCACCCTGACGCGCCACGCCTTCGACCTGCGTGTCGACCTGCGGCGGGAAGTGCCCGTTGTTGGCTTCTACGTGACGACGGATAGCATCCACAGAACCTTTACGGATCATGCGGTCGTGGATATTGATGCCGCTCATGCGAGTCTGCGCAGTAAATGGCACAAACGTGGCCTGTAATGCCTGAACGTCGCGCTCGCGCAGATTGAAGCGCTGTTTTGCCAGCACCACGATACTGCGGCCTTCCGGCGTCTCATCGGCCAGCGACGCCAGCTGCGCGGCATCGGCGAGGGTTTTCTCATCGACGCCCGGAGCGGGCAGGAACTGAGACGCCTGACGGTTGCCGAGAGTGATGGTGCCGGTTTTATCCAGCAGCAATACATCTACATCGCCTGCCGCTTCAACTGCACGCCCGCTGGTGGCAATCACGTTGGCACCAAGCATCCGGCTCATTCCGGCCACGCCGATTGCCGACAGCAGCCCGCCGATGGTCGTCGGGATCAGACAAACCAACAGCGCAACCAGCACTGTCACACTGACCGCCGTTCCGCCGTACGCGGAGAACGGCCACAGGGTGGCGGTAGCCAGCAGGAACACGATGGTGAGGGCGACCAGCAAAATGGTCAGGGCGATTTCGTTTGGTGTTTTACGACGCTGAGCGCCTTCGACCATGGCGATCATTCGGTCAAGGAAGGTTTCGCCAGGGTTAACGCTGCAACGGATAACCAGCCAGTCGGAAAGAATGCGCGTGCCACCCGTTACGGAGGCGAAGTCACCGCCGGATTCGCGGATAACTGGCGCGGACTCCCCGGTAATCGCGCTTTCGTCCACCGATGCGCCACCTTCGATGACTTCACCGTCGCACGGGATAATGTCGCCAGCCTCCACCAGAACGATGTCACCTTTGCGCAGGCCATCTGCCGGAACGTGATCGACCTGAGCGTCATGCTGCGGCGCGCGCAGTTTACGGGCGAAAGAGGTTTTCTGGATGCCTTTCAGACTGTTGGCCTGCGCCTTGCTGCGGCCTTCCGCCAGCGCTTCGGCGACGTTAGCGAACAGCACGGTAAACCACAGCCAGATGCTGATTGCCGCCGTGAAGCCAGCGCTACCGGGTACTTTTCCAAAGGCCATCGCCACGGCGAGCAGGGTGGTCAGCACGCTGCCCAGCCAGACGATAAACATCACCGGGTTGCGCCATTGTACGGCTGGACTCAGTTTTTTTACGGCATCCAGCAGGGTCTGGCGAACCAGGGCCGGTTCGAAAATTGCCGTTTGCTTACGACTCATAAAACGTGTCTCCAGCTGTCTTATAACGAAGAGAGATGTTCTGCGACCGGGCCTAACGCCAGGGCGGGAATAAACGTCAGGGCGCCGACCAAAATCACGGTGCCTATCAGCAAGCCAACAAACAGCGGGCCGAAGGTCGGCAGCGTGCCGGTGCTGGCGGGCTGAATTTTCTTGCTCACCAGCGAGCCAGCAATGGCCAGAACAGGCACGATCACCCCGAAGCGACCGACGAACATGCAGAAGGCCAGCAGGCAGTTCCAGAATGGAGAGTTAGCACTCAGGCCGCCGAAGGCGCTGCCGTTGTTATTGGCGGCGGAAGAGACGGCGTACAGCACTTCGCTAAAGCCGTGAATGCCCGGGTTGAACATTCCGGCGCGACCGGTTTCGGTCATCATCGCCAGTGCAGTGCCGAGCAAAACCAGTGCCGGAGTCACGAGGATCGCCAGCGCGGTCATTTTCATTTCACGCACGTCGATTTTTTTACCGAGATATTCCGGTGTACGGCCAATCATCAGCCCGGCGATAAACACCGACAGCAGCACGAACAGCAGCATGCCGTACAGCCCGGAACCCACGCCGCCGAACACCACTTCACCAATCTGCATTAGCCACATTGGTACCATGCCACCGAGCGCGGTAAAGGAGTCGTGCATGGCGTTCACTGCGCCGCAGGACGCCGCGGTCGTCACCACCGCAAACAGGCTGCTTTGCAGAATGCCGAACCGGCTCTCTTTACCTTCCATATTGATGGCACTGTCGGCCCCGAGTTTCAGGAAGTGAGGATTTCCGCTGAGCTCAGCCCACATCACTACCGTTACGCAGATGACGAAGATGACCGACATCGCCCATAGGATCGCGCGACCCTGGCGATGGTCGTTGACTGCTTCACCGAAGGCGAAACACAGCGCGGCAGGGATCAGGAAAATCGCCAGCATTTGAACCGAGTTAGTCAGCGCCGTTGGGTTTTCAAATGGATGGCTGGAGTTGGCATTAAAGAAGCCACCGCCATTGGTGCCAAGCATCTTGATGGCTTCCTGCGACGCCACCGGCCCCATCGGCAGCAGGCCTTTCACACCTTCGAGCGAGGTGAAATGCTGATACGGGAGAAGGTTTTGCAGCGTGCCTTGCTGGATCATAAATAGCGCAATCAACAGCGACAGCGGCAGCAGGATCCACAACGTAACGCGCACAATGTCCATCCATGCGTTACCCAGCGTGTCGGTGCTATGGCGGCAGAAACCGCGGATTAGCGCGAACACGACTGCGATGCCGGTGGCTGCAGATAAGAAGTTTTGCACTGCCAGCCCGGACATCTGGCTGAAATAGCTCAGCGTACTTTCACCGCTATACGCCTGCCAGTTGGTGTTGGAGACAAAGCTGATGGCGGTGTTCATCGCCAGATCCCATGAGAGGCCTGGAAGCCGCTGCGGATTCAGCGGCAGGAAGCCCTGAAGCATCAGCATCGCAAACAGCAGTACTGCGCCAAAAATATTGAGCAACAGAATGGCCAGCAGATATTGCCGCCAGTTCATCTCCTGGGCGGAGATGCCCATCAGGCGCCAAAGAACGCTTTCAACTCTGGCCGTTCCGGGCAGTGGCGTATTGGCAATCAGCCGTGCCAGCACGAGCCCCAACGGGCGCGCCAGACTGAACAGGATCAGTAAAAAACTGGCAATCAGTAACAACCCTTGCGCAGCCATCAGAAGGCCTCCGCATTGATCAGGGCATAAACCAGATAACCCAATAACAGGAAAACCAGCACGATACCAGTTAGCACGCCTGCACTCACAGTCCACCTCCAGGTGTTTAATGAAGTGCGGTAACGGTAAGTTTTTTGGTGCAAAGATTTCGCAAAAAACGCAGGGCCGGGTGTAAAAATAATATAAAAATGAAAAAGACCATCAATTAACCATTGGTTAGTATTAATTTAACTTTTATGTAACTTAATTACGGCGTGAAGTGTAAATTTCCCTCTGGAAACATAATAAAGTGGTCGGATGAGTAGTAAAATTACAACCAAAACGGTATTATTTGACCCAGATAACGTTTACCGGCGTGCGTTGCCGGCCATGAAGGGGAGAGAGATTATGTACAAAGAGTTTCCTGCACATGTTGTATTGATGCGTCGTACTTTCGCCGTTGTGGCGGGTGTTTTGGCGCTGCCAGTGATGCTGTTCTGGAAAGATCGTGGGCGTTTTTACAGCTACCTGCACCGTGTCTGGTCTAAAACCAGTGAAAAACCGGTGTGGATGGATCAGGCCGAAAAAGCGACCTGTGATTTTTACTGATTTGTGACTTTCCAGCAGGCATAAAAAAACCGCCAACGTTAACGTGGCGGTTTTTTTATGCCCTCAGGATTCGCGGTCGGTTGGGAAAGACTTCCGTTTCTACCCAGCAGCACTGATGGTCTGCTTATTTCTCGAGGCATCAAGGTGATGCTTCTGGACGGAATCCTAAAAATTTACCGAATGACGTTCAGGCCGCCTTGTGCGGCCTTTTTCATTTTCTGGCGTCTACACTTCTCTTATATGCCTGTAAGGAGTGGTTATGAGTGAGAAAATCCCGGTTGGCATCAGCGCCTGTTTGCTCGGCGAACCCGTTCGTTTTGACGGCGGTCATAAACGCCTGACGTTTGCAGTAGAGGACTTAAGCCCACTGGTCGCGTTTGAGCCCGTCTGCCCGGAAATGGCCATTGGCTTACCGGTGCCAAGACCCGCGCTGCGACTGATGAAAGACCAACAGGGCAGTGCGAATTTGCGTTTTAGCGATGGGCGCGACGGCGATTTAACCCAGGCGATGCGCGACTTTACCCGTCAGCGGATTACCCGTTTTGAAAAGCTGTGCGGCTATATCGTCTGTGCTAAATCGCCAAGCTGTGGCATGGAGCGAGTGCGGGTTTACGAGGCCGACGGCCAATACAGTCGCAAATCCGGACGCGGTATTTACACCCAAATATTAATGGAAACCTTCCCTTGGTTACCGGTGGAAGAAGACGGGCGGCTACAGGACGCTGTTCTTCGTGAGAATTTTGTCGAGCGTATTTATGCCCTGCATGAACTGCACGCACTTCGTGAGCGGGGCCTGAATCGTGGCGAATTAATGGCGTTTCACAGCCGCTATAAGCTGTTACTGCTGGCGCATTCTCAACCGCTTTATCGTGAGCTTGGGCGATTTGTGGCGGCGATGGCGGAATGGACATCGCTGGACGACTACTTTGTCGAATATCGCCAGCGCCTGATGACGCTGATGTCGCATCCGTCAACGCGCCGCAATCACACCAACGTGTTGATGCACGTGCAGGGCTACTTTCGCAAACAGCTTAATAGCCGTCAGCGTCAGGAACTGGCCGATCTTATCGATCGCTATCGGCAGGGCACGCAGCCGTTGCTTGCACCGGTCACGCTGTTAAAACACTATATGGCTGAATTTCCTGATGCTTATCTGGCCGGGCAGCGCTATTTCGACCCTTGGCCGGAAGCCTTACGTTTACGTTACGGACATTAACCGGAGAGTTATGACCACCCATCTGGTCTGGTTTCGCACCGATTTACGCCTGCACGATAATCTGGCGCTGGCCGCCGCCTGTCGCGATCGTAAAGCGAAGGTGATCGCGTTGTACGTTGCCACACCGAAACAGTGGCAGCAGCATCATATGGCGCCACGCCAGGCGGCCTTTTTGCAGACTCAGCTAAACGCATTGCAAACGCAGCTGGCGCAAAAAGGCATTCCTTTACTGTTTCACGAAGTGGCAGATTTCGCGGCCTCGGTAGAGGTAGTGAAAAATGTCTGCGATGCGCATCAAGTCGATCGGCTTTTCTATAACTATCAATATGAAATTAACGAGCGTCAGCGCGACAGTTGCGTGGAAAAAGCGCTGGATACGGTGACGTGCCAGGGTTTTGACGACAGCGTGATGCTGGCGCCTGGTAGCGTAATGACCGGTAATCATCAGATGTATAAGGTCTTTACGCCGTTTAAAAATGCGTATCTGCGACGACTAAAAGAAGGGCTACCGGAATGCGTTCAGGCTCCGGGTCAGCGTGAACATGGGGCGAGTGAAACGTCGGAGATTGTCCTTAATCTCCCTCAAGAGCCCTTTGATACCGCGCTCTTCCCGGCGGATGAGAAAACCGCCATCGCCAGGTTGCGCCATTTCTGCCAACAGCACGCCGGGGAGTACGAAGAAACGCGAGATTTTCCCGCGATTGAGGGCACCAGTCGGTTATCGGCGTGCCTCACGTTGGGCGTGCTGTCTCCGCGCCAGTGTCTGCATCGGCTTCTTGCGGAATGTCCACACGCGCCAGACGGTGGCCCCGGGGCGGTCTGGCTAAATGAACTCATCTGGCGTGAATTTTACCGTCATCTGATGACCTATCATCCCGAACTGTGCCGCTATAAACCCTTTATCGCCTGGACGGATAACGTCGCCTGGAACAACGATAGGGCGGCGCTTGCCGCCTGGCAGCAGGGCAAAACAGGTTACCCGATAGTCGATGCGGCGATGCGCCAGCTCAATCAAACAGGCTGGATGCACAATCGCTTGCGGATGATTGTCGCCAGCTTCCTGGTGAAAGATTTGCTCATTGACTGGCGGGAAGGCGAGCGTTACTTCATGTCACAGTTGGTCGACGGCGACTTAGCGGCCAACAACGGCGGCTGGCAGTGGGCGGCGTCCACCGGCACCGATGCAGCGCCGTATTTCCGCATCTTTAACCCGACCACCCAGGGCGAACGGTTTGATAAAGAAGGCGTGTTTATTCGTCACTGGCTACCGGAATTGAACGCGGTGCCGGAAAAAGCGATTCACGAACCGTGGCAGTGGGCGGAAAAAGAGGGGATAACGCTTGAATATCCGCGCCCGATTGTGAATCACAAACAGGCGCGGATAGAGACGTTGGCGGCATATGAAGCCGCCAGAAAGTCTTAAGACTCCAGCGCCAGGCGGCGGGATCTGACTTTCATCGCGTGACCAAGCCAGATGAACAGCACCACGGCCACACAGGCCAGTGAACCCCAGGTAATCTGGCTGAACACGTCGATGTAAGCATTAATGGAGTAGTTAATGGCCCCCGCCGCATCAAAGGCGCTTTGTGACGTCTGATCGGCAATCACGCCTGCGACGTAGTTGGCGATTGCGCCGGAAAGCAGCATGTAGATGCCGGTCAGCACACCTGTCACGCCCGGAATTTCAATACGCGTGATTTGCGCCATCGCTACCGGGTCGATGAACAGTTCGGCAAAGCCCATCACCGCCATTCCCAGAACCATTAGCGGCATCGATGAATGACCGTAGGTCGCAGACCAGCGTGCGCTCAGGGTCAGAATGCAGAAACCTGCGCTCATCAGCCCAAGGCCCAGGGCGTATTTACCCCAGATGCGCACCGCGCGGTTACCCGTCACCGACTCTTTGACCACCCAGGCGAGGAACACGCCGCACATCATCACGGCAAAACCGTTGACCGACTGGAACATTGCCGTTGGTACTTCATAACCAAGAATATCGCGGTTCACGAAACGGTCGATATACAGGCTTATAGAGCTGCCGCCCTGCTGGGCGAAGGCCCAGAACAGCAGGCTGAAGAAGGTCAGGACCACAATGAGACCCAGCTCTTTGCGTTGCTTCTGGTTCTCTGCTTTTTTGTAGATTTGCGCGAGCATCACCAGGCCGATGACGGTGGCGACGATCAGCGCATACAGTGACCACTCTTTCCAGAACAGTACGGCAATGACAATCGGTGACACCACCAGCAGAGCCAGCAGCCAACCCCAGACCGGAACGGCCAGTTTCTTGCTACACAGCACGGCTTTGTTTACGCCGACGGTATGGCTGAAATGGCGGTTCCCGCACAGGAAAATCACCAGACCGGCGAGCATACCGATGGCGGCAAGCGCAAAGCCCATCGCCCAGCTGTATTCTTCCTGAACGTAACCACACGCGATTGGCGCAATGATAGAACCGACGTTACCTGCGGCGTAAAGCAGCGAGAAACCACCGTCTCGGCGCGGGTCGGTGGGCTCGTACAGTTCGCCGAGCAGGCAGCTAACATTCGATTTAAACAGACCGTAGCCGCAAACAATAATTGCCAATGACAGGTACAGGAACATCGATGACATTTCACTGGCGCCGAGCACCAGGTGACCGACGGCCATCAAAAAGGCGCCGATCATCACCGCCATGCGGTTGCCGAGCACTTTATCCGCCAGCCAGCCACCGAGGATTGGCGTGACATAGACCAGAGAGCAGTAGGCGCTGAACAGCGCATACGCATGGTTATCGTTGTATTTCAGTTGGTTGGTGAGATACAGGATCAGCAGAGCGCGCATCCCATAAAAGCTAAAATATTCCCAAATTTGCAGTGCGACCACGTAATAGATAGCGCGTGGTTGTGACGATGGTGTCTTCATGTTGCTCTCAGTCTTGCCAGAAGTGCAGAAGATAATCATTCCGCATTATTCGTTTCTTATATGCTTTCCATGTAACTTGAGCGTTAAAGCTCAATTTATATGCTGTCCTAATGCATAAATATACATGATCGTGCTGCGTGACGTTAAGCGTTTTTTGCGCTAAGGAGATGACCGGATTTTTGTCTGGCGTTGCGGGGGTATCGACGTGAAGCCGCCGGGCGGCTATGGTATCCAACAGTATTGAGGGAAAGTCTGGAGTGACGATGAAAAACAGTGAACTGGAACAACTGATTAACGAGAAACTCAACAGTGCAGCCATCAGCGATTACGCGCCAAATGGGCTGCAGGTTGAGGGGCGAGAAGAGATCCGCAAAATCGTCACCGGCGTGACCGCAAGCCAGGCGCTGCTGGATGAAGCCGTTCGTCTGGAAGCCGACGCCGTCATCGTACATCACGGCTATTTCTGGAAAGGGGAGTCGCCGGTGATTCGCGGTATGAAGCGCAACCGGCTGAAAACGTTGCTGACCAATGATATCAACCTTTATGGCTGGCATTTGCCGTTGGATGCGCACCCTGAGCTTGGCAATAACGCACAGTTAGCCGCACTTCTCGGCATCAATATCAAAGGCGAAATTGAGCCGCTGGTGCCGTGGGGCGAACTGTCTATTGCTGTTTCCGGGCTGGAGCTGGCATCGTGGATTGAAACCCGCATTGGCCGAACGCCGCTGTGGAGTGGTGACACCGGGCCGGACAAAATATCGCGCGTAGCGTGGTGCACCGGCGGCGGTCAGAGCTTTATCGACAGCGCGGCACGTTTTGGCGTGGATGCCTTTATTACCGGCGAAGTGTCGGAGCAAACCATTCATTCCGCCCGCGAGCAGGGCCTGCATTTTTATGCCGCCGGTCATCATGCGACCGAACGCGGCGGCATTCGTGCATTAAGCGAATGGCTGACTGAAAATACCGATCTGGATGTCACCTTTATCGACATCCCTAACCCGGCCTAATGAGAGAGGGCGAAAGTGCAGCGAGCGCGTTGTTACCTGTTGGGCGAAACGGCAGTCGTTCTGGAACTTGAACCGCCTGTGACACTGGAGAGCCAGAAACGTATCTGGCGTCTGACCCAGCGTTTACCTGAATACCCGGAAGTGCTCGAAGCTATTCCTGGGATGAATAATATCACCGTTATCCTGCGTAATCCGCAGTCGTTGGCGCTGGATGCCATCGAGCGTCTTCAGCGCTGGTGGGAAGAGAGCGAAGTGCTGGAGCCGGATTCCCGTCAGATTGATATCCCGGTAGTGTACGGCGGCAAGCTGGGGCCAGATTTACCGCTGGTGGCCGGGCATTGCGGCCTTACGCCGCAGCAGGTCGTGGAGCTTCACTCATCGCAGGATTATGTGGTGTGGTTTTTAGGCTTCCAGCCGGGCTTTGCTTATCTGGGTGGGCTGTCGCCAAAACTGGCGATGCCGCGTCGGGCAGAGCCGCGTGTGCAGGTGCCCGCGGGCTCCGTTGGGATCGGTGGTCAGCATACCGGCATTTATCCGCTGGCCACGCCGGGCGGCTGGCAGCTGATTGGGCATACCTCGCAGGCGATGTTTGATTCACGCCTGGCAGAGCCGGTTTTACTCAGACCGGGAGATACGGTGCGCTTTGTGCCGCAAAAGGAGGGCGTATGCTGAAAATTATACGCTCAGGCCTCTACACGTCGGTTCAGGATGGCGGGCGTTATGGCCTGCGTCAGTCCGGTGTCAGCCGCTGCGGCGCGCTGGATAAACCGGCGCTTATTACCGCCAATTTACTGGTGGGTAATGACCCGAACGCGGCAGCTCTCGAAATTACGCTGGGCCAGCTGACGGTTCAGTTTGAACGCGACGGCTGGTTTGCGCTGACGGGCGCAGGATGCGAAGCGACGCTCGACGATAAACCCATTTGGGCAGGATGGCGGTTGCAGGTAAAGGCCGGGCAAATATTGGTGATGAAGCGACCTTTGCACGGTATTCGCAGCTATCTGGCTATTTCAGGCGGCATTGATGTACCAAAAGTGCTGGGGTCGTACAGTACCGATCTTAACGTCGGGATTGGCGGGCTGGAAGGGCGTCGACTTCAGGATGGCGATACCCTGAAATTGCTGCCTGCCACGCGCACATTTAACGGTTCGCAGGGCGTGAAACAACTTCTGCGCGGGAACCGGATTCGTGCGTTGCCGGGGCCGGAATATCATGAGTTTGATGCCGCCTCGCAGGAGAACTTCTGGCGTGCGCCGTGGCAACTCAGCCCGCAAAGTAATCGCATGGGTTATCGTTTACAGGGCCAGCCGTTGGTGCGTACCACTGACCGCGAGCTGTTATCGCATGGCCTATTGCCGGGCGTGGTGCAGGTGCCGCATAACGGCCAGCCGATCGTGCTGATGAACGATGCGCAAACAACCGGGGGTTACCCGCGTATTGCCTGCATTATCGAAGCAGATATGTACCAACTGGCGCAAATTCCACTGGGGCAGCCAATGCACTTCGTGCCGTGCACACTTGAAGAGGCGTTGAAAGCGCGAGACGATCAGCATCGTTATTTCGAACAGCTGGCCTGGCGTCTCAACGCAGAACAATAAGGACGCGTTATGCCCGAAGGACCGCAGATCCGCCGCACAAGGTAAAAGCAAAACGGTAACCCGAAGGTTACCGTTTTTTTATGTTTGCCACCTCTCCCCGTGAGAGAGGGGCGGGGTGAGGGCATCAGACTGCACCGCACCCAACGTCAATTATTTCTTTTTAACGTCTGAGCTGAACTCGCGTTTGTCATAGCCGGTGTACAGCTGGCGTGGACGGGCAATTTTCATGCCTTCGCTGTGCATTTCGCTCCAGTGTGCAATCCAGCCAACAGTACGCGCCATAGCGAAGATGACGGTAAACATGGAGGACGGAATGCCCATCGCTTTCAGGATGATGCCAGAGTAGAAGTCCACGTTCGGGTAGAGTTTCTTCTCAATGAAGTACGGGTCATTCAGCGCAATGTGCTCAAGCTCCATTGCCACCTGCAACAGGTCGTCTTTGGTGCCCAGCTCTTTCAGCACTTCGTGACAGGTTTCACGCATCACGGTGGCGCGCGGGTCATAGTTTTTGTAAACACGGTGACCGAAGCCCATCAGACGGAACGAATCGTTCTTATCTTTGGCGCGACGTACGAATTCTGGAATGTGCTCAACAGAGCTGATTTCTTCCAGCATTTTCAGTGCGGCTTCGTTGGCGCCACCGTGTGCTGGTCCCCACAGAGACGCGATTCCCGCAGCGATACAGGCGAACGGGTTCGCGCCGCTTGAGCCCGCGGTACGGACGGTAGACGTAGAGGCGTTCTGCTCGTGATCGGCATGCAGAATCAGAATACGGTCCATCGCGCGTTCCAGAACCGGGTTCACCACGTACTCTTCACACGGAGTGGAGAACATCATGTTGAGGAAATTGCCGGCGTAGGAGAGGTCGTTGCGCGGGTAAACAAACGGCTGACCGATGGAATATTTGTAACTCATCGCGGCCATGGTCGGCATCTTAGACAGCAGACGGAACGCAGCGATTTCGCGGTGACGCGGGTTATTCACGTCCATGGAGTCATGATAGAACGCCGCCAGCGCGCCGGTCACGCCGCACATGACCGCCATTGGATGCGAGTCACGACGGAAGCCGTGGAACAGACGGGTAATCTGCTCGTGGATCATGGTGTGACGGGTCACGGTGGTTTTGAATTCTTCGTACTGTTCCTGGGTCGGTTTTTCACCGTTCAGCAGGATGTAGCAGACTTCGAGATAGTTAGACTGTGTTGCGAGCTCATCAATAGGAAAACCGCGATGCAGAAGGATACCTTCATCACCGTCGATAAACGTGATTTTTGATTCGCAGGATGCGGTGGAGGTAAAACCAGGGTCAAAAGTGAACATCCCTTTTGAGCCGAGGGTACGGATGTCAATAACGTCTTCGCCGAGTGTGCCTTTTAGCACATCCAGTTCAATAGCAGTATCACCGTTGAAAGTGAGCTTTGCCTTTGTATCAGCCATTTACGGTCTCCTTAGCGCCTTATTGCATAAGACTGCCGGATGCCGGATTCGCTTTCAGGGTGATTTTCGACGTTACCAGTTTGTTATTCGGCTCACCGCTCAGCTCGCGAGGGTAAACCAGGGTACAGAGCAAAGGGCGCCTTGGGGCATACGTTCAATCCACCGTGAAACAACAGCAAATCAGGGTCTTAGCAGTCCGATTATTCAAACCTGTCTATCACTATTAACTGTCGGCAATGGTGCGGTCAATACTTTCTCACTGTTACATAACTATTTGTCAGGAGAAAGGGTGACCCCATAACTTTTACGCATTATATGCCTTTCTAAGTGATGGTTGTAACAATAATGTTTAATA
The DNA here is from genome assembly GCF_024764775.1 of Scandinavium manionii. NCBI lineage: Bacteria > Pseudomonadati > Pseudomonadota > Gammaproteobacteria > Enterobacterales > Enterobacteriaceae > Scandinavium > Scandinavium manionii. Next base: position 333,517 of record NZ_JALIGC010000040.1, on the reverse strand, counting down.
TTTGTCAAACCTCGTGAGTAAAAATTAAAATAATGTTGTTATCGTGACCCTGATCACTGTTCCGCATAAAACCCGACAAACTATATGTAGGTTAATTGTAATGATTTTGTGAACGGCCTATACTGCCGCCAGGTCTCCGGAAACCCCTGCAATCCCGAGCCACCCAGCGTTGTAATGTGCCGTTTTAGCTCTTTCATATGGAGTTTTTACATGACGCGCAGTTATAGAAAGGACGCTGTCTGACCCGCACGCAGACCGGAGGAAGGGAAACAATAAGAACAGCATGTGGGCGTTATTCATGATAAAAAATGTGAAAAAACAAAGACCTGTCAATCTGGATCTCAAAACGATCCGATTTCCTGTAACGGCGATAGCGTCCATCCTCCACCGCGTTTCTGGCGTGATTACATTTGTGGCGGTTGGCATTCTGTTGTGGTTACTGGGCACCAGTCTCTCCTCTCCTGAAGGCTTCATGGTCGCGAGCTCCATCATGAGCGGCTTCTTCGTCAAATTCATCCTCTGGGGCATTCTGACCGCACTGGCGTATCACGCCGTGGTGGGCATTCGCCATCTGATGATGGACTTTGGCTATCTGGAAGAGACCTTCGAAGTGGGTGTGCGGTCTGCCAAGATTTCTTTTGTTATTACTGTCGTGCTTTCACTTCTCGCAGGAGTCCTCGTATGGTAAGCAACGCCTCAGCACTAGGACGCAACGGCGTACATGACTTCATCCTCGTACGTGCCACCGCGATCGTTCTGACTCTGTACATTATCTACATGGTTGGTTTCTTCGCGACCCACGGCGCGCTCACCTGGGAAGTCTGGACGGGTTTCTTCTCTTCCGCTTTCACCAAAGTCTTCACCCTGCTGGCTCTGTTCTCTATCTTGATTCATGCCTGGATTGGCATGTGGCAGGTGTTGACCGACTACGTTAAACCGCTGGCGATTCGCCTGCCTCTGCAACTGGCTATCGTCGTTGCACTGGTGGTTTACGTGATTTATGGATTTGTTGTGGTGTGGGGTGTGTAATGAAACTGCCAGTCAGAGAATTTGATGCTGTTGTAATCGGCGCAGGTGGTGCAGGCATGCGTGCCGCACTGCAAATTTCCCAAAGCGGCCAGACCTGTGCGCTGCTCTCTAAAGTCTTCCCGACCCGTTCCCATACCGTGTCTGCGCAGGGTGGTATCACCGTTGCGCTCGGTAACACCCATGAAGATAACTGGGAATGGCACATGTATGACACCGTAAAAGGGTCAGACTACATCGGTGACCAGGACGCTATCGAATATATGTGTAAGACCGGCCCGGAAGCGATTCTGGAGCTGGAACATATGGGTCTGCCATTCTCCCGTCTGGATGATGGCTCTATTTATCAGCGTCCGTTTGGCGGCCAGTCGAAAAACTTCGGCGGCGAGCAGGCGGCACGTACCGCAGCGGCGGCTGACCGTACCGGTCACGCGCTATTGCATACTCTGTATCAGCAGAACCTGAAAAACCACACCACCATTTTCTCCGAGTGGTATGCGCTGGATCTGGTGAAAAACCAGGATGGTGCGGTGGTCGGTTGTACCGCGTTGTGCATCGAAACCGGTGAAGTCGTGTACTTCAAAGCCAATGCCACCGTGCTGGCGACCGGCGGTGCAGGCCGTATTTATCAGTCCACAACCAATGCGCATATCAACACCGGTGACGGCGTTGGGATGGCTATCCGCGCCGGTGTTCCGGTGCAGGATATGGAAATGTGGCAGTTCCACCCAACCGGTATCGCCGGTGCGGGGGTGCTGGTGACCGAAGGTTGTCGTGGTGAAGGCGGTTATCTGCTGAACAAACACGGTGAGCGTTTCATGGAGCGCTATGCGCCGAACGCGAAAGACCTGGCGGGTCGTGACGTGGTGGCGCGTTCCATCATGATCGAAATCCGTGAAGGTCGCGGTTGTGATGGCCCATGGGGTCCGCATGCCAAACTGAAACTCGATCACCTCGGCAAAGACGTGCTCGAATCCCGTCTGCCGGGCATCCTCGAACTGTCCCGTACCTTTGCACACGTCGACCCGGTTAAAGAACCGATCCCGGTTATCCCAACCTGCCACTACATGATGGGCGGTATTCCGACCAAAGTGACCGGCCAGGCGCTGACCGTGAACGAGAAGGGCGAAGACGTGGTGATCCCGGGCCTGTTCGCGGTGGGCGAAATTGCCTGTGTCTCCGTTCACGGTGCTAACCGTCTGGGCGGCAACTCGCTGCTGGACCTGGTAGTATTTGGTCGTGCTGCTGGTCTGCATCTGCAAGAATCCATCGCCGAGCAGGGCGCGCTGCGTGACGCAAGTGAATCTGATATTGACGCTTCTCTGGAACGTCTCAACCGCTGGAACAACACCCGTAGCGGTGAAGATCCAGTGGAAATCCGTAAAGCACTGCAGGAATGTATGCAGCACAACTTCTCGGTCTTCCGTGAAGGTGATGCGATGGCGAAAGGTCTGGAACAGCTGAAAGTGATCCGCGAGCGCCTGAAAAACGCCCGTCTGGACGACACCTCCAGCGAATTCAACACCCAGCGCGTTGAGTGTCTGGAGCTGGATAACCTGATGGAAACGGCCTTCGCGACTGCGGTATCGGCAAACTTCCGAACTGAAAGCCGTGGCGCGCACAGCCGCTTCGACTTCCCGGAACGCGATGACGCAAACTGGCTCTGCCACTCCCTGTACCAGCCGCAGTCGGAATCCATGACCCGTCGTGAAGTGAACATGGAACCGAAACTGCGTCCGGCATTCCCGCCGAAAGTGCGTACCTACTAATTGCGGAGACAGGAAAATGAGACTCGAGTTTTCAGTTTATCGTTATAACCCGGATGTCGATGACGCTCCGCGCATGCAGGAATACACCCTCGAAGCGGAAGAAGGGCGTGACATGATGCTGCTGGATGCGTTAATCCAGCTGAAAGAACAGGACCCGACGCTGTCGTTCCGTCGTTCTTGCCGTGAAGGGGTGTGTGGCTCTGATGGCGTAAACATGAACGGCAAAAACGGTCTGGCGTGTATTACCCCCATTTCCGCTCTACAGCGTGCCGGGCAGAAGATTGTGATTCGCCCTCTGCCGGGATTACCGGTGGTTCGCGATTTGGTGGTAGACATGGGGCAGTTCTATGCTCAATATGAGAAGATTAAGCCTTACCTGTTGAATAATGGGCAAAATCCACCCGCTCGCGAGCATTTGCAGTCGCCTGAGCAGCGTGAAAAACTGGACGGTCTGTACGAGTGTATTCTCTGTGCATGTTGTTCCACGTCGTGCCCATCATTCTGGTGGAACCCGGATAAGTTCATCGGCCCAGCCGGTCTGCTGGCAGCGTACCGCTTCCTGATCGACAGCCGTGATACCGAAACCGATAGCCGCCTTGAAGGTTTAAGTGACGCTTTCAGCGTATTCCGCTGCCATAGCATCATGAACTGCGTCAGTGTATGTCCGAAAGGACTTAACCCGACGCGCGCCATCGGCCATATTAAGTCGATGCTGCTGCAACGCAGTGCATAAGTAATAACGCCTGATGGCGCTACGTTAGTCAGGCCTACGTGAGAGTAGGCCCAGTCAGCGCAGCGCCACCGGGAAAACGGAATTGCAGGAAACCTCTAAAAACTGCCATATCAGGCATCGATAACCGGGATGTTCAGCGACAGCGACGGTTAGAGGGCAGTTTTTAAAGGTTCCTTCGCGGGCCCGCATAGAAGAGCTCGCAAGTGAACCCCGGCACGTACACCTGGTGTGCGTGGTAGTTTCTACGGCGAAAGTAAGCATAAAAATGCTTAAGGGATCACGATGCAGAACGGCGCAATGAAAGCCTGGCTGGACTCTTCTTACCTCTCTGGCTCTAACCAGAGCTGGATAGAACAGCTCTATGAAGACTTCTTAACCGATCCTGACTCTGTCGACGCCAACTGGCGTTCAATGTTCCAGCAATTACCTGGTACCGGAGTCAAACCGGATCAATTTCATTCTACTACGCGTGATTATTTCCGTCGTCTGGCGAAGGATGCCTCACGTTACTCTTCCTCGATTTCTGACCCTGACACCAATGTGAAGCAGGTTAAAGTCCTGCAGCTGATCAACGCGTATCGTTTCCGTGGTCATCAGGACGCCAATCTCGATCCGTTAGGTCTGTGGAAACAAGAGCGGGTGTCTGATTTAGACCCGGCTTTCCATGACCTGACCGAGGCGGATTTCCAGGACAGCTATAACGTAGGCTCGTTTGCTATCGGTAAAGAGACGATGAAGCTGGGCGAACTGATCGCTGCCCTTAAGCAGACGTATTGCGGCTCCATCGGTGCGGAATATATGCATATCACGTCCACTGAAGAGAAACGCTGGATCCAGCAGCGCATCGAATCGGTGGTTGGTCACGCGACCTTCAGCGCGGACGAAAAGAAACGCTTCCTGACAGAACTGACCGCGGCCGAAGGCCTGGAACGTTACCTGGGCGCGAAATTCCCGGGCGCAAAACGCTTCTCGCTGGAAGGCGGCGACGCGCTGGTGCCAATGCTCAAAGAGCTTATCCGCCATGCGGGTAAAAGCGGCACGCGCGAAGTGGTGCTGGGTATGGCGCACCGCGGTCGTCTGAACGTTCTGATTAACGTGCTCGGTAAAAAGCCGCAGGACCTGTTCGACGAATTCGCCGGTAAGCATAAAGAACACCTCGGCACCGGTGACGTGAAGTACCACATGGGCTTCTCGTCTGATATCGAAACCGAAGGCGGCCTGGTGCACCTGGCGCTGGCTTTCAACCCGTCGCACCTTGAAATCGTGAGCCCGGTGGTTATTGGCTCCGTACGTGCGCGTCTGGATCGTCTGGAAGAGCCAAGCAGCAACAAAGTACTGCCGATTACCATTCACGGTGATGCGGCGGTTGCCGGGCAGGGCGTGGTTCAGGAAACCCTGAACATGTCTAAAGCGCGCGGTTACGAAGTGGGCGGTACCGTGCGTATCGTCATCAACAACCAGGTGGGCTTCACGACGTCCAACCCATTGGATGCGCGTTCCACACCGTACTGTACCGATATCGGTAAAATGGTGATGGCGCCGATTTTCCACGTGAACGCGGATGACCCGGAAGCCGTGGCATTTGTTACCCGTCTGGCGCTCGATTTCCGTAACACCTTCAAACGCGATGTGTTCATTGACCTGGTGTGCTACCGCCGTCACGGCCATAACGAAGCCGATGAGCCAAGCGCAACCCAGCCGCTGATGTACCAGAAAATCAAAAAGCATCCGACGCCGCGTAAAATTTACGCTGATAAGCTGGAAGGCGATAGCGTTGCCACGCTGGAAGATGCCACCGAGCTGGTCAATCTGTACCGCGACGCGCTGGATGCGGGCGAGTGCGTGGTGAAAGAGTGGCGTCCAATGAACATGCACTCCTTTACCTGGTCGCCGTATCTCAACCACGAGTGGGATGAGAGCTACCCGAATAAAGTCGACATGAAGCGTTTGCAGGAACTGGCGAAGCGCATCAGCACCGTGCCGGACGCCGTTGAAATGCAGTCTCGCGTGGCGAAAATCTATGGCGATCGTCAGTTGATGGCCGCAGGCGAGAAAATGTTTGACTGGGGCGGCGCGGAAAACCTGGCATACGCCACGCTGGTAGATGAAGGCATTCCTGTGCGTCTCTCCGGTGAAGACTCCGGCCGCGGCACCTTCTTCCACCGCCACGCGGTCATTCACAACCAGACTAACGGTTCCACTTACACCCCGCTGCAACACGTGCATAACGGTCAGGGCCAGTTCAAGGTCTGGGACTCCGTGCTGTCTGAAGAAGCGGTGCTGGCATTCGAATACGGCTACGCCACCGCAGAGCCGCGCATCCTGACTATCTGGGAAGCGCAGTTCGGTGATTTCGCCAACGGTGCGCAGGTGGTTATCGACCAGTTCATCAGCTCTGGCGAACAGAAATGGGGCCGTATGTGTGGCCTGACCATGCTGCTGCCGCACGGCTACGAAGGGCAGGGTCCGGAGCACTCCTCCGCCCGTCTGGAGCGCTATCTGCAGCTGTGTGCTGAACAAAATATGCAGGTTTGTGTGCCGTCCACTCCGGCTCAGGTCTATCACATGCTGCGTCGTCAGGCGCTGCGCGGGATGCGCCGTCCGCTGGTGGTCATGTCACCGAAATCTCTGCTGCGTCACCCGCTGGCAGTCTCCTCTCTCGAAGAACTGGCCAACGGCACCTTTATGCCGGCGATTGGCGAAGTGGACGAGCTGGATCCTTCAGGCGTGAAACGCGTGGTGATGTGCTCCGGTAAGGTTTACTACGACCTGCTGGAACAGCGTCGCAAGAACGATCAAAAAGATGTCGCCATCGTGCGTATCGAACAGCTGTATCCATTCCCGCATCAGGCGATGCAGGATGTGCTGAAAGCTTATGCTCACGTGCATGATTTTGTCTGGTGCCAGGAAGAGCCGCTCAACCAGGGCGCATGGTACTGCAGCCAGCATCACTTACGTGAAGTGATTCCATTTGGGTCAGCCTTGCGTTATGCAGGTCGCCCGGCCTCCGCCTCTCCGGCGGTAGGATATATGTCCGTTCACCAGAAGCAGCAACAAGATCTGGTCAATGACGCGCTGAACGTCGATTAATTAAAGGATACAAAATGAGTAGCGTAGATATTCTTGTTCCCGACCTGCCGGAATCTGTAGCCGATGCAACGGTTGCTACCTGGCACAAGAAGCCAGGCGATGCGGTAGTCCGCGATGAAGTTCTGGTAGAAATCGAAACTGACAAAGTGGTACTGGAAGTACCGGCGTCGGCCGACGGCATTCTGGATGCAGTTCTGGAAGACGAAGGCACTACTGTAACTTCTCGTCAGATCCTTGGCCGCCTGCGTGAAGGCAACAGCGCCGGGAAAGAGTCCAGCGCGAAATCTGAAGCTAAAGATTCCACGCCGGCTCAGCGCCAGCAGGCTTCTTTGGAAGAACAGAGTAATGACGCACTGAGCCCGGCGATTCGTCGCCTGCTGGCTGAGCATAACCTCGACGCCGCTGCTCTCAAAGGCACCGGTGTGGGCGGTCGTCTGACGCGCGAAGACGTTGAAAAACATCTGGCAAAAGGCCCGGCTAAATCTGAAGCGAAAGCGCCAGAAGCCGCATCAGCCGCCGCTGCTCCGGCTCCGCTGGCAGGCCGCTCTGAGAAACGTGTACCGATGACCCGCCTGCGCAAACGCGTAGCTGAGCGTCTGCTGGAAGCGAAAAACTCAACCGCCATGCTGACGACCTTCAACGAAGTCAACATGAAGCCAATCATGGATCTGCGTAAGCAGTACGGCGATGCGTTTGAAAAACGTCACGGTATCCGTCTGGGCTTCATGTCCTTCTACGTGAAAGCCGTGGTTGAAGCGCTGAAACGCTACCCGGAAGTGAACGCTTCTATCGATGGCGAAGATGTGGTTTACCACAACTACTTCGATGTCAGCATGGCAGTTTCCACGCCACGTGGCCTGGTAACGCCAGTTCTGCGTGACGTTGACGCGCTCGGCATGGCTGACATCGAGAAGAACATCAAAACGCTGGCGCTGAAAGGCCGTGATGGCAAGCTAACGGTAGAAGACTTGACCGGCGGTAACTTCACCATCACCAACGGCGGCGTGTTCGGTTCCCTGATGTCTACGCCAATCATCAACCCACCGCAGAGCGCGATCCTTGGCATGCACGCCATTAAAGACAGGCCGATGGCGGTTGATGGCAAAGTTGAAATTCTGCCAATGATGTACCTGGCACTGTCCTACGATCATCGCCTGATCGATGGTCGTGAGTCTGTGGGCTTCCTCGTAGCCATCAAAGAGCTGCTGGAAGATCCGACTCGTCTGCTGCTGGACGTGTAGTAAGCCCTGTATCACCTGTCCTCCGGGCCGGATGCGGCCTGGAGGTAAAATGATAATGATTTTCTAAAGTGGATAGAACGCATGAACTTACATGAATACCAGGCCAAACAGCTGTTTGCCCGCTACGGTTTACCTGCGCCAGTAGGCTACGCCTGCTCAACTCCGCGTGAAGCTGAAGAAGCGGCTTCTAAAATCGGCACCGGCCCTTGGGTCGTGAAATGCCAGGTTCACGCTGGCGGCCGCGGTAAAGCGGGTGGCGTTAAAGTCGTTAACAGCAAAGAAGACATTCGCGCTTTCGCAGAGCATTGGCTCGGCAAACGCCTGGTAACCTATCAAACAGATGCGAATGGCCAGCCGGTAAACCAGATTCTGGTTGAAGCGGCGACCGATATCGCGAAAGAACTCTATCTGGGTGCTGTGGTTGACCGTAGCTCCCGTCGCGTGGTGTTCATGGCGTCTACTGAAGGCGGCGTGGAAATCGAAAAAGTTGCGGAAGAAACCCCGCACCTGATCCACAAAGTGGCTATCGATCCTCTGGCGGGTCCTATGCCATATCAGGGTCGCGAGCTGGCGTTCAAACTGGGTCTGGAAGGCAAACTGGTTCAGCAGTTCACCAAGATCTTTATGGGTCTGGCGAACATCTTCCTGGATCGTGACCTGGCACTGATCGAAATCAACCCGCTGGTTATCACCAAGCAGGGCGACCTGATTTGCCTCGACGGCAAGCTCGGCGCTGACGGCAATGCGCTGTTCCGCCAGCCGGATCTGCGTGAAATGCGCGACCAGTCTCAGGAAGATCCACGTGAAGCGCAGGCTGCACAGTGGGAACTGAACTACGTTGCACTCGACGGCAACATCGGTTGCATGGTTAACGGCGCAGGCCTGGCGATGGGTACGATGGACATCGTTAAGCTGCACGGCGGCGAACCGGCTAACTTCCTCGACGTGGGCGGCGGCGCAACCAAAGAGCGCGTAACCGAAGCGTTCAAAATCATCCTCTCTGATGACAACGTGAAAGCCGTCCTGGTTAACATTTTCGGTGGGATCGTACGTTGCGATCTGATTGCTGACGGCATCATCGGCGCTGTTGAAGAAGTCGGCGTAAACGTGCCGGTTGTCGTACGTCTGGAAGGTAACAACGCTGAACTCGGCGCGAAAAAACTCGCCGACAGCGGTCTGAATATTATTGCAGCGAAAAGTCTGACGGATGCCGCTCAGCAGGTCGTTGCCGCAGTGGAGGGGAAATAATGTCCATTTTAATTGATAAAAACACCAAGGTTATCTGCCAGGGCTTCACCGGTAGCCAGGGGACTTTCCACTCTGAACAAGCGATTGCTTACGGAACCAACATGGTTGGCGGCGTAACGCCAGGCAAAGGCGGCACCACGCACCTGGATCTGCCGGTGTTCAACACCGTGCGTGAAGCTGTTGAAGCAACGGGCGCAACGGCTTCTGTTATCTACGTTCCGGCTCCGTTCTGCAAAGACTCCATTCTGGAAGCCATCGACGCAGGCATTAAGCTCATCATCACCATCACCGAAGGTATCCCGACTCTGGATATGCTGACCGTGAAAGTGAAACTGGATGAAGCTGGCGTACGTATGATTGGCCCGAACTGCCCGGGTGTTATCACCCCAGGTCAGAGCAAAATCGGCATCATGCCAGGCCACATTCACAAGCCGGGTAAAGTGGGTATCGTTTCCCGTTCAGGCACCCTGACTTATGAAGCGGTTAAGCAGACTACCGATTACGGTTTCGGCCAGTCCAGCTGTGTGGGCATCGGCGGTGACCCGATCCCTGGCTCTAACTTCATCGATATCCTGAAAATGTTCGAGGAAGATCCGCAGACCGAAGCGATCGTGATGATCGGTGAGATCGGCGGTAGCGCTGAAGAAGAAGCGGCAGCCTACATCAAAGAACACGTGACCAAACCGGTTGTCGGCTACATCGCGGGTGTAACTGCGCCGAAAGGTAAACGTATGGGCCACGCGGGCGCGATCATTGCCGGCGGGAAAGGGACTGCGGACGAGAAATTCGCCGCTCTGGAAGCGGCCGGTGTGAAAACCGTTCGTAGCCTGGCAGACATCGGCGAAGCGCTGAAAACCATCATCGCCTGATAATCCTCTCTGCTCCCCATGCGGGGAGCTTTATATGTCCGTTTTCGACATGGTTGGCCACTTTAGCAGTGGCCTTTTTTATTGCCTGCGTTTGGCGACCAGGGTGAATTTGTAATCGTCACTTTTGAAAGCATTGCGGCTGTATTCAAAGACTTTTCCGTCATCCAGATAGCCGCGTGAGATTTTTTCCAGAATCGGCTGGTTGGGGTCTAAGCCGAGCAATGTCACGGCTTCTTCCGACGGCATTATTGGCACGATTTCCTGCTCGCTGCGGTCAATAACCAATTTTTTGACGGCCTCGATAAAATGATATTTGGAGTTTTCCATCACCTGCCAGGTGAGATCGGGAAACAGCGTCAACGGCATCCAGGTTTCTTCCAGCGTGACCGGTTTTTGCTGAATAAAACGCACACGTTTGACGTGCCAGATTTTCTCGCCCACTGCGACTTGCAGTTTTTCCGCCATCTCCTGACAGGCATCAATTGCCTCGAAAACCCGCACGTTGCTGTGCGTTTCCACGTTTCGGTCAATCAGCTTTTCGTAAAAACTGGTGAGCTGATAGATATCGTAATTGACTCGCTCAGCCTTAACGTATGACCCGCTGCCCTGAATGCTCTCGATAATGGCTTCCTGGGTGAGTTGTTTCAGCGCCTGGCGCACGGTCACGCGGCTCACGGCAAACTCTTCTTGTAGGGCAGACTCGGTGGGTAGCGCATCGCCGGGCTTTAATTCGCCGCGCTGCACGCGTTCACGCAGGGTATCCGCAATCTGCCGATACATCGGTTTTTTGGTCATGTTGTCTGCCTATTCACTACATTGATAATACGAATTATGCCTGCTTGACCGCACTTGTAAATAATACAAATCAAATACAAATTATCTAGTTAAGAGAAAGTGATCACATAAATGTATTATTTTATCTGGCAAGATCCTCCTAACTGAATGGCTGACTGGCCGTTTTTACACTTTGAGAGTGAGGATCGTGATGAACCTGACGACGTTAACGCACCCGGATGCACTCTGCTTGCAGGCCACTTTTACCTGCCGCGATGAAACGATCCGTGCTTTGGCTAGCCGGCTGGAAGCGCTCGGTAAAATTTCCAGCCTGGACGGTTTTCTGGCTGATGTCTTTGCCCGTGAAAGTGAAGGGCCGACGGCGCTGGGCGAGGGACTGGCGGTGCCGCACGGTAAAAGTCTTGCCGTAAACGAAGCCGCGTTTGCCGTGGCGACGCTCTCAGAGCCCATTCTGTGGGAAGGCGTGGACGGCGAGGAAGAGGTGAACCTGGTTGTGCTGCTGGCTATCCCGCCCGCGCAGGCGGGTTCCACACACATGCAGCTGCTCACGGCGCTGACGTCCCGGCTGGTGGACGATGAGGTGCGTGCCGCCGTGTGTGCGGCCACCTCAGCGGAAGAATTATTGCGAGTGCTGGACGCGCCGCCGGATGTGGCAGACGCGCCCGTTGTGAAAAACGCCCCAACCATCGTCTGCGTGACCGCCTGTCCGGCTGGCATCGCACACACCTATATGGCAGCTGAATATCTGGAAAAAGCCGGGCAGAAACTCGGCATCAACGTCTGTGTCGAGCGGCAGGGCGCGAACGGAATCGAAAACCGCCTGACGGCAGAGCAGCTTAACGCAGCCCGGGCCTGCATTTTTGCGACCGAAGTGGCGGTTAAAGAATCCGAACGTTTCAACGGGATCCCGTCGATGACGGTGCCAGTGGCCGAGCCGATTCGCCATGCCGAAGCGCTTATCGAGCAGGCGCTGACGCTGAAACCGCCCACAGAACAGCGCCAGCTTCAGAGCGAAAGTCACGAGAAGAAAAGCGTGAAGACCGAACTGAAACAGGCGCTACTGAGCGGTATTTCGTTTGCCGTGCCGTTGATCGTTGCGGGCGGCACCGTGCTGGCGGTGGCGGTTCTTCTGGCGCAAATGTTTGGCTTGCAACATCTGTTTGATCAGGAAAACTCGTGGTTGTGGATGTACCGCAAGTTAGGCGGGGGCATGCTGGGCACACTCATGGTGCCGGTTCTGGCGGCCTACACGGCTTATTCTCTGGCCGACAAACCCGCGCTGGCACCGGGCTTTGCGGCTGGGCTTGCGGCGAACATGATTGGCTCCGGCTTCCTTGGCGCAGTGGCGGGCGGCCTGATTGCGGGCTATCTGATGCGCTGGGTGAAAAACCATATCCGTCTCAATAACCGCTACAACGGTTTTCTGACCTATTACCTCTATCCGGTTCTCGGTACCCTCGGCGCGGGCAGCCTGATGTTGTTCGTAGTCGGCGAACCCGTGGCGTGGGTAAACAACGGTTTAACCGCATGGTTGAATGGCCTGTCGGGGTCCAACGCGCTGGTATTGGGCGCGATCCTCGGCTTCATGTGCTCGTTCGACCTTGGCGGCCCGGTCAACAAAGCGGCATATGCCTTCTGTCTGGGGGCGATGGCCAACGGTGTTTACGGCCCGTATGCGATTTTTGCCTCGGTGAAAATGGTTTCGGCCTTCACCGTCACCGCTTCCACCCTGATTGCGCCTCGTCTGTTTAAAACGTTCGAAATTGAAACCGGCAAATCGACCTGGCTGCTCGGTCTGGCGGGCATTACCGAAGGGGCAATTCCGATGGCGATTGAAGATCCGCTCCGGGTGATTGGCTCGTTTGTGCTGGGCTCGATGGTGACCGGCGCGCTGGTGGGCAGCATGAATATCGGTCTGTCGACGCCGGGCGCCGGTATTTTCTCACTCTTTTTACTGCACGATGGCGGTCTCGGTGGCGTGCTGGCCGCCGTGGGCTGGTTTGCCTCAGCCATTATTGGCGCGGCTATCTCTACCTGCGTGCTTGTCCTCTGGCGTCGCCAGGCAGTCAAAGCTGGTAAATATATTCCCGACAGCGTCATGCCTTAACTGAACAGGAAACGAAGATGAAAGCTGTATCTCGCGTTCACATCACGCCGCATATGCACTGGGACCGTGAGTGGTACTTCACCACCGAAGAGTCACGCATTTTGCTGGTCAACAATATGGAAGAGATCCTGACTCGTCTGGAGCAGGACCCGGAATACAAGTATTACGTGCTCGATGGGCAAACCGCTATTCTCGAGGATTACTTTGCCGTTAAGCCGGAAAATCACACCCGTGTAAAAGCGTTGGTTCAGGCTGGAAAGCTGATTATCGGGCCGTGGTACACGCAAACGGATACCACGGTTGTGGCCGGCGAATCGATTGTCCGCAATTTGATGTACGGCATGCGCGATTGCCTGTCGTTCGGCGAGCCGATGAAAATTGGCTATCTGCCGGATTCCTTCGGCATGTCGGGCCAATTGCCGCACATCTATAACGGTTTTGGTATTAAACGGGCAATGTTTTGGCGCGGTTGTTCGGAGCGTCACGGCACAGATAAAACGGAGTTTCTGTGGCGCAGTCAGGACGGCAGCGAAGTGACGGCGCAGGTACTACCGCTGGGCTACGCGATTGGTAAGTACTTACCGGAGGATGAAGCGGGCCTGCGAAAACGCCTCGATAGTTATTTTGAGGTGCTGGAAAAAGCCTCGCAAACCAAAGAGATTTTGCTGCCGAATGGTCACGATCAGATGCCGCTCCAGCAGAACATTTTTGCGGTGATGGACAAACTGCGGGAAATTTATCCGCAGCGTGAATTTGTGCTGAGCCGTTTTGAGGAGATATTTGAGCGGATTGAAAAGCAGCGAGATGCGCTGGCAACGCTAACCGGGGAGTTCAACGACGGCAAATATATGCGCGTTCACCGCACCATCGGTTCAACGCGGATGGACATCAAAATCGCCCACGCGCGAATCGAGAACAAAATTGTCAATGTGCTCGAACCGCTGGCGGCGCTGGCCTGGACGCTCGGTTTTGAATATCACCACGGCTTGCTGGAAAAAATGTGGAAAGAGATCCTCAAAAATCACGCCCACGACAGCATCGGCTGCTGCTGTAGCGACAAAGTGCATCGGGAAATCATGAGCCGCTTTTGGCTGGCGGAAGACATGGCTGACAGCCTGGTCACCTTCTACATGCGTAAAATCGTCGACAACATGGCACGCAGCGAGGGCGACAAGCTGACGCTGTTCAATCTGATGCCGTGGCCGCGCGATGAAGTGATCAACACCACTATCCGCCTGCGCGCCAGCCGTTTCCGCCTGACCGACAGCGACGGCCAGGATGTGCCGTACTTTATCCGCGATAAACGTGAAATCGACCCAGGCCTGGTGGATCGCCAGATTGTTCATTACGGCAACTACGAGCCGTTTATGGAATACGACATTCAGCTGCGTCAGGTTCTGCCAGCGATGGGCTGGCTGACGTTACAGGTGCTGGCGGGTGAAGAAGGGCAACTGGCGAGTGTCGAGGCGCAGAGTGACGCACTACTGGAAAACAGCTTCTGGCGTATCAGCCTGAATGACGACGGCACGCTGAAAATGGAAGATAAGGAAAGCGGGCTGATTTATGACCGCGTGCTGGAGTTTGAAGACGGTTCTGACGACGGCGATGAGTATGACTACTCGCCGTCGCGGGAAGAGTGGTTACTCACCAGCGCGAAAGGCACACATCAGCATTCTGTGTCGCATGATGCGTGGCAGAGCAGGGCGCTGATACGTTCTACTCTGGCGGTGCCGCTAAATCTGGCGGAACGTTCAGCACGTCAAACTAGCGGGTCATTGGCCTGCGAAACCACCATCACTCTCAACCATCACGGCCGTCGGGTGGAGTTTGATGTGAAGGTGCTGAATCAGGCAAATGATCACCGCGTGCGGGTGCGCATTCCCGTCCCGTATAAAGCGGAAAGTGTGTTGACGGATACCCAGTTTGGTTCGCTTAATCGCCCGGTCCAGGATCAGGCGATGAACGTCTGGAAGGTCGAAGGCTGGAAAGAGGCACCGGTGCCGGTGTGGAATTTCCTCAACTATGCCGCGCTTCAGCAAGGACCGAATGGGCTGGCGCTGTTCACGGAAGGTCTGCGCGAAGTGGAAATCATCGGTGAAACGCAAAGTGCCTTCGCCCTGACGTTGCTGCGCGGCGTGGGGCTGCTGGGTAAAGAAGATTTACTGCTGCGGCCTGGGCGTCCTTCAGGCATCAAAATGTCGGTGCCGGATTCCCAGGTACGCGGCGAACTGCATTGCCGTTTCAGCCTGCTGCCGTTCAGTGGCTCGGCGTTGAATGCAGGCGTAGCGCAGCAGGCGCGCAGCTGGCTGACGCCAGTGCAGTGCTACAACAAAATCCCGTGGGATGCGATGAAACTGAACCGGACGGCAATTACCGCGCCGGAAACGTTCAGTCTGTGTACGCTCCCGGCCACGGGGTGTCAGCTCAGCGCATTGAAAAAAGCGGAAGACGACGAAGCGCTGATTATTCGGCTGTTCAACCCCTCCGACAGCGAATGCTGTGAGTCGGTAATGAGGTTTAATCATCATCACCCGGTGTGCGAGGAAACGCGCATGGATGAGCAACCTCTCGGGGAAGGGAGCCACATTCCTGGCGAGCCGGTGCGTTACAGACCCGGGCAATCACGGACCTGGCGCATCAGGATTGATGAATAACTCCGCAAACGAGACCCGACCACGCAATGCGTGGTCGTTTTTGTTTTATCCGATAATCACGTAGTGGTGTTAATTTTAAAACTCATTCCAGTGAATGAAATGTAATAAAAAGCAGCTATACTTATCCGCTGAAAAAAGGGGGAAAGTCTTTTGCCTGCTCCCGGACCCCACCCTTCACCACACCGTATCGCGACGGTGGTTAAAAATGAATGACCCCTCATTTTAATTTACCCTTATTTGATAACCGTCAACGCCATCATAAAAACATGTTCTTAACATCGATTTTACCATGCATCATCAAATGCATACACAATTAACATGTAATTGTAAAATTGATTTAAATCAAGATGTAAACCTTGGAAAAATGCACGATAAAGCGGTAAATTGTCGCGGATCAAAGTGGTCGAAATGAGTCATCTTAGCTATATATTGATCAACGTCGAAAAACGTAAATCCGACTCAATAAAAACCTGTTTATTGTAAGGGTTTTACGGCGTAATATATTCAAGGGATCAATTTGGGTTTTTTATTAACGTATTTGTAACCTTTGCTCATCGTCGTTTTCACATCGTGACAGCGGCAGCGAAGCGGGAAGCAAATAAATTTGTATTGGGGCATGCGTGTGAATCCTTTCTAACGGGATCCACTCTCGGAGTCTTCATGCGATGAGCAAGGAGTCATGATGTTAGATATAGTCGAACTGTCGCGCTTACAGTTTGCCTTGACCGCGATGTACCATTTCCTTTTTGTGCCACTGACGCTCGGTATGGCGTTCCTGCTGGCCATTATGGAAACGGTTTACGTCCTTTCCGGCAAACAGATTTATAAAGATATGACCAAGTTCTGGGGCAAGTTGTTTGGTATCAACTTTGCGCTGGGTGTGGCTACCGGTCTGACCATGGAGTTCCAGTTCGGGACTAACTGGTCTTACTTTTCTCACTATGTGGGCGATATTTTCGGTGCGCCGCTGGCCATTGAAGGTCTGATGGCCTTCTTCCTCGAATCCACCTTTGTAGGTCTGTTCTTCTTCGGTTGGGACCGTCTGGGCAAAGTCCAGCATATGGCGGTGACATGGCTCGTTGCGCTGGGTTCAAACATGTCCGCGCTGTGGATCCTCGTCGCGAACGGCTGGATGCAAAACCCAGTCGCCTCCGACTTCAACTTTGAAACCATGCGCATGGAAATGGTGAGCTTCTCTGAGCTTATCCTGAACCCTGTTGCACAGGTGAAATTCGTTCATACCGTGGCTTCTGGCTACGTTTGTGGCGCGATGTTCATCCTGGGTATCAGCTCCTACTATATGCTGCGTAACCGCGACTTCCCGTTCGCTAAGCGCTCTTTCGCCATCGCGGCGAGCTTCGGTATGGCGGCTATCCTCTCCGTTATCGTGCTGGGTGATGAATCCGGTTACGAAATGGGTGACGTGCAGAAAACCAAACTGGCCGCTATTGAAGCTGAATGGGAAACGCAGCCGGCTCCGGCGTCGTTTACGTTGTTTGGTATTCCGGACCAGGATGCGCAGGAAAACCACTTCTCAATTCAAATTCCTTACGCGCTGGGCATCATTGCTACCCGCTCGGTCGATAAACAGGTTACTGGTCTGAAAGACCTGCTGGCGCAGCATGAAGAGCGTATCCGTAACGGGATGAAAGCGTATTCTCTGCTGGAACAGCTGCGTTCTGGTTCTAACGATCAGACCGTTCGCGATGAGTTCAACAGTGTGAAAAAAGACCTGGGTTACGGTCTGTTGTTGAAACGCTATACCCCGAACGTCTCTGACGCGACGGAAGCACAGATTCAGCTGGCGACCAAAGACTCGATTCCTCGGGTTGCGCCGCTGTACTTCGCCTTCCGTATCATGGTTGGCTGCGGCATCATTATGCTGCTGATTATTGCGGCGTCGTTCTGGTCGGTGATTCGTAACCGTATCGGTCAGAAAAAATGGCTGCTGCGCACCGCGCTGTACGGGATCCCGCTGCCATGGATTGCTATCGAATCCGGTTGGTTTGTGGCGGAATATGGCCGTCAGCCTTGGGCTATCGGTGAAGTTCTGCCAACCGCTGTGGCGAACTCATCCCTGACGACCGGCGATTTGCTTTTCTCGATGCTGCTTATCTGTGGTCTCTACACCGTGTTCCTGGTGGCTGAAATGTTCCTGATGTTCAAGTTTGCACGTCTGGGACCAAGCAGCCTGAAAACCGGTCGTTACCACTTTGAGCAGACCCCAGCGTCTACTCAGCCGGCACGCTAAGACAGGAGTCGTCAAATGTTCGATTATGAAGTATTGCGTTTTATCTGGTGGCTGCTGGTTGGCATTCTGCTGATTGGCTTTGCGGTCGCCGACGGTTTCGACATGGGGGTGGGCATGCTCACCCGTTTCCTCGGTCGTAACGACACCGAACGTCGAATCATGATCAACTCCATCGCCCCGCACTGGGACGGTAACCAGGTGTGGCTGATCACTGCAGGCGGCGCGTTGTTTGCCGCCTGGCCGATGATCTACGCTGCGGCGTTCTCTGGTTTCTACGTGGCGATGATTCTGGTGCTGGCATCATTGTTCTTCCGTCCTGTCGGTTTTGATTACCGTTCCAAGATTGAAGACAAACGCTGGCGCAACATGTGGGACTGGGGCATCTTCATCGGTAGCTTCGTTCCACCGCTGGTGATTGGCGTAGCGTTCGGTAACCTTCTTCAAGGCGTTCCGTTCCACCTCGATGAGTACATGCGTCTTTATTACACCGGCAATTTCTTCCAGCTGCTGAACCCGTTTGGTCTGCTGGCCGGTATTGTTAGCGTGGCGATGATCCTGACTCAGGGCGCGACCTATCTGCAAATGCGTACCGTTGGCGAGCTGCATCTGCGTGCTCGTGCGACTTCTCAGGTTGCAGCGCTGGTTACGCTGGTGTGCTTCGCACTGGCAGGCGTTTGGGTGATGTACGGTATTGATGGCTACGTGGTGAAATCTGCGCTGGACCATACGGCACCGTCTAACCCGCTGACAAAGGAAGTGGTTCGTGAAGCCGGTGCGTGGCTGGTGAACTTTAAAAACATGCCGATTCTGTGGGTAATCCCAGCTTTGGGTGTGGTTCTGCCGCTGCTGACTGTTGTCATGTCACGTGCGGAGAAGGGCGCCTGGGCGTTCATCTTCTCTTCACTGACTCTGGCGTGCATCATCCTGACTGCCGGTGTAGCCATGTTCCCGTTCATCATGCCTTCCAGCACCATGCTGAATGCAAGTATGACCATGTGGGATTCCACCTCCAGCCAGTTGACGCTGAACGTGATGACTTACGCGGCCATGGTGTTCGTTCCGATTATCCTGCTGTACACCACCTGGTGTTACTGGAAGATGTTTGGTCGTATCACCAAAGAAGACATTGAACGCAACACCCATTCTCTGTACTAAGTAAGGAGCAACGTATGTGGTACTTCGCATGGATTCTGGGAACGCTGCTTGCTTGTGCATTTGGTGTGATCACCGCACTGGCGCTCGAGCACATTGAGTCTGGACAACAAGAAGATCATTAATGAGTAAAATTATCGCGATGTTATATGCGGTAATGGATAAGGGCCCATTACGGGCCCTTTCGTTACTGATGGCACTGGTTTTAGCAGGGTGCGTTATCTGGGACCCGTCGCGCTTTGCGGCGAAAACCAGCGAACTGGAAATCTGGCACGGTTTTTTGATCATGTGGGCCGTGTGTGCTGGTGTGATTCATGGCGTCGGTTTTCGCCCGAAGGCGATTCACTGGCAGGGCATTTTCTGCCCGCTGATTGCCGACCTTGTTCTCCTCGCCGGACTGTTTTTCTTCTTCGCCTGATTCAGAAACATCCGTTAATCGTTATGGGCTTGTACAAGCCCATAAAAATTTACTCTCCGTTTACTTTCTCCCATTCCAAACCAGCATTCCCGCGCGTATAGTAGCGAAGTTTGAAAGGCCTACACATTTGTTGCATTACCGGGATGTAAAGTGAATACAACGCTATATACAAAATCATTCATGATGCGTCGAGGCGGCAAGACCGGGAATCCCCTGGAACTTACATCAGTAAGTGACTGGGGTGAGTGGTCGACGCCAACAAAGAGGCAGCCTGAATGAGTCAGTATATATTTCGATGGCCGGTTCGTGTCTATTATGAAGACACCGATGCCGGTGGTGTGGTTTACCACGCCAGCTACGTCGCTTTTTATGAAAGAGCACGCACTGAGATGCTGCGCCACCATCACTTTAGCCAGCAGGTTCTGTTGGCCGAACGCGTTGCCTTTGTGGTACGCAAGATGACGCTGGAGTATTTCGCCGCTGCAAGACTCGATGACATGCTCGAAGTCCAAACGGAAATTACAGCGATGCGGGGCACCTCTCTGGTGTTCACGCAGCGGATTGTCAACGCAGAAAACAAGGTACTCAACGAAGCTGAAGTACTGATTGTCTGTGTTGATCCACTCTTAATGAAGCCTCGTGCGCTTCCCAAGTCTATTGTCGCGGAGTTTAAGCAGTGACTGACATGAATATCCTTGATTTGTTCCTGAAGGCGAGCCTTCTGGTTAAACTTATCATGTTCATTTTGATTGGTTTTTCAATCGCGTCCTGGGCAATCATCATCCAGAGAACGCGCATCCTTAACACCGCCAGCCGCGAAGCTGAAGCGTTCGAAGACAAGTTCTGGTCTGGGATTGAACTCTCTCGTCTGTATCAGGAGAGCCAAGGCCGTCGCGATAATTTGACCGGCTCAGAGCAAATCTTCTACAGCGGTTTCAAAGAGTTTGCGCGTTTGCATCGGGCGAACAGCCATGCACCGGAAGCTGTCGTGGAAGGGGCCTCGCGTGCGATGCGTATCTCCATGAACCGTGAACTGGAAAACCTTGAAAACCACATTCCATTCCTTGGCACCGTGGGTTCCATCAGCCCGTATATCGGCCTGTTTGGTACGGTGTGGGGGATCATGCACGCCTTCATCGCACTCGGCGCGGTAAAACAGGCGACGCTGCAGATGGTCGCACCGGGTATCGCAGAAGCTCTGATCGCTACGGCGATTGGTCTGTTCGCGGCAATCCCGGCGGTAATGGCGTACAACCGCCTGAACCAGCGCGTGAATAAACTGGAGCTGAACTACGACAACTTTATGGAAGAGTTCACCGCGATTCTGCACCGTCAGGCGTTTACCAGCAGCGAAAGCAACAAGGGGTAAGCCATGGCCAGAGCACGTCGTGGACGCGGACGTCGCGAGCTGAAGTCCGAAATTAACATCGTTCCGCTGCTTGATGTGTTGCTGGTGCTGTTGCTGATCTTCATGGCGACAGCGCCGATCATTACGCAGAGCGTGGAAGTCGATCTTCCAGATGCAACAGAGTCTCAGGCCGTCAGCACCAATGACGATCCGCCGGTGATTGTGGAAGTTTCCGGAATCGGACAGTATAGCGTCAATGTGGGTCAGGATAAGATGCCACAATTGCCGCCAGAGCAGGTGGTTGCTGAAGCTCAGCGTCATCTGCAAGAAAATCCGAAAACCGTCTTCCTGATCGGTGGCGCGAAAGATGTGCCTTACGATGAAATCATTAAAGCGCTGAACCTGTTGCACAGCGCGGGTGTGAAATCAGTGGGTTTAATGACCCAGCCAATCTGACCCGCCTGACAGGCTAACAGTTTTTGGGAACCGAGAGTGTCAAAGGCAACCGAGCAACAAAACGAAAAGCTTAAACGCGCGATCATCGTCTCAGTCATTCTGCATATCATTCTGATTGCACTGCTGATTTGGAGTTCGTTCGATGAGCACATAGATGCTTCGGCAGGCGGAGGCGGTGGCTCGTCTATTGACGCGGTAATGGTCGATCCAGGTGCGGTCGTTCAGAACTATAATCGTCAACAGAATCAGCAGGCCAGTGCGCGTCGTGCCGAAGAGCAGCGTGAAAAACAGGCACAGCAGCAGGCGGAAGAAATGCGTGAAAAGCAGTCCGCCGAGCAGGAACGCCTGAAACAGCTCGAACAAGAACGTCTGAAGGCACAGGAAGAAGCCAGTAAGCAGGCTGATGCGCAGAAGCAGGCTGAAGAGTCTACGAAGAAAGCGCAAGAGCAGCAGAAACAGGCGGAAGAAGCCGCAGTGAAAGCCGCTGCATTGGCGAAAGCCAAAGCGGATTCACAGGCAAAAGTTGCAGCAGAAGCCGCGAAGAAAGCCGCCGCTGATGCTCAGAAAAAAGCCGAAGCAGAAGCGACTAAAGCCGCTGCTGATGCACAGAAAAAAGCAGAAGCCGAGGCGGCGAAGAAAGCTCAGCAAGACGCTGAGAAGAAAGCCACCGCGGATGCCGCGAAGAAAGCCGCTGCCGCTGAAAAAGCTTCTGCGGCGAAAGCAGCCGCTGCAGAGAAAGCCGCCGCCGATAAAGCGGCCGCAGACAAAGCTGCCGCTGCCGAGAAAGCAGCAGAAAAGGCTGCCGCCAAAGCCGCTGCGGCTAAAGCTGCCGCAGCCAAGAAAGCAGCCGAAGCAAAAGATGCTTCTGGTGTCGACGACCTGCTGGGTGATCTCAGTTCAGGTAAGAATGCACCGAAAACCGGTGGTGGGGCGAAAGGAAGTAATGCCGCCGCGGCCGGAAGCGGTAACACTAAGAACAATGGCGCATCAGGCGCTGATATCAGTAACTATGCCGGGCAGATAAAATCAGCCATCGAAAGCCGTTTTTATGATGCTTCTTCGTATACCGGTAAGGTATGTACATTACGTATCAAGCTGAATACGGACGGTACGTTAGCGAATATCACGTCTGAGGGGGGGGATCCGGCGCTTTGTACTGCCGCACTGGCAGCAGCAAGGCAAGCGAAGTTCCCGAAACCGCCGTCAGAAGCCGTATATGAAGTATTCAAAAATGCGCCACTGGACTTCAAACCGTAATTCAGATTTCCCCGTTTGCGCGGGGAAAAATGAACCAGGCAAGTCACAGGGTTTTGGTAGTTTTGTGTATTTGAGTTTGTTAACATTCTGCTAAATTATCGTGGGCTTTCCGCCTGGATAAGGGAGATATGATGAAGCAGGCATTACGAGTAGCATTTGGTTTTCTGATGCTGTGGGCAGCTGTGCTGCACGCAGAAGTACGTATCGAAATCACTCAAGGGGTGGATTCGGCACGCCCAATCGGCGTTGCGCCATTTAAATGGGCAGGCCCTGGCGCTGCACCTGAAGATATCGGCGGCATTGTGGCTGCAGACCTTCGCAACAGCGGTAAATTTAACCCGCTTGATCGCTCTCGACTGCCACAGCAGCCGGGTAGTGCACAGGAAGTTCAACCGGCGGCATGGTCTGCACTCGGCATTGATGCCGTTGTTGTCGGTCAGGTTACGCCTAACCCGGACGGCTCTTACACCGTTGCTTACCAGCTGGTGGATACCGGCGGTGCACCGGGTACCGTTCTGGCTCAGAACTCGTACAAAGTGAACAAGCAATGGCTGCGTTATGCGGGCCATACTGCCAGTGATGAAGTGTTCGAGAAGCTGACCGGCATTAAAGGTGCGTTCCGTACCCGTATCGCTTACGTGGTGCAGACCAACGGCGGCCAGTTCCCGTACGAGCTGCGCGTATCTGACTACGACGGTTACAACCAGTTTGTCGTTCACCGTTCTCCGCAGCCGCTGATGTCCCCGGCGTGGTCTCCGGATGGCTCTAAGCTTGCGTATGTCACCTTCGAAAGCGGTCGTTCAGCACTGGTTATTCAGACGCTGGCAAACGGCGCTATTCGTCAGGTTGCTTCGTTCCCGCAGCACAACGGTGCGCCAACGTTCTCACCTGATGGTTCTAAACTGGCCTTCGCATTGTCGAAAACCGGTAGCCTGAACCTGTATGTGATGGATCTGGGCTCGGGTCAAATCAGCCAGATTACGAACGGTCGCAGCAACAATACCGAACCAACCTGGTTCCCGGACAGTCAGAACCTGGCCTTTACCTCTGACCAGGCCGGTCGTCCGCAGGTGTATAAAGTTAATGTTAATGGCGGTACTCCGCAGCGTATTTCCTGGGAAGGTTCTCAGAACCAGGATGCTGACGTGAGCACTGACGGTAAATTCATGGTGATGGTGAGCTCGGCTAATGGCCAGCAGCACATTGCCAAACAAGATCTGGCAGCGGGTGGCGTACAGGTTCTGTCGTCAACGTTCCTGGATGAAACGCCAAGTCTGGCACCGAACGGCACAATGGTTATCTACAGCTCTTCTCAGGGGATGGGATCTGTGCTGAATCTGGTTTCTACAGATGGGCGTTTCAAGGCGCGTCTTCCGGCTACTGATGGACAGGTTAAATTCCCTGCCTGGTCGCCGTATCTGTAATAATAATTAATTGAATATTATAGGAATCAAAGAAATGCAACTGAACAAAGTGCTGAAAGGACTGTTGATCGCTCTGCCAGTTATGGCTATCGCAGCGTGTTCTTCCAATAAGAATGCAAGCAACGATCAGAGCGGCGAAGGCTTGACTGGTGCCGGCACTGGTATGGACGCTAACGGTCAAGGCAATATGTCTTCCGAAGAGCAGGCTCGTCTGCAGATGCAGCAGCTGCAGCAGAACAACATCGTTTACTTCGATCTCGACAAGTACGATATCCGTTCTGACTTCGCTGCGATGCTGGATGCGCACGCTAACTTCCTGCGTAGCAACCCATCTTACAAAGTCACCGTAGAAGGTCATGCTGACGAACGTGGTACTCCTGAGTACAACATCGCCCTGGGCGAACGTCGTGCAAACGCTGTTAAAATGTACCTGCAGGGTAAAGGCGTTTCAGCGGATCAGATCTCCATCGTTTCTTACGGTAAAGAAAAACCTGCAGTACTGGGTCACGACGAAGCGGCTTACTCCAAAAACCGTCGTGCCGTACTGGTTTACTAAGAGAATTGCATGAGCAGTAACTTCAGACATCATTTGTTGAGTCTGTCGTTACTGGTTGGCATAGCGGCCCCTTGGGCCGCTAATGCTCAGGCGCCAATCAGTAGTGTCGGCTCAGGCTCGGTCGAAGACCGTGTCACTCAACTCGAGCGTATTTCCAACGCTCATAGTCAACTTTTGACTCAACTCCAGCAGCAGCTCCAGGACAACCAGGCCGATATTGATTCCCTGCGTGGTCAAATCCAGGAAAGCCAATATCAGCTCAATCAGGCCGTCGATCGCCAAAAGCAGATCCAGACCCAGCTTGATGGGATGAGCAGCGGCGCTACTGCGACGCCAGCACAGCCAGCAGCGAGCGATCAGAGTGGGACTGCGACAGCGACTACTCCAGCGCCAGCAGCAGGCGCTGGGGCGTCCGGTGTGCCGGTGCAAAGCGGTGATGCCAATACGGATTACAACGCGGCGATCGCGCTGGTGAAAGACAGCTCTCGCCAGGATGACGCGATTGCGGCATTTCAGAACTTCATCAAAAAATACCCTGACTCAACTTATCAACCGAATGCCAATTACTGGCTCGGACAGTTGAATTACAACAAGGGTAAAAAAGATGATGCGGCGTATTATTTTGCCTCAGTGGTGAAAAATTACCCGAAATCCCCAAAAGCTGCAGACGCGATGTTTAAAGTTGGCGTCATCATGCAGGACAAAGGCGACACTGCGAAAGCCAAAGCGGTTTATCAGCAGGTGGTCACCAAATACCCAGGCACTGAAGGCGCTAAACAAGCGCAAAAACGCCTGAGTGGACTCTGATGCTTACGGCATGACCTGAAATTGAAGTATTTCTGGTCATGCCGCCTGAATCATAAGCAGTTAAGCGCAGTTGTTCGAAATTTTAGTTGCGCTCAAATCTGAAACCAGTAATATATGCCGCCGTTGCCAAGGGATATCAAACATCCTGAAAGCCGCGGAAATAGTGGGTCGTTAGCTCAGTTGGTAGAGCAGTTGACTTTTAATCAATTGGTCGCAGGTTCGAATCCTGCACGACCCACCAATCGCTTAGTGGATGCGATTGTAAAACGTGAAGGATAACGTTGCGCAAGCAACGGCCCGAAGGGCGAGACGAAGTCGAGTCATCCTGCACGACCCACCACTAAAAGAAGTATCCAGCGCAGTATCGGGTGATTAGCTCAGCTGGGAGAGCACCTCCCTTACAAGGAGGGGGTCGGCGGTTCGATCCCGTCATCACCCACCACTCGGGTCGTTAGCTCAGTTGGTAGAGCAGTTGACTTTTAATCAATTGGTCGCAGGTTCGAATCCTGCACGACCCACCAATTTAACATCTTACTCAGATGTTAAGCGTGAAGGATAACGTTGCGCAAGCAACGGCCCGAAGGGCGAGACGAAGTCGAGTCATCCTGCACGCCCCACCATCTTTGAGATGGTGACGAGTGTGAAGTAGTACCTCTTCGAAGCAAGACCTTATGGGTCGTTAGCTCAGTTGGTAGAGCAGTTGACTTTTAATCAATTGGTCGCAGGTTCGAATCCTGCACGACCCACCATCTTCTCAGTGGCGTCTTCGAAGAAAATCCCGAAAGGGGTCGTTAGCTCAGTTGGTAGAGCAGTTGACTTTTAATCAATTGGTCGCAGGTTCGAATCCTGCACGACCCACCAATGTAGAAAGGCGCCCTAAAGGCGCCTTTTTGCTATATACGATTCGGGCAGGATGAGAACCTGCTGCAGGTTCGAGTCGAACGCAGTGAGACAACGGAGCTGTTTGCGGCGACGGCCCGAAGGGCGAGCGAAGCGAATCATCCTGCACGACCCACCAATGTAGAAAGGCGCTCTAAAGGCGCCTTTTTGCTATATACGATTCGGGCAGGATGAGAACCTGCATCAGGTTCGAGTCGAACGCAGTGAGACAACGGAGCCGTTTGCGGCGACGTCCCGAAGGGTGAGCGAAGCGAATCATCCTGCACGACCCACCAATGTAGAAAGGCGCCCTAAAGGCGCCTTTTGCTTTTCTACGGTTCAACAAATTCCCCACGACAATTCCCCAGATTTTCGCTATCTTGTTTAGTATATAAAACACCATCACCTAAGTACTCGCAAAACACTGCCGATTGGCGATGGTTTGGTTAAGCCAGTAAAACGAGAAGCCCAAGATGAGCGTAATGTTTGATCCGGAAGCCGCAATTTATCCCTTCCCGCCGAAGCCCGTGCCACTCAGCGCGGATGAAAAGCATTTTTATCGCGAAAAGATAAAGCGTCTTCTTAAAGAGAAAGATGCGGTCATGGTCGCGCACTACTATACCGACCCGGAAATCCAGCAGCTGGCAGAGGAAACGGGCGGCTGTATTTCAGACTCCCTCGAAATGGCGCGTTTCGGCGCTCGACACTCGGCCTCCACGCTGCTGGTCGCAGGCGTGCGCTTCATGGGCGAAACGGCAAAAATCCTCAGCCCGGAAAAAACCATTCTGATGCCAACGCTGAATGCAGAATGCTCCCTCGATCTGGGCTGTCCGATTGATGAATTCAATAAATTCTGTGATGCCCACCCGGATCGCACGGTAGTGGTGTACGCCAATACTTCAGCCGCGGTCAAAGCACGCGCTGACTGGGTGGTCACGTCGAGCATTGCTGTTGAACTGATTGAACATCTGGACAGCCTCGGAGAGAAAATTATCTGGGCCCCGGATCGTCATCTGGGTCGTTACGTCCAAAAGCAGACTGGCGCAGACGTGCTTTGCTGGCAGGGCGCATGTATCGTGCATGACGAGTTTAAAACGCAGGCGCTGGCCCGCATGAAGGCGCTGTATCCCGAGGCGGCGATTCTGGTACATCCGGAGTCACCACAGTCGATTGTCGATATGGCCGACGCGGTAGGTTCAACCAGCCAGCTGATTACGGCTGCGAAAACGTTGCCTAATCCGCAGCTGATCGTCGCCACCGACCGTGGGATTTTCTATAAGATGCAGCAGGCGGTACCCGATAAGGAATTGCTGGAAGCGCCAACCGCGGGAGAGGGCGCGACCTGTCGTAGCTGCGCACATTGCCCGTGGATGGCTATGAACGGCCTGAAAGCCATCGCAGACGGCCTGGAACACGGTGGCGCTGAACATGAGATACATGTTGATGCCGCGCTGCGAGAGCGTGCTTTGCTGCCGCTTAATCGGATGCTGGATTTTGCAGCTACACTACGTTCATAAACATGTTCATCAGCACGCCCATAAAACCTTTTGGCTGACAGGACGGAGATAAAATGGATTTCTTCAGTACACAAAATATTCTGGTCCACATCCCGATAGGCGCAGGCGGTTACGACCTGTCGTGGATTGAGGCGGTGGGAACCGTGGCCGGCCTGCTCTGTATCTGGCTTGCCAGCCTTGAGAAAATCAGCAACTACGCTTTTGGCCTGCTTAACGTCACGCTATTCGCGATAATCTTTTTCCAGATTCAACTCTATGCCAGCCTGTTGCTGCAGCTGTTTTTCTTCGCTGCGAATATTTACGGCTGGTATGCCTGGTCGCGGCAAACCAGCCAGAATCAGGCTGAACTGCAAATCCGTTGGTTGCCATTACGCAAAGCGCTTGCCTGGCTGGCGGTGTGCGTGGTGGCCATCGGGCTGATGACCGTGTTTATCAATCCTGTTTTTGCCTTCCTGACCCGTGTGGCGGTCTCAGTCATGCAAAGCGTGGGGCTAAACGTCGCGATGCCCGAACTGCAGCCGGATGCCTTCCCGTTCTGGGATTCCTGCATGATGGTGTTATCGATTGTGGCGATGATCCTGATGACCCGCAAATACGTCGAAAACTGGCTGCTGTGGGTGATTATCAACGTTATCAGCGTGGTAATTTTTGCGCGACAGGGCGTGTATGCGATGTCGCTCGAATATCTGCTGTTGACGTTTATCGCGCTGAATGGGAGCCGGATGTGGATTAATAGCGCGCGTGAACGAGGCTCTCGCGCGCTTTCCAATTAATGGTGGTGATGGTGCGGGTGTTCGGCCTGTGTTTCGTTAAGATGGCATTCTGGGCCGCTACAGGGCTGGTATTCCATCTGGATAGTGGCATGCGCTATCTGATAATTATGTTCCAGATAGTGCTGGATTTTATCCAGCAGCCCGTCGTGATCGTGCGGCGGAATCACGTGCACGTGTAAGGTCATCACCGGTTTTTCACCGACCAGCCAGATGTGAACATGATGCACATCGCGCACTTCCGGGATTTCACGGCGCAGCCCGCGCTTGAGCGCGCCGATATCCAGCGAGCCGGGCGCACCTTCCAGCAGTTCATTCACGCTCTCTTTCAGCAGTTGCCAGGCGCTGCGCAGCACCAGGCATGACACCAGAATGGACAAAATCGGGTCAATGGGCGTCCAGCTGGTGGTCAGGATGACGATGGCCGCGACAATCGCTCCCACAGAACCGAGCAAATCACCGAGAACATGCAGGGCTGCGGCGCGCACGTTCAGGTTTTTCTCCTCGCTCCCGCGATGCAAAATCCAGAATGACAGAATATTGGCTAACAGACCTGCTATGGCGATGATCATCATGGTTGCGCCAGCGACAGGCTGCGGATGGCGGAAACGCACGATCGCTTCCCAGACAATCAGGACCGTTATCAATACCAAAGCGATCGCATTCACGAACGCAGCAAGGGTCGTCAGTCGCAGCCAGCCAAAAGTGTGGCGTGAATTCGGTGGACGGCGAGCGAAATGCACCGCCATCAGCGCGAAGAGCAATGCGGCGGCGTCGGTCAGCATGTGCCCGGCATCGGCCAGCAGCGCCAGTGAACCGGAGATAAGCCCGCCGATCACTTCGACTACCATAAAGCCTGCGGTAATGAGGAACGCCAGCAGCAAACGGCGAGCGTTCCCGTTATCGGCCTGCGGTGATGGGGTGTGGGAATGTGAATGCGCCATACACAAATCCTGCCAAATTTAAGTGTTAGTGCATGACATGATTACAGATATTTAGCCATTTCGCATACAAATAAAAAAGGAGAGCAAGGCTCTCCTTTTGGGGAAGGGCGGAACGGGGATTACTGCGTAGTACCATCGGTTTTGGTATTCACATCGTTGTTCATGCCGTCACCGGTTTCAACTTTCTTGTTG
The DNA here is from genome assembly GCF_024764775.1 of Scandinavium manionii. NCBI lineage: Bacteria > Pseudomonadati > Pseudomonadota > Gammaproteobacteria > Enterobacterales > Enterobacteriaceae > Scandinavium > Scandinavium manionii. The sequence continues at coordinate 304,014 of NZ_JALIGC010000040.1, read as the reverse complement.
ATATCCGGGCATTTACCGTCTTTACACATCGAGTTTTTGTGGATCTCATCTTTGCTCATGTGCTGCGCATCACTGCTGGATCCGTTCGGGTGCAACATCGTGCCGCTGGACTGCGTGTTCACATTGCTGTTATCGACACCATTTGGCGCAATATTCTGATGGGCATCGGGTGCCATCTGACCCGCATCGGCCGCAGAATTCGCCTGGCCGTTGTTATCGGAAGCGCTGTCGGCAGCGAAAGCCGCCCCGCTTATCATCGAAAGGGTTGCTGTCAGGAAAATCGTTGCCAGTGTATTGTTTTTCATGGGGATGCTCCTGTTATGGTCGTTAGGTCGGATAACTTCTTCCAACAGTGCATAACTGCCTGTGCGCGTCGCGACATGGCTAAAGATTCCGCAATACTGATTTATGTCAGTCTGGAATCCCGTTAAAGATTTAAATCTCAGCATTTACACTTAAAAAGTGTAGCGGAGATCTCACTTCTCGCTACTTTCTGGTGTTTTTTAGGGGAATTCCAGGAATTATCCTGCTCGAGTGTAAAAGCCCGTTTACACTTTCAGGCCGACAAGTTAGATTGAAGGCATTGCACTCAATTATATAAGTATGGCAACGCTGGAAAGATCATGAATTATCAGAACGACGACTTACGCATTAAAGAGATCAATGAGTTATTACCTCCTGTAGCGCTCCTTGAGAAATTCCCTGCCACTGAAAATGCGGCCAACACGGTTTCTCACGCGCGTAAAGCGATCCACAAGATCCTCAAAGGTAACGACGATCGCCTGTTGGTGGTGATTGGTCCGTGCTCGATTCACGATCCTGTGGCAGCGAAGGAATACGCGAACCGTCTGCTCACGCTGCGCGATGAGCTGAAAGGCGAGCTGGAAATCGTCATGCGCGTCTATTTCGAGAAGCCGCGTACCACCGTGGGCTGGAAAGGGCTGATTAACGATCCGCACATGGACAACAGCTTCCAGATCAATGACGGCCTGCGTATTGCGCGTAAGCTGCTGCTGGAAATCAACGACAGCGGTTTGCCAGCGGCGGGCGAGTTCCTCGACATGATTACCCCGCAGTACATGGCTGACCTGATGAGCTGGGGCGCAATCGGCGCGCGCACAACGGAATCTCAGGTTCACCGTGAGCTGGCTTCCGGTCTTTCTTGCCCGGTTGGCTTCAAGAACGGTACTGATGGCACCATCAAAGTGGCGATTGACGCGATCAACGCTGCCGGTGCGCCGCACTGTTTCCTGTCGGTCACCAAATGGGGCCATTCGGCGATTGTGAACACCAGCGGGAATGGCGACTGCCACATCATCCTGCGCGGTGGTAAAGAACCAAACTACAGCGCGCATCACGTGGCAATGGTCAAAGAAGGGCTGCAGAAAGCAGGCCTGCCATCTCAGGTGATGATCGATTTCAGTCACGCCAACTCCAGCAAGCAATTCAAAAAGCAGATGGACGTAGCGACCGACGTTTCGGGTCAGATTGCTTCCGGCGAGAAAGCGATTGTCGGCGTGATGATTGAAAGCCATCTGGTGGAAGGTAATCAGAATCTGGAAGGCGGTGAGCCGCTGACCTACGGCAAAAGCATCACTGATGCCTGCATTGGCTGGGACGACACCGACGCGGTTCTGCGCCAGCTGGCTAACGCCGTTAAAGCGCGTCGCGGTTAAGCTCAACGCCCGGTAAAACGGGCGGATTTGCTGAATAGCGGGCAATAAAAAAGCGTGGAATGCTCCACGCTTTTTTTATGTCTGGCGAAAACTTACTTCGCTTTACCCTGGTTGGCAACGGCAGCTGCTTTAGCTGCGATTTCGTCAGCGTTACCCAGATAGTAGTGTTTGATAGGCTTGAAGTTTTCGTCGAACTCATACACCAGCGGTACGCCAGTTGGGATGTTCAGTTCGAGAATTTCGTCTTCACCCATGTGGTCCAGGTATTTCACCAGCGCACGCAGGGAGTTACCGTGAGCGGCGATGATCACGCGCTCGCCGCTTTTCAGGCGTGGCAGAATGGTTTCGTTCCAGTAAGGCACAACCCTGTCGATAGTCAGCGCCAGGCTTTCTGTTACCGGCAGCTCTTTGTCGGTCAGCTGCGCGTAGCGCGGATCGTGGCCCGGGTAGCGCTCGTCATCTTTGGTCAGTTCTGGCGGGGTAATGGCAAAACCACGACGCCACTGCTTAACCTGCTCATCACCGTATTTTTCAGCGGTTTCTGCTTTGTTCAGACCCTGCAACGCGCCGTAGTGACGCTCGTTCAGTTTCCAGGATTTCTCAACCGGCAGCCAGGCCTGATCCAGTTCGTCCAGTACGTTCCACAGGGTGTGGATGGCACGTTTCAGCACAGAGGTGTAAGCAAAATCAAAGCTGAAGCCTTCGTCCTTCAACAGTTTCCCTGCTGCTTTCGCTTCGCCAACGCCTTTCTCAGACAGATCAACGTCATACCAACCGGTGAAGCGGTTTTCATTATTCCACTGGCTTTCGCCGTGGCGAACAAGCACAAGCTTAGTTACAGCCATACTGTTACTCCTGAACTAGATTGAATGATAACAATTCTCATTATATTGCCGCCTCGCGACGGACGGCAACGCTTATCCTTAACCATAGCGAAAATAGCGACGTAGTGTAAGCGGCTTGTGAATTGGACGTTGTCTTTTTGTCGTTGACTGGCGCTACTTTCAGCAATCTGGCGAAAAAAAAGCCCTCCTGACGGAGGGCAGAGATTACAACGAGGTAAACTGGTATTCGGTGATGCTGACGTATTCTTCCCCCGGCAGCAGCACGCAGTCCGGCTGTGGGAATTCCGGGTGATTTGGGCTGTCAGGCAGACATTCGCTTTCGAGCGCCAGCCCTTGCCAGTCGGCATACGGCTCGGTTTCGCGCGACAGTGTGCCGCCGAGATAATTACCGGTGTAGAACTGAAGCGCCGGCGCGGTGGTGTAGACTTTCAGCTGCAGCTTTTCATCCGCAGACCAGACGGTCGCGGCGGCCTGCGACAGTTCGCCCTGGGTCGAGAGTAAAAAGGCATGGTCGTAGCCTTTCATCTGACGCTGATCGTCATCGCTCAGGAACTCGCTGGCAATGATTTTGGGCTGGCGGAAATCGAAGCTGGTTTGCGCCACGTCTTTCAGGCCAGTGCGCGGAATACCCATGTTATCTACCGGCAGATACGCCTCAGCCGCAATGTGCAGCTTATGTTTGCGCACGTCGCTCTGACCGCCATCAAGGTTGAAATAGACGTGGTTGGTCAGGTTTACCGGGCAGGCTTTATCCACCGTGGCTCGGTATTCAATGGCAATACGGTTGTCTTCGGTCAGACGGTAATGCGCTGTGGCGCTAAGATTTCCTGGGAAACCCTGGTCACCATCGGCAGATTCCAGCGCAAACAACACTGATTCATCATTCTGATTCACAACCTGCCAGCGACGCTTATCAAACCCTTCCGGGCCACCGTGCAGCTGGTTCGGGCCCTGGCTCGGGGCCAGTTCATAGGTCGTGCCGGTGAGGGTAAAACGGCTGTCGGCGATGCGGTTGGCGTAACGACCAATCGACGCACCCAAAAACGCCGCCTGCTGCGAATACTGTTCCGGGCTGGCGCAGCCGAGAAGAGCTTCGCGTACCGAACTGTCCTGCATCGGAATGCGCGCGGACAGCAGCGTTGCGCCCCAGTCCATTAATGTCACGACCATCCCCGCGCTATTGCGCAGGGTAAGCAGGCGGAAGGGCAGGCCATCTGGCGCCAGAGTGGGAATTTCTTTTAGCACTGGCCCGCTCCTTGTGATGCTTTGCAGACGTAGAAGGTTTCTTTGATGCCGGTTTTCGCTTCATATTGCTTAGCGACAGCCTCTTTCACTGTCGGCACCAGCGCTTCTGGTACCAGCGCCACGATGCAGCCGCCAAAACCGCCGCCGGTCATTCGCACGCCGCCCTGATCGCCGATGGTGGCTTTCACAATCTCGACCAGCGTATCAATCTGTGGAACGGTGATTTCAAAATCATCGCGCATTGACGCGTGTGATTCTGCCATCAGTTCGCCCATGCGTTTCAGGTCGCCTTTCTCCAGCGCTGACGCGGCTTCAACCGTACGGGCGTTTTCGGTCAATACGTGACGCACGCGTTTGGCAACGATAGGGTCCAGCTCATGCGCCACGGCGTTGAATTTTTCCAGCGACACATCGCGTAAAGCGGGCTGCTGGAAGAAGCGGGCGCCGGTTTCACACTGTTCGCGGCGGGTGTTGTACTCGCTGCCGACCAGGGTGCGCTTGAAGTTACTGTTAATGATGATAACCGCCGCGCCTTTCGGCATCGACACGGCTTTGGTACCGAGCGAACGGCAGTCCAGCAGCAGCGCGTGGTCTTTCTTGCCCAGCGCAGAAATCAGCTGATCCATAATGCCGCAGTTACAGCCAACAAACTGGTTCTCCGCTTCCTGGCCGTTCAGCGCAATTTGCGCGCCGTCGAGCGGCAGATGATACAACTGCTGGAAAACAGTACCGACCGCCACTTCAAGCGAGGCAGAAGAGCTCAAGCCCGCGCCCTGTGGCACGTCGCCGCTGATGACCATATCGACGCCGCCGAAATTGCGGTTACGCTTTTGCAGATGTTTCACCACGCCGCGCACGTAGTTGGACCACTGCTGGGTATCGTGGCTGATGATTGGCGCATCAAGCGAGAATTCGTCGGTCTGGTTTTCGTAATCGGCTGCGATGACACGCACGGTTCTGTCTTCACGCGGCGAGCAGCTGATCACCGTCTGGTAATCAATGGCGCAGGGCAGCACGAAACCATCGTTGTAGTCGGTGTGTTCGCCGATCAGGTTCACGCGGCCAGGCGCCTGAATCGTATGGTTGGCAGGGTAGCCAAATTTCTCAGCAAACAGGGACAGGGTTTTCTCTTTCAGACTCATTATTTTTATACTCCTGATTCGCGATAGTGGACGTCACTGACGGCGCGCAGACGTTCGGCGGCTTGTTCTGCCGTCAGGTCGCGCTGGGTTTCTGCCAGCATTTCATAGCCGACCATGAATTTGCGCACGGTGGCCGAGCGCAGGAGCGGCGGATAGAAATGGGCGTGGAGCTGCCAATGAGAATTATCTTCGCCATTGAACGGCGCGCCGTGCCAGCCCATCGAGTAAGGGAAGGAACACTGAAACAGGTTGTCGTAACGGCTGGTCAGTTTTTTCAACGCTAACGCCAAATCACTGCGTTGAGCATCGGTTAAATCGGTAATACGCAGCACGCGCGCTTTTGGCAGCAGCAACGTTTCAAACGGCCAGGCTGCCCAGTAGGGAACGACCGCCAGCCAGTGTTCCGTTTCCACCACGGTGCGGCTACCATCGGCCAGTTCACGCTGCGCATAGTCGACCAGCATCGGCGAACCCTGCTCGTCGAGATAGGCCTTTTGCAGTCGGTCTTCTCGCTCGGCTTCGTTCGGTAAGAAACTGTTAGCCCAAACTTGACCGTGCGGATGCGGGTTGGAGCAGCCCATCGCCGCGCCTTTATTCTCAAAAACCTGCACCCACGGATACTGCTGACCCAACTCCGCTGTCTGCTGTTGCCAGGTTTGTACCACTTCTTCCAGCGCGCTGACGCTCAATTCAGGCAGCGTTTTGCTGTGATCGGGTGAGAAGCAAATCACGCGACTGGTGCCGCGAGCGCTTTCACTGCGCATCAGCGGGTCGACGTTTTGCGGCGCGTCTGGCGTATCGGTCATCAGCGCGGCAAAGTCGTTGGTAAACACGTAAGTACCAGTGTACTGCGGGTTGGTATCGCCAGTGACGCGGGTATTGCCTGGACACAGGAAACAGTCAGGATCGTGTTTCGGCAGTGTTTGTTTGGCAGGCGTTTCTTGCGCCCCCTGCCAGGGACGCTTTGCGCGGTGCGGAGATACGAGGATCCACTGCCCGGTTAACGGGTTAAAACGGCGGTGCGGATGATCGACGGGGTTAAATTGCGTCATGACAGGTCCTTAGTCGGTGTAACCCTGCGGATGACGCGATTGCCAGTGCCAGGTATCCTGCGCCATTTCGTCGAGAGTACGGGTAACATGCCAGCCGAGTTCGCGGTCAGCTTTGCTCGCATCGGCCCAATAGGCCGGGAGATCGCCATCGCGACGCGGGGCGAAGTGATGATTGACCGGTTTGCCGCAGGCTTTGCCGAAGGCGTTAACCACGTCCAGCACGCTGCTGCCGACGCCGGCACCGAGGTTGTAAATGTGTACGCCTGGTTTTTCAGCCAGTTTTTCCATCGCGGTAACGTGGCCGTCGGCCAGGTCCATCACGTGGATATAGTCACGCACGCCGGTACCGTCTTCGGTCGGGTAGTCGTTACCAAAAATAGCCAGCGATTCACGACGACCGACGGCAACCTGCGCGATATACGGCATCAGGTTATTCGGAATGCCCTGAGGGTCTTCACCCATGTCACCTGACGGGTGCGCACCAACCGGGTTGAAGTAGCGCAGCAGCGCAATGCTCCATTCCGGCTGCGCTTTTTGCAGGTCGGTCAGGATTTGTTCAACCATCAGTTTGCTTTTGCCGTAAGGACTTTGTGGGGTGCCGGTCGGGAAACTTTCAACGTATGGGATTTTTGGCTGGTCGCCGTAGACGGTGGCAGAAGAGCTGAAAATGAAATTTTTAACGTTTGCGGCGCGCATGGCGGCGATTAAACGCAGGGTTCCGTTAACGTTATTATCGTAGTATTCCAGCGGCTTCTCGACGGACTCGCCCACGGCTTTCAGCCCGGCGAAATGGATAACGGTGTCAATCGCGTGGTCATGCAATACTTCGGTCATCAGCGCTTCGTTGCGAATATCGCCTTCTACGAAAACGGCCTGTTTGCCTGCCAGGCGTTCAATCACCGGTAACACGCTGCGCTTACTGTTACAGAGGTTATCCAGAATGATGACGTCGTGGCCTTGTTTCAGTAATTGCACGCAAGTATGGCTGCCTATGTAACCGCTACCACCCGTAACCAGTACTCTCATTTTTCGCTCCATCAGGCTTATGGTATGTAATAAGACTAGCATAACAGAGATGCGAAAAGTGTGACATGGAATAGATTAGTGGAATCGTTTACACTGCCAGTTTCCATCCTGAATGCCGAACGTTTTGCATTATAAATCAAGGCAGGTACGAAGGAGGGATACTCTTTATCCGAAAAACGGGAGCGCGAGGCTCCCGATGTGGGTGTAAGGGTTACAAAGGACCGACGGCGTAGCCGTAGCCTTCCGCCTGTGACACAAATTCCAGACGATGCGTAATGCAGTCCGGCGCGTCTTCAGCGTGGTGTGACACGAACAGCAGCTGGGTTTTGCCTTCACCAATTAATACGTCGATAAAGCGCCGTACTAACTGGCGATTGAGCGGGTCCAGTCCCTGAAGCGGTTCATCCAGGATTAGCAAGGTGGGGTGCTTCACCAGTGCGCGAACGATCAGAGCCAGCCGTTGTTGTCCCCACGACAGACTGTGGAAGGGTGCATCAGCGGTGCGATTGTCGATACCCAGAATGTCCAGCCAGCCCTGAGCCAGCTTATGCTGCTTGTCAGATACCGCCTGATAAATCCCAATGGAATCAAAAAAACCAGAGAGAATCACGTTACGCACGTTAGTGCTGACGCGGTAATCCAGATGCAGGCTGCTGCTGACATAACCGATATGTTTTTTGATGTCCCAAATGGTTTCCCCACTGCCGCGCCGACGGCCAAACAGCGTTAAATCATTGCTGTAGCCCTGCGGGTGATCGCCGGTGACCAGACTTAAAAGAGTCGATTTCCCGGCGCCGTTCGGGCCGACAATTTGCCAGTGCTCACCGGCATTTACCGTCCAGCTCAGGTCGTCGATGATGGGTTTGTCGTTATACGACACACTGCCGTGATTGAGCACAATTCGCGGCTCATCTTCCGGAAGCGAAAGGCGTGCAGACGGTGCATCGGGTTCTGGCAGCGCAATGCCGGTCAGCTTTTCGCTGTGCGCCAGTTGGGCGATCAGCGCCTGCTCTAGCAGCGCCTTTTTGGTGCCGGTTTCCAGCAGCGTACAGTCAGCGAGAACGCCTGCAAACTGCACGAAATCAGGGATCTCATCGAAGCGGTTCAGCACCAGCACCAGGGTGATGCCGTCGTGATGCAGCGTCGCCAGCAATTCCGCCAGCGCCTGACGCGAAGCCACGTCCAGCCCATCAAACGGTTCGTCGAGGATCAGCAAATCGGGGTTGCTCATCAGCGCCTGGCACAGCAGCGTTTTGCGGGTTTCACCGGTGGAAAGGTATTTAAAGCGGCGTTCCAGTAAGCCGCTAATGCCAAAACGACTGGCGAGCGTCTGGCAGCGCGCTGCGTCTTTCACGTCTTCCTGAATGATTTCTGCGGCAGTGCGGCCAGTATCATCTTCGCCAGGGCTGAGCAAATCGGTATTGTTGCGTTGCCATTCGTCACTGACCAGTTTTTGCAGCTGTTCGAATGAGAGGCGAGTGGTTCGGGTGAATTCGCTTTCACGCCCACCGGACAGCAGCGTCAGTTCGCCCGACAGCGCCCGCGCCAGCGCAGATTTTCCGCTGCCGTTGCTGCCGACAAACGCCCAGGACTCGCCCGAGCGCAGCGTTAAATTCTCAATGGAGAGCGTTTTAGTATCGCTAAGACGAAACGTGCCTTGCGAAATTTGCAATGATGACATTGTGTATCCCGTTTATTGCAGCGATTTTTATCAGGGATACGTCTTCTGGAAGCTAAAGTCAAGCCATCAGCAGAGGGTGGCGAGGATAACCCGGTCGGCGTTAAACCACGCGAGAGCCGATTCACCTTCGTGCAAATCCTGTGCTTCTTCCATTGTCATCGTTGAGCAAAGCACCTGTCCGTCGGGCAGAGTCATCAGCACCTCACATTGCTCGCTAGCGCGCTCAATATGGCTGATAACACCGGCGAGCTGGTTGTCGGCGGCTTGCGCAATCGTTGTGTCACGCGTAATGCCCACCCACGGCGCTTTCAACAGCACCAGCACTTCTTTGCCTTCTTCCAGGCCAAGACGTTCGCCGCTTTGCGAAGTGATCGCCACTTTCAAACGGGTTTCGCCGTCGGCCAGCAGCACGTCGACGTGCTCCTGCACCTGATGGTGGTCGCGACGGGTAATGGTGCCGAACCACTGGTTACGGGCACTGGTTTGCAGGGAAAAGCGAGAAATGGCAGCCAGCAGGCTGTTCAGCGGCAGGGCATCGTCATCGCTGAGCACGTCGAACGCTTTCTGCTGAATTTGTGCGAGCAGGTCGTAGAGCTGAATCAGGCGCTGGCCGTAGCGGGTAAGCACCGCGCCACCACCGCCTTTTCCCCCGGTCGCGCGGTCAACCAGCGGCTGTTCGCTCAGCTGATTCATTTCGTTGATGGCGTCCCAGGCGCTTTTATAGCTGATACCTGCATTCTTCGCGCCCTGGCTTATTGAGCCAGTCACCGCAATCTGCTTGAGCAACGCGATGCGACGAGGATCGGCAAAAAGGCGCTGCTGGAGCTTAAGAGTAAGAAGAATTTCGGCCTGCATATCAATGTCCTGCTCAGAAGATAGGGTGTTGGTCAACGCTATTATTACACAGGCCATCGCACAAAAGGGGCGTGAATTTCCTGATGAACCGGTTACAATGAAGGAATCACAATGTCTGGAGCTGACCATGTTAGAGTTGTTGAAAAGTCTGGTATTTGCCGTAATCATGGTTCCCGTGGTGATGGCTATCATCCTGGGGCTGATTTACGGTCTGGGTGAAGTGTTTAACGTTCTGTCGAACGTCGGCCACAAAGATAACGGCCGCCAGCAAAACCATTGATTTCGAGACGCCCGGCACCGCCGGGCGTTTTTTTATTCTCTCTTCTCATTTAAATTCCTCTTCTTACTGCCGATAGTACCTCAGAATAACCACCACTTTGCGCTGGGAAAACCCTACTGTTATCGTTATATTGTTGCGTACATAACGACACTCACAGGAGTCACAGATGGAACGTACATGGTTACGCCTTTTTGCCGGAGCGACATTATCCCTTGCGGTTGTGGGTCACGCTGCGGCGGCAGAAACAGGCAAAATTACGGTTTTCGCAGCAGCCTCGCTTACTAACGCGATGCAGGACATTGCTAAAGAATATAAAAAAGAGAAGAACGTCGATGTCGTCTCTTCTTTTGCTTCCTCATCGACCCTGGCGCGCCAGATAGAAGCGGGTGCGCCAGCCGACCTGTTTATTTCTGCTGACCAGAAGTGGATGGATTACGCGGTAGAGAAAAAAGCCATTGATACGGCGACCCGTAAAACGCTGCTCGGCAACAGCCTGGTGGTTGTCGCGCCGAAAGCCAGCGAGCAGGGCGAATTCACCATTGATGCGAAAACCAACTGGACCAGCTTGCTGAAAGGCGGCCGTATGGCAGTAGGCGATCCGGACCACGTTCCGGCGGGCATCTACGCCAAAGAAGCGCTGACCAAACTTGGCGCATGGGATACCCTGTCACCGAAGCTGGCTCCGGCCGAAGACGTGCGCGGTGCACTGGCGCTGGTGGAACGTAACGAAGCGCCGCTGGGCATCGTTTACGGTTCTGATGCCGTAGCCAGTAAAGGTGTTAAAGTTGTCGGAACCTTCCCCGAAGACTCCCATAAAAAAGTGGAATACCCGATTGCCATCACCGACGGGCATAACAACGCCACGGTAAACGCTTTCTACGATTATCTGAAAGGCCCGCAAGCAGCGGCCATCTTTAAACAGTACGGATTTACGACGCACGAATGATATTGACCGATCCCGAATGGCAGGCGGTGATGCTGAGCCTGAAAGTCTCATCCCTGGCGGTGGTGTTCAGCTTACCCTTTGGGATCTTCTTTGCCTGGCTGCTGGTGCGGCGTAATTTTCCAGGCAAAGCGCTGCTCGACAGCCTCATCCATCTTCCTCTGGTGTTACCCCCGGTTGTGGTCGGTTATTTATTGCTGATTGCTATGGGGCGGCGCGGTTTCATCGGCTCCTGGCTGTACGACTGGTTCGGTCTGACCTTTGCCTTTAGCTGGCGCGGCGCAGTACTGGCCGCTGCGGTGATGTCTTTCCCGCTGATGGTGCGTGCCATTCGCCTCGCGCTGGAAGGCGTCGATATCAAGCTTGAGCAGGCGGCACGCACGCTCGGGGCAGGACGCTGGCGGGTGTTTTTCTCCATCACGCTGCCGTTGATGCTGCCGGGTATTATCGTGGGTACCGTGCTGGCTTTTGCCCGTTCGCTCGGCGAATTTGGGGCCACGATTACCTTTGTGTCGAACATTCCGGGCGAAACGCGCACCATTCCTTCTGCGATGTATACCCTGATTCAGACCCCCGGCGGTGAAGGCGCGGCCGCGCGGCTGTGCCTGATTTCCATCGTGCTGGCGCTGGTTTCCCTGCTGATATCAGAATGGCTGGCGAAACTGAGCCGCGAACGGACGGGGAAATAATCATGCTGGAACTCAATTTCACCCAGACGCTGGGCAATCACTGTCTGCGCATCAATGAATCCCTTCCCGCAGTCGGGATAACCGCCGTGTTCGGTGTGTCAGGTGCCGGGAAAACGTCGCTGATCAACGCCATCAGCGGGCTGACAAAACCCCAGCAGGGCCGAATCGTGCTCAACAATCGTGTTTTAAACGACACCGAGAAAAAGATTTGTCTGTCGCCGGAAAAACGTCGCATCGGTTACGTGTTTCAGGATGCACGCCTGTTCCCACATTACAAAGTGCGCGGCAATCTGCGCTACGGCATGGCGAAAAGCATGGCCGGACAGTTCGACAAAATGGTGTCGCTGCTCGGGATCGAAGCGCTGCTCGACCGTCTGCCCGGAGGCCTGTCCGGCGGTGAAAAACAGCGCGTGGCGATAGGTCGTGCGCTGCTGACCGCGCCGGAACTGCTGCTGCTCGACGAACCGCTGGCCTCGCTGGATATTCCTCGCAAGCGTGAGCTGCTGCCGTATTTGCAGCGCCTGGCCCGCGAAATCAACATTCCGATGCTCTACGTCAGCCACTCGCTGGAAGAAATTCTGCATCTGGCTGACAAAGTGCTGGTGCTGGAAGACGGAAATGTGAAGGCGTTTGGCAATCTGGAGGATGTCTGGGGCAGCAGCGTGATGCATCCATGGCTACCGCAGGATCAGCAGAGCAGCGTGCTGAAGGTCACCGTACTGGAACACCATCCGCACTACGCGATGACGGCACTGGCGCTGGGCGATCAGCATCTGTGGGTCAATAAGCTCGAGCAGCCGGAGCAGTCGTCGGTGCGTATTCGCGTTCAGGCATCCGACGTGTCGCTGGTGTTACAACCGCCGGTTCAAACAAGTATCCGCAACGTGCTGCGCGCGAAGGTGGTGCAGTGCTATGACAATAACGGTCAGGTGGAAGTGCAGCTTGAAGTGGGTGGCCGTACGCTGTGGGCGCGCATCAGCCCGTGGGCCCGCGATGACCTGGCGGTGAAACCAGGTCAGTGGCTGTATGCGCAGATAAAAAGCGTGTCGATCAGCGCCTGATTACAGCAGGTGGGTGTAGATATATTCGGCGATGCTGTGGGTCGAGTTATCGCCAATCACCACGTTGGCCCGGGCTTTTACCGCGTCATCGGCATTGCCCATCGCCACGCCGGTGCCTGCCGCTTCAAGCATACTGATGTCGTTAAAGTTATCGCCAAATGCGACCACATCCTTCATCGATAACCCTTGGGATTCGACCCAACGTGCCAGGCGGTAGCCTTTGCTGTTGCCCTTACGCGCGATATCGACTTGATCGTGCCACGACCATTCACACTCTAAATCCAGCGTTTGGGCAGCATGGTTGGCGAAGATGTTCAGCTTTTGCGTGTCTTCGTCGGTCAGGGCGAATTTCCACACTGATTTCACCTCCTGCGCGGCCTGAATCAGAGAATCGACCTGCGTAAAGGATGGGCGCTGTTCTTCTGGTAGTTTCTGCGCCCAGTTCAGCGTGCGCGTCACGTGCCCGGTAGCCTCTTCGTACATCATGGTGTCATCCACGTACATCAGGCCGTGAATGTTGTGCTCCGCCAGCAGGTTCACCAGCGCATGGGCTTTTTCGACCGACATCGGATCGCCTTCCAGAACCTTTTTCGCCTGATAATCATACAAATAGGTGCCGTTGCAGCAAATTGCAGGTGTATCCAGTGCCAGTGCCTGATAAAAAGGATGGATAGCAACGTGATGTCGGCCGGTCACGATCAGAATCTGATAGCCCGCGTCTTTCGCGCGCGACAGCGCTTCAAGCGATTGCGGAAGAATGGTTTTCGTTGAGGTCAGCAGGGTGCCGTCTAAATCCAGGGCTATCACGCGTGATGTCATGTTGTCATCCAGGTTAATGTTGAAAAATATGCAGCTCACGATGGTACACCGCAGCGCGCGCAGGGCAAATTTTTCAGCACTAACTATCCTGTTAATCTGCTTCCACGTGCAATAAGGAAAGGAGTTTTCATGAAACAAACCGTATATACCGCGAGTCCGGAAAGCCAGCAGATCCATGTCTGGAGCCTCCATCAGGACGGTAAACTGACGCTGGTTCAGGTGGTCGATGTCCCCGGCCAGGTTCAGCCGATGGTGATCAGCCCGGACAAGCGTTATCTGTACGTTGGTGTACGCCCGGAGTTTCGCGTATTAGCTTACCGCATTGCCCCGGACGATGGTGCGCTGACTTTCGCGGCGGAATCTGCATTGCCGGGCAGCCCGACCCACATTTCCACCGACCATTCAGGTAAGTTCCTGTTCAGCGGCTCCTATAATCAGGCAAGCGTAAGCGTGACACGTCTGGAAGAAGGCCTGCCGGTGGGCGTGGTTGACGTGGTTGACGGCCTCGAAGGCTGCCACTCGGCGAACATCACGCCGGACAACCGCACCCTGTGGGTGCCTGCGCTGAAGCAGGATCGCATCTGCCTGTTTACGTTGAGCGACGACGGCAAACTGGTCGCGCAAACTCCGGCGGAAGTGACCACCGTCGAAGGCGCTGGCCCGCGTCACATGGCATTCCACCCGAATCAGCAATACGCTTACTGCCTGAATGAGCTGAACAGCAGCGTTGATGTGTGGGAACTGAGCGACCCGCACGGTGAAATCGAATGCGTGCAAACGCTGGATATGATGCCGCCAGATTTTACCGGTACCCGCTGGGCGGCAGACATCCACATCACCCCGGACGGACGTCACCTGTATACCTGCGATCGTACCTCCAGCACCCTGACGGTGTTCACCATTTCTGAGGACGGTAGCGTTCTTGAAGTACAGGGCTTCCAGCCGACCGAAACGCAGCCGCGTGGTTTTAACGTCGATCACAGCGGGAAATACCTGCTGGCGGTAGGTCAGAAATCACATCACCTTGCGGTCTATGAAATCAAAGGTGAGCAGGGGCTTCTGGAAGAGAAAGGACGTTACGCCGTAGGTCAGGGCCCAATGTGGGTGGTGGTTAACGTGCACTAAGCAGTCCATCGAAGAATAAAAAAACCTCGCCGAAGCGAGGTTTTTTTATGGCTTAACGTCCGATTATTTCTTCGGCTCAGCCACGACATAACTTCCCACGCCGCGGTTGTTGTATTCCCACATGCGGTTGAAGTTGGTGTCGTTCAGATTACGCTGCTCTTCGTCTTTATCATTCTTAGCGCCAGTGTTGCCGCTGAATGGACGTTTGGAGATAGCGGCATCGGCCCATGGTTGGGCATTGTTGAAGCCTTCGTTGATCGCGCTGTCGCGGATAACGACCTGACCGTTGGTGTTACCGTCAACGTCCAGAGAACGACCGAGCTGCGCCACACCGTCACCGGCCGCGTTAAAGCGACTGTTGGTGGCAAGGAAACCGTAGAACAGGTTGGACTGCGTTGCCGGAGCGAACACGTATGCTTCTTTCTGGGTGCGGGAGTTCACGACCTGGAAACGGGTGTTATCGAACACCACTGCGCCACGACCGGAAACGATATCCACGTCGCCTTCAAGGTAGCTGTTAGTGACCAGCGTACGCGCGATGCGGTCATTTTGCAGTGTGTTCTGCACGCCGCTGTTAGTGACGAAGAAGGTGTTCTGACGGCCAAGAAGATTGACCTTGTTCAGCTGCACTTTGTCACCGTCGCTGCGCAGGGCCACGGCCTGATGGTTGCCCGCATCGACGCTGTCGCCCAGGGTATTAGAGATGGTCAGGTTCTGCAATTGCAGACCGTTATTCTGTGACCAGACGACAGCAGAACACATCACGCCCACGGTAGCGGTGTGCTTGCTCTGGCAGGTGTCGAACATATACCACGCCGGCTTACCAGGCATGTATTTGCCCGCCGGGTTAACCAGACGACGCCAGGTGGTCGGGTCGATTTCAGAATCGATAGCCAGGCCGATTTTCACGTCTGCGGCTTTGTCGCCGATGCCGTAAATAGTCAGGCTGCCCGGCGCGGCAGGCACATACACGGTGCCTTCATATTCACCCGGCATGACTGCGATATAAGTGCGTGAGCTGCTGTGCCGCGCGATTGCGGCATCCACGGCTGCCTGAATGGTGGTGTGCGTTACGCCTTCAGTACCGGCTGGGCCGACCACGAAATCCGCTTTAGCGGGAGTGGCAATTGCAGAAGGTGACCACGGAGCCGCGTTTGGATCCATGGTGGTGAAGTAACGTTCCTGCACGAAGTTTTTCGCTTCGCCAGCCGTCAGAATTGGGCGAGAAGACGTACCCGGCGCTTCCTGAGTAGAAGGCTGCTGATCGGGTGGCGTTGAGCTGCAGGCGGTAAGCGTCACGCCAAAAGCGAGCGCGAGCGCCAGACGAGAAACCGAGAATGTATTCATGGTGCTCCAGGCTGAATGTAGTGGAAAGTGTCCCTAAAACCTGACTTTTTATACTAAGTTGAGCGAAACGGGAAGCAATGCCGCAAAAAAGTTACTGGTAAGCGCTCACCGCGCCGCGCGGAATATCACAAAAAAGCAACATATTCCCGCGGAAGGTTGACATCGCCCGTATTGCTATCAATAAATGTCTATACAACCTATGACAAGTGATTCTCTCATGTCTGAACATACTGATACCGACATCATCTGGCATAACGCCCGACTTGCGACCTTCGATCCCAACCATGCTCAGCCTTACGGTTTACTGGAACATCACGCGCTGGTGGTTCGTGACGGGCGCATTGTGGATATCCTGCCTGAAGCGGCGCTGGCGTCACGAAAAGGAAAACGCATTGATCTGCAAGGGCGGCTGGTCACGCCGGGCCTGATCGACTGCCACACGCATCTGGTGTTTGGCGGCAGCCGCGCCACCGAATGGGAGCAGCGGCTGAATGGGGTCTCATATCAGACCATCAGCGCTAACGGCGGGGGCATTAACGCCACCGTGCAGGCCACCCGGGCCGCCAGTGAAAATGAGTTGATTCGTCTGGCGCAGCAGCGTCTGACGCGTTTGATGCAGGAAGGCGTGACCACGGTAGAAGTGAAGTCCGGATACGGTCTGGACATGGCCAACGAACGTAAAATGCTGCACGTCGTGCAGCATCTGGCGGCGACCAACGCCGTCGATATCAGTCCGACATTATTAGCCGCACATGCGATCCCAACAGAATATAAAGGCCGGGGCGATGACTACATCACCCTGGTCTGCGAAGAAATGATGCCGACGCTGTGGCAGGAAGGGTTATTTGAAACCGTGGATGCCTTCTGTGAAAACGTCGGGTTCAGTCCGGAGCAGACCGACAGAGTATTCAGCGCTGCGCAGGTGCTTAATATCCCGGTTAAGGGCCACGTCGAGCAGCTCTCTTCGCTGGGCGGCGCGCAGCTGGTCAGTCGCTATAAAGGACGTTCTGCCGATCATATCGAATATCTGACCGAAGAAGGTGTCGCGGCGATGGCCGACAGCGGCACGGTTGCGGTGCTGCTTCCCGGTGCATTTTACTTCCTCAACGAAACGCAAAAACCACCGGTGGATATGCTGCGACGTTACAACGTGCCGATGGCGGTCGCCACGGATTACAACCCCGGCACCAGCCCGTTCGCCAGCCTGCATCTCACGATGAACATGGCCTGCGTGAAATTCGGCTTAACGCCGGAAGAGGCGTGGACCGGCGTCACCCGCCATGCCGCGCGTGCGCTGGGCCGCGAACATTCACACGGACAGCTGGCGTCAGGCTTTGTGGCCGATTTCGCCATCTGGGATGCAGAACACCCGGTTGAAATGGTGTACGAGCCGGGGCGTAATCCGCTCTGGCAGCGCGTGTTTCGCGGCGAGGTGGTTCAATGAATCTATGGCAACCGACGCCGACGGAACTGTGGCAAGGGCGAGATGACAGCGCCGAATCGCCTGCGGCAAAACGTCTTTTTCAGACAGTAACGGTAACGCGCGACTTTGCCCCGGAATCGCATCGTGGGAAAATAGCCCTGCTCGGATTTGCCTGTGACGAAGGCGTAAAGCGCAATCAAGGGCGGCCGGGCGCACAGCAGGGGCCGGACGCGCTGCGCAAGGCGTTAGCCAACATGGCAAGTCATGGCGGGCACGATTTGCTGGTTGATCTCGGTAACGTGCACGCCGTACCGGAATTGCTGGAACCGGCGCAGCAGGCGCTGCACGACGCGGTGCTGGCCTGTCAGCGCGCGCAGATGAAAACCCTGGTGTTCGGCGGCGGTCATGAAACGGCCTGGCCTCACGGTTCCGGCGTGCTCGACGCCTTCCCGAATGAAAACGTCGCTATCGTCAATCTCGATGCGCACCTGGATTTACGTCATGCCTCAGAGGCCACCTCTGGCACGCCGTTCCGCCAGCTGGCGTTGCACTGCGAAAGCCAGAACCGGCGCTTTAATTACACCTGCTACGGTGCCAGCCGCGCGGCAAACACTCAGGCGCTGTGGCTGGAGGCGCGCGAGCGTCAGGTCACCGTGCTGGAAGATTTAACCCTGCTCGATGACCCTGTCGGCGCGCTGCAACAGGATCTTAAGCGGGTGATTGCTGAACATGACCGCATTTATCTGACCATCGATCTGGATGTGCTCCCGGCCTGGGAAATGCCAGCGGTATCGGCTCCCGCAGCGCTTGGCGTGCCGTTGGCAATCTTGTTGCGAATAGTCATGCCGCTGTGTCAGAGTGGCAAACTGCAGGCGGTTGATTTGGTTGAATTCAATCCGCAGTACGACAGAGACGGACAGGGCGCCCGCACCGCGGCCAGACTGGCCTGGCAAATTGTTCATTGCTGGCATGCGTGACAGCACCCGCGATAATAAAGGATGACACATGTATTCACCGCGAACCGGCGCCCCCGCGCCGTTCTATGAGAAGATCAAACGCGTTATCAGCGACAATATTGCCGCGGGTATCTGGCGTCCGCATGACCGCATTCCCTCGGAAGCGGAGCTGGTGGCGCAGTTTGGCTTCAGTCGGATGACCATCAACCGTGCGCTGCGTGAACTGACTGACGAAGGCTTGCTGGTTCGTTTGCAGGGAGTCGGCACCTTTGTGGCTGAGCCAAAAGGGCAGTCGGCGCTGTTTGAAGTGCACAGTATTGCCGATGAAATCGCCGCCCGTCAGCATCAGCATCGTTGTGAAGTGCTGCTGCTGGAAGAGGTCAACGCCGAGAAACAGCAGGCGCAGGCGCTGAACGTGGCCGAAGGCACCCGCATTTTCCACTCGCTGATGGTGCATTTCGAAAACGATGTGCCGGTACAGATTGAAGATCGCTGCGTGAATGCCGACGTGGTGCCGGAATACCTGCAACAGGATTACACCACCACCACCGCCCACGACTACCTGTCGCTGATTGCGCCACTTACTGAAGGGGAGCACATCGTTGAAGCGGTAAAAGCCAGCGCCGAAGAGTGCCGCTTGCTCACCATCCACGAACACGATCCGTGCCTGTTAATTCGCCGTCGCACCTGGTCACGTACTGGGATCGTTTCGCACGCCCGTCTGATTTTCCCTGGGAACCGTTATCGGCTCCAGGGCCATTTCGGCTCCTGAATATTCGTTATCCTTTACGCGGCAGGAGCGTTGACTTCCTGCCACGCGAATGATGTTGAATATTCGGCCGTCACAGCAAAAGCGTGATTGCTGACGCAAGATAACAAAAATGTATCTGACTTGTTAAATCCTGGCTTGCGAACAATTGTATAGACAAGTATATATTTCTTGTCTTCATCGTATCCGTCAGGAGTTTTCCGATGTCCCAGAATAAATACCGCCCCCAGGAAATCCGTGCGCCGCGCGGCAATACGCTCACTGCCAAAAGCTGGCTCACCGAAGCGCCGTTGCGCATGTTAATGAACAACCTCGATCCGGACGTGGCGGAAAATCCGCACGAGCTGGTGGTCTACGGAGGAATCGGGCGTGCGGCCCGTAACTGGGAATGCTACGACGCGATGGTCGAAGCCCTGAAAAACCTCGAAAACGATGAAACCCTGTTAGTGCAGTCAGGCAAACCGGTGGGGGTGTTTAAAACCCACGACAACGCGCCGCGCGTGCTGATAGCCAACTCTAACCTCGTACCACACTGGGCGACGTGGGAACACTTCAACGAACTCGACGCGAAAGGGCTGGCGATGTACGGCCAGATGACCGCCGGCAGCTGGATTTACATCGGCAGTCAGGGCATCGTGCAGGGCACCTACGAAACCTTCGTCGAAGCCGGGCGCCAGCATTACAACGGCAACCTGCAAGGGCGCTGGGTACTCACCGCCGGGCTTGGCGGAATGGGCGGCGCACAGCCGTTAGCTGCTACCTTAGCCGGAGCCTGCTCGTTGGTAATTGAATGCCAGCAGAGCCGCATTGATTTCCGTCTTCGCA
Organism: Scandinavium manionii; assembly: GCF_024764775.1. NCBI lineage: Bacteria > Pseudomonadati > Pseudomonadota > Gammaproteobacteria > Enterobacterales > Enterobacteriaceae > Scandinavium > Scandinavium manionii. The sequence goes on along the minus strand of NZ_JALIGC010000040.1, from coordinate 284,255 downwards.
CCCAATATATCGACGAACAGGCTAAATCGCTGGACGACGCACTGGATCGTATCAAAAAATATACTGCGGAAGGCCGCGCCGTTTCCGTGGCGTTGTGCGCTAACGCCGCCGACGTTCTGCCGGAACTGGTTAAACGCGGCGTGCGTCCGGACATGGTCACCGACCAGACCAGCGCGCACGATCCGCTGCACGGCTATCTGCCGCAGGGCTGGACGTGGGAAGAATATCAGCAGAAGGCCGAAAGCGACCCGCAGGGCACGGTAAAAGCCGCCAAACAGTCGATGGCGGAACACGTCAGCGCGATGCTGGCGTTTAACGCGATGGGCGTCCCGACCTTCGATTACGGCAACAACATCCGCCAGATGGCCAAAGAGATGGGCGTCAGCAACGCCTTTGATTTCCCGGGCTTTGTTCCCGCCTATATTCGCCCGCTGTTCTGTCGCGGTATCGGGCCGTTCCGTTGGGTAGCGCTCTCCGGCGATCCGCAGGATATCTACAAAACCGATGCCAAAGTGAAAGAAATTGTCAGCGACGACACACATTTGCATCGCTGGCTGGACATGGCCCGCGAACGCATCAGCTTCCAGGGCTTACCGGCGCGCATCTGCTGGGTGGGCCTGGAATGGCGGCAAAAACTTGGCCTGGCATTCAACGAAATGGTGCGTTCCGGTGAGGTTTCCGCACCGATTGTTATCGGTCGCGACCATCTGGATTCTGGTTCCGTCGCCAGCCCTAACCGTGAAACCGAAGCCATGCGCGATGGTTCCGATGCAGTATCCGACTGGCCGCTGCTGAATGCATTACTCAACACCGCCAGCGGTGCTACCTGGGTGTCACTGCACCATGGCGGCGGCGTCGGCATGGGCTTTTCACAGCACGCCGGAATGGTTATTGTCTGCGACGGTACCGACGAGGCCGCGGCGCGTATCGCCCGCGTCCTGCATAACGACCCGGCCACCGGCGTGATGCGACATGCCGACGCAGGCTATGAAATCGCGGTAGAATGTGCCGCAGAACAAGGACTGAATTTACCGATGATTGCTGCAACCCAGGGGCAGAAAAAATGAGCACACTTAACCTGATTCCAGGTCAGTTGACCCTTGCCCAACTGCTGGATATCTATCGCCAGCCGCAAACACTGACCCTCGATGAAAGCGCCATTGCAGGCATCAACGCCAGCGTCGCCTGCGTGAACGCGATCATGGCCGAAGGGCGCACAGCCTACGGCATTAATACAGGTTTTGGCCTGCTGGCCTCAACCCGCATCGCCACCGCTGATCTCGAAAATCTCCAGCGTTCGCTGGTGCTTTCACACGCGGCGGGCGTCGGCGAAGCGCTGGATGACGCGATGGTGCGTCTGATTATGGTGCTGAAAATTAACAGCCTGGCACGCGGTTTTTCCGGCATTCGTCTGAGCGTGATTGAAGCGTTGATGGCGCTGGTAAATCACGAAGTCTATCCCTGTATTCCGGCGAAAGGATCCGTCGGCGCATCCGGCGATCTGGCTCCGCTGGCGCACATGTCGTTGACGCTGCTGGGCGAGGGCAAAGCTCGCTGGCAGGGCGAATGGCTGCCTGCCAAAGACGCACTGAAAAAAGCTGGTCTTGCGCCACTGACGCTGGCGGCGAAAGAAGGCCTGGCGCTGTTAAACGGCACGCAGGCGTCGACCGCGTTTGCGTTGCGTGGCCTGTTTGAAGCTGAAGAGCTGTTTAGCTCAGCGGTGATTTGCGGCGCGCTGACCACCGAAGCTGCCCTGGGATCGCGTCGTCCGTTCGATGCCCGCATTCACGAAGCACGCGGCCAGCGTGGGCAAATTGATGCGGCGACGTTGTATCGCCACGTGCTGACCGATTCCAGCGCTGTTTCGCAGTCTCATGCTAAATGCAGCAAAGTGCAGGACCCGTATTCATTACGCTGCCAGCCGCAGGTGATGGGCGCGTGCCTGACCCAGATGCGTCAGGCAAAAGAGGTGTTACTCACCGAAGCGAACGCGGTATCGGATAACCCGCTGGTGTTTGCCGACGAAAATGAAGTGATTTCCGGCGGTAACTTCCACGCAGAACCGGTGGCGATGGCGGCCGACAACCTTGCGCTGGCGATTGCAGAAATTGGCTCGCTGGCTGAGCGGCGTATCGCACTGCTGATGGACAGCCACATGTCACAACTGCCGCCATTCCTGGTGAAAAACGGCGGGGTGAATTCCGGCTTTATGATTGCTCAGGTCACCGCAGCGGCGCTGGCCAGTGAAAACAAAGCACTGTCGCACCCGCACAGCGTCGATAGCTTGCCGACGTCCGCTAACCAGGAAGACCACGTTTCCATGGCGCCCGCCGCAGGGCGTCGTCTGTGGGAAATGGCGGCCAATACCCGCGGCGTGATTGCCGTGGAATGGCTGGCGGCAGCGCAGGGTATTGATATGCGCGAAGGGCTGACCACCAGTCCGCTGCTGGAACAGGCGCGTCATCTGCTGCGTGAAAAAGTGTCGCACTACGTGCAGGACCGCTTCTTCGCGCCGGATATCGAAGCGGCGATTGAAATGCTGGCTGAGGGGCAATTGCAGAAGCTGGTTGATCCGGTGCTGTAATTGATTGCCCGGCGGCGCAGGCTTGCCGGGCCTACGAGCTGTGAGTGGCGCTGACGTAGGACCGCGCAAACGCAGTGCCGCCGGGCGAAGCTAAAAGACTAGCTAAACATCGCCGTAATGGATGCACTGGCTAAACTGTGGAAATGCACATTAAACCCAACCATTGCGCCGCTGGCATTTTCGTCCACCTCGAGAGTGGCCACGTCCAGCGCATGAACGGTAAATATGTAGCGATGCGATTCACCCTTAGGTGGCGCTGCGCCGCCGTAACCCGCTTTGCCAAAATCGGTGCGCGTTTGCAGTGCGCCATCCGGCAAATCAGCGATGCCTGATCCAGCGCCTTGCGGCAGCACGCGGGTGTCAGCCGGTATATTCACCACCGCCCAATGCCACCAGCCGGAGCCGGTTGGGGCATCCGGATCGTAGCAGGTAACGACAAAACTCTTGGTGCCGGACGGCACGTCATCCCAGGCCAGATGCGGCGAAAGATTATCGCCATCGTAGTCCATACCGTTGAAAACCTGACGATGGGGTAGCTTGTCGCCATCCTTAAAATCGTGACTGATCAGTTTCATCTTTGTGCCTCTTCAGGGTGCTGAATAATCACGAAGTTTAGCTCAGGACGCAAAAAGCGTATTGTCGTTGAGAGCGGCTTTTAAGGCGTCCGTCAGGCGTGTCAGCTGTTCTGGTCTGATGATATACGGCGGCATCAGGTAGATAAGCTTGCCGAACGGACGGATCCACACGCCGTGCTCGACGAAGAATTTTTGCAGCCGCGCCATGTTCACCGGCGCGTGAGTTTCCACCACGCCGATGGCCCCTAAAATCCGCACATCCGCCACCTGCGGCGAAGTCCGTGCTTCAGCCAGTTCATGCTTGAGCTGTGCTTCGATATCGGCAACCTGTTGCTGCCAGTGACCTTCCTCCAGCAACGCCAGGCTTTCTGCCGCTACGGCGCAGGCCAGCGGATTACCCATAAATGTCGGGCCGTGCATAAAGCAGCCCGCCTCACCGTTGCTGATGGTGTCGGCCACTGCGCGGGTGGTGAGCGTCGCAGAAAGCGTCATCGTGCCGCCGGTTAATGCTTTGCCGAGACACAGAATATCCGGCGCGATGCCTGCATGTTCGCAGGCAAACAGTTTACCGGTGCGGCCGAATCCGGTGGCGATTTCATCGGCAACCAGCAGAATGCCTTCGCGGTCGCACATTTTGCGCAGTCGACGCAACCACTCCGGGTGATACATTCGCATTCCCCCCGCGCCCTGAACAATCGGTTCGACGATAACGGCGGCAATTTCACTGCGATGTGCGGCCATCAGGCGGGCAAACGGCACCATATCCATTTCATCCCACTCGCCATCGAAACGGCTCTGCGGCGCGGGTGCGAACAGGTTCTCCGGCAGATAGCCTTTCCACAGGCTGTGCATTGAGTTGTCCGGGTCACAGACCGACATCGCGCCGAAGGTATCGCCGTGATAGCCGTTGCGGAACGTAAGAAAACGCTGGCGCGGTTCACCTCTGGCCTGCCAGTACTGCAACGCCATTTTCATCGCCACTTCCACCGCCACCGAACCGGAATCCGCGAGGAACACACACTCCAGAGATTCGGGCGTCATTGACACCAGTCGGCGACACAGCGCCACCGCGGACGGATGGGTTATCCCGCCGAACATCACGTGTGACATCTGCGAAATCTGCCCGCTCATCGCGGCATTCAGCCGCGGGTGGTTATAGCCGTGGATCGCCGCCCACCAGGACGACATTCCATCTACCAGTTGTTCGCCGGAAGCCAGTTCCAGCTCGCAGCCGCGCGCAGCCACCACCGGGTAAACCGGAAGCGGGGCGGTCATGGAGGTATAGGGGTGCCAGATATGGCGTTGATCGAAACTAAGATCGTCCTGGGTCATAATCGACTTGTAAACCATTTTGAAAAGTTTTAGGTTTACGATCCTACACCGAACCGAGAAACAACTGAACCCCTTTTGGAGATGCCAATGGCTCACCACGTACGCTGGACAATGTCGCAGGTCACTGAACTGTTTAACAAACCCCTGTTGGAACTGCTGTTTGACGCGCAGACCATTCACCGTCAGCACTTCGATCCACGCCAGGTTCAGGTCAGTACGTTGCTGTCGATCAAGACCGGTGCGTGCCCGGAAGACTGCAAATACTGCCCGCAGAGTGCGCGTTATAAAACCGGGCTTGAGGCCGAGCGCCTGATGGAAGTGGAAGAGGTTCTGACCTCGGCGCGCAAGGCGAAAAATGCCGGTTCGACGCGTTTCTGCATGGGGGCCGCGTGGAAAAATCCACACGAGCGCGATATGCCGTACCTCGAACAAATGGTTAAAGGCGTCAAGGAATTGGGGCTGGAGGCCTGCATGACGCTGGGCACGCTGTCGGATACTCAGGCGCAGCGTCTGGGTGAGGCTGGCCTGGATTACTACAACCACAACCTCGATACCTCACCGGAGTTCTACGGCAACATCATCACCACGCGTACCTATCAGGAGCGCCTTGATACGCTCGGCAAAGTCCGCGACGCGGGAATTAAAGTCTGCTCCGGCGGGATTGTCGGTTTGGGCGAAACCGTTACCGACCGCGCCGGGCTATTGCTCCAGTTGGCGAATCTGCCGACGCCGCCGGAGAGCGTGCCCATCAACATGCTGGTGAAGGTCAAAGGCACGCCGATGGAAAACAACGAAGACGTCGATGCGTTTGATTTTATTCGCACCATTGCGGTGGCGCGGATCATGATGCCGACCTCTCACGTGCGCCTGTCAGCCGGGCGCGAAAAAATGAACGAGCAGACCCAGGCGATGTGTTTCATGGCCGGGGCTAACTCGATTTTCTACGGCTGCAAATTGTTGACCACGCCGAACCCGGAAGAAGACAAAGACCTGCTACTGTTCCGCAAGTTGGGGATGAACCCGGAGCAGACGGCGGTGCTGTCGGGCGATATCGAACAGCAGCAAAAACTTGAGCAGGCGCTAATGACGCCAGACACCGAAACGTATTACAACGCGGCGACGGTATGAGCTGGCAGCATCGCATTGACAGCGCACTGAGCGAGCGACGTGACGCCGATGCGTTTCGTCGTCGTTATCCCGTCACCCACGGCGCCGGGCGCTGGCTGGTGCAGGGCGAGCAGCGCTGGCTCAATTTCTCCAGCAACGATTACCTTGGCCTGAGTCAGCATCCGCAGATTATCGCCGCCTGGCAGCAGGGTGCCGATCGTTACGGCACCGGCAGCGGCGGGTCGGGGCATGTCACCGGTTATAGCGAGGCGCATCAGCAGTTTGAGCAGGGGCTGGCAGCCTGGTTGGGCTACCCGCGAGCGCTGCTGTTTATCTCAGGATTTGCCGCCAATCAGGCGCTGATTGCAGCGTTGATGCGCAAAGAGGACAGAATTGTTGCCGACCGTCTGAGCCACGCGTCGTTGATGGAGGCCGCGAGCCACAGCCCGGCACAGCTGCGGCGCTTTGCGCATAACGACAGCGCGCAGTTGGCGACCCTGCTCGCGAAGCCAATTGACGGCCTGCAGCTGGCGGTAACAGAGGGTATTTTCAGTATGGATGGCGACAATGCCCCACTCGCTGAGATTGCAGCAGCAACCCGCGCTGCGAACGGCTGGCTGTTAGTGGACGATGCCCACGGAATGGGTGTATGCGGCGAAGAAGGGCGTGGGAGTTGTTCCGCCCAGCAGGTGAAACCCGATTTGCTGGTGGTGACATTTGGTAAAGCCTTCGGCCTGAGCGGCGCGGCAGTGCTGTGCCGCGAAGACGTTGCGGATTATCTGCTGCAGTTCGCTCGTCACTTGATTTACAGCACCAGTATGCCGCCTGCTCAGGCGGTGGCGCTCAGTCAGGCGCTGGCGGTTGTCCGTTCCGATGAGGGCGAATCCCGTCGGCAGATGTTGAACCGCCACATCGCACGTTTTCGTCAGGGCGCAGAGCAGCTGGATATGCAGTTAACCGCATCGAACAGTGCCATTCAGCCGCTGATCGTCGGTGAAAACGCACGTGCGTTGCAGATAGCCGAACGGCTGCGTGACAAGGGCTGCTGGCTGACGGCCATCCGCCCGCCAACGGTCCCGGCAGGCACTGCACGTCTGCGGGTGACCCTAACGGCGGCGCATCAACCACACGATATCGACACCCTGCTGGAGGTGCTGCATGCCGCCCGTGAATAAACCGGCGATTGCGGCGGCGTTCGGTCGCGCCGCCAGCCAATATCAGCAGCATGACGAACTGCAACGCCAGAGCGCAGCGGCGTTGCTGGCTCAGCTTCCACAACGGCCGTTTGAACAGGTGCTGGATGCAGGTTGTGGGCCGGGCAGCATGAGCCGTGTCTGGACCGACGCGGGGAGCAACGTCACGGCGCTGGATATATCGGCGCAGATGCTGGCCGAAGCCCAGCGGCAACATTCGGCACAACATTACGTGCAAGCAGATATCGAAGCCATGCCGCTTGCCGATCGGCAGTTTTGTCTGGCGTGGAGCAATCTGGCGGTACAGTGGTGTGAATCGCTGGCGTCAGCGCTGCGGGAGTTGCATCGCGTGGTGCGTCCGGGGGGGCTGGTGGCGTTCAGCACGCTGGTGGCCGATTCGCTGCCGGAGCTGAATCTGGCGTGGCAGGCTATCGACCACCAGCCGCACGCCAATCGATTCTTAGCGCAGGATGAGATCCTCTCGGCGCTTGAGGGCTATCGCTGTCAGCATCATATCCACACCCTAAGCGTCACGTTTGATGACGCGCTGAGCGCCATGCGTTCGCTGAAAGGCATTGGCGCGACCCATCTGCACGAAGGCAGGGTGGCGCAAACCCTGACCCGTAGACATTTGCAGCAGCTTCAGCTGGTATGGCCCAAACAAAACGGGCGCTGCGCCCTGACGTACCATATTTTTACAGGAGTGATTGAACGTGACTGAACGCTATTTTGTCACCGGAACTGATACCGAAGTCGGGAAAACCGTGGCCAGCTGTGCGCTTTTACAGGCCGCAAACCGGGCGGGGTTTCGTACCGCAGGGTTTAAACCGGTGGCTTCCGGCAGCGAAATGACCGCTGATGGACTGCGCAATACCGATGCGCTGGCCTTACAGCGTAACAGTGGCCTGACGTTGAACTATGACGAGGTCAATCCGTACACCTTCGCGGAGCCGACATCGCCGCATATCGTTAGCGAGGATGAAGGGCGGCCGATAGAGGCTCATACGCTATCTGCCGGATTACAGGCGCTGTCGCACAAGGCGGATTGGGTGCTGGTGGAAGGCGCGGGCGGCTGGTATACGCCGTTGGCGACCGACTGGACGTTTGCCGACTGGGTACAGGCCGAGCGGCTGCCGGTGATTCTGGTGGTCGGCGTTAAGCTCGGGTGCATTAACCATGCGTTGCTGACAGCTCAGGCGATAGCGCAGGCGGGATTGCCGCTTGTAGGCTGGATTGCCAATGACGTTATTCCCCCCGGCAAACGCCATGCGGAATATCTGGCGACCTTAACGCGTCTACTCCCCGCGCCGCTCCTTGGCGAGATCCCGTACCTGGAGCACGGGCCAGAAGCCGCCGAGCCGGGACAATATCTTAACCTTACGGCGCTTCTTCCGGTGTCATAAACTGCTCCAGCAGTCGGGTGTCGAGCTGATTGACTGCACCCTGCGCGACGTTACGCCCGCGATGCAGCAGGCAAAATTTGTCTGCCACCCGGCGAATAAACGGCAGGTGCTGTTCGGCGAGCAGCACTGTCAGGCCCAGATCGCGATTCAGGCGAAGCAGGCATTCCCCCAGCGTGTGCATAAATCCCTGACCCATGCCGCGCGTCGGTTCATCGAGGATCAGCAATTTCGGTTTGGTGACCAGCGCGCTGGCCAACGCCAGCTGGTATTGATCGTCGTCCGACATGAGCGCGCCTTTGACGTGACGCAGCGGATACAAATCTGGCATCAGGTCGAAGATATCGCTGCCAATAGCGCCGGTGCCCTCATGGCCTGCCTTCATCGCAATTTGCAAATTTTCCTCTACCGTCATTTGCGAGAAAATACGCTTATCCTGCGACACATAACCAATGCCCATGGCAGCCCTTAGCGGCGGCGAGAGCATCAGCAGGTCGCGCGGCGGCCCGCTGACATCCTGCCAGACCATGGTGCCGCTTTCGATAGCCTGAAACCCCGCGATGCAGTTCACCAGCGTGGTTTTTCCCATGCCGGGCAGCCCCAGCACGCAGGTGCACTCTCCGGGCGCGAGGTCGAGGCTGAGATTCCACAGAATATGCTGACTTCCGTAATAGTGATTCACTGCACGTAAACTCAACATCGGCTTCTCCTTCGGTGTGGCCGTCAGCGGCGATAAGATTCTGCAAATCCCTTGCCAGAAGAGAAATGCCGCTCGGGAATGATGCGTATTTCGGATTTAACCCCTAAATCAGCCCGTTGAGATGGCGTCAGAACGTAGCCGCTGCACTTTGTCAGTGCTCTGGTGGGTCAACATGTCGGCTGGTGGTGCAGCGCTGATGCTGATTTTGTGAGCAATATCTCATCAGAAAATAAGGGCACTTTTAGATGATTAAAGACAAAAAAGAGCGATAAAAAATTTTTACCGGAGCCTTTTGAGGTGCCGGTGCGTTTTGCGCGAGTGGCAGGGGAGTTGGGCTGCAGGTAGTTATCCACCATTCCTGTGGATAACCATGTGCATTAGAGTTAGAAAACTCACGGTAGGCGAGAGAAGACGCGGCCTGCGTCCAAATTGATGCGAAACGCGGCTTTTCGATATTCTCTTTTTTTATCAATCACTTCGATAAAAGCAATGTCTGTAAGAAAAGTGTCACTGGCTGCCATAAAAGATTCATTACGCATCTTGACAAATGTTAAATGTGGGAATGTTCTGGGGATAACCTGCTGCATCTGGTGTTTTATCTCGTCGCAGGGGAAATTTCCCCCGCAGTTGCACGCCCGTGGAACCGGTAACACAAATACGATAATGCGTTACTGTTTTTTTATCCAGTATTTATTATTGGCAAATTTTGGTGCGGCGAGTAGAATTAATCGTCTGCCCGTTTCCCCTTCATCAGGTTGTCGTTAATGAGTAAACCGTTAAAACTGCATTCCTCTTTCAAACCCTCTGGCGATCAGCCCGAGGCCATTCGTCGTCTGGAAGAAGGGCTTGAAGATGGTCTGGCGCACCAAACGCTGCTCGGAGTAACCGGATCAGGGAAAACGTTTACCATCGCTAACGTCATTGCTGACCTTCAGCGCCCGACGATGGTGTTGGCACCGAATAAAACGCTGGCGGCTCAGCTGTACGGCGAGATGAAAGAGTTCTTCCCGGAAAACGCAGTCGAGTTTTTCGTCTCCTACTATGACTACTACCAGCCGGAAGCCTACGTCCCAAGCTCAGATACCTTTATCGAAAAAGACGCCTCTGTGAACGAACACATTGAACAGATGCGTCTTTCTGCGACCAAGGCACTGCTTGAACGCCGCGACGTGATAGTGGTGGCGTCGGTGTCCGCTATCTACGGTCTGGGTGACCCGGACCTGTATCTGAAGATGATGCTGCACCTGACGGTGGGGATGATAATCGACCAGCGTTCGATTCTGCGTCGTCTCGCCGAGCTGCAATACGCCCGCAACGATCAGGCTTTCCAGCGCGGCACATTCCGCGTACGCGGCGAAGTTATCGACATCTTCCCGGCGGAATCTGACGACATTGCGCTGCGCGTGGAGCTGTTCGACGAAGAGGTTGAGCGGCTGTCGCTGTTTGACCCGCTGACCGGCCATCTGGAATCAACCATTCAGCGCTTTACCGTCTACCCGAAAACGCACTACGTCACGCCGCGCGAGCGAATTGTGCAGGCGATGGAAGAGATCAAAGTTGAGCTGGTCGATCGTCGCAAAGTGCTGCTGGAAAACAACAAGCTGCTGGAAGAACAACGTCTTTCCCAGCGTACCCAGTTTGATTTGGAAATGATGAACGAGCTGGGCTACTGCTCGGGCATTGAAAACTACTCGCGCTATCTCTCCGGGCGTGGTCCGGGCGAGCCGCCGCCGACGCTGTTTGACTACCTGCCGGCCGACGGTCTGCTGGTTATCGATGAATCCCACGTGACCGTACCGCAGATTGGCGGCATGTATCGCGGTGATCGGGCGCGTAAAGAAACGCTGGTGGAATACGGCTTCCGTTTGCCGTCGGCGCTGGACAACCGCCCGCTGAAATTTGAAGAATTTGAAAACCTGGTGCCACAGACCATTTATGTGTCGGCCACACCCGGCAACTACGAGCTTGAAAAATCGGGCGATGAAATCGTTGATCAGGTGGTGCGTCCTACGGGCCTGCTGGATCCTGTCATCGAAGTGCGCCCGGTTGGCACCCAGGTCGATGACCTGCTGTCGGAAATTCGTCTGCGCGTGGCCATTAACGAGCGCGTTCTGGTCACCACGCTGACCAAACGTATGGCGGAGGACTTAACGGAATATCTGGAAGAGCATGGCGAGCGTGTCCGCTACCTGCACTCGGATATCGACACCGTTGAACGCATGGAAATTATCCGCGATTTGCGCCTCGGTGAGTTTGACGTGCTGGTGGGGATCAACCTGTTAAGGGAAGGCCTCGATATGCCAGAAGTGTCGCTGGTGGCGATTCTGGATGCCGATAAAGAGGGCTTCCTGCGTTCCGAGCGCTCGCTTATTCAGACCATCGGTCGTGCGGCGCGTAATATCAACGGGAAGGCGATTCTTTACGCCGACAGAATTACCAACTCGATGGCGAAAGCGATGGGTGAAACCGAGCGTCGTCGTGAGAAGCAACAGGCTTATAACGAAGAAAACGGCATTGTGCCGCAGGGCCTGAACAAGAAAGTGGTCGATATTCTGTCATTGGGCGAAAGCCTGGCGAAAACGCGTGGTAAAGGTCGCGGTAAGTCGAAGTCAGCAGAAGTCACGCAGGCTGCGGAACTGTCACCGAAAGCGCTACAGCAGAAAATCAACGAGCTGGAGGCGCAGATGATGAAACACGCGCAGAACCTCGAGTTCGAAGAAGCGGCAGAAGTGCGCGACCGCCTGCATCAGCTGCGCGATCTATTTATCGCTGCATCCTAAAATATCGCTAAAACAAGGCCCAGATCACGCTCGCGTGTCTGGGCCTTAATGTTGCGTTAATCTTCGTAGTCCAGACTGTCCTTTCTTTAATGAGGACAGCGCCATGCAAAAAGATAATTTCGTCACCACCCTGACCGTACTCGTTTCCTTTCTGATAGTGATTGGCTTCTTCCACCAGTGGGTTCTGACGTACTGATTAGCGCGTACGCCGTGGGAATTTAACCCATGCTTTCACACCCGGTCCTGGCTTTCTGTTATGCAGGAAGAACTGCGCATCGTGCAGCTGTGCGATGCGGGTGACAATACTTAATCCCAGCCCAATTCCGCCGTAACGGCTGTCCATACGCACGAACGCTTTACTGAGTTCGCCGCTTTTCGCTTCATCAATTCCCGGCCCTTCGTCTTCAACGGCCAGCATACCTGTCTCAATGGACACGGTAATGGTGGAGTTTTCCGGGCTATAGCGATGCGCGTTTTCCACCAGATTACGTAACAGCACCCGCAGCAGCGTGGCATCACCCGACACCGTCACATCGTTGTCTGCCGATGGCAGGCTCAATGTTTGCCCACGCAGGCTGAGCATCGTTTCCAGCTCGCCCTGAATCGGTAGGATCACTTCTTCTACCAGCGGCACTCGCTGATAGCTACCTGCCGAAAACGACTGGCCAACGCGTGCCAACTGTAACAGTTGCGAAATGCTCTGCGTCATCTGATCCAGTCGCTGCAGCAGCGGGTCAACCATCATCGTGTGCGATTTCGCCATCAATTCCAGATGCAGACGCAGCCCGGCGAGCGGGGTGCGCAGCTCGTGCGCGACGTCAGCGGTAAACAGACGTTCACGCTCCAGAGTTTGATTCAGACGTTCGACCAGCTGATTGATGGCGGACGTGACCGCGTCCACTTCACTGACGGATTTTGGCAGCTCAATCGGCTGCAGGTTATCCGGCGTGCGGCTATTCAACTCCTGCTGTAAATCCCAGAGCGGGCGGGTGATGCGTTTGACCGCATGCAGGCAAATCCACAGCGCCAGACCAACAATCAGCATACTCGGCACCAGCAGGCTGGCGACGGCTTCCCGCACTTCGTGTTCGATATGTTTGTGGTTGTTATGGCCGTTAATGGCACTTTGTACCAGTAGCTGAATTTGCTCCTGGCTTTCATGCCACAGCCAGAACACGCTGATAACCTGACACACCACCAGAATACTGGCGATGGTCAGCAGCAGCTGGTGGCGCATGGTCCACTGCACGTCGCGAATGAACGGCAGTTTCATTTACGCACCCTCACTGGTTTTCACCAGCATGTAACCGAACCCTCGAACTGTGCGAATGCGCGTCTTGCCGATTTTGTCGCGCAGGTTGTGAATATGCACTTCAAGCGTGTTGGTCGACGGCTCGTTATCCCAGCTGTAGATGTCGTTATAGAGAATTTCGCGATGAACCGGGCTACCCGCTTTGGTCATCAGACGAGAGAGCAGAGCATACTCTTTTGGCGTCAGGTCAAGCTGGGTTTCGCCGAGGGCGACCAGACGACGCGTGACGTTGAGACGTAGGTCGCCGATGCTGATTTCATTATCGCCCTGATTATGATGACGACGCAGCAGGGCGCGCACCCGGGCATTGAGTTCTTCCAGCGCAAAAGGTTTCACCAGATAATCGTCGGCCCCGGTATCGAGGCCCGCGATGCGATCGTCGACGGTATCGCGCGCAGTGAGGATAAGTACCGGCAGGCTGATTTTTTCCCGGCGAATACGCGCCAGAAACTGTAAGCCGTCTTCATCAGGCAGGCCCAAATCAAGCACGATCACGCTGTAATGCCCGTTAGCGAGACACAGTGCGGCTTCGTGCGCCGTCATCACGCCATCACAGACGTAGCCTTCGCTTTGCATCGCAAGGATTAACCCCTGCAGCAATAATGAATCGTCTTCAACAACAAGCACTTTCATTTAATTCGCTCCTCTGCACGGCGCCAGTATATCGTCGCTCGCTTTATATTCCTTGGTACTCACTCCCGCCAAGCCTAGCATGGTAGAGAAAAGATTATCCTGCGAATAGTGGCTCGCTTTTGCATGGTCTTTCAGGCACTGATAATTCACTTTATAGCGCTGCTGATAATCATCGGACAGCCAGATAACCATTGGGACATGCTTTTGCGTATCCGGGGCGATAGACCACGGCAGCCCGTGCAGATAAACCCCGTTCTCACCCAGTGATTCGCCGTGATCCGACAGATAGACCAGGCTTGTGGTTAAGGTGTTCTGCTTCGACTGTAATAACTTGATAGCTTTATCGACAATATAATCGACGTTAACAATGGTGTTGTCGTAGGTATTCACCAGCTGTTCCTTCGAACAGTTTTGAATTTCATTGCTGTCGCAGGTCGGAGAAAAGGTGCGCAGGTTTTTCGGGTAGCGATTGTAATACGTCGGGCCGTGGCTGCCGATGGTGTGTAATACAATGACGCCGTCGCCTTTCAGGTTATTAATATAATCTTCCAGCCCGTGGAACAGCACATCGTCATAGCATTCGCCGTCGATGCACTGGCCGGGTAAATTCAGACGCGTCATATCCTGATGCGGAACGCGATCGCACGCCCCTTTGCATCCACCGTCATTTTCATTCCACAGCACGTTTATGCCGGCACGCTGCACGATATCCAGCAGGCCTTCCTGATGCTCCGCCAGCTCTTCATTGTAATGTGCACGCGGCATATTCGAGAACATGCACGGTACGGAAATCGCCGTGGCGGTGCCGCAGGAGGTGGTGTTCGGGAAATAGACCACGTTATCCTGCTTCATACGCGGATTGGTTTCACGCCCGTAGCCGCCCAAAGAGAAGTTATCCGCACGTGATGTTTCACCCAGCACCAGAATGGTCAGGTTATGGCGCGGGCCATTTTTCATCACCGGCTTTTGCATGGCGTCTTCGCCGATGCGAACCAGTGGCAGATGCGCGAGACGATCATGCGAGTACCAGGAGTTGACCGCCACGATGCTGTTCGAAGGGTTGAGGGATTTAACCAGCTCTTTATTGTTGCGGAACAGCGACGCGTAATCTTTGTAGAACAGCAGGGCGATAAGCACGATCAGCAGGCCGCAAATGGCTATGCTGGCCGCGCGCAATGCCAAACTGCGCCAGGCGCTCAGCGGTTTCTTCACGCGGATCCACCAGACGATAATCACCGCCAGCAGGCCGGACAGCCCGAGGGTCAGCACCATTTTGGTCGACATCAGGGCAAAGCTTTCTGCCGGGGTGGTATCAATGATGTTGGCAATCATTGAGCGATCAATCACCACGCCAAAGGTCATGATGAAATACTGTGCGGCAGCGCTGACCAGAATAAACAGGCTGATTAACAGCCGGTCGAGCCATAAAAAAGACGCCAGCGTGACGATGATGTTGATGACGCAAAACGCCACGACGGGCAGGGTGGCGTACACCAGACCGTTGTGCAGCGAATTGACAGGGAGCAGGGTAAACGCCTGTTTGTAGAAGCTGATATTGAGGAACAACGAGATATACAGGGCAAACAGGGCCAGGTAGAAAACGTGCCCCATTGCTGGGCGACGAAGGGAAAGTCGAGACATCATTGGGCATCCGGCAGACTAAGATGACGGTATGATGACAAGAGAGTTTTAAGACAACCTTAAGAAATTAAGGAAGTCCTTAATGTGGGAGACAATACTGGCCCGGCAAGGGTTGCAACGCCGGGCAACAGAGCTATCCTAGCGCCTGAACGGCCTTTTCCAGCGCATCGCGCAGTAAATGGCGGTCGTGGCGATAGCGAATGTCGCTGGCTTCCAGCGGCACCTGAATGACGACCTGATCTTCAATGCCGGAAACATCGACCTTCGGCCCGACGACGACGGCGTCGATAACCGGTTTGCCGACGTAATGTTCCATCAGCGCTAGTTTGTCTTTCAGCGTCAGGCTGGCCGCTGCCGGGCTCAGTTCGCGGCCCAGATTACCGATGTATACCATTGGTGCGGGCGTTCTACGTAAGGCCTGGGCCATCTCATCAAGCAGAAGAATCGGCATCAGGCTGGTGTAAAAACTGCCAGGGCCAATCAGAATCAAATCCGCCTCGGCAATGGCGTGCACCGCTTCACGCGTGGCGGGCACCGAGGGCGAGAGCATTAGCTCGCGAGGCGGCAGTTTCAGCTGGTCAATATTCACTTCGCCGTAAATTTCGTGGCCTTCGTCGTCGATAGCCATTAAATCCACCGGCACTTCCGACATCGGGATCAGCGCCGCGTCGACTTTCAACAGGTTTCTGATCAGGTTGATGGCTTCCAGAGGCCGCACACTCAGGTGGTCTAACGCCTTTAACATCAGATTTCCGAGGTTATGCCCGGAAAGTTCGCCATTACCGCCAAAACGGTACTCAAACATTGCCGACGCGACGCTCTGTTCGGTAATGAGCTGGTTGAGACAGTTGCGCATATCTCCCCAGGCAATCCCGCCCTCGGAGCGACGAATACGGCCGGTTGAGCCGCCGTTATCGGTAGTCGTGACAATACCTGTCAGGCGCGAACCCAGCGAGGAGAGAGAAGACATCACTCGCCCTAAACCGTGCCCGCCGCCGAGTGCGACAACACGATCGAGATCCGCAAAAGTACGATTGCGCATAGTATTCCTTATCAGAGACGGACGTCGTTACCTTAGCGTAACTACCCCTAAAAGACGATGGTCGGATCCCGTCAAAATGACGCATATCAATGCAAAAGCAGGATTTTTGCGTATTCTGTAGCGAAAGTGCACGATTAGTCCGTTATGTATAAAATTATATAGCGAAAGGGTGAAATGGCGAAACTGTCATTTACGCGCTACTATCGGCATAACCCGCTTCTGAAAATCAGAAGCTACACTCTAGCCCTTGCGCCTAAGTCTGTAGATAAGGTGTTCTGGCCGTGACGATGTCACCAGGGTACAGAAAGAAATGACTGTGCCTCCCGTATTTGGAAAGGTGTATGGCCCCACAACTTACCGATGCATTCGCACGCAAGTTCTACTATTTGCGTTTGTCGATTACCGACGTGTGCAATTTCCGCTGCACCTACTGCCTGCCCGATGGCTACAAGCCGGGGCCCGTCAGTAACAACGGCTTTCTTTCCGTCGATGAAGTGCGCCGCGTGACCCGGGCGTTTTCTGCCATGGGCACCGAAAAAGTGCGCCTGACCGGCGGCGAACCTTCTCTGCGTCGTGACTTTACCGACATCATTTCTACCGTGCGTGAAAACGACGCTATCCGCCAGATTGCAGTCACCACCAACGGTTATCGCCTGGCTCGTGATGCGCAACAATGGCGCGACGCGGGACTGACCCACGTTAACGTCAGCGTCGACAGCCTCGACGCCCGCCAGTTTCACGCCATCACCGGTCAGGATAAATTTCAGCAGGTGATGGACGGCATCGATGCCGCCTTTGCCGCTGGTTTTGCCAAAGTGAAGGTCAATACCGTGCTGATGCGCGACGTCAATCATCACCAGCTCGACACCTTCCTGGCCTGGATCCAACCTCGTCCTATTCAACTGCGTTTCATCGAGCTAATGGAAACCGGTGAAGGCAGCGAGTTGTTCCGCAAACACCACATTTCCGGCATGGTCCTGCGCGATGAACTGCTCAAACGCGGTTGGATCCATCAGATTCGCAGCCGTAGCGACGGCCCGGCACAGGTCTTTTGTCACCCCGATTACGCCGGGGAGATTGGGCTCATCATGCCGTATGAAAAAGACTTCTGCGCCAGTTGCAACCGGCTGCGCGTCTCCTCCACAGGAAAACTACACCTGTGCCTGTTTGGTGATGGCGGGGTCGATCTCCGTGATTTGCTTGCCGAAGATGCCCAGCAGCCGGAACTTGAAGCGCGTATTTCTGCGGCCCTGGCCCAGAAAAAACAAACCCATTTCCTGCATCAGGGCCAGACCGGCATTACTCAGAATCTCTCATATATCGGCGGCTAAGCCGTAACTGAATACTGAATAAGGAGGTTTATCATGAGTCAGGTGAGTGCTGAATTTATCCCGACCCGTATTGCTATTCTGACCGTCTCCAGCCGTCGCGGCGAAGAGGACGATACGTCCGGCCATTATTTGCGCGACAGCGCGCACGAAGCGGGCCACATTCTCGTCGAAAAAACCATTGTCAAAGAGAACCGCTACGCTATTCGCGCGCAGGTTTCCGCCTGGATTGCCAGCGACGGTGTACAGGTGGTGTTGATTAACGGCGGAACCGGATTTACCGATGGCGATCAGGTGCCTGAAGCGCTGCTGCCGCTGTTTGACCGTGAAATCCAGGGCTTTGGTGAAGTGTTCCGTATGCTGTCGTTTGAAGAAATTGGTACCTCCACGCTGCAATCCCGCGCCGTCGCCGGGATGGCCAACGATACGCTGATTTTTGCCATGCCCGGCTCGACCAAGGCGTGCCGCACCGCATGGGAAAATATCATTGCGCCGCAGCTTGATGCGCGCACCCGTCCGTGTAATTTCCACCCACATTTGAAGAAATAAGCCATGTCTCAACTGACGCACATTAACGCCGCCGGTGAAGCCCATATGGTGGACGTGTCTGCCAAAGCGGAGACGGTTCGCGAAGCGCGCGCTGAAGCCTTTGTCACCATGTTACCGGAAACCCTGGCGATGATTATCGATGGCAGTCATCACAAAGGTGATGTCTTCGCCACCGCACGTATCGCCGGTATTCAGGCGGCTAAACGCACCTGGGATTTAATCCCGCTGTGTCATCCGCTGATGCTCAGCAAAGTGGAAGTCAATTTACAGGCGCAGCCGGAACATAACCGGGTGCGTATCGAATCGCTGTGCCGCCTGACCGGTAAAACCGGTGTTGAAATGGAAGCGCTGACGGCCGCCTCGGTCGCCGCGCTGACCATCTACGATATGTGCAAAGCGGTACAAAAGGACATGGTGATTGGTCCGCTGCGCCTGCTGGCGAAAAGCGGCGGCAAATCCGGTGATTTCAGGGCTGACGCTAATGATTAAAATTTTATTTTTCGCCCAGGTTCGCGAGCTGGTGGGCACCGACGGTCTGACGCTGAATACCGATGCGCAAACCGTGGAACAACTGCGTCAGCAGTTAGCGGCACAGGGTTCTCGTTGGGCGCTGGCGCTGGAAGAGGGCAAACTGCTGACGGCGGTCAATCAGACGCTGGTGAGCGCCGATCATCCGCTCACTGACGGGGATGAAGTGGCGTTCTTCCCGCCAGTAACGGGAGGCTAATCATGAGCGAAACTTTAATTCGCGTTGAAACTGCGCGCTTTAACGTCGGCACCGAATACGCCTGGCTTGCCGAGCGCGATGAAGACGGCGCGGTAGTGACCTTCACCGGTAAAGTCCGTAATCATAATCTCGGCGACAGCGTCAGCGCATTAACACTGGAACACTATCCGGGCATGACCGAAAAAGCGCTGGCTGAAATCGTTGAAGAGGCTCGCGGGCGCTGGCGGTTAGGACGCGTGTCGGTCATTCATCGCATCGGCGAAATGTGGCCGGGCGAAGAAATTGTCTTTGTCGGCGTCACCAGCGTGCACCGCGGCAGCGCGTTTGCCGCAGGCGAATTCATCATGGATTATCTGAAAACTCGCGCCCCGTTCTGGAAACGCGAAGCCACGCCGGAAGGCGAGCGCTGGGTCGAGTCCCGAGAAAGCGACCAGGAAGCGGCAAAGCGCTGGTAATGCCTGTTTTTAGGACATGCGTGTATTGCGCTTGTGATACGCTTAATGAACACACACCTTTAATCTGAGGGTTTCATCATGGACCGATACTCGCGTCCCAATTCAATTGTGCAGTCGCGTTCTGGCGTACAGACCTACATGGCGCAGGTTTACGGCTGGATGACCTGTGGGCTGCTGCTGACGGCGTTCGTTGCGTGGTTTGCAGCCAACACCCCGGCAGTGATGATGTTTGTCTTCTCCAGCAAAATCACGTTCTTTGGGCTGATCATCGCTCAACTGGGCCTGGTATTTGTGCTTTCCGGCATGGTTCAGCGCCTGAGCGCGGGTATGGCGACCACGCTGTTTATGCTCTATTCGGCGTTAATCGGACTCACGCTTTCCAGTATTTTCATCGCCTACACTTACAGCTCGATTGCCAGCACCTTTATTGTGACGGCAGGGATGTTCGGCGGAATGAGCTTGTACGGTTACACCACCAAACGTGACCTGACCGGCATGGGCAAAATGCTGTTTATGGCGCTGATTGGTATCGTTCTGGCGTCGTTGGTAAACATCTGGTTGAAGAGCACGCCGCTGATGTGGGCCGTGACCTATATCGGTGTGGTGGTGTTTGTGGGTCTGACGGCGTACGACACCCAAAAACTGAAAGCGATTGGTGAGCAGATTGATACCAACGACAGCAGCAACCTGCGTAAATACGCGATCCTGGGTGCGCTGACGCTGTATCTCGACTTCATCAACCTGTTCCTGATGCTGCTGCGCATCATGGGCAATCGCCGTTAATTTGTGATGCCCGGCGGCGCATATGCTTGCCGGGCCTCCTCCTGTGTTTTACTCCACCATCGCCTTCTGATTTTTCGCCTTTAGCTTCTTCGCCCGGCTCTCCAGCAACAAATATCCCACCGTCGCGAGCGCCAACGGAATAAAGAAATAGAGCACCCTGTACGCCAGCAGTGCGGCGATGATCGTGCCCTGAGAGGCATGTTCCCCGGCCAGCAGCGCGATAAATACGGCCTCCAGTACGCCAATACCTGCCGGAATATGCACAATAACCCCGGCGATACTGCTCACCAGCAGCACGCCCAGTACAAAGAAGTAGTTCACCTGTTGACCGAGCAGCAGCCAGATAATCGCGCCCATTGCCATCCAGTTAGCGCTGGAAATCAACATCTGCAGCAGAGCAAATCGCCACGACGGCAGCACCAGTTTTTGCCCTTTGATGGTCATATGGCGGCGCTTGGCAAATGCACAGGCCCAGAGATAGACCGCAATCATCAGCAACAACACGCCGCCGATAATCCGCAGCGTGGTATCGCGGATGTACCAGTGCGCGGGCAAATCGACTACCCCAACAGTAAAAATGACCCCGCCGAGCAGGATATAGCCGAGCCAGTTGGTGGTAATGCTGAGTGAGAAAATACGGGTGATGGTGCTGCCCGGCAGTCCAAGTCGCGAATAGAGCCGATAGCGCATGCCGATGCCGCCGACCCAGGTGCTGAGCGTCAGATTAAAGGCGTAGCAAATGAACGATACCAGCATCACCTGGCGCTTTGCCAGCCGGTGTCCACAGTACGCCCGGCCGAGCAAGTCGTAACAGCCGTACAGCAGATAACTGACGACAACCAGCCCAACGGCGCTGAGCAGGGCGGTGCGGTTGTAGTCGCGAATGACGCTCCACACCTCCTGCCAGTCGACCTTCTGCGCATACACCACCAGCAGTACCGCAACCGCAATAAAGAACAGCCACGTCAGGATTTTTTTCGCCAGATGCCAGCGAGGGTGAGAGTGGCTCATCAGGGTTTCACTCCCGGATTCTCAGGGTCGATGCGATCCTGGGTTTCGAGCGTGTTTTGCACCGGCGGACTGACCTGCGCCAGCTTCGGGGTATGGGCGGGCAGCCAGCCGACCATCGCCGGGAAATGGCGCAGAAAGTGGAACGCCAGTACGCTTTTACTGAGATTCCACCAGCTGCGTTTGGGCACCATCGAGCTGTCCACCTGCCGACAGTCTTGCGCAATAATGTCGCTGAGATTGTCGCGCAGCGTCTGGTTAAACGCCCGGTCGTGAACGATAAGGTTGGCTTCCAGATTCAGCGACAGGCTCAACGGGTCAAGATTGCTGGAGCCTACCGTCGCCCAATGGTCATCCATCAGCGCCACTTTTCCGTGCAGCGGGCGACGCTGATATTCAAAAATCTGCACGCCGCCTTTTAACAGATAGCGGTACAGCAGCCGCGCACCGACTTTCACAATCGGCATATCCGGCTCGCCCTGAACCACCAGTTTGACCCGCACTCCTCGCCGCGCGGCATTACGCATCGCATGCAGCAGCCGATAACCAGGGAAAAAGTAGGCGTTGGCGATGATCACTTCCCGACGCGCATTGGCCAGCATTTTCAGGTAGTGACGTTCAATGTCATCGCGATGTTCATTATTGTCGCGCCAGACAAACAGCGTTTGCGCTTCACCGGGCGTGCGGTTTTCTTCCGGACGATGACGGCGACGCCAGAAGCGTTGGGCTTCGGCATTGCCGGGCAGATTCTCAAGCTCGAATTGCAGAATGTCTTCCACTACCGGGCCTTCCACGCGCACTGCGTAATCCTGTTTGGCTTCCGGGCCATAATTGGTCATGTGTTCTGCGGAGTAGTTAATCCCGCCAACGAACGCCACCACGGCGTCCACCACTACAATTTTGCGGTGCATCCGTCGGAAAAGATTGGTGCGCATGCCAAACAGGCGAGGGCGCGGATCGTAATAACGGAACACCACGCCCGCCATGGTCAGTTCGCTCACAAACTTATCACTGAGGTCCGGCGAACCGTAGCCGTCGAGCAGCACTTCAATATTTACCCCGCGCCGGGCGGCGTTGAGCAATACTTCGTGCAGCTGCCAGCCGATGCTATCTTCAAACCAGATAAAGGTTTCGAGAATGATTTTGCTTTCAGCATTCTCAATCGCGCTGAAAACGGCCGGATAAAACTGGTCGCCATTTTCCAGCAGCTGAATTTGATTGCCTTCACGCCAGCCGCATTTCATAAGTGGATCTCCGCGCTGAGCGGCGCATGATCGGAAAGGTGTCGCCACTCCCGAAGCGGGAGCACCGCCGGGTGGCTCGTCTGGGCATTTTTGACGTAGATCCGGTCCAGCGGCAGCAGCGGAAAGCTCACCGGAAAAGTGCGCACCGGGCGTCCATTTGCGGCGGTGAAAATTTCCTCGAGTCCGGCCTGCTGTTGTAGCGGTTTGTTGGCCCGCTGGCGCCAGTCGTTAAAATCTCCGGCCACCACGACTGGCTCGTTTGCGGGCAGGCTGTTCACCCAGTCGCTCAGCATCGTTAATTGTGCCTGGCGGTGGGCTTCACGCAGCCCCAGATGTACGCAGATGACGTGAACCGGCGTCGCCAGTTCCGGCGGAACAATACGGCAGTACAACAGCCCGCGTTTTTCACTTTCCCCGACCGAAATGTCGCGGTTTTCATAATGCTCAATCGGAAAGCGTGACAGCACCGCATTTCCGTGATGGCCTTCCGGGTACACCGCGTTGCGACCGTAGGCATAATCGCTCCACAGCGTATCGGCGAGAAACTCGTAGTGGCTGGTATTCGGCCAGTTTTCGACGCGAAGTGACCAGGCATCGTGCGCCCCAAGCACTTCTTGCAGGCAGACGATATCGGCTCCGACGGCCCGCACCGCATCGCGGAGCTCGGGCAAAATGAAGCGGCGATTGAACGCGGTAAAACCTTTGTGCGTGTTGATAGTCAAAATTTTCAATGAAAAATGTCGCGACGGTTGATTCATATTTCTCCTGTCCGTATCACTGTCCTGAATGAAATAGTGTAGTAGCCGTCACAAAAAGGTGCGGTGTTACGGAATTTTCCGTAAAGTCCGGTACTCTAATTAACAGTTGAATATGCTTCTGGAGACAAGACATGAAGTGGCAACAACAAATTCGTGTCGTAACTGGCCTGAGCTGCTGGCAGATTATTTCGCATTTGCTGGTTGTTGCAGTTCTGGTAATGGGATGGATGAGCGGCACGCTAGTCCGGGTAGGACTGGGGCTGTGTGCGCTTTATGCCGTGACGGTTGTCCTGATGCTTTTCCTGCAACGCCACCACGAAGAGCGCTGGCGCGACATTGGTGATTTCCTCGAAGAGCTCACCACCACCTGGTACTTTGGCGCGGCGGTGATTGTGCTGTGGCTGTTGTCCCGCGTGGTGCAAAACCATTTGCTGCTGGGCCTGGCGGCCGTTGTGATCCTTGCCGGACCTGCGCTGCTTTCCTTACTGATTAAAGAGAAAAAGCGGTCACCTAAAACCTTCCGCTGGCACTAAGGCGGCGTAATCGCCGCCCACGCGTGACATCCCTTACGCAACGTTGCGCCTGAACGCCCAGTACGCCACCGACCCGGTCGTGGTCGCTATCACCAATAGCGGCCACAGGCTTTGCCAGACAATATCGAAGCTGGCGTCCTTCAGATAAATCTGCTTGGTAATATCCGTAAAGTGACGAATTGGGTTAATCCATGTCACATCCTGGAGCCATACCGGCATATTCTCCACTGGTGACACGTAGCCCGAGAGCAAAATCGCCGGCATCATAAACACAAACACCCCGATAAAAGCCTGCTGCTGCGTCTCGCACAGCGACGAAATCAGCAAACCAAATCCTACCAGTGACAGCCCGTAAATCAGCATCGTGAAGTAAAACAGCACCAGCGATCCGGAGAACGGAATGTGATAGGCGAAAATCCCGACCGCCAGCACGATACTGGCCTGGAATGTCGCGACAATCAGCGCCGGGACCGCTTTGCCGACGAAGATCTGCCAGGTGGCGAGCGGGGAGACCAGCAGCTGATCGAGCGTACCCTGTTCGCGCTCGCGGGCAACAGACAGCGAGGTCACAATCATCACCCCGATGGTGGTAATCATCGCAATCAGTGACGGCACCACGAACCATTTGTAATCCAGATTCGGGTTGTACCAATTGCGCACTACCAGTTCGCTGTTGTTCGGTTTCGGCTTCCCGTCGATCAGCTCCTGCTGATAATCCTCAACGATGCGCTGCAAATAATTCGCTGCAATCTGCGCACTGTTGGAGTTACGTCCGTCGAGCAGCAGCTGCATCGGGGCGCTGTGTCCGCTGTCGATATTGCGCGAAAAATCTGTCGGGAAGCGCACCAGCAGCAGCGCTTTCTGCGTGTCGATAGTCGGCTGAATTTCCTGCGGGCTGTGCAGCAGTAAGACGTGTGTAAATGCTTTGGCACGGGCGAAACGCTGGGTCAGCTCCACCGCATGTTTACCGCTGTCTTCGTTGTAAATGGCGATGGTGGCGTTGGTCACCTCCAGCGTGGCGGCGAACGGGAACAGCAGCACCTGAATCAGCACTGGCGCAATAAGGATCGCCCGGGTTTGTGGCTCACGCAGCAGCGATTGCAGCTCTTTGCGAATCAATGTCCATAGTCGATGAAACATAACGTATCCTTAGTCCAGCCGACGCTTGGTTTTCAGCCACGTCAGGCCGATAAACATTACCGCCGAGGCAATCAAAAACAGCGTATTGATGAACAGCACCACCGGAATATTTCCGGCGAGGAACAGGCTTTGCAGCGTGCTGACGAAATAGCGTGCAGGAATCACATAGGTCACCGCGCGGATGGCGGCGGGCATGCTGTCTATCTGGAAAATAAACCCGGACAGCATAATCGACGGCAGAAACGCGGCGTTGAGCGCCACCTGGGCGGCGTTAAACTGGTTGCGAGTGATGGTCGAAATCAGCAGGCCCATGCCGAGCGTGCTCAGCAAAAACAGGCTGGTGATGAAAAACAGCACCAGCAGCGAACCGCGGAACGGCACGTCCATGATGAACACCGATACCAGCATGCACAGCCCCATCGCCAGCATGCCGAGGAAATAGTAGGGGATCAGTTTGCACAGCAGCAGCTCAGCGCGGGTCACTTCCGTCGACAGCAGCGCTTCCATGGTGCCGCGCTCCCATTCACGGGCGACGACAAGCGAGGTCAGGATCGCGCCGATCACCGTCATAATAATGGTGATCGCCCCTGGAATGATGAAGTGCTGACTGATGGCTGCCGGGTTAAACCAGTAGCGCATCTGCACCTCTATCAGCGGTTCAAATTTTTCACCCCGATCTTCCGCCCGTTGCATCTGCCAGATTTGCCAGATGCCCTGCACATAACCCTGTACGAAGTTGGCGGTGTTCGGTTCGCTGCCGTCGGTTATCACCTGCACCGGCGCGGTATCGCCTTCACGTGCCATCTGCGCGGCGAAGTTCATGGGGATAACCACTAAGCCACGAATGCGCCCGGCCTGCATTTTCTGAATCAGATCCTGGCGGTTGTCGCTGATTGTGGCGTCGATATACGGCGAGCCGGTCATCGCGTGGGCGAAATCCAGCGCCTCTTCGCTTTGCTGTTCCAGCAAAATGCCCACCCGCAGCTTGCTGGAATCGAGGTTAATCCCGTAGCCGAAAATAAACAGCAACATCAGCGGGATAACCACTGCGATAAGCCAGCTGCTGGGGTCGCGGATGATTTGCCGTGTCTCTTTCACGCACAGCGCCCGCACGCGCCGCCAGGACAGAACGCTACCGGACATCGTGATGCTCCTTATCCCAGTCGTTAATCAGGGTGATGAACGCCTGCTCCATGGTCGGGTCTGCCGTTTCGGCATCGGCGGCCTGGGCCTTGAGGTCATCCGGCGTACCGCTGGCAATCAGCTTACCGCGATACACCAGCCCGATGCGGTCGCAGTATTCTGCTTCATCCATAAAGTGGGTGGTGACCATCACCGTGACGCCTTTTTCCACCATGCTGTTGATGTGCAGCCAGAATTCGCGGCGGGTGATCGGGTCGACGCCGGAAGTGGGTTCGTCGAGAAACAGAATATCCGGCTCGTGCATCAGCGAGCAGGCCAGTGCCAGGCGCTGTTTATAGCCGAGCGGCAAATCGTCGGTGGCGTGGTCACCAATACTTTTCAGGCCAAAGGCGTCGCTCATGCGTTCTATTTTTTCAGCCTGCGCTTTGCCACGCAGACCGTACACCCCGGAGAAGAAGCGTAGGTTTTGTACCACCGTCAGGTTGCCGTACAGTGAGAATTTCTGCGCCATATAGCCCAGATGCTGGCGGGCTTTGCCGGAGCTGACTTTCAAATCCATATCCAGCACCAGCGCTTTGCCGGAGGTGGGTACCAGCAGGCCGCACATCATTTTAAAGGTCGTCGATTTGCCCGCGCCGTTGGGGCCGAGCAGGCCGAAAATCTCGCCGCGTTTGACGGCAAAATCCACGTGGTCGGTAGCCGCGAAATCACCAAATTTTTTGGTCAGCGCTTTGGCCTCAATCACCGTTTCGCCCGGCGTGCCGTCCACGGTGTGCAGGATCGCCGCCAGCGGGGATTCGGAGGTGCCCGCGCCGCCGAGCAAATCGATAAATGCATCCTCAAAACGCGGGGCGGTTTCGTTAATCTCGATTTCAGGCATTCCGTCTGCCGAGCGGATAACGTCGGCATTGGCATCTTTGGTGAGGATAACGCGCACTGAACGGCCCTGAATCATGCCGTCGCTGACCTGTGGCAGCTTCAGCGTCCGTTGCAACAGCTTACGGTTATTCTCCGCCGGGCTGTTCATCAGGAAACTGCGCCCGCGCATGGTGTCGGTCAGCGCTTTCGGTTCGCCCTGATACAGCAGCTCGCCTTCGTTCATCAGCAGCACGTCGCGACACTGTTCTGCTTCGTCGAGATACGAAGTGCTCCACAGAATCAGCATCCCGTCGCCCGCCAGTTCGTGCACCATCTGCCACAGTTCGCGGCGTGAAATAGGGTCAACGCCGACGCCGGGCTCATCCAGCAGCAACACTTTCGGTTCGCCAACCAGCGTACAGGCCAGGCCTAATTTTTGCTTCATTCCGCCCGAGAGCTTGCCCGCCAGACGTCCGGTGAACGGGCCGAGCGAGGTGAATTCCAGCAGCCGGGCAAAGGTTTTTTCCCGTACCTCGCCGGTAACGCTGCGCAAATCGGCGTATAGCGTCAGGTTTTCCATCACCGTGAGGTCTTCATACAGACCAAATTTCTGCGGCATATAGCCGAGCACCGCGTGCAGGGCGCTGTTGTCGTGAATAGGATCGTAGCCAATCACGCTTATCTGGCCTTCATCGGGTTTTAACAACCCGGCCAGCATCCGCATCAGCGTGGTTTTTCCGGCTCCGTCGGGGCCCACCAGCCCAGTGACGTACCCGGATTGAATGGTGCAGTCCAGCCGCGCGACCGCAGGCTTATCCATGCCAGCGAAGCGTTTGATAAGCCCGTCGAGCTTGATCCCCGCTTCACTCATGCGTATTTCCCTCCGGGAATTTCACGGTGACGGGCATCCCCTGGCGCAGCGCGTCGTCGGCATCCGTCACGATAATACGCAGGCGATACACCAGGTCAGTCCGCAGGTCCGGCGTTTCGACGGTTTTCGGCGTGAACTCTGCGGTCGGCGAAACGAAGCCAATTTTACCGTGGTACGGCTTATCCGGGCGGCCGTCGGTATACAGTTGCAGTTCCTGGCCAGGTCTGGCGCGAGTAAGATTGGTTTCATCCACATACGCGCGCACCCACACCGGACGCGTGAGCGACAGCGTCAGCACGGTGCTGCCCGCGTTGAGCATACTGCCCGGCTCCACGGCACGGGTCAGAATAGTGCCGTCGGACGGTGCGAGCAGAGTTGTGTCCTGCAAATCAAGCTGTGACTGCGCCAGCTGTGCCTGGGCCTGTTCAAGACTGGCTTTCGCCTGGGCAATTTCCTGCGGACGGTTACCGGCGTGGTACTGACTGAGCTTATCCTGTGCGGATTTCAGCGTAGCCTGGGCCTGATCGCGGGACGAACGGGCGTTTTCTAAATCATTGGCAGAAATGGTGCGACTCTTCCACAGCCCTTGCTGGCGCTGATAAAAGTTCTGCGCATAGTCGTAGGCGGCCTGCGCCTGACGCACGGCCGCGGCGGTCTGCGCGATTTCCTCATCGCGATAGCCAGCCAGCAGCAAATCGTATTTCGCCTGGGCCGCCGCCACGTTGGCTTTGGCCTGCATCAGCGCATTTTGATAAGGGGCATGGTCGATTTCGCCGAGCGTTTGTCCTTTCTGCACCGCATCGCCTTCATCCACCTGCAACGCCTGTAAACGACCGCCGACGCGGAAGCTCATATTCACGGTGCGAATGTCAACGTTACCGTACAGCGTCAGGCCGGTGTCCTGTCGGCTCTGGTACCAGAGCGTTCCTCCGGCAATTGCGGCGATGATAATGATGACCGCCAGAATGACGACGATGGGTTTCTTCATAACTTCAGCTCCTTTGCGTTAATCCGTTTAGCAAGAGATCGATATGACAGGTAATGACCTGAAAAATCAGTTCCGCTTTTTGTTCGTCAAACTGGGTCCAGCCGGTGCGCAGCAGGATGGTCTCCCGACCAAGACGAAAGGCGAGAATTTCCCCGAGCAGCGCGTGGGTGTGCAAAATGGTCTGCGTATCTGCCGGATCCCGTCCGGTATACGCCGCGATAAGCCGCGTCAAATACCCGTGCAGCGGGGCAATCACCTGATCGTGGATCAGCTGATAGGCAGGCGAGGGCGAAAGCTGTTCGCGGGAAATAAACTTACTGACGTTGACCGTTTCATCCTGGGTCAGCAGCAGGGTAATATTTTTGCTCGCTTGCAGAATCAGCGTGCGAATGGCGGTGAGATCCGGCGTGGGCTGGTGCAGCAACGTTTCGGCGGCCTCGGCGTGCGGGCGGAAATTGACGCCGATAAAATCAGCAATCCACTGGGCGCAGGCGAGGTATAAATCCTCTTTCGACCCGAAGTAATAGGGGATCGCGGCAATATTTTGTCCGGCCAGTGAAGCGATATCACGGGTAGTGGCATGCAAGCCATATTCGCCAAACTGGGCGATCGCCGCGGCAATCAGCTGGTTTTTGGCCTGTTCGCCTTTGCTGGTGATTGGCGTGGTAGTCATGGTGCCTCTAAAATTAATCAATCGATTGATTAAGACTATGATTGATTTTTCACCGCGTCCACTCCTGGCGGTAAATTATTTCGTGGGACAAGAGAAGCGGGATATTTTATGCGGTGCGTCACAAAAACTGCTACACTCCGCCTCTTGCTGACATTATCGTTTTTGTCTTTTCGTATTATCACTATCACCCTGAAAACGATACCTGTCATGGTCGGGGCGGTTCGGAGTTGTTATGTCTTTTGAAACCCTTGGCCTGAACGCCGAGATCCTGCGCGCAGTCGAAGAGCAGGGTTATCGTCAGCCAACCCCTATCCAGCAACAAGCTATTCCTGCCGTGCTGCAGGGCCGCGATCTGATGGCCAGTGCCCAAACTGGTACCGGTAAAACCGCAGGCTTTACTCTGCCGCTGCTGCAACTGCTGTCGCAGAAAGAACCCCATGCTAAAGGCCGTCGTCCGGTCCGTGCACTTATCCTTACCCCAACCCGCGAACTGGCGGCTCAGGTGGGCGAGAACGTGCGTGAATACAGCCAATACCTGAACATCCGTTCGCTGGTAGTGTTCGGCGGCGTGAGCATCAACCCACAGATGATGAAACTGCGCAGCGGTGTTGACGTGCTGGTCGCGACCCCAGGTCGTCTGCTTGACCTCGAACACCAGAACGCGGTGAGCCTCGATAAAGTCGAAATTTTAGTCCTTGATGAAGCCGACCGCATGCTGGACATGGGCTTTATCCACGACATCCGTCGCGTGCTGGCGAAACTGCCTCCAAAGCGTCAAAACCTGCTGTTCTCCGCGACCTTCTCTGATGAAATCAAAGGTCTGGCGTCCAAATTGCTGCATAACCCGCTTGAAGTTGAAGTGGCGCGTCGCAACACGGCTTCCGAGCAGATCACCCAGCACGTGCATTTCGTTGATAAGAAACGCAAGCGGGAACTGCTGTCGCAGATGATCGGCGAAGGCGACTGGAAACAGGTGCTGGTGTTTACCCGTACCAAACACGGCGCGAACCACCTGGCTGAACAGCTGAATAAAGACGGCATTCGCAGCGCCGCCATTCACGGTAACAAGAGTCAGGGCGCGCGTACCCGTGCACTGGCTGACTTCAAATCCGGCGATCTGCGCGTGCTGGTGGCAACCGACATCGCCGCCCGTGGTCTGGATATCGAAGAACTGCCGCACGTCGTGAACTACGAGCTGCCGAACGTGCCAGAAGACTACGTGCACCGTATCGGTCGTACCGGACGTGCTGCGGCCACCGGTGAAGCGCTGTCGCTGGTGTGCGTGGATGAACACAAACTGCTGCGTGATATCGAGCGTTTGCTGAAGAAAGAGATCCCACGTATCGCCGTTGAAGGTTACGAAGTGGACCCAAGCATCCAGGCGGAGCCGATTCAGAACGGTCGTCAGGGCCGTAGCGGTCGCGGTGGTCAGAGTCAGGGCCAGCCACGTCGTAATGACGGTGGTCAGGCGCGTCGCAGCGACAAACCAGCCGGAAACGGTCAGGCTCGCCGCAGTGATAAACCGGCTTCCGGCAACGGCCAGTCGCGTCGTAGCGAAGGTGACCAGCCGCGCAAAGCCGCTGATGGCGCCGCGCGTCGTCGTCGTCCGCGCAAACCTGCTGCCGCGCAGTAATCGCTCTCAGGCATATCAACATTGTCACGGCACTGTGAGGCGGCTAACATAGCCCGCAGTGTCCGTGAGAGTCCTGGCAATGATTGATAAATTTTCCACTACGCCTGTCTATCTCCAGCTTGAGCAATACCTGACCGCGAAAATTGCGGCGGGTGTGCTGAGGCCAGGCGATGCCATCCCTTCAGAAAGTGAACTCTGCGCCCAGTTTTCCATTTCGCGCATGACGGCGCGGAAAGCGGTGGATTATCTTGTGCGGCAGGGCAAAGTTGAGCGTCGCCGTGGGCAGGGTACTTTTGTGGTGCAGACCAGTAAAACCCTGCGCATTTCATTGCCTCTCGACAGGCATCTTTCCTCCAGCGAAGCCGCGCTCTCCCTTGAAACGCCGGTCGTCAATCGGTTGATCTGTCTGTCTCGCGAATCCGCCCCGGCGCAGATTGCGGATGTCTTAAACATTGCCCCTGGGAGCGACGTCTGGTTTATGAAACGCCTGCGTCTGGTCGGGGACATCCCATTCGTATTTGAACAATCCTGGATGCATTTCGCGCCGTTTAGCGATCTTTGCGAGGCCGATCTGAATGCCTCAAAATACGCGTACATCAGCCGTAAAGGCTTTACCGTTGAGCGTTCTGAAAAAGAGATTCGTGCCGAACTGCCCTCCCAGGAAGTCCGCGATATGCTGGGGATCAAGCGCGATGAACCCGTCTTACATGCCTCTTCAATCGCCATGCTAAAAGATCTTGGGCCCTTCGAGGTTTCAGAGATTTACTACAACCAGCAACACTACCGTTTCACCTTAACCGCCTCCCGCAACTGATTCCTCATTGAGCACCAAAGTGTGATCGATCTTCTGTTTTACTTTTAGTGGGCTAGACAACTATACATTTAAATCGGCTATACTTCGCTCAACATGTCGTTTGTCAGTCATCTTCTACCTTACAGGGACACCATCATGAGTCGGGCGGGCGAGTTTTTACAGGATTTGGGAAAGGCACTGATGATGCCGATTTCCGTCATTGCCGCGGCGGGGATATTCCTCGGGTTGGCCGCGGCACTTCAGAATCCTGCGATTGTGGGTGAGGGCGTCATGCACGCACAGACGATGCAGCTGGCGATCGGTTTTATACGAAAAGTCGCCGGGGCGTTGTTTGGCAACCTGCCATTATTGTTTGCCATTGCCGCCGCCATAGGCCTGGCGCGCGATGAGAAGCCAACCGCCGCCTTTGCCGCGGTTATTGGTTTTGTCACCTTTCATGTTGGCGTCAATTACAGCCTGATGGTGCAGGGGCTGACAGCGGAAACCACGACTGCAGCGGCGTTTGTCGCAAAAGGCTACAGCCAAACGGATGCGGTGATGCATGCCGCGGAATTCGCCAGCACTTTAGGTATTTTTTCCTGGCAGATGAGCGTGCTCGGCGGTGTCATCGCTGGTTTTGTCACGGTTCTGCTGCATAACCGCTTCTATACCATTCAACTGCCAACGGCGATTGCTTATTTTGGCGGCCGTCGTTTTGTACCGATTATCACGGTGATCGTACTGCCGATTGTCGGGGTGGCGATGTCGCTCGTCTGGCCGGTTATTGCCAATGCCATTATTCATATTGGGCGTTTTATCGGCGAATCCGGCGCCTGGGGAACCTTTGTTTATGCCTTCAGCGAGCGGGTACTGATCCCTACCGGTTTGCATCACATCCTCAATGAAACGGTCCGCTTTACCCCGGTCGGTGGCATGGTGCACGTAGATAACGAAAGTGTTATTGGTGCGCTCTCTATCTTCAATTACGGCCTCACTCATCCCGGGCAACTGGCTGATGATACGCTGCGCGAAGCGACGCGTTTCCTTGCTCAGGGGAAAATCCCGGTCATGATGTTTGGTCTGCCAGCGGCAGCGCTGGCCATCTGGCAGTGCGCGAAACCGGAACATAAGCAACGAGTGAAAGCGCTGATGATGGCAGGGGCGCTGGCCTCTTTTATGACCGGAATTACTGAGCCGCTGGAGTTCAGTTTCATCTTCATTTCACCCGTTTTATTCCTGTTCCATGCCGTTATGACCGGACTGTCATTCGCCTTTTCGCAAATGCTGGGCGTGATGATTGGCAATATCCAGGGCGGCTTTATTGATTTTATCGTCTTTGGCGTGCTCGGCGGGGCAAAAACCCACTGGTGGTTCAGTTTGCTGCTCGGATGTCTGTGGGCACCGGTGTACTACTTTACCTTCCGATGGGTGATCCTGCGCATGAAGGTCAAAACACCGGGACGTGAAGAGGAGAGTACCTTTTCTGCGGCGATGGCATTCAAGCCTGAGGGCGCAAATTCTGCGGCACAGATTATCGCGGGCCTGGGCGGGCGTCACAACATTCAGAGCGTGGACTGCTGCTTTACCCGTCTGCGCGTGAAACTGGTCGATATGTCGAAAATAGACGAACAGATGCTGCGCCAAAGTGGCGCCAGTGGCTTCATCCGCGCTACAGACACCGATATTCAGGTTATCTATGGTCCGCAGGTGGAAGGTATCGCCAGTGCGGTAAAGCAGAATTTACTCATCAACGCTACGCAATAAGAGAACTCATCATGAAAACTTCCTTCAATATTGTCCTGGTCGGTGGCGGATCAACCTGGACGCCAGGATTATTGAAAGCCTTATGCAAACTCAAAAATCGTCTGCCGTTGAACAAACTGGTGATGTTTGACGTGGATACCCAGCGTCAGGCGGTGATCGGCGAATATGCAAAAGTCCTGTTCCGTGAAGAGTATCCGGCACTGGAATTTATCTATACCGGCGATGAGAATATTGCTTTTAGCGAGGTGGATTTCGTCTTCTGTCAGATGCGTACCGGTGGCTATGCCATGCGTGAACAGGACGAAAAAATCCCCTTGCGGCTTGGCGTAATCGGCCAGGAAACCTGCGGTGCAGGCGGTTTTGCCTACGGCATGCGGTCGATTGGCGACATGATAGCGCTGGTGGAAAAAGTACGTTCCCGCTCACCGCAAGCATGGATTTTAAACTATACCAACCCGGCCGCCATTGTGGCGGATGCATTGAATAAACGCTTTCCACAGGACAAGCGCATTCTCAATATTTGCGACCAGCCGGTGAATTTGCTGCGTTCCTATGGCCGCTTATTACAGCGTGACCCGGCGACATTTGATCCGGTCTATTTTGGCCTCAACCACTTCGGCTGGTTTACGCATCTTTATGATCAGAACGGGCATGATTTGGTGCCGGAATTAAAAGCCTGGATTGCAGAGAACGGATTTAAGCCTGCGGATGCTGAACAACGGGATGCGTCGTGGCTTGAGACCTACGCTGCCGTGGCTGATATGCTGCGTGATTTCCCGGACTATCTGCCGAATACCTATTTGCAGTACTACCTCTATCCACAGTATAAATTCAGCAAACTGGACCCAAACTATACGCGCGCCAATGAAGTGATGAATGGTCGTGAAAAACGGGTCTTTGACGAATGCCGTACTGCAGCGGCTGAGGGCACGACACGTAACGTCCAGGTCGTCCATAATGATGCGCATGGCGATATGATTGTCGAACTGGCGGAAAGTATCGCCTTCAACCTGAAGAAGAAATTTATCGTCATGGTGCCAAACCATGGGCTGGTAGAAAACCTCGATGACGACGTAATGGTGGAACTGGCGGCAGAAGTGGGTTGCAACGGGCCACGTCCATTTGGGGTGGGCAAAATTCCGGTGTTCTACAAAGGACTCATCGAACAGCAATTTGCCTATGAACGTCTGACCGTAGAGGCCTGGTTTGAGGGTTCCTACACCAAAGCCTTGCAGGCGTTGACACTCAACCGCACCATCGTGGATGCGAAAAAGGCCCGGCAGGTGCTGGATGCACTGATCGAAGCCAATAAAGACTATTGGCCAGCACTGCACTAAAACCGGGGGCGGAGAGGGTTTTCTCCCCTGCATTTTTGCGAGAACAGTTCAGAACGGCGGAAAAAAAGGTACAGCCTGAACGCTAAAAATGCCACAATAGTGGCTGTTTATACAGTATTTCAGGTTCTCCCGATGGCCTTATCCGCCGCGTTAAAAGCGCAAATCGCGTCATGGTACAAGGCGCTCCAGGAACAGATCCCCGACTTTATTCCCCGGGCCCCGCAGCGGCAGATGATTGCCGATGTGGCGAAAACGCTCGCCGGTGACGAGGGCAGGCATCTGGCTATCGAAGCGCCGACCGGCGTCGGTAAAACGCTTTCGTATCTCATTCCCGGCATCGCCATTGCCCGCGAAGAACAAAAAACGCTGGTGATCAGCACCGCTAACGTTGCCTTACAGGATCAGATCTACAGCAAAGATCTGCCGCTGCTGAAAAAAATCATTCCCGATCTGCGCTTCACCGCCGCCTTTGGCCGCGGACGCTATGTGTGCCCCCGTAATCTAACTGCGCTGTCCAGCAGTGAGCCGACGCATCAGGATTTACTGGCGTTTCTCGACGACGAATTAACACCAAACAACAAAGAAGAACAGAAGCGCTGTGCGAAGCTGAAAGCCGATTTGGACAGCTACAAATGGGACGGACTGCGCGATCATACCGATCAGGCTATCGATGACGCGCTCTGGAGCCGCATGAGCACGGATAAAGCCAGCTGTCTCAATCGCAACTGTCACTACTACCGCGAATGCCCATTCTTCGTGGCCCGCCGCGAAATTCAGGAAGCGGAAGTCGTGGTTGCCAACCATGCGCTGGTGATGGCGGCAATGGAAAGCGAGGCGGTCTTGCCGGAAGCCAAAAACCTGCTGCTGGTGCTGGATGAAGGCCACCATTTACCGGACGTCGCCCGCGACGCGCTGGAGATGAGCGCCGAAATCACCGCCTCCTGGTATCGCCTGCAGCTGGATTTATTCATCAAGCTGGTGGCGACCTGCATGGAGCAATTCCGCCCGAAAACCTTCCCGCCCCTGGCTGCGCCCGAACGTCTAAAAGAGCATTGTGACGAGCTGCAGGAACACATTGTTTCGCTGAATAACATTCTCAGCCTGTACATGCCTGCCGGGCCGGAAGCCGAACACCGTTTTGCGATGGGCGAACTGCCGGACGAAATCATGGCGCACTGCCAGCGCCTGGCCAAACTCACCGAAATGCTGCGCGGATTATCGGAGCTGTTTCTCAACGATCTCAGTGAAAAAACCGGCTCGCACGATATTGTGCGTCTGCACCGCGTGCTGTTGCAAATGAACCGCGCGTTGGGAATGTTCGAGGCGCAAAGCAAGCTGTGGAAGCTCTCAGCGATGGTTCAGGCCTCCGGTGCGCCGGTCACTAAATGGGCCACAAGGGATCAGCGCGACGGCCAGCCGCACGTCTGGTTCCACTGCGTGGGTATTCGTGTCAGCGACCAGCTGGAAAAACTGCTCTGGCGGCGCGTGCCGCATATCGTCGTGACGTCCGCGACGCTGCGCTCGCTGAACAGCTTCTCGCGTTTGCAGGAGATGAGCGGCCTGAAGGAAAAAGCGGGCGACCGTTTTGTTGCGCTCGATTCGCCGTTTAACCACGTCGAGCAGGGAAAAATCATCATTCCACGGATGAGCGTCGAGCCGTCGATGGATAACGAAGAGCAGCATCTGGCGGAAATGGCGGCCTATTTCCGCGAGCAGGTCGAGGCCAAAAAGCATTGTGGGATGTTAGTGCTGTTTGCCAGCGGACGCGCGATGCAGCGTTTTCTGGAGTACGTACCTGATTTGCGTTTACTGCTGCTGGTGCAGGGCGATCAGCCGCGTTACCGCCTGGTAGAGCTGCACCGCAAGCGGGTGGAAAGCGGGGAAAGCAGTGTGTTGGTGGGGCTGCAGTCGTTTGCCGAAGGGCTCGATTTGAAAGGCGAATTGCTCAGCCAGGTTCACATCCACAAAATTGCGTTTCCGCCGATCGACAGCCCGGTGGTCATTACCGAGGGCGAGTGGCTGAAAAGCCTGAACCGCTATCCGTTTGAAGTACAAAGCCTGCCGAGCGCCTCGTTTAACCTCATTCAGCAGGTCGGGCGTTTGATCCGAAGCCACAGCTGCTGGGGCGAAGTGATTATTTACGACAAGCGGCTGCTCACCAAAAATTACGGCCCGCGGTTGCTGAACGCCTTACCGGTGTTTCCTATAGAGCAACCGGAGGCGCCAGAAGGTATAGTAAAAAGCAAAAGCACAACTAAGCCGACCCGGCGGAAGCGACGCTAACGTTCGCGGCATGCTGCAGGAGAGATGCATGGACTATCGCAAAATCATTAAAGAAGTCGGTCGTGGCAAAAACCACGCCCGTGATCTGGACACCGATACCGCTCGCGGTTTGTATACCCGGATGTTGAAAGGTGACGTACCGGAGCTGGAGCTGGGCGGCATTCTGATTGCGCTGCGCATAAAAGGTGAGGGTGAGGCCGAAATGCAGGGCTTCTACGAGGCAATGCAGCAGCATACGGTCAGCCTGACGCCACCGATAGCGAAGCCGATGCCGATTGTTATCCCAAGCTATAACGGCGCGCGCAAGCTGGCGAACCTTACGCCACTGCTGGCGATGCTGCTGCACAAACTCGGTTTCCCGGTATTGGTCCACGGCGTCAGCCACGATCCGACCCGCGTGCTAACCGAAACCGTTTTCACTCTGCTGGGTATCGAACCGACGCTGCACGCCGGGCAGGCGCAGGCGAAGCTCGACGGCCATCAGCCGGTTTACATGCCAATTGGCGCGTTCTGCCCGCCGCTCGAAGCTCAGCTCGGCCTGCGTTGGCGAATGGGGGTGCGTAACAGCGCACACACCCTGGCGAAGCTCGCGACGCCGTTTGCCGAAGACGCGGCGCTGCGCTTGTCGAGCGTTTCGCACCCGGAATATGTGCCGCGCGTCGGGAAATTCTTTGAGGGGATCGGCGGTCGCGCGCTGTTGATGCACGGTACGGAAGGTGAGGTTTATGCCAATCCGCAGCGTTGCCCGCAGATGAGCCTGATTGACAGCCACGGTACGCGGGTGCTTGTCGAACGCGAAGATGCGCTGCGGGAAGTACTGCTGCCAGAATCGAAAGATCCGGAAGTGACGGCCAGATGGATTGAGCGCTGCGTCGCGGGCGTTGAGCCGGTACCTGAATCACTGAAAATTCAGATGGCCTGTTGCCTGGTGGCAACCGGAGAAGTGACTGATGTTGCCGCTGGCCTGCAACGGGTCAACGACTGCTGGTGATTTACAGGCATCAAAAAAACCCGTCCAGTGGCGTGGACGGGCGAATAAATAATGAGGGTTATTCAGGTACTGCAGGCATAGCCTAAAGGTCAATGAGGGTTAAATCTGTTCCGGTGATTATTTGTAAATCACCGCAGTACCGCTGATTTTGTTATTGGTGTTAGCAGACGTAATGCTGTAGCCGGTAGCACCTGCCGCTGCGGCTTTCTCAGCCAGTTTCGCTTCCATACCATCCAGCGTAGTCGCGCCTTCTACAGATACGGTACCGATTTTGTTCATGCTCTGTGCTTCAGTCGGGGACACAGGCTGTGCAGCAAACACACCGAAAGAAAGAGCAGAAAGAGCGATGGCAACAGCAGCAGTTTTAATGGTTTTCATGGTTAATCTCTCGCAGGTTATTCTTTAAATGTGACGTTGTTCCGTCGATGTGATGAGTATCACGTTTTTTTGCGAAAGATAAAATCGAATAGACTTGATAGACTTAATCGAATTTTTTGAATGATTAATAAATTACTGATTATTAATAAAATAAAGTCCGCCCCGAAGCTGAAAATGGCATTGAAGCCGAGTGAGGTGTTTTAAGGGCACAGATTGCGACGATTCTTGTATAAAAGTGTGCGCGTAAAGACAACCGGTTACGCTGTGTTGGAAGCTGTAGTTTTGTCAGTAAATCTACACATTGCGAGGTAGTGCGGAACTATACACCGATCTAACAGGATTTTTAAAGTATTTATTCTGAGGTGATTCAGGGGGTATTTCCCAGGGGGAAAAAGAAAGCGCCTGCTATTTGAGGCGCTTTTCTGAGCGGAATAACTTCAACAGTTTATTTGTAGATGGTAGCGGTGCCGAACATTTTGTTATCACCGCTGGCGGAGTTAACCACATACCCTTTAGCCCCTTCCTGCTGCGCTTTTTCTGCAAGCTTCGCCTGAAGATCACCAAAGTCATCAGCACCAGAAACCGACACTGTACCTGACGGACGCAATTGTCCGGTGTCACCTTTCATGAGTTGTTGAGGTTCGGCGGAAGCCGAAAAAGAGAGCATCGACAACGCACCAGCAGCGACCAGAAGCAACAATCTTTTCATGTGCACATCCTCTCTGTATCCACGGGGGATAACGTAAGTGTAGGTGTTGAGGAAATGTGACATGCCGCAAAAAATTGATGATGATCTGCGCGTTTTTTGAACGACATTTTTTGACAAAAAACTGACAAATCAGCCACAAATAAGTGGCTGATCGAATGAGAAATTATCGGGCGTCGGGGCGGATTAAATCAAAACGCTGGCTTTCATCGATGCTGTAATACGCGCTTGGGCCACCGGCACGCAGCACCGGTTTGGCTTTCGCGGTCTGATATATGCCGTTTTCCAGCAGCGATTCATCAATATGCACCGCCACCACTTCACCAAGCACCAGCCAGGTATCCACCGCCGTGCCATCCGCGGCAGTAAGCTGAATGCATTGCGATAAGCGGCACTCGAAATTCACCGGGCTTTCCGCCACGCGCGGGGCGCGAACCAGACGGCTTTCGACAGGCGTCAGCCCGGCGCGGATAAACTCATCTTCGCCGTGAGCGAGACTGGCTGAGGTTTCATTCATGGCGCTGGCAAGGTCGAGCGTGGTGAGATTCCAGACAAATTCGCGTGTTTCAACGATATTTTGCACGCTGTCTTTCCAACCGCTACTGGCGAAGCCGATGATCGGTGGACGATAGTTAAAGCAGTTAAAGAAGCTGTATGGCGCCAGATTACGTTTTCCATGCGCATCGACGGAGGCAATCCAGCCAATTGGGCGTGGGCCAATGATCGCATTGAGGGGGTCATGCGGCAGTCCGTGACCGTCTGAAGGCTGATAAAAATACATGGTGCACCTGTCCCGTGAAATAATAAGAAGACTCACTTATTTACGCCACCCGCGTCAACGGGTATCTTACGCGCCGTCAACAGGAGGAAGCTATGAAAGCTCAAAAGCCAGGATTACACCCGCGTAATCGTCACCACGACCGATACGATTTACCCGCATTGTGCAAGGACACACCGGCACTTGCAGCGTTTATCGTCGCCAACCCGGCCGGGGAGCAGACCATTAACTTTGCCGATCCCGACGCGGTAAAGACCCTGAATCAGGCGCTGCTGGCGCACTTTTATCAGGTGAAAGCGTGGAATATTCCAGACGGTTTCCTCTGCCCACCGGTCCCGGGCCGTGCAGACTACATGCATCATTTGGCGGATTTGCTGACTGAAGCGAACGGCAGCCTGCCGCAAAACGCCAGCGTGCTGGATATCGGCACTGGCGCGAACCTGATTTATCCGCTGATTGGCAGCCACGAATACGGCTGGCGTTTCACCGGCACCGAAGTGAGCGCCGAAGCCCTCACCGCGGCGCAGGCGATTATTGATGCTAACCCGGGCATGAGCCGTCAGATCCGTTTGCGTCGTCAAAAGGATGAACAGGCGATCCTTGCGGGCATGATCCATAAAAATGAATTCTTCGAGGCGATGGTCTGTAACCCGCCGTTCCATGATTCCGCTGAAAGTGCGCGCGAAGGTAATGAACGTAAACGTCGCAACCTCGGACAGCAGAAACACGAGACCCTGAACTTTGGTGGTCAGAATCAGGAACTGTGGTGTGAAGGCGGTGAAGTGGCCTTTATCCGCAAAATGATCGCCGAAAGCCGCGAGTATGGTCGTCAGGTGATGTGGTTCACTTCGCTGGTGTCGCGCGGCGATAATCTGCCGATGCTCTATTCCGCGCTGACTGAAGCCGGTGCGGTGAAAGTGGTGAAAAAAGAGATGGCCCAGGGTCAAAAGCAAAGCCGCTTCATCGCCTGGACTTTCCTTGATGAGGACAAACGTCGCCGCTTTGTCGCTCGCGCACGCTAATCACAGCGTCGGTTGATTCGGCGTTGGCGGCTCAGGCGCTGCTAATGCTGGGTTGCCGGGCGAAGGCAGTACCTGATACGTCTGCACCGGCGCGCGGATCCCCGCTTTATCGAAGTGCTTCTTCACCTGCGTATCCAGCGCAAAACGCACCGTCCATTGCTTTAACGGCAGGGTAGTGAACGACGCCCGTAGCGTGAAGGCGGTGTTGGTCAACCCAACCAGCCCGGCAAACGACGGTTCACCTATCACCAGCCCGCGAATATCTTCCTGCTCCATCAGCTCCGTCACCGCCGCTTTCAGGGCGTCATTAGCCTTATCAACGTCTTCTCCACGATCCACATCGTAATTCGCAACTACCGAACCTATGCCGCGCACGAAGTTGGCGAAGGTCGTGATCGAGGACCACGGAATAATGTGGTACGCCCCGGTATCCTGACGTACGCCTACCGAACGAATCGACATCCGTTCTACCGTGCCGGTCAGCGGCCCGATGGTGACCAAATCCCCGGTGTTCATTCCGTTTTCAAATTGGATGAAAATCCCGGTGATGATGTCTTTTACCAGGGTCTGCGAACCAAAGGAAATCGCCAGCCCCAATGCACCGGCACCCGCCAGCAGCGGTGCAATGTTCACGCCAATTTCCGACAGCAGGATCATCACCGTGATCGTACTGATGACCACCGCCAGGGCATTGCGGAACAGCGTTAGCAGCGTGCGGGCGCGTGCGCTCGGCAGCGGGCGGCCATGAATGTCGGACGCCAGCCGGTTTTCTATCAGGCTCGCCAACAGCGTCCAGCCGATGGCCGAGAAGAACAAAATCAGCGCGATGCGGATCAGCACATCCACCGTTTTTTCGCCCGCGCCGTTGTGCAGCCAGCTCCAGAAGTCGAACAGTCCCCAGGCGCTGAGCAGCAGCATCACTGATACGCAAACCGTCAGGATCCGCGCGGCCTTCAGCGACGCCGAAAGCCAGCCATTCAGCCGCTTTTGCAGCTCCGGATAGTTACGCTGCGTTTCCGGTGACAGGGTGATGGTTTTGGCAATCCAGCGCGACAAAATTCCGGAGATAAATGCGGCGATACCAATGATGGCGAGGCTTCTGACCGACGCGCCCATCATGAATTTCAGGCTGTTGCCTGGGTCGAACAGTGAGAAAAAGAACAGCACGATAAAGTAGGCGCTGGCGATCCAGTGCCAGACCAGTGCGAAGGCGCGAATGAACAAGCTAAAGAAGGACAGCGAACGGTTGGCCAGCCCGATAAGGCTTTCGGTAATGGCCTTCTTGTTGTGGAAAATCAGCCACAATGCCCAGACGGTGATGCACAGCATAATGACCACGTTGGCCAGCGCCCCAGTCTGGACGTTCACCTGGTTGGACATGATAGGCACCGCAACGATAAGTCCGTAGCCAATCACCCCGCTCAGCAGGCTGAGGCGCAGGCTCCAGTAGCGAGCGGCCTCATCCTGAATAGTGAATGGACGCAGATCCGGCACGCGAGGGCAGAAAATCAGGCGCAGAATGGCTTTAAAGAACTCGATAAGCGCGAAGGCGTTCAGGAACAGGCTTTGTTGAAAGGCCACGGTACGGCTACCGCCGTTGAGCCTGTCGCTCAGCATTTGCCCGACGAACAGCGTCAACGCCAACAGCAACAGGTCGATAATCATTGCGGCAGTGATCATCGCGGGCAGGTGCAGCCAGTTGCTGCGATCGCGGTTCTTCTTCCGTCCCCATTTCCCCATTTTTCGATACAGCGGCAGAGCGCAAAGGCGCAGTAGGGCGTAGAAGGCGAAGACCAGCCCCGCCAGCAGCAAAAAGTGGCTCACTGCGTTGCTAAAGGTCTGTGAATTGAAAGGCTTATGCTGAGCGGTCGAGATATTGCGCCACAACTGGGCAAAACGGGTGGAGAGCGCTTCACCGTAGTGACGGCTAACGTCAGTCACACTTTCCAGCACCGTCTTTTCTGCACTGACGGGCGGCGGCGTGAGCTGAGGCACTTTCTCCTGCGGCGGTGTAGCAGCGGCACTGCGTAGCTGTTTGATGAGCTCCTGACGCGAGGAGTCATTTTCCAGCACGTCGGCAAGCGCTGCGTAAGCGGCTTTTTTCTGCGCCGCGTCGGGTTCAGTGGGCGGCGTTTGAGAAGTTGTGCTGGTGGTCGATGTGGTCACGCCGGGGAGAGTGACCGCCTGTAGCGGGGCACAGAACAGCGACGCAAGCAGC
Source organism: Scandinavium manionii (assembly GCF_024764775.1). Taxonomy (NCBI): domain Bacteria; kingdom Pseudomonadati; phylum Pseudomonadota; class Gammaproteobacteria; order Enterobacterales; family Enterobacteriaceae; genus Scandinavium; species Scandinavium manionii. The sequence goes on along the minus strand of NZ_JALIGC010000040.1, from coordinate 240,995 downwards.
AACAGGATCCACGGCACAGGCAACTCCCTTTCAAATCATCAACAAAATGATAAGTATAGCGACTCAGGGAGAGGGGGCAGATTTTGGGAGGATTCTCTCCCCCAGGACGGGGGAGAGCAGGGCATTACGACACGTGCTGCAAAAATTCCTGCAGGCGCTGGCTCGGCGGGTTGTCGATCAGCGTTTGTGGGTTACCATCTTCAGCTATGCGGCCTTTATCGATGAAGATCAGACGCGATGCCACTTTCTCCGCAAAGCCGATTTCGTGGGTCACGATAACCATCGTCATACCTTCTTCAGCCAAATCCTGCATCACCTTCAGCACTTCATGGCGCAGCTCCGGGTCGAGCGCAGAGGTCGGCTCATCGAACAGCATCATTTTCGGTTTCACCGCTAGCGCACGGGCAATGGCCACACGCTGCTGCTGGCCGCCGGAAAGCTCAGATGGATAGTGATGCCCGCGCTCGGCAAGGCCGACTTTGGCCAGCAGGTCTTTCGCCACCTTTTCAGCTTCGGCTTTGGATGCACCACGCACGCGCTGCGGGCCAAACATCACGTTTTCCAGCGCTGTCAGGTGTGGGAACAGGTAAAACTGCTGGAATACCATGCCGGCTTCCTGGCGAATTAACCGCTCGTCGACTTTCGGGTCATTGACCTTCAGACCATCGACCACGAGGTCGCCGCTGGTGATTTCTTCGAGCTTGTTGATGCAGCGCAGCAGGGTAGATTTACCAGAGCCAGACGGCCCGATAATCACCACCACTTCACCTTTCGTGATGTTCAAATCGATGTTGTGTAGCACCTGGGTTTGCCCAAAATGCTTGGAGACGTTTTTAAATTCAATCACAGGATTTTCATCCTTCTTTCAAGAATGCGGAGCACGATGTTCAGGACCTGGGTGATGATCAGATAAATCACGCCGACGGCGGTCCAGATCTCCAGGGCACGGAAGTTGCCAGCGATAATTTCCTGGCCGCTGCGGGTCAGTTCGGCCGCGCCGATGACGATGAACAGCGAAGTATCTTTGATGCTGATGATCAGCTGGTTGCCAAGGGATGGCAGCATGCGGCGCAGCGCCAGCGGCATGATCACGTGGCGAATGGCTTCACGACGCGACAGTCCGAGCGCAAGGCCCGCTTCGCTGAAGCCTTTATGAATTGACAGCACAGCCCCACGGGTGATTTCCGCGATGTAGGCCCCGGAGTTGATCATGATGGTAATAACCGCGGCGGTGAAGGTATCAATGCGAATATCCGGGAAGGCCATCGGCAGGGCGAAGTAGATATACATCACCTGGACGACGATAGGCGTACCGCGAATAATCTCGATGAATACGAGAGCCACGTGGTTGGCAATCCAACCGCCGTAGGTGCGGGCTAAACCCGCGACGAGGCCGATAATAATACCGCCCGCTAACCCGAGGACCGAAATCCACAGAGTCATTTTGGCGCCATCCAGCAGGATTGGAATGGCAGGCCAGATGACGCTCCAGTCAAACTGCATAATATGTTCCTGTTACCGTTTTACCGTGGTTCAAAATGAGCAGGGGCGAAAGGCCGCCCCTGATAAATTTACGTCTAATTAACCGTCATTATTTTGGTTCAGTGCCGAACCATTTTTTGTAGATTTCGTTGTACTGACCATTCTCATGCAGTTTTTTCAGCGCGCCGTTCACTTTCTCACGCAGGTCGTCGCTGCCTTTCGGGAACGCGATGCCGTACTGCTGTGCTTCCAGAGACTCACCGACAGCTTTAAACTGGCCGTGACCCGCGGTTTTGATGAAGTACAGAATGTTTGGGGTGTCGTGCAGAACGGCATCAGCACGGTTGGTGCCGAGTTCCATATACGCGTTGTCGATGTTCGGGAACTGGCGCAGGTCTTTCGGTTTGAGGTTGGCTTTCGCGTAATCTACGGAACCGGTACCGCTCTTCACGGCGACAACTTTACCGTCCAGGTCTTTCACGCTTTTAATGTCGTTGTTGTTGGCTTTAACCATCACCAGCAGACCGCTTTTGTAGTAGCCATCAGAGAAGTCGATAGCTTTTTTACGTTCGTCGGTAATGGTTATCCCGGCCAGTGCCAGGTCGATGTTTTTGGTCTGCAGTGCAGGAATGATGCCGCTGAAATCCATTGGCTTCAGGGTGTAGTCGAGCTTCAGTTCTTTGGCGACAGCGGCCCACAAATCAATATCGAAACCGACGTATTTGTCGCCCTGTTTGAATTCAAACGGAACGAATGCGGTATCGGTGGCCACAACCAGCTGCTTTTCCGCGGCCTGAGAAGAAACTGCAAAGGCCAGGGTCAGTGCAGCCAGTGAAACTTTAAATACAGACTTCATAGCATTTCCTTTTATAACCACGGGGCAATCCCCTGCGAGAACAATCCGCATATGAAAGAATCGTGCCAATTTTACAACGTGTTGTTTTACAACGAGGCGGTAGCCGTTTGTTGCACAAAAAAGGTTGCAAGGCACACGATATGCACCGCGATGAGGCACCAAAATGGTGCGTCTCTGGCGCGGGCCAGGTCGTGGGGTTATTAAGCGCAAATTGCGGTGATAAAACAATCTTTCGTTAACGATTGTGTGAAGTGATAATTACAATTGATTTACTTATGCGGGCGTGGAACGGCACTTGATGCACCATAGAAGTGCAAAACCCCTCGTGCGAGGGGTTCTGAGGAATAAGTAAAACGAATACTTATTCGATGTTAGATTCGATGAACCACAGGAATTTATCCAGGTCGCGCGATGCGGCGGTAAGAATGTCTGCGGTGTCTTCGTCTTTGGCTTCAGAAACGGCTTTACGCACGTCGTTGGCAACAATCGCGTAACGATCGGCCAGCTCTTTCAGGTGATCCTGAACGGTGTGGATGTCCAGCGGATAGCTTTTCAGCGCGGTTTTACTGTTTACAACCTGTGTGGTTCCCAGTGCGACACCGCCCAGCTGTACAGCACGTTCTGCCATAGTATCGAGGTGATCAATAAGCGCTGTGCGGAAACCGTCAAGCATCTCATGGACGGCAATAAAGTTTGCACCGCGCATATTCCAGTGAGCCTGTTTGGTTATCAGTGACAGGTCAATGAACTGGATAACCTGGCGATTAAGCAACTCGATAGTCGCTTTTTTCTCGCTATCCGATACATCATTACGGGTATAGAGCAGATTAGATGTTTTGGTTTTGACCAGTTTAGCGGTACTCATAATTTCATATCCTCTTGATCTAATAATCCCAGTGAATTACCGGAAATAAGTATAGCACCGGATGTTCATGCTGCCGGAAAGTTAATACCTATCGGTTTAATAGCGCAGTTGACGTTGAAGGTAGTGAAATCGTTTATAAACAAGGTGATAGGTGTTTGTTTATAAATGATTTCTAATTAAGTAAGAAAGGTCTGTTTATTGCAAAAATATTTATGCAGGAAAATGGTTGTGTCCGGAAAATAATTTTTGAAGGCCGCAGGGAGATATAACCCTACGGCGCAACGTTATTCACTAATATCGACTTTCTTTATTTTACTCTCGCGTCGCAGGGTGAGGGTCGAGCCCATTGAGGCGGTCATGATCGCCAGCAGCGCGAGGGTTTGCGTACCGGTCAGCGTTTCATTGAGGAACAGCATCCCTGAGATGGCCGCCAGCGCCGGTTCCATGCTCATCAGCGTGCCAAAGGTGCGGGTTGGCAAGCGGGTGAGGGCAATCATTTCCAGCGAGTAGGGCAGCGCCGTGGACAAAATGGCAATGCCCAAACCGAGCGGCAAAATTGACCACTGCCACAGCACCTCGCCAGCCTGAAAGGCGCCGATTGGCACAAACACCACCGCGGCAATCAGTGAGCCCATCGCCACCGTGGCAGGGCCGTGCTCTTCTCCCGCCCGTTGGCCGGTAATAATGTAGACCGCCCAACAAGCCCCGGCACCCAGAGCCAGCGCCGCGCCGGTTAAATCGACGTGGGCTATACTTTGACCGAGCGGCAGAAGAAACCATAGACCCAGCACCGCCAGCGCCACCCAGACAAAATCCACCGCGCGACGAGAACCAAACAACGCCACCGCTAACGGGCCGGTAAATTCGAGCGCTACCGCCACGCCGAGCGGAATGCGCTGGATGGAGAGATAGAAGAGGTAGTTCATTGCCCCGAGCGACAACCCGTAAAACAGCAATGGCAGCCGCTGCTCTCTCGTGAACCGCAAACGCCAGGGCTTAAAGATGCACACCAGAATCAGGGTGCCGAGAGCCAGGCGCAGGGCGGTTACGCCGGGCGCGCCCACCAGGGGAAAAAGCGACTTCGCCAGCGCCGCGCCGCTCTGAATCGAGCACATGGCAATCAATATTACGAGTATCGGCAACCATACCGGGAGCTTACGTGATAAGCCTGGCATCCTTTCTCCTGTCAATTTTTGTCAAAGGAAGTAAAAGAGGCAGTGTAAATGAATTACCCCTTTCTGGTTTATGCATTGTTGAAAAAAAGCGAAGAAAACCACCGTACAATAAAGTTCAGTCACAGGATGAAAACTCCGCCAGTTTAGGATTAATCTGGATGAATGCGTCAGTTAATGCGCGCGATAATGGCAAAATCTGTGAGGAAGTTGATGATTTTCAATAGGGATTGTCAGTGGTGGAAACGTTTAGTTACATGATTGAGACCCTTAGACAACGACAATCGCAAAGAGTTTTTAATTAAATTTTGATATATTTAAAACTTACGGACTTACTTGAAGCACATTTGAGGTGGTTATGAATAAAATTGCACGTCTTTCAGCAGTGGCCTTTGTACTGGCTGCAACCGCAGGTACCGCAGTAGCTGCAACTTCTACCGTTACTGGTGGCTACGCTCAGAGCGATATGCAGGGCGAAGCGAACAAAGCAGGTGGTTTCAACCTGAAATACCGTTACGAGCAGGACAATAACCCACTCGGCTGGATTGGTTCTTTCACTTATACCGAGAAGAATCACAACGAAAGCAATACCTATAACAAAGCTCAGTACTACGGTCTGACTGCTGGTCCAGCTTACCGCATCAACGATTGGGCGAGCATCTACGGTGTAGTAGGTGTTGGCTACGGTAAATTCCAGGCTAACGACTTCCCGGCTAGCAAATCCGACATGAGCGACTACGGTTTCTCCTACGGCGCGGGCATGCAGTTCAACCCAATCGAAAACGTTGCACTGGACTTCTCCTACGAGCAGTCTCGTATCCGTAACGTGGACGTTGGCACCTGGATCGCAGGCGTGGGTTACCGCTTCTAATCACTTCGGTGATAATAAAAAATCCGCCCAAGGGCGGATTTTTTTTGTCTGCAATTCCTGAGAAAGGGAATCAGTGGGGGGCGGTGTCGAAGACATCCGTTCCGAGGTGATTGTAATCCACTTTCTGCAACCGGAAGTTGGTGATGTAGACCGGGCCAGCCTTCTGGTTCGATATAAAACGGTACGGCGTGGCAATTTCTTGCGCCTGAATACCGGTCCACTGCGAGAAGAAGCTCAGGAAATCATTTGCCGAACGGCGCGCTTTAATCACGAGATGGGTTTTGTCATCACTCGACAGCACCAGGAACGGTACCTGGAAGTTCTGCTGAAACTTGTCATCATGCGCCAGATACTGCACCGATTTGCCGCGTTCTTTTATGGCTAAGCCGTGGTCAGAGAAATACACCAGCGAGAAACTGTCGCCGGAACCACGCAGCTGATTGTAGAGCTTGCTCAGCAGCTGGTCGGTTTGCGTCATGCTGTAGAGATAGCATGAGGTTTCCTTCGACTTTACGAAATCAGTGTATTTCCCCTGGGTGCGATCGCAGGCCTGTGGGTGTGATCCCATCAGGTGCAGAACGATCAGCTGAGGCTGAGTGCGTTCAGTGGACAGCACCTGCGCTGTCATCTTCAGCAGATCTTCGTCTTTGGTATTTTTATCCGCTTCAAAATCACCGTTTTTCAGGAAATGCGCTTCGTCCGCGCGTTTCGCGATACTGGCAATGGCGGTGTCGTACTCGCCAATCTGGCCCTGATTCGAGAACCACCACGTCTGGAATCCGGCGCGATTCGCCAGGGTCACAAAGTTATCCTGATACAGCGGTTTGCCGTCAACCACGCGGTTGAGCGTCAGGCCGAGGGATTTCTGTGTTGAGCCACTGGCGGAAATATAGTCGGTAAACAGCGTGCCGTTCACGTCGCGTTCAAACGGGGTGTTATCCCAGTGGCCGCCAAACGCGCCCATCGCATCACGGCGCGCGCTCTCGCCAATCACCACCACGTAGGTGTGATATTTAGGCTTCACCGCCACCACATTCCAGGTATCTTTCAGGTGGGAAAACTGCGCCAGACGCGCCTGTTCATCCAGCACCTGCTGGTTGCTGATCGCCACGTCGTGCATGAAGCGCACCGCCGGATAACCGATTTTGCTGATACGGAACGCGCCATCCCATGCCATCTCCTGAACCGGACGCACAAAGGCGACGCCGACGCAAAACAGCAGGCACAAGATGTCGATTTTGCTCCACGCGCGTTTGGCTTCCTGCTTGCGCCGCACCGCAATCACGCCCATCGCGAAGATAAAGACAGAAATGAAATAGCTGTACCACGGGAAGATAGTCAGGATTTCCGTGGATTCTTCGGCATTGGTCGAATGCAGCGCCAGCAGGGTATTAAAGTTTGGCGCGCCATAAGCCTGACCAAACGGATAATAAAAAGCCGCCACCAGAGAATAAATGCCGAGCAGGACTTTCTGCGTGCGCGGCACCGCGCGCCACAGCACATGCAGGACGCAGGTAAACGAGACGGTATACAGGAGGCTGAAAGAATATCCCAGCGCCAGATTCATCAGCAGTGATTGTAAAAAGTAAAATCCGGTCCATGGGTTAAGCGCCATGCCACGCGCAGCAAGCGTTTCTTTCAGCGTTACATTCATAGGTCACAATAAAAAAGCCGCCATGTGCATCCCCTGGCGTCGAAGGGTAAAGCCTGCCTGGCAGTGCGTGTAGAAAGGAGTTCGACGAAGCGCAAAAGCTGCAGGGATGCGAGAAGATAAAGTTGATGAATAGTTACGTCAACTACTCATAACGAATTGTTTTGAGAAGGCGATAACAAATCCGGAAAAAAGAAGGGGTTTTTGCTGTCAACGGGGCAGTGTGACTGGCTTTTATGACAAAAAAAATGAAGCGGCGTACCGCGACGCCGCATTAATGAGAAGGCTTGTCCTGCTGCGGTTTGTTGCTGAACAGGTCACACAACATATTGATCAGAATCAGGCGCACTTTAAAGGGAGAATGGGTAAACACGCTTAAGCACCTCTTGAGTTCGTTCATAACAACCTCCTGAACATTTCAGACCTTCACTCCATGAAGGATGTTCGTATTACATACAGATATAGCACAGGCTATATTACTTAGCTATGGCTAAAACGTTAAATTTTTGTGCTCTGGTCACGATCCTATACAATGGTGCTCCTTTGTCTGATGCACTGACGCGTCACAGCGAGAAGAGGAAGCATAATGAGCCGTCGTCCGGACACGCCAGGAATAAAAAAAGTGACGCAATTGGTAAATGTCGAAGAACATGTTGAAGGTTTTCGTCAGGTGCGAGAAGCGCATCGCCGTGAGCTGATTGATGATTACGTTGAGCTGATTTCCGACCTTATCCGTGAAGTGGGCGAAGCGCGGCAGGTCGATATGGCGGCGCGTTTAGGCGTGTCCCAGCCGACGGTAGCGAAAATGCTGAAACGTCTGGCAGGCGTTGGGCTTATCCAGCAGATCCCCTGGCGTGGCGTGTTTCTCACCCCGGAAGGCGAGAAACTGGCGCAGGAAACTCGCGAACGTCATCAGATCGTGGAAACCTTTTTACTGGCGATTGGCGTAAGCCAGGACACCGCCCGCCGCGATGCCGAGGGAATGGAACATCACGTCAGCGAAGAGACGCTGGAACGCTTCCGCCAGTTTACCCTTCAGGCAGGACTGCACGCTGAATGAGCCTTCCTTTATTGCGGTCGCTAATGCGTGACCGCTTTTTACATCTGCTGATCCTCACCGGTTTCCTCCTTTCTTTATTTGTCCCGTTTCATCCATCTTCCTGGCCCGCCGCCATTGACTGGCACACCATCGTCACCCTGAGTGGCCTGATGCTGTTGACCAAAGGCGTCGAGCAGAGCGGTTATTTCGACGTGCTGGGTCGTAAAATGGCGCGACGTTTCGTGACCGAACGCCAGCTGGCGATGTTTATGGTGCTGGCTGCGGCGGTTCTGTCGACGTTTCTCACCAACGATGTGGCGCTGTTTATCGTTGTGCCGCTGACCCTGACGCTGAAAAAGTGGAGCGCCATTCCGGTCAATCGACTGATTATCTTTGAGGCACTGGCGGTAAACGCGGGCTCGTTGCTCACGCCGATTGGCAATCCGCAAAATATCCTGCTGTGGGGCCGTTCGGGCCTGTCGTTCCTGTCATTCAGCTGGCAAATGGCTCCGCTGGCACTGGCGATGATGCTCACGCTACTGGTGCTGTGCTGGTTTTGTTTTCCCGCCAAAGCGCTTCATTTTCAGAGCGGAGAACGCACCCCGGACTGGAAGCCAAAGCTGGTCTGGTGCTGTCTCGCGTTTTACCTGATTTTTTTGCTGAGTCTTGAGATGCGCCAGGAGCTGTGGGGTCTGGCGGTTCTCGCCGTCGGTTTCTTGATCCTCGAGCGGCGCGTGGTGTTCAGCGTCGACTGGACGCTGCTGCTGGTTTTCATGGCCATGTTTGTGGATGTGCATATGATGACCCAGCTTCCGGCGCTGCATTACGCGTTATCCGGCGTTGGCGGTTTATCTGACGTGGGGCTCTGGCTGACGGCCATCGGCCTGTCGCAGGTGATTAGCAACGTGCCGTCCACGATTTTGCTGATTAACTATGTGCCACCATCCATGCTGCTGGCCTGGGCGGTAAACGTCGGGGGATTTGGCCTGTTACCCGGCTCACTCGCCAACCTGATTGCGCTGCGTATGGCCAACAACCGGCGCATCTGGTGGCGTTTCCACCTCTATTCCATCCCGATGCTGCTGTGGGCCGCGCTGGTCGGTTTTGTCCTGTTGAGCCTTGTCAGATAGTGCGGATTTGTCAGGATTTCCTGGCAAATTCCTGGCAAATGTAGAGCAACCTCCTAAGTTTAGTGAACGGCGAATGTGTTACGCCGTTAACCTACAGGACCGTTGTGACGCTATGGCAGAGACGAACGCCCCTTCTGAAAAAGAACAAAATAATGAGACCCCCACTAGCAAGAAACCCGGAAAGAAGCCGTTAATCATTCTGGGGATTGTGGTCGTGGTGATGCTGATCATTGCGCTGGTGTGGTGGTTTTTGACCCGCAATGAGGAAACGACTGACGATGCGTTCACCGACGGCAACGCGGTGACTATCGCGCCGAAAGCCGCAGGTTACGTGACCGAGCTGAAAGTGTCCGATAACCAGCGGGTGAAGAAAGGCGATCTGTTGGTGGTTATCGATCCTCGGGATAACACCGCCCAGCGAGATCAGGCGAAAGCCCAGTTGGGGCTGGCGGTGGCGCAGCTCCATCAGGCGCAGGCGCAGCTGGCGCTGTCAAAAGTGCAATATCCCGCTCAGCGCGATGAAGCGCGCGCGCAGGTGCTGAAGGCGCAGGCTGATATGGCCAACGCCGAAGCGTCCTACCGTCGTCAGCGCGGCGTCGATCCGCGGGCGACCACGCAACAGAATATCGATTCGGCGAATGCACAACTGCGCAGCGCTCAGGCAGGATTAGCCAGCGCCAGGGCACAGCTGGAAGTGGCCGATCAGGTGCAGCTGCAAATCCGTCAGCAGGAAACTAACGTTGAGGCGCGTGAGCGTCAGGTCGATCAGGCCAAAGCCCAGCTGGAAACGGCGGATCTGAATCTTTCTTATACCGAAGTGCGCGCTCCGTTTGACGGCTTTGTCACCAGGCGTAATGTGCAAAACGGCACTTTGGTGCAGGCGGGCACGGCGCTGTTTTCTCTGGTTTCAACGGACGTATGGATAACCGCCAACTTTAAAGAGTCTCAGCTTGAAAGAATGAAACCGGGGAATAAAGTCAGCGTGTCGGTCGATGCGTGGCCGGACATAGAACTGGAAGGACACGTGGACAGTATTCAACAGGGTAGTGGGGCGAAGTTCTCCGCCTTCCCGGCAGAAAATGCCACCGGTAACTACGTAAAAATCGTTCAGCGCGTGCCAGTGAAAATCGTGATTGATAAAGGTCTGGATGCGAATCATCCGTTACCGCTGGGCCTGTCTGTTGAGCCGAAGGTTACGGTGGAATGACGGACAGCAGCCATGACAACTGGCGGCCGGCCAGCAATCCGTGGGCGGTGGCGATCGTCGTCACCCTCGCGGTGTTTATGGAAATTCTCGACACCACCATCGTCAACGTGGCGCTGCCCCACGTCGCCGGGTCACTGTCGGCCAGCTACGACGAATCCACGTGGGTGTTAACCAGTTATCTGGTGGCGAACGGTATCGTGCTGCCGATTTCAGCCTTCTTAAGCCGCCTGCTCGGACGCAAACAGTTCTTCATGATCTGCATCGTGATGTTCACCCTCTGTTCGTTTCTGTGTGGCATCGCCACCGAGCTGTGGCAAATCATTCTTTTCCGCGTGATGCAGGGATTCTTCGGCGGCGGCTTACAGCCCACGCAGCAGTCGGTACTGCTTGATTATTTCAAACCGGAAGACCGTGGCAAGGCGTTCGGCCTGTCGTCGATAGCGATTATTGTCGCCCCGGTGATGGGCCCCACCCTCGGCGGCTGGATAACCGACAGCTACTCCTGGCGCTGGGTGTTCTTTATCAATATCCCGGTCGGGATCCTGACGGTGCTGGCGGTGTATCAGCTGCTTGAAGACCCGCCGTGGGAGAAAAAAGCCGAAGGTAAAGCCAGCATCGACTGGACCGGAATCGGACTTATTGCGCTGGGGCTGGGCTGTTTGCAGGTGATGCTCGACAGAGGTGAAGACGACGACTGGTTCCACTCGAACTTTATTATCACTTTTGCGGTGCTGACGCTGATTGGCATCGTCGGGGCAATTTACTGGCTGCTTTACGCCCGCAAACCGGTGGTGGATTTACGCTGTATGGCGGATCGTAACTTTGCAATTTCCTGCCTGCTGATGGCGGGCATGGCGATGATCCTGTACGGCAGTTCGGTGGTTATCCCTCAGCTCGCTCAGCAGGATTTAGGCTACACCGCCACCTGGTCGGGGCTGGTGATGTCGCCGGGGGCGGTGCTTATCGTGCTCACCATTCCGCTGGTGCTCAAGCTGATGCCGATCGTGCAGACCCGCTGGATAATCGCTTTTGGTTTTACTCTGCTGGCGGTGTCCTTCTTCTGGTCGCGAAATCTGACGCCCGCTATCGATTTTGAAACGCTGGTCTTGTTCCGGTGCGCCCAATCATTAGGACTGGGATTCCTGTTTGTGCCGCTGACCACTATTGCCTTTGTCTCCATACCACGTCGGCTCAATGCCGATGCCGCAGCGCTGTTCACTATGTTCCGTAACGTGGCGGGATCGGTGGGGATTTCGCTTTCTACTGCAGCTATCACCGAACGCGCGCAAACACACAGCGCCTATCTGGCCTATAACGCCACGCCGTTTAACGAATCTTTCCAGTTGACGCTAAAAGAGGTCGCGGAGGCTATCCGCAATTTCACGACTCAGGTGGGTGACCCGCTGAGTCTGGCCGGGGGACAAATGTATAAGCAGCTCATCGCTCAGTCCCGATTTCTGGCCTATGTCGATGTGTTTACTCTTTTGAGCGTGGTGGCGCTATGCCTGATCCCGTTTTGTTTACTGCTTTCGCCAATTAAGAGCGAAGGCAGCGCAGGAGCACACTGACGATGTACAGAAGCATACCTTTTGCCCTGTCCGGAATCGCATTACTGCTGGCGGGTTGCTCCGTCGGGCCGGATTACCTGTCACCGCAGCCGAAAACGCCGTCGCACTGGAATGATCCCGGAGACAACGCGGCGGCCTCGAAAACCGCGACCCAGGCGGTGAATACGCGCTGGTGGACGACGTTCAATTCAGCCGAACTCAACAGCCTGATTGAGAGGGCGATCATCGGCAATCTCTCGCTGCAACAAACCGCGCTGCGTATCGCCGGGGCGCGTGAACAGCTCAATCAAGCCAACGGCGCGTTCTTCCCGTCGGTGAACGGGAATTTGCAGGCCACGCGCCAGCAGTTGGGTGTTGAAGGCGAGCTGAACTCTCAGGGCGTCTATAGCCAGATTGATAATGTTGACCCGGATTTGAAAGGCGCGTTACAGCCGCTGACCGAGCCGATTCACCTCTATCAGGGCAGCTTTGACGCGCAGTGGGAACTCGATTTGTGGGGAAAAGTACGGCGTCAGGTCGAAGCGGCGAAAGCGCAACAGCAGGCGGCAATTGAACAGCGCAACGATGCGCTGGTGTCGCTGGAGGCGGAAGTCGCCCGCGCCTGGCTCCAGCTGCGTGGCACGCAGAGCATTATGGCAACCATGAATACGCAGATAGCCAGCGCCCAGGAAACCCTGGAGCTGACGCAAAGCCGACAGAAGGGTGGGCTGTCGCCGCAGATGGACGTCGAAAACGCCCGCGCACAGCTGGGAAATCTTGAAGCGCAACTCCCACAGTATGAAGCGCAGGAACGACAGGCGATGAACGCGCTGGCTATTCTGCTCGGCAAACCGCCGGGCGCGCTGGATGGCGAACTGCGCACCCCGCAGCCGCTGCCGAACTTACCTGACGTGGTGCAAACCGGCATCCCGTCGACCCTGGCGCGCCGCCGTCCGGACGTGCGCGAAGCCGAAGCCAATTTACATGCCGCCACGGCGCAAATTGGTGTCTCTGTGGCAGAACTGTTCCCCAGCCTGACGCTGAACGGCCAGTTTGGTTTGCGTAATACCGAAACCAACTGGCTCACCGACTGGAGCAGCCATTTCTACAGCGTCGGCCCGCAGATTTCGATTCCCATTTTCCAGGGCGGACGACTGGTCTCCAGCGTCAAACTGGCGCGGGCGCAGCAAGGCGCGCAGGTGCTTCAGTATCGGCAAACCGTGCTGACGGCGCTCGGCGACGTGGAGAATTCGCTGGTAAGCTATCGCAGCGATCAGAAACAAGAACAGGCATTGCAGCGCACGATTGATGCGTTGCAAAGCGCCTTTAACCTCGCCAGTGACAGCTACAAACAGGGGCTCGCGACGTTCATTGACGTGCTTGATGCGCAGCGACAGCTGGCGCAGGCGGAGCAGCAGCACGCTCAGGCGCAGGTGCAAAGTCGCATCGATTTAGTTGCCCTGTATAAAGCCCTGGGCGGCGGCTGGGAAACGTATCAGGACGTGCATCTGCCGGCGTATTCGGTATTCGGCGATGCACCTCGCGGTTAAGGTTCAGAGAATTGGGCAAGAAACGGGCAGGATCGCCCCATTCGCAAACGCAGGCGTGTGGTTATAACTATACGACACACACCAACGACATCCCCTGAGGAGAAAGTTATGCGTTACCAGAAATTAGGCAATACCGGTCTGTTTGTGTCCGAACTGTGCCTTGGCACCATGACGTTCGGCGGCGAAGGCGGAATGTGGGGCAAAATCGGCCAACTGCAGCAGGCGGACGCCGAGCGGCTGGTTGGCAGCGCGCTGGATGCGGGCATCAACTTTATCGATACCGCCAACGTTTATTCGGAAGGGCGCTCGGAAGAGATCACCGGCCAGGCGCTGAAAAACCTCAAAGTGCCACGCGAAAACGTGGTGGTGGCGACCAAAGTGTTTGGCGAAACCGGCACCGCGGGTGTGAACTCGCGCGGCAGCTCGCGCTATCACATCATCAACAGCGTTAAAGAGAGCCTGCGCCGGATGCAGCTCGATCATATCGACCTGTTTCAGCTGCACGGCTTCGACCCGGCCACACCGATAGAAGAGACGCTTTATGCTCTGGACAATCTCGTGCAGCACGGCCATGTGCGCTACATCGGAGTGTCGAACTGGTCGGCGTGGCAAATCATGAAGGCGCTGGGCATTTCCGAGCGTCTGGGCCTGTCCCGTTTTGCCTCACTGCAGGCGTATTACACCATTGCCGGGCGTGATCTTGAACGTGAACTGGTGCCGATGATGCAAAGCGAAGGCGTCGGGCTGATGGTCTGGAGCCCGTTGGCGGGCGGTTTCCTCAGCGGTAAATACGGTCGTGACGGACAAAACGAAGCGGGCGGACGCCGTCTGGAGTTCGATTTCCCACCGGTAGACAAAGCGCGTGGTTTCGATTGCATCGACGTAATGCGCGACATCGCAGAACGCAAAGGCGTGTCGGTGGCACAAATTGCCCTGGCGTGGCTGCTGCATCAGCCGGTGGTCAGCAGTGTGATCATCGGGGCCAAACGCCCGGATCAGCTGGCGGATAACATCGCCGCGACCGGGATCCGTCTGACGGACGACGAGCTGAAACAGCTGGATGCGGTCAGCGCGCTGCCACGTGAATATCCGGGCTGGATGCTGGAGCGTCAGGGCGAATACCGCCGTAATCAGCTGGCACAGCAATAAAACGTCCCCGGCGGTGTGCCGGGGCGTGGATAAAAACCGGGTAGGCCAGGGGGCCACCCGGTTTTTTTATAGCGGTGGAGAGGCCTGAATCATGGCTGCGATTTTTTCCAGCGTCGGTTTCGCGGTACTGAAAAATGCCTTCAGGCCAGGGCAGAGATAGTTGAGTCCGGTTTCTCCATCGGGGGCACGAACGATGCGATTTTTTGGGCACTCACCCCAGCAAAGTTTGAGGTGAGGACAAGTTTTACAGTATTCAGGCAGGGTATTTTTCTTGCCCATGCCAAACGCCTGCTGGCGTTCAGAAAACACCATTTGTGCCAGCGACTGCCTGTGGATATTGCCGAGCTTATATTCCGGATAGACATAGTGATCGCAAGAGAAAACGTCGCCATTTTTCTCCATCGCCAGTGCTTTTCCGCAAAATTCGGCGGTGACGCACAGCTGTGCTGGCAGTCCCATGGTCTGCACCACAGCCGTTTCAAACACGTTAACCTGTACCCGGCCGAGATCGTGATTCACCCACTCCTCAAAAGCGCCAATCAGGAAGCTGCCCCAGTCGTCCGGATCGACTGACCAGTCGGTGACAATTGAGTCCAGATCGCCAGGGTGCGCCCGGCGCGTGCCAGTGATCGGAATTGTGTCATCGCGCCAGAACTGTGGTGCGGTATGCTTAAATTCCACGGGTTCCACGCAGGGAATAAACTGGATATAGGTCGAACCCACGGTCTCGGTTAGAAAGTGATACACCTCCTTCGGGAAGCGGGCATTGACGCGGTTGATGACCACCAGAGTATTGAACGACACCCCGTGGCGTTTCAGCGTTTCGATACCACGCATTACGCGGTCAAAGGTGGGTTTGCCGCTGCGCGTCACACGATAGCGGTCATGCAGTTCCCGCGGACCATCAATCGAAACGCCTACCAGAAAGCGATGTTCTTTGAGAAACTCTGCCCACTCATCGTTAATCAGAAAACCATTGGTCTGTAGATCGTTTTCAATGCGTTGATGTTTTGGCTGGTATTTCTTTTGTAACTCCACCACTTTGCGAAAGAAATCGAGCCCCATCAACGTCGGTTCGCCGCCTTGCCAGGAGAAGATGATCTCTTCGCCGTCCTGGGTGGCGATGTACTGTCGGATAAAGTTCTCCAGCACCTCATCGGTCATCCCTTTGTCGCGATCCTGGTGCAGGAGCTGCTCTTTGTGCAGATAAAAACAGTAGCTACAGTCGAGATTACAGGTGGAGCCAGACGGTTTGGCCATCACATGGTAACGGCGTTTTAATGGCGGCAAATAGCGTCCGGCATTTACCAGGGGGGTCAACGACAGGGTGGTGCTCTCTTTCATAGTCTGGCCTTAAAAATGAGAAATCCGGCCCCGAAACGAGGCCGGTGATGCCATCAGTTGCCGCTCGGCAAGGCTATCTGGAAGCCCTGTTTTTCCAGTTGCTCGCGTACGCCCTGTACGCGCTCATACTGGCTCAGGGTAATCGGGCCGGAATAGCCCTCACTCTGGTTTTTACGCGGTGGATATTTAACGTAGGTCTGCATCAGGTTCTTGATCGCCTCATTAAAGGTCACCAGCGTCCAGGTATGCTCGGTGTAGTTGTTCATAAAGATATCGTAGCGTTCTTGCGGATCCTGCCAGAGGTCAAAGATCTGTGGCACGGTGGCAACGTAGGACGATGGTCCTTTCCAGCCGAGGTTAGAATCAACCGCCAGACCGCCTGTTTTCACGCCATCGTCTCCACGGAGGTTGAACTCAGCCTTATAGTTGCCAACGCGAACGGCCCCAGGGGTGAGTTCATCTTCGGTAAAGTAGAACCAGCTATTGCGCGGATCTTTCCCGGTCCCGAACAGCACTGGCGAGATGTCATAGCTGTCGAAAATCATCGGTTTGCCGGCGCGATCCTCAGTCGGCAATTTGATGTCTGCCAGAGAGGCGAACGTTGCCATCAAATCCAGGCCGCCGACGATGTCATAGTTGCGGCTGTGATCTTTGATTTTACCCGGCCACCAGGCGATGGCGGGCACGCGACTACCGCCTTCCCGATCGGTTCCCTTGGTACCACGGAACGGGGTATAACCGGCATCAGGATAAACATCCTGCCAGGCGCCGTTATCGGTGGTCCAGACCACGAGGGTGTTTTTGTCGAGACCCAGTTCACGAATTTTATCCATGATATGCCCGACGCGGGCATCCATTTCGACCATCGAATCGGCGTACTTACTCTTCGACATTGATTTGCCGATGTAGTCAGGATCCGGCATGTTTGGCTGGTGGTTTTTCATGAAGTTAATGCTCATGAAGAACGGTTCACTGGATTTGCTGTTGGCATCCAGGTAGTCGAGTGCCGCTTTTTCCACATAGCGGTCAAAGAACGGAATACCGACCACCCCTTCTTTACCGTCGATAACCGGAGTGTTGACATACTGGCCGTTGATTTTGAAATCTTCATGTGGCGCTTCGCCGGCTTTACCCGACAGGGCACCGCGGGTAACACGCGCAAACATCTCACGTAGTTTCGGATCCATATCCGGGAACCACTTCGGATCGGCGTAGGTATAGGCGTTCAGGTGATAGAGCCCGACGTAGCGCATATCGTCATAACCCTGCGCATTTGGCAGGGCGTAATCGGATTCACCCAAGTGCCATTTGCCCGTGAAGAAGGTTTTATAGCCCCCGGTTTTCAGCACCGAGGCCAGCGTCCACTCCTCTTTCGGCAGGCCGCCACCTTGGCCCTGGAAGGCCACGGTCGTCATCCCGCTACGGTTCGGAATGCGTCCGGTCTGCATGGCGGCCCTGCCCGGTGTACAGCTAGGCTGACCGTAGAAATCGAAGAAGGTCATCCCTTCATCCGCCATGCGATCGAGATTCGGCGTTGGCATGCCGCGGCCTGGGCCACCGCCATATACTCCCAAATCGCCGTAGCCCGTATCATCCGAAACAATCAGGATGATATTGGGTTTCTTATTATCGGGGGGCGGAGCAGGCGTATTCGTTGGGTCTTCTGCCACCGCACCTCCGGTGCGGATTAGCGAACCGGCGGCAAACGCCAGGACGCCAACACCTTTCCAGCTTTTTCTCATCTGATAGTTCCTCTGCTTATTGTTGAACAGTGGTTGGTGGTCGTCGTGCGGTGGTTGTCAAAATCCTGGACGCTCAAGCGAGCTATGAGGCCAGTACCTCTATTGAAGTGAAGTACAGTTGTGTAAAAATACTGTGAGTTATTTGTAATTTTTTGTTTTCTTCGCAATGAAGCAAGCGTAGAGCCTGAGATCGATTCACGCCGCCTACAAATATCAGTTCGTTGAGGAAGTATTGATAAACAGGCAATAGCGCCATGGTGGCAATACTATCTTTTCGAATCTGCTCACAAAAACAACACAAGCCTTTTGCCTGATTTGTCATTTAGTTCTATATGACTAGTCATGAAATTTAAATGACTAGTCATATAGGCGGGGAGCGACAATGAAGAAACTACCGAAGGATTTTTTGTGGGGTAACTCGGTTTCCAGCATGCAGACCGAAGGGGCATGGAACGAGGGCGGTAAAGGTAAATCGGTGTATGACATTCGTGAGCCGAGCGAGTTTGCATCCGACTGGAAAGTGGCTACTGACTCGTATCATCGCTTCGAAGAAGATTTTGATTTAATGCAGGATTTGGGCATGAACTGCTACCGTTTCCAGATTGCCTGGAGTCGCGTATGCCCAACCGGTGACGGCGCGTTTAACGAAGAAGGGATCGCGTTTTATCACCGTTTCATCGACGGCCTGATTGCTCGCGGCATCGAGCCAATGATTTGCCTCTATCACTTCGACATGCCGCTGGCGCTGGCCGAAGAGTACAACGGTTTTAACGACCGCCGGGTAATGGATGCATTCGTGCGTTACGGGCAAAAGATGATCGACTGCTACGGCGACAAGGTGAAGTACTGGCTGACCTTCAACGAGCAGAACATTTTCCACATGCCGATCGCGTTCCGCATTTCAGGGTATCTGCGCGGAGAAGAAACCCTACGCGAGCTGTACGAAATTCAGCATCACACCATGGTGGCACATGTGCAGCTGACGCAGTATCTGCACGAAACCAAGCCCGGTAAACTGATGGGCGGCATGCTGGCACACCAGCTTATCTACCCGGCGACCTGCAAACCGCGCGATATTTTCTGTGCGCAGCAGTATGACGAATTCCTCAACCAGAACCTGCTGCGCGTGTATGCAGGTGAAGGCTACAGCCCGGAAGTGATGGCGGTGGTGAAGCGTGAAGGCTTCGATGATATCTATCGCGAAGAGGATTTAGCGCTGATTGCCCGCAACAAAAACGACTACATGGCGTTCAGCTATTATGCCAGCCGCACGCTGGATACTGATCCGATTCCGGAAGGCACCGACGTTAACTATTACCTGAAATACGGCGATAAAAATAACCCGTATCTGAAAGCCACCGAATGGAACTGGCAAATCGACCCGCTTGGCTTCCGCAGCATCATCACCCGTTATTACAACGACTGGCGGATGCCAGTGTTCCCGATTGAAAACGGCATTGGCGTCATCGAATCCTGGGATGGCGAGAATCCTGTCGCCGATGACTACCGCATCGCTTATCACCGGGACCACATCAACGCCATGAAAGAGGCAATCTTAGAGGATGGTGCAGAGGTGATTGGCTATCTCGGCTGGGGGCTAATCGACATTCTCAGCTCGCAGGGCGACATGCGTAAGCGCTATGGCGTGGTGTACGTCAACCGCGATAACCACGATCTGAAAGACTTAAAACGTGTGCCGAAGAAAAGCTATGCATGGTTGAAACAGGCGATCCGCAGCAACGGCGACGAGATGTAATCTCTGGGCCAGCCGGGTTTCTCCCCGTCAGCGTGAACGTTGGCGGGGATACGAGTGAGTGAAGAAAAGGTCTCTGCAAATGTCTGATAACGTTACATCCAATATGCAGTCTTTTACCGATCGCTTCGTGGAGTTTTCGGCGCGCATCGCGAACCAGGTTCACCTGCGCTCGTTGCGCGACGCGTTTGCCGGTGTCATGCCAATATTTATTCTGGCAGGGCTTGCTGTGCTGGTGAACAACGTGGTGTTCCCGTGGATTTTTGAAGGCGAAACGTTAGTGCGTTTTAAGGTCTGGGGGGAGGCGATTATCAACGGTACGCTCAACATTGCCGCGCTGCTTATCGCGCCAATGATTGCGTGGTCGCTGGCGCGTAACAAAAACTTTGGTAACCCGGTTTCGGCCGTCGTCATTGCGCTGTGCAGTTTCATTATTATGATGCCGATGCAGGTCGATATGGTGCCGGTTGGCGGCAAAGTGGCGGTGAGCCTGACATCGATTTTGACCTTCGCCAACATCGGTTCCACCGGGATCTTCGCCGGGGTGATTATTGGCTTGCTGTCGACGGAGATATTTATCCGCATTGCGCAGTTTAAACGGCTGGAAATCAATCTCGGTGATAACGTGCCGCCTGCGGTAAGCCAGTCGTTTTCATCGCTGCTGCCGACAATTATCACGCTTTCGCTGTTTGCGGTATTCGCAGCACTGCTGAGTAATTGGCTGCACACCGACCTGATACATCTGATAACGACGCTGATCCAGCAGCCGCTGCGGTTGATCAACACCAGCCTGCCGGGCACTCTTTTTATCTACAGTTTTGGCAACTTCCTGTTCACGCTGGGTATTCACCAGTCGGTGGTGAACAGCGTGGTACTGGAGCCGTTCTTGCTGATTAACACCAACGAGAACATGCTGGCCTACGCCGCAGGGCAGCCGATTCCGCATATCATCAACAACATTTTCGTGCCGACCTTCGGCATGGTGGGCGGAACCGGCAGCACCATTTCGCTGCTGATTGCCATCTTCCTGTTCTCGCGTCAGAAAGCGTCGAAGCAGGTGGCACGGCTGGCGATAACGCCGGGCCTATTTAACATCAACGAGCCGGTAATTTTCGGACTACCGATTGTGTTCAACGTGCCGCTGATGATCCCGTTTGTACTGCTGCCCGCCATCGGTATTTTCTTCGCCTGGGTCTGTACCACGCTCGGATTAATGTCGCGCTGCGTGGTGATGATCCCCTGGACAACACCGCCGGTGCTCAGCGCCTGGCTGGCGACGGCAGGGGACTGGAGGGCGGTCGTGGTCCAGTTGATAATCATTGTCTTTGGTGTATTCTTCTACCTGCCTTTCCTCAAAATTTCAGAGCGAGTGGCCTTAAGAAACAATGGGATAAATGACCAGGATGCGTAACAATGGCGGCGAAATATCTTACTATCGCGCGGGAAATTAAGAAGCGGATTATCAGCCAGCGCTATCCCGCCAGCTCACCGTTACCCGATCAATTTGCACTTGCGGCTGAATTTCAAACCAGCCGCATGACTATCCAGCAGGCGATTCGCCAGCTGATCGTCGAAGGGCTGATTTACACGCGTCAGGGACAGGGCACTTTTGTGCGCAAGAATTTCCTCCAGCTTTCACAGTGGGATTTGCCCGGTACCGACTATTTTGGTGCGACCAAAACCTGGGAGCATCTGGGCACGGTCAGTAGCCAGGTAGTGCGGTTCGACCTGCGTTTTCCCACCGAAAAAGAGCAATCGTCGCTGCTGATTAACGCCGATGCGCCGGTCTACGATTTTGTCCGTTTGCGTCTGCTGAACAACGAACCGATGTCACTGGATGCGACGGTTATGCCAGTGAACCTGGTACCCGGTCTGAATAAAGGCCATCTGGAAAGCTCGGTGTTTCAGTATGTCGAAACTCTGGGGCTAAAGATTATGGGGTCGTATCGCGTGGTGCGCGCCATCAAACCGGGCGAACTGGAGCAGCAGCATTTAATCTGCGAAGCGGGTGACCCGGTGCTGGAAGTCGAGCAGGTGATTTATCTGGAGGACGGCACGCCGCTGGAGTATGCCCATTGTCATTATCGCTACGATCACGGTGGGATTGTGATTGTGAATAACGGTTAATCAAAGCAGCAGCCATAAAAAAAGGCGGATTTTTCAATCCGCCTTTTTTGTGCTCTTTATCCGGTTATCAGTTCAGACGAACTGGCATCCCGGAACGATCCTGTACGGCCTGGTCTACCACATTGGTATCCACATCTGCCTGACCCGTTACCGTCTGAACCGATTTGTTCAGCGTAATTGGCACCACTTCACCACCAGTAAACTGTGCATCGGTGGTAGATAGCGGGTTGTGAACTTCAATGTAGCGGCTACCGTCTGGCTCAGTGGTTGCTTTAACCGGCTCATCAATAAACTGTACGCGCGTACCGACTGGCACGTTCTGGAACAGGAATTTGATGTCGTCGTTACGCAGACGCACACAGCCGTGGCTCACGCGCAGGCCGATACCGAAGTTGGCGTTGGTCCCGTGAATAGCATACAGACGGCCGATATACAGCGCGTACAGACCCATAGGGTTGTCCGGGCCCGCAGGCACAACGGCTGGCAGCGGGTTACCGGCTTCAGCGTATTCAGCATGCATTTTTGCAGTCGGCGTCCAGGTTGGGCCCGCTTTCTTACGTTCAACTTTAGTGACCCAATTGATCGGCGTATCTTTACCCAACTGACCGATACCGATTGGCAGAACGATCACGGTATTTGTACCCGCTGGGTAGTAATACAGACGCATTTCCGCACTGTTGATAACGATACCTTCATGCGGGGTATCTGGCAGGATCAGCTGCTGCGGAATATTCAACACGCTACCGCCTTTCGGCAGATACACGTCAATACCCGGGTTGGCTTCGGTCATGTTGGACAGACCCATCTGATACTGCGCAGCGAAATACTCGAGCGGCTGCTTGTTCTCATCAGGGATTGTGATGACCTGGTTCTGACCAATCAGACGGCTACCGTCGGTTGGCAGAGGATAGGTCACAGCAGATGCAGTATTGCAAAAGCCCATAACGGCAAGAGCTGCCGCGAAAAGCGTAGATATTTTCATTTTCATTTTATACGAAGTATCGGTGCCACGCAGGCTGTTGTTAGAGAAATGGAACCCTTAATGGGAGCGCATTATATGTGCATTCCACGCCGCAGGGAAATCAGATGTGGACGAAATCACATTTTTTTCACCCTCTGGCTTAATGCTGACAGTTTAGTGTCTGCACGTGCAAGGCGATTTTTATTCCCAATTGTGGCAAAATAGGCCGTTAGTCACATCTTTTAGGATACGCCCGTGTTAGTTACCAGCAACGTCACCATGCAGTTCGGCAGTAAGCCGCTATTTGAAAACATCTCCGTCAAATTTGGCGGCGGCAACCGTTACGGCCTGATTGGCGCTAACGGAAGCGGTAAATCCACCTTCATGAAAATTTTGGGGGGCGACTTAGATCCGACCCTCGGCAACGTTTCTCTCGATCCAAACGAACGCATCGGTAAGCTGCGTCAGGATCAGTTCGCCTTCGAAGAGTTCACCGTGCTTGATACCGTTATTATGGGTCACGCCGAGCTGTGGGAAGTGAAGCAGGAACGCGATCGTATTTACGGCCTCGCTGAAATGACCGAAGAAGACGGTTATAAAGTGGCTGACCTCGAAGTCACCTACGGCGAAATGGACGGTTACACCGCGGAGTCCCGCGCCGGTGAACTGCTTCTCGGTGTTGGCATTCCACTGGAACAGCATTACGGTCCGATGAGTGAAGTCGCGCCAGGCTGGAAGCTGCGTGTGTTACTGGCCCAGGCGCTGTTTGCAAACCCAGACATTCTGCTGCTCGATGAACCGACGAACAACCTGGACATCGACACCATTCGCTGGCTGGAAAGCGTGCTCAACGAGCGCAACAGCACCATGATCATCATCTCGCACGACCGTCACTTCCTGAACATGGTTTGTACGCACATGGCGGATCTGGACTACGGCGAGCTGCGCGTTTACTCGGGCAACTACGATGAGTACATGACTGCGGCCACCCAGGCGCGTGAGCGTCTGTTGTCTGACAACGCCAAGAAAAAGGCACAGATTGCTGACCTGCAATCTTTCGTCAGCCGCTTCAGTGCTAACGCCTCCAAATCGCGTCAGGCAACGTCTCGCGCTCGTCAGATTGATAAAATCAAGCTGGACGAAGTGAAAGCCTCCAGCCGTCAGAACCCATTCATGCGCTTCGAGCAGGACAAGAAACTGTTCCGTAACGCACTGGAAGTGGAAAACCTGACCAAAGGCTTCGATAACGGCCCGCTGTTCAAAAACGTCAAACTGCTGATGGAAGTGGGCGAGAAGCTGGCTATCCTCGGGACCAACGGCGTGGGTAAATCTACCCTGCTGAAAACCCTGGTTGGTGATTTAACACCGGACAGCGGTACCGTGAAGTGGTCTGAAAATGCCAAAATTGGTTATTACGCCCAGGACCACGAATACGAATTCGAAAACGATCTCAGCGTGTTCGACTGGATGAGCCAGTGGAAGCAGGAAGGCGACGACGAGCAGGTTGTACGCAGCTTCCTCGGCCGTTTGCTGTTCAGCCAGGACGACATCAAAAAACCGGCGAAAGTGCTCTCCGGTGGTGAGAAGGGTCGTATGCTGTTCGGTAAGCTGATGATGGAAAAACCAAACATTCTGGTAATGGATGAACCCACCAACCACCTGGATATGGAATCCATTGAATCGCTGAACATGGCGCTGGAAATGTATCAGGGCACCCTGATTTTCGTTTCCCATGACCGTGAGTTTGTCTCTTCACTGGCAACCCGCGTTATCGAAATTACGCCAGAGCGCGTGATTGATTTCAGCGGTAACTATGAAGATTACCTGCGCAGCAAAGGTATCGACGACTAAGCATCAGTCACCCCGGCGCGCCTGTCGCCGGGGTGTTTTTCTCCCTTCTTCGGCAATACGCGCCGTCCACTTTTATCAACCTTTCTGCAACAACTCTCCGAACCCATAATCTCGCCATTATTTCTGCACAATTATATGGAGAAATAGCGGCTGAATTTTCAGTTGCAGGAGGGGCTATGAGAGAGTTTTCGTTTTATACAAGCGGGGCCGAAACAACCCTCTATCGTTACCACGTGCGGGAAACTGCGCAGGTTTACTATGTGACGATAAGCGTGACCGACATGGACGCGCAGGAGCAGGTTATTGGCAACAAAGTGCTGCGCAATATCACCCGCAACGATGTCATCCAGGAATGTCTGTCGCACAGCCGTCGACGGAGTGCACAGGCCAACCTTCAACAGCGGGTCGCGCTCCTGACCGGCATCCGTAACTGGATTATCTGTAGCGTCGCCGTACTGGCTTTTATTCGCTTGATGATGGCTAACAATTAAAAACCGGGTGACCTGACCGGAGAGGTACTGCGATGATTATCGTTCTGACCCTGCTGAATTTGACGCTGTACTGTGTACTGATAGGGTTTCTGATTGCTGCGGTGTGAAATAAACATACCCTGCCGTGGCAGGGTATGGCGAACGATATTTAGTGATGATGAGGCACAGGAACGGGATAACCGTTGCTGGTTGTCGGCGCGCTGGTGAAGGTTCCCGGCCCGTAAGCCTGGACAATCGTACCGTCGTTATCATCGCCAGAAAAACGACTGATGGCCGTGGGTTTCGTTGTACCCGACGTCGCAGCGATTTCAGGCGAAGGCTTTTCCTGAAATGCCATCGCGCTGGTGGAACAGAGAGTTAATGCAACAACAACAGCAGCCAGTACTTTCATTGTATTAATTCCGCTAGGGGAAGGGCACTCTTACGTTATAACCGGCGCATAAAAAACGCCACGAGTGATTACACCCGTGGCGTACTTTGTTACAGATAGACATGCTTTACACCGTCGTTCCCGGGTGGGAGCGGCCTCGCAAAGATTACATCAGACGCCACTCGCTGACGGCTTCGCCGTTAATCCGCAACTGACGTTTTTCGCCCGCCGGTAAAGTCACCTGCAAGGCTTGCCATGCCGGGCGGTAATCCCCGCGCGGATTGAACGTCAAATTGATGGTGCTGGCGGAGCATTCCATTTCCCACTCCAGCCACAGTGCGTTGCCCTCTTTATAGCCCCAGGTTTCGCCGTCATCTTCAAACAACATACCGCGGTCGCGGCCCACACCTTTCAGCGGGAACAGTTTCAGCTCGCGGCTGGTGTCGGTTTCTGGCTTAACATGTTTAATGCGATCGCTCAGCGGTAAACCTGCACCTGCGCGCACAAGTAGCGGCAGTTTTTCCAGCGGCGCATCGACGGTAATCTGCTGCCCCCCGGAGAACCACTCACCGGTGTAGAAATCGTACCAACCGGTTTCGTTGTCAGGTAGCCAGAGTGCACGCTGACGCTGACCTTCTTCAACAACGCTTGCAACCAGCAGGTCGCGGCCCAGCATAAAGTCATCGCACTCTTCAAAGGTCTGCGCATCGTGTTCGTGATCGAGGAACGTCGGGCGCAGCATCGGCTCGTCGTCGGCGTGCGCCTGCCACAGCAGGGTGTAGAGATACGGCAGCAGACGATAACGCAGCTCAATCGCGCCACGAATTGCCGGGGTGATGCCCGGATACATCCACGGTTCGTTAACGGTCTGGTCGTCATTCCACGAATGAATGGTAAAGCGCGGATGCATCACGCCGTTTTGCACCCAGCGCACGAACAGCTCAGCGTCGGGCTTATCGCCCGAGAAACCACCGACATCGTGACCGACGTTAAACAGGCCGGACAGACTCATACCCACGCCCATGCGGGTGTTGTAGCGCAGCGTCTGCCAGTTGGTGCGGTTGTCACCGCTCCAGGTTTGTACGTAGCGCTGCATCCCGGCGCAGCCGGAACGGGAAATCAGGTACGGACGTTTTTCTGGCGCGAAACGCTGCTGCGCTTCCATTGAGGCGCGCATCATCAGCAGCGGCATCACCGGGCGCACATGCTTGATCGCAATTTCCTTCCCGAAACCGTGGCAGCGGGCTTCGCCGTCCCACACTTCGTATTCGTTGTTATCATTCCAGGTTGAGTCTATGCCCATTTCCAGCAATTGGCTGGTCACACCTGCCTGCCACCAGGCCACGGTCGCCGGATTGGTGAAATCGAGATGTGAGCCTTCATCGTCCCAGAATACCGAACGTTCTGGCGCATTCGCATCGGAATCACGCACGAACAACCCTTTTTCCGCCACTTCGTTATAGCGCGGGTGATCCTGCAACAGGCACGGCTTAATGTTGGCCGCCAGCTTGAGGCCTGCGTCATGGAACGCCTGACTCATCACTTTCGGCTGCGGCACTTTGTCGTAATTCCAGTTGAACACGTAGCGCTTGCCATTAATCGAGGTGTAGCCGGACGACAGCTGGAAAGAATCGCACGGAATAGCGTGTTCGTCGCACAGGCGAATAAAGTTCATCAGCTGGTTTTGCGCATCCGGCGCATCAGTGTAATGCATGGTTGAACCGCTGTAGCCCAGGCTCCATTTCGGGCCAAACAGCGTTTTCCCGGTCAGACGCACGAAGGCTTTGGTGATATCCAGCACGCGTTTGCCGGTGAACAGGTAATAGTCGATATCACCGGCTTCTGCCTGCCAGCGGCGGTAGGCGGTGTGATAGTTGTCGAGCTCGTTACCGAGGTCAAGCCAGCTGCTGCTCAGGTTGTCATAGAACAAGCCGACGCTTACATCATCACGGCGGGTGATGGTGAACGGGATGTGTTTGTACAGTGGGTCGGTGCTGGCGGCGTTATAGCCCATCGCATCGAGGTTACGCATTTCAAAACGTTTGCCGGTGCGCTGTAAATCACCTGATTTTTCGCCGAGGCCGTAGAAGCGCTCGTCTTTCTGACGCTTCAGATAGTGGGCCACGCCATCGCCGTGGGCGTTCACCAGATAGGCGCTGGTCGGACGGTCGCCGGTCAGGTATTGCCATTCGCCCGTGTCATTACGGTAATGCCACTCGAGCCATAGCGGCTGATGAACCGTCACGCGAAGCTGTGAGGTGCTGATGGTCAGTTTGTCGGTCTGTTTATCGAGTGTCCACGATGGCAGGCTGAACCCGGAAATATCCTCACGAGAGCGGCCTTCCCACGGTACGTCCTGGTCAGGCGCAATGCTCCAGGTTTTATCAAGGGCCAGTTTACCCTGACGTTTGAGCAGTACGCGGAACAGATTTTCTTCCAGCATGTACAGGCCCAGGGTGTGTTGCCCGTCGACCAGCAGCTCAACGTGATGAGCGGATTGTTTTTCGAATGTCCAGTGTTTAAGCGTTTTCATAATAATCAAACCTGTTATCAGGCGCGCTTGGCGCGACGTTCAGCAATAAATGCAACCAGGAAAACAGCGCCAATCAGGTCGAAGAACCCCATGGCGATAAACAGCGGGTTAAAGCCGATTTTGTCGGCAGTGACCCCAATAATCAGCGAGAAGACGAAGCTTGCGATCCACGCGGCGGAACCACGCATGCCGTTCACCGTCGCCATCTGGCCTTTGTCGAATGACTCAACCACCAGGGCGCTCAACATGCAGGAGATTATCTGGTGGCCGAAACCGCCGATGGAGATCAGGGCAATTGCCACGTAGGGATTGGTAGTGAACGCCATCATCGCCAGCGACAGCATCAGGAACGCGCCGGAAACGGAGGAGGCGACCACGGAATTGATGCGAGTGCAGCCGAACACGCGCACATACAGTTTGGTCAAATAGCCGCTGGCGACGCTGCCGAGGTCCGCAGCAAGGAACGGCAGCCAGGCGAAGAGGGCAATTTGCTTGAGTTCCATGCCGTAGGTTTTTGCCAGATACAGCGGCACCCAGAAACTCATCACCGCCCAGGCAGGTTCTGCCATAAAGGCCGGGATCGCGATGCCGTAGAAGCGTTTGTTTTTACTGATGTTGCCCAAGGCTTTGAGGAATGGCAGCTTAACGGCCGGTGGCTCATTGTCCTGCTGAATGAATGCCAGCTCTTCTTTGCTCAGATTCGGGTGTTGTTCCGGATTGTGGTAGAAGACCCACCACAACGCGACCCATACCAGGGCGAGAAAACCGGTAAACATAAACGCACCCTGCCAGCCGAAAGAGGCGTGAGCAAAGTAGATGATAGGCGGGGCTAACATCGCGCCAATAGAGAAGCCGACCCCGGCCCAACCGGCGGCGACGGGGCGTTCAGATTTCGGGAACCATTCGCCGATTGTTTTGGCATTGGCAGGTGTGGCTGCCGCCTCTGACGCGCCCATCCCAAAGCGCAGTATCGCCATGTGCAGCCAGCTTCCGGCCCCGGCGTGGGCGATACAGGCGATTGCCCACAGCGTCGCACAAATCATAAAGCCGAGTTTGAGGCCGATAACGTCAATCAACCAGCCACACAGCGGCTGGAAAATGGTATAGGCGAGCTGGAACGCGCCGACAATATAAGAGTATTGCGCACTATTGATCCCGAGTTCTTTTTCGAGCTCAGGCGCAAGGATGCCCAACGAGTTGCGTGTAATGTAGTTAACGGTGACGCCCAGAAGGAAAAGGACCAATACCCACCAGCGCAGATTTTTCACTACGCGGCGCGATTTGCTGGCCGTCATATCGTTATTAATACCTTGGCTCATAGAATTCTCCACAAGACGGTTTGTAGGGGGAAAGATGACTCATCTCAGTGTGAGAGTTGTCATACCGCTTTTATATTTTCTTGAAACCTAATGGTTTTCTTTTGGTAATCTTCCGGATAACTAGTATGGAAGTTGTCAGGCCAATTTAGGGTATGGCAGAAAAATGAGCGACAATAGTGCATTTTATGCAAGTTTTTTCATGAGCAAGGGATATACTCCTTTTTAACCTATTTACCCCCTTAAATAGCGGGGAAAATTCCCGTGAAAATTCTTTCATTTGCAAAATGGAGGTAGATCACAGAATGGATAAAAAGCTCAAAATCGCTGAAATTGCGACGCGAACCGGGCTGTCGGCCAGCACGGTTTCCCGGGTGCTGGCGGGTAAAGCTAACACCAGCGAAAAAGCGCGAGACCGGGTGTTGAGCTGCGCCCGAGAACTGGGCGTAATGGATGGCATGGCAGCCGGAAGAATGCTGCTCAACAGTCTGATTGTGTTTGCGCCACAACGCGCCTTCGACGAACGTTCCGATATCTTTTATTACCGTGTCATTCAGAGCATCAATAAGGCGCTGTCCCCTCACGAGGTGCGCCTGCGGTATTGCGCGCTGGAGGAGAACGACAGCGACGCCAACCTGTTTCTGGCGCGAATGAACGAAGGCGAAACGCAGGCGGCGATTCTGCTCGGTATTGACGATCCGCATATTCACGATCTGGCAGTGGATTTCGCCAAGCCCTGCGTACTGATCAACTGCCGCGATGAACGAATGCGCCTGCCGTCGATTGCGCCGGATCACCGGCTGATCGGCCAGTTTGCCGCGAGCTACCTCTTTGACATGGGCCACCGCGCGGTAGTGAACGTCATGTGTCTGCGGCGCTACACCATGGAGCTGCGACTGGTGGGCATTCGTGAAGCGTGGAAAAACGGCAATTTACGCTTTCAGGATGCACGCGATTTGATTGCGGTGCCGAGCTTCAGTGCCAAAGAAACCGAGGAAAAAGTCGGTGCCTGGCTGGATGCGCAGGCAGGCAAAACGCTGCCGACGGCATTTCTGGTGGGGGGCGATTTTATGGCGGCAGGCACGATAAGCGCGCTGCAAAAACGTGGGCTGCGGGTGCCGCAAGATGTATCAGTCATGAGCATCGACGGTTTTAATCTGGCGGCAATCCAGGACGTTCCGCTGACGGCGATTCATGTGCCGCGCGATGAACTGGGTACCGAAGCAGTGCAGATGCTGCAACAGCGTTTGATTCGCCCGGAAGCGCCGTGTGGATCGCTGTTGCTGCATGGCACCCTGGCGGTGCGGGAATCGGTGCGGCGGATACGTCCGGGAACGCGACGTACCGCCGTAGAGCGGGAGGGGTTGTACGACGATTAAATCTCCATTCCCAACGCGCGTTTTCCGTGAATGTTCAGATCGCCGAGGGTAAAGCGGTCTTCCCACGTGGCTTCATAATCTTCGCGGGGGAAGTCGCCCGGCGATGCGCCATATTCCAGCGCGACTTTCACCTTCTGCGCGTAGGCCCGGTTTTTATCGCACATCGGGGCCGCCGGGATGTACATCACGTTGCCCCAGCCCTGTTGCTCGGTCACAGGTGCCACAGAGTGTATAACGTCGCAGTGCCACCACACGGAATCCCCCGGTTCCAGCGCGGGAATGGAGGTCTGCGCTTTGATCAGCTGCGGGTGCCACTGCTCGGAAATCGGCAGCACGCGGCCAGGTGCTACGCCGCACAGCTCATCTTCTGGCACATCGTCCAGCAGCGGACGCAGCAGAACGTACGCCATCGCTTCTGGGATTGGCACCACGTGCAGCAGGCCTTGATCCGGGATCATCTCTGACAGCGCGGTCCAGCCCTGGAAGGTACGGAATACCGAACACTTAGTGGTGTTCTCCACGGTGTACTCTTCAACCTCCGTACGGTGTGCGGCATCCCACGGATCGAAATTCGTGAAGTCGCCGTTAAACACGTTGGCGAAAACCTGCTGATAAGCAGGAAGCAGCCAGCGTTCCAGCGCCCCGGAATCGGTATGTGCGCCGAGGCCTTTCGAGGTGGTTCCCGGCGGGCGACGGCGAATGCGGTCCGGATAAATGACACTCACGTCCGGGTTGAACCACTGTTTGCCTTCACTCTCAAAACGCCACAGACGATTCAGGAAAGACTGCACCGCGGCCATTTCATTGCTCTGGCGCGCCTGCATTTGCGCCTGTGACCAGTAGATCGGATAGATCTCCGGGCGTGACGCGGTCAGGGTGCCGAAGAAGTTATCGCCAGGCCCTTTGTACACCGCGTCAAAGTGATTGCGATCGAGATAGTCGAGCATCGAACGATCCCAGTCCAGCGCCTGCTCGCGCGAGAATTGCCCTTTAATCACCGCGCAGCCGCGACGTTTGATTTCCTCGCGCTGGGCCTCCGTCACCTTACCGCTGGCAAGGTCGCTATAGGCCAACACTGGCCAGACGGGGTTCCCGGCGGCTTTCAGGGCATCGATCTCTGCCACGCGGGCTTCGATGTGTGCTGTGAGCTGGTCGAATACCGCCTGCACGTCGCCAATTTGCGCGCGCAGTGCTTTTTTCATTTCACGGATAGCCGCTTTGTGATCGGCAGGCAGGGTTGAACGGGTAAAGGTAAGCGCCATGATTGACCTCTCAATCTTTCATTCGAAAGTAATTTAACTTACAAGTGATACTTTAAGTTAAAAATAGGTTAATGCAAGTTAAATAATTTGATGCGTTTCACGATTGCTGAATGTTGAGAAAAGGAGGGAATATCTGGGCAGGATAAACAAGGCGTTGCCGGAGCAGGGCGCTCCGGCGTTTTGTCAGGCGTCGAACGGGGAAGCGTTATCCAGCACGGCCTGAATAACATTCAGTGCGCCGTCGTGATTGTTGTCGTCGGCCTGGTAACGAGCGATGGCTTTGATGCTGTCAGCCGCATTGGCCATCGCAAACGAGTATTTCACCAGCTTCAGCATTTCGGCGTCGTTGCCGCTGTCGCCAATGCCGACGCAATCGCTCGGCGAAAGCTGCCAGTTTTTCAGCAGACGGCTGATACCGTTGGCTTTATGCAGGCCAGGAATAATCAAATCGACAAAGCCGAAGCCGCTGGTAACGGGCTTCATGATCCCGTCGAGCGAAACGTGCAGGGCATCGATCAGCTGCGGGATTTCGCTGTCTGGCAGGTTCAGAGAGAACTTGAAAATCTTGTCGTCGATGTGCTGATAGTCAGAAACCGGCTTCAGGCGATGGTAGTGTTTCGACATCAGCTTAACGAATTCTTCGGGTGCTTTATCGCTGACGTAGGCGCTTTCCAGGCCACAGGCCACAAAATTGAGCTGAGGGTCTTTCAGCAGTTCGCCAATCACTACCTGGGATTCGTGGCGCGTCAGTTCGCCGTGGAACAGTTCATGGCCGTGCTGATAAACCAGCGCACCGTTTTCGGCGACGAAAGAAATCTGATCGCGGATTTCAGGGAAGAAGGAAATCAGCTGGTAGTATTGATTACCACTGGCAACAACGAACTCAATGTCGCGCTGCTTAAGCTGCTGGAACTGCGCCAAAAAGCGTTCGCGAGAGTACTGCTTGGCATCATTGAGAAAAGTTCCGTCCATATCGGTGACGATAACTTTAACGGTCATACATTGCGCTCCTGAATGTTACTGCGATCAGCAATATTCTAATTACAATGTGATGAGCAGCACAAATTTATTTCATTCGAAAGATGGGATGCGATGAAATGCCCGGCGGCGCGTTGCATGCCTGGCCTACAGGATTCGATCCTGTAAGCCGTTCAGCGAAGCGCAACCGGCATTGACCTCTTTACAGCATATGCTCAGTACGGGCGATAATATCGTCCTGCGCATCCGGCGAAAGCGCGGTAAAGAACGCCGAATACCCCGCCACACGTACCACCAGGTCACGGTACTGATCCGGGTATTTCTTCGCTTCCAGCAGCGTTTCACGCGACACGATGTTGTACTGAATGTGCCAGCCTTTATGCACTTCGAAGAAGGTGCGCAGCAGCGCCATAAGCTTCTGACGGTCGCTGTCGTTATCGAGCGTTGCCGGGTTCAACTTCTGATTTAACAGCACGCCGCCGAGGATAGCCGCCGTCGGCAGTTTCCCGACCGAGCCAATCACCGCGGTTGGGCCGAGATGGTCGGTGCCGGATGCCGGGCTTGCGCCTTCCGCCAGTGGGGTGTGCGCCTTGCGCCCATCCGGTGTGGCCATGGTCGCCGCACCAAAGGGCACGTTCGCGGAAATCGACGACGTTCCGGCGTAGTAATCCCCGCCGATCGGGCCGCGACCGTGACGCGGATTGTGATACTGCTTCAGCTCATCGATATAGGTCTGATACGCGCGCACCAGCAGCTCATCCACGGTGTCGTCGTCATTTCCGTATTTCGGCGCGCCGTTAATCAAACGCTGGCGCAGCTGTTCGTGGGTCAGGCCGTCGAAATCATCCGCCAGCGCGGCGGCGAGCTGTTGCTGGCCGATAGCGCCCTGTTCGAACACCAGTTTTTTCACCGCGGCCAGGCTGTTGCCGAGGTTAGCGATGCCCACCTGCAGGCCGGATACCCAGTCATACTTCGCGCCGCCTTCTTTAATGCTTTTCGCACGCTCAATGCAGTCGTCAACCAGCGCCGAGCACAGAATGTCGGGCACGTTTTCTTCCAGCATGGTGTCGACCACGTATTCGATTTCAATTGATTTGCGGGTGTAATAGCGGATCTGCGTATCCCACGCCGACATCATCTCTTCGAAACCGGCGAAATTACCCTGCGACAGCGCTTTCGCTTGTGGGAGGAACACTTCGCCGCTGGTGGCATCGCGTCCGCCTTCCATCGCCGCCAGCATCACGCGGGCGAAGTTGATAAAGCTCATGCCGGTGCAACGATAGCCCCATTTGCCGCCGACCGCGGTTTCGATACAGCCGATGGCGGCATAGTCGTAGGCGTCCTGTTTTTCCACGCCGAGCTTGATGAATTCCGGGATAACAATTTCGTCGTTGTTGAAAGCGGGCATCCCGAAACCGCAGCGGATCACCTGCACGCAGGCGTCGAGGAAGTCGCTACTCATTCCTGCGTGATAGCGCACGCTGAGGTTTGGCTGCGTCGAGCGCAGACGACCACAGGATTCCAGAATCGCGTAGGAGAGCGGATTCACCGCGTCCATTGCGTCGCCATTTACCAGTTTCTGTCCGCCGATGGTCACGTTCTGATACAGCGGGCTCCCGGCAGAGGCTTTAGAGTGCGAGCCGGAGCGGATCTTGTTCACTTCCAGCAGCTTCAGCCAGCAGCTGTGCAGCAGCTCAATCGCCATTTCGCGATCGAGTGAATGGTTCAGCTCCACGTCGCGACGGTAGAACGGGTACAGATACTGGTCCATACGGCCAAACGATACTGAATGACCGTTGGATTCAATTTGCAGAATCAACTGAATGAAATAGCATAGCTGCAGCGCCTGCCAGAAGGTTTTCGGCGGTTCGTGGGCGATGACATCGCAGTTTTCAGCCATGGCCAGCAGTTCGTCCCGGCGGGTTTCGCGAGGTTCTTCACTTGCCATTTTCCGCGCCAGTTCGGCAAAGCGGCTGATGTGCAGACTGACGGCTTCCAGCACGATATCAATGCCTTTCAGGAACTGCTCGCCGTGCAGGTCTTCCAGCACCGTCAGGTTAATGCGCGAGCGGCGTTCGTCCACTTTTTCGCGCAGGCCGTCGAGGCCTGTTTCCAGCAATAGCGGGAAATTCACCGCCAGATGCGCATCACCGGAGGTCATATTGCCCTCAGCTTTGATAATCCCGGTCGCCAGCAGCGCTTTTTGTTCGTCGGTGAACATGCCGTAGCAGCGGTCCTGCACCGACTGGCCGTTCCACCACGGGCAAATTTCATGCAGAACGCGTTTGTTCTCTTCACTCACCGCAAAGCCCGCGCCCGGACGGTCCGCCAGATCGTCAATTTCTTTCTCAATCCAGCTGACGGTGTATTCCGGGAAAATCGGTGCGGCGCGCACAGCGCTC
Organism: Scandinavium manionii; assembly: GCF_024764775.1. Classification (NCBI taxonomy): domain Bacteria; kingdom Pseudomonadati; phylum Pseudomonadota; class Gammaproteobacteria; order Enterobacterales; family Enterobacteriaceae; genus Scandinavium; species Scandinavium manionii. The sequence goes on along the minus strand of NZ_JALIGC010000040.1, from coordinate 205,967 downwards.
GCCTGGTTACCGATAATCAGCTCATCATGCTTGATCCAGATAGTGCGCCCAGCGAGGTGGTAGGCCAGCGCCAGCGCGCGGCGAACCGGAATCGGTTTATCCATGTTGCGCTGATAAACCGTAGTGTAATGCTGCGCGCGCTCGGTGCAGACCGGCGGCTTCACGATATGTACCAGCGCGTTTTTATGCGCCTGAATGCGGTCGGTCAGTTGGTCGAGTTTCAGGGTGGTCATCGTATTATCCTCGTAGGGTCGCAGTCAGCCCTTTTGCCTGTGCAGTCTGCTGGGCAAATTCCAGCAATTCCGGGGCATCGAGCGGCTTATCTGGAGCAGAATAGGGCACGCCAAGCAGGCTATATTTGTTCATGCCGAGCGTGTGATAGGGTAAAAAGTGAATGTCGCTGACGTGCAGTTCGGTCGCGGCGAATTCGGTAATGGCTTCAATCGAGGCCTCATCGGCGTTAAATCCCTGGATAAGCGGCACGCGGATGGTCATCTTTTTGCCCGCCGACGCCAGCCGTTTCAGGTTGTCGAGCACGCGTTTTGACGAGCCGTCTGTCCACTGCATAAATTTGTCTGCATCGACATGCTTTAAATCAGCGAGGAACAGGTCGATGTACGGCAGGGCGGGTTCGATATATTTCCACGGCACATGCAGGCAGGTTTCGACGGCGGTATGAATGCCCTGGTCGTGGCTGGTTTTCAGCAGTTCAAGCGCCAGTTCCGGGTTCATAAACGGCTCGCCGCCGGAAAGCGTCAGGCCGCCACCGCTGCGATCGTAAAACGGTTTATCGCGCAGGACGGTGGCCATAATGTCGTCCACGCTTTTGCGTTCTCCACACACCGTCAGCGCCTGCGTGGGACAACACTCGACGAGCGCATCCAGATGCGATTGTTTGAGCTTTTCACGGTGGATAACCAAACCATTCAGCGCGCGTTCAATCACCCGCGGCGCCGCCTGCTGGCAAAGGTCGCAACCGTCGAGACACAAACGTGCGTCAAACAGCAGGTCCTGCGTGCGGGCCCGACTTTCCGGATTCTGGCACCAGCGGCAGCCGAGTGAGCAGCCTTTCATAAAGACAACGGTGCGGATGCCGGGGCCATCGTGGGTGGAATAGCGCTGAATATTGAAAATCATAAATCGCCTCTTTGCTTTCATGTAAAGATTAAATAACTTTCGAATGAAAGTAATTTTGATATGCGTCAACAAAGCGAGCGGTTGCTGCTATTGATAAGTTTGAACAGGATTGGCTGGAGGCGTTTGGACGAGCGGAATTGTAATTTTATGCCCGGTGGCGCTACGCTTACCTGGCCTACGCTTTTGTAGGCCCGAGCACAACGCAGTGCCGCCGGGCAGAGTGGCTTAGACCGGACTACATATCTCACACCCGGTAAACCGCATCAGCTTCATCTCCCGAAACTGACAGGTCATCGCGTCGTACATCACGATTTTCCCGGCAGCGGGGGTGCCGTAAGCGGCCAGAAGCTTAATGGCTTCCATTGCCTGTATCGAACCGATAACGCCGACCAGCGGGGCCATCACGCCCGCCTCGACGCAGGTGAGGGCGTTTTCACCGAACAGACGACTCAGGCAGCGATAACACGGTTCGCCAGCCTGATACGTGAATACGCTGATTTGCCCTTCCATCCGAATGGCTGCCCCGGAAACCAGCGGCGTTTTATGCTGAAAACAGCCCGTATTGAGCTGATTGCGAATCTGCACGTTATCGGTACAGTCGAGCACCACGTCGTGCGCTGCGATTTGCTCTGCGAGCGCCGCATCGTCGAGCTGCGAATCTATGCAGATAAACTGCACGTGCGGATTGATCCGAGACAGCGAATCGCGGGCAGACTCGACTTTCGGCTGACCAATCGCGGCATCGCTGTGCAGCGTCTGGCGTTGCAGGTTTGACAGCGACACGGTGTCGAAATCGAGTAGCGTCATCTGACCCACGCCAGCCGCCGCCAGATATTGCGCGGCGGCGCAGCCTAAACCGCCTAAGCCAACAATCAACGCTCGCGAGTCTTTCAGCTTTTCCTGACCGTCAAAGTCGAAACCGCGCAACACGATTTGCCGGTTGTAGCGCAGCATCTCCGCATCACTCAGTTCCACGCTCATTACAGCCCCCCAAACAGCGCGTTAAACGGTTCAACTTCCACCCATTCGCCCGCATCAACGTTGCCGCGATCGCGTTCCAGCACGATAAAACAGTTGCCCTGGCTGAACGAGCTAAATACGTGTGAACCCTGATGTCCGGTGGTGGCGACGCTTAAATCCCCTTCAGCGTTGCGGGTCAGCACGCCGCGCTGGAAATCGAGACGGCCTGGCGATTTTTTCAGTCGGGTGGTGGTCTGTACCCGCAGACGCGGTGACAGGCCAGAGTCCGGATTGCCGCTCAGTTTCGCCAGCAGCGGCTGCACCAGCTGATAGAACGTCAGCGCGGCAGAAACCGGGTTGCCCGGCAGGCCGCAGAACCAGCTGTGATTCAGCTTGCCGAATGCAAAAGGTTTGCCCGGCTTGATGGCCAGCTTCCAGAACGCGATTTCGCCCAGCTCATCGAGAATGGTTTTGGTGTAGTCCGCTTCGCCTACCGACACGCCGCCGGAACTGATAACCACATCGGCCTGCGAATCAGCGGCGATAAACGCCGCGCGCAGTTTTTCCTGTGAGTCAGGAATAATGCCGAGGTTAATCACCTCACAACCAAGCTGTTCGAGCATCAGATGCACCGCCAGACGATTGGTGTCATAAATCTGCCCCGCTGCCAGCGGTTCGCCGGGTAACTTCAGTTCATCGCCAGTGGAGAACACCGCCACACGCACTTTGCGCACCACCTCAACCTGCGGGATGCCGAGCGAGGCCAGCACCGGCAGCTCAGCAACGGTCAGGCGCGTGCCACGCGGAAAGACTGCGCTACCGGCGGTGATGTCTTCGCCGCGGCGGCGAATATTCTGGCCCGCGTTAACGCTGGCAGTGAAGCATACGCCGTTATCGGTCTGCTCGGTTTCTTCCTGCATCACCACCGCGTCGCAGCCTGGCGGCACAGGTGCGCCGGTCATGATGCGCACGCAGGTGCCTGTTGGCCATTCACCGTCGAACGGCTGTCCGGCGAAGGCTTTGCCCGCCAAAGGCAGCGGTTTACCGTCTACGAGGTCTGCCAGACGCACGGCATAGCCGTCCATCGCCGAGTTATCAAAACCTGGCACGTCGAGTGGGGAAACCACATCTTCGGCGGTAATGCGGCCAAAGGCCTGCATCAGCGGCAGCGTTTCGGTGTCATTCAGCGGGGAAATACGATCGAGCATCTGCGTCAGTGCCACGTCGAGCGGCATCAGTCCGGCGTTAAAATCCATTACGTTACTCCTGCGACAATTCGTCTGTTGCGCCCATTATGGCAGAAAAGTGACCTCGACTGTATGTCAGGGGCGCGGATGCCTTTACAGCACCAACAGCGCTTTCTATATTCAAAAATCATATAAATTAATCGGCACAATAATGATATTTATAGAAAAAGCATATCTTCAGCCGAAGGGAAGGGCGCAATGAGTCATGCAGCGATCGCCATTCATGGCGGAGCCGGGGCGATAACCCGTGGCAATATGTCGCCAGAACGCGAACAGCAATATGTCGTCGCGCTGTCGTCGATAGTCGAGACCGGTCAGAAAATGCTGGAGGCCGGGGCCAGTGCGCTGGACGTAGTGACCGAGGCCGTACGGTTGCTGGAAGAGTGCCCATTGTTCAACGCCGGAACCGGGGCGGTGTTTACCGCCGATGAAACGCACGAACTCGATGCCTGCGTGATGGATGGCTATTCTCTGCAAGCGGGCGCGGTGGCAGGCATTAAGCATTTACGCAACCCGGTTCTTGCTGCGCGTGTAGTGCTCGAGCAAAGCCCACATGTGCTGCTGATCGGTGAAGGGGCCGAGAAATTCGCCGTGCAACATGGGATGGAAAAGGTCAGCAACGACTTGTTCTCTACGCCGGAACGCCTGCACCAGCTTCGACAGGCGCAGGCTGCGGGAGACACGCGGCTCGATCACAGTGATTCGCCGCTGGATGAACAGACCAAAATGGGCACCGTTGGGGCCGTCGCGCTCGATAAAGCAGGTAATCTCGCCGCCGCGACCTCAACCGGCGGAATGACCAACAAATTACCTGGACGCGTGGGCGACAGCCCGCTACCGGGCGCAGGCTGTTATGCCAATAATGCCAGCGTGGCGGTGTCCTGCACCGGCACCGGTGAAGTGTTTATGCGCACCCTCGCGGCCTACGATATTTCGGCCCTGATGGAATACAGCGATTTAAGCCTGCAGGATGCCTGCGAACGGGTGATTATGGAAAAACTTCCCGCCCTTGGCGGCAGTGGTGGTCTGATTGCCATTGACCGTGAAGGCAATGTAGCGATGCCGTTCAACAGCGAAGGGATGTACCGCGCATATGCGTATGTCGGCGATACACCTACGGTCGGCATCTACCGGTGACAGGAGGAAGCGTGCCGCACAGCCATGAAATCAACCCCAGCGAGGTGCTGGTGGTGCGTGATTTGAACATTACTTTTCAGCAGGAACAGCAGCCAGTTCAGGCGGTAAAGCATCTTTCATTTAGCCTCAAACGCGGCGAGACGTTGGCGATTGTCGGCGAATCCGGCTCGGGGAAATCGGTCACCGCGCTGGCGTTAATGCGCCTGCTCGAACAGTCCGGCGGTGAGGTGAACAGCGAAGCACTAATGCTTCGCCGTCGTAACCGCGAAGTGATTGACGTAACGGCCCAAAGCGCGTCGCAAATGCGTCGCGTGCGCGGGGCGGATATCGCAATGATCTTCCAGGAGCCGATGACGTCGCTGAACCCGGTGTTTACCGTGGGCGAGCAGATAGCCGAGTCTATCCGTCTGCATCAGGGGTTAGGGCGCGATGATGCGTTGAAAGCCGCGAAGAAAATGCTCGATCAGGTGCGTATTCCGGAAGCCGAAACTATTCTGGCGCGCTACCCGCATCAACTTTCTGGCGGCATGCGCCAGCGAGTGATGATTGCGATGGCGCTCTCCTGTCGTCCGGCGGTGCTGATTGCCGACGAACCGACGACCGCGCTGGACGTCACCATTCAGGCGCAAATTCTGCAGCTGATCGATGTGCTGCAAAAAGAGATGGAGATGGGGGTGATTTTTATCACTCACGACATGGGCGTCGTGGCGGATATCGCCGACAGAGTGCTGGTGATGTACCAGGGCGAAGCGGTGGAAACGGGTAGCGTCGAGCAAATTTTTCACGCGCCACAGCATCCGTACACCAAAGCGTTACTGTCGGCGGTTCCGCGGCTGGGCGCCATGCGTGGCAGCGCGTTGCCGCGCAGTTTCCCGCTGTTGAACACTGACGCCATACCCGCTGAGCAGGACACCGTCGTTCCCGGTGAGCCGATTTTGCAGGTGCGTGATTTGGTGACCCGTTTTCCGCTACGCAGCGGCATTCTAAACCGCGTCACCCGCGAAGTACACGCGGTGGAGAAGGTGAGTTTCGATTTGTGGCCCGGCGAAACGCTGGCGCTGGTGGGCGAATCCGGTTCCGGGAAATCGACGACCGGGCGCGCGCTGTTACGGCTGGTGGAGTCGCAAAGCGGCAACATTACGTTTAACGGGAAACGCATTGATACATTGTCGGACAGCCAACTTCAGCCGCTGCGGCGCGACATTCAGTTTATTTTTCAGGATCCGTGGGCCTCGCTCGATCCGCGGCAAACCGTCGGCTATTCCATTCTTGAACCGCTGCGGGTGCATAACATGATGCCGGAAGCTGATGCCCGACGTCGCGTGGCGTGGTTACTCGAACGTGTCGGGCTACAGCCGGAGCACGCCTGGCGTTATCCGCATGAATTTTCCGGCGGCCAGCGTCAGCGGATTTGTATCGCCCGCGCGCTGGCGCTCAACCCGAAAGTGGTGATTGCCGATGAGGCGGTATCCGCGCTGGATGTGTCTATTCGCGCGCAGATAATCAACCTGCTGCTCGATTTGCAGCGGGAAATGGGCATGGCGTACCTGTTTATTTCCCACGATATGGCTGTGGTTGAGCGCATCAGCCACCGTGTGGCGGTGATGTACCGCGGGCGAATTGTCGAGATTGGCCCGCGTAATGCCGTATTTGAAAACCCGCAGCACCCGTATACCCGCAAGCTGATGGCCGCCGTGCCGGTGGCTGACCCGACGCACCGTCGACCGCAGCGCGTACTGCTGTCCGATGAGCTGCCCGGTAATATTTATCCGCGGGGAGAAGAGATTGCCAGCGTGCCGCTGGTTCAGGTTAGCCCTGGGCATTTTGTCGCCCGGGACGATACCCCCAGCGCACTGTCGCGCCTATAACAATCAGGAGAACAACATGACACAACAGATTTCAGGTAAATGGCTGCTGGCACTGGGTGTTGTTTCCGCCCTGGCCGCCGCACCCGCGTTTGCGGCTAAAGATGTGGTGGTGGCGGTGGGGTCAAATTTCACGACGCTCGACCCGTATGACGCGAACGACACGCTGTCTCAGGCGGTGGCAAAGTCGTTCTATCAGGGGCTGTTTGGCCTCGATAAAGACATGAAAATGCACAACGTGCTGGCGGAAAGCTACACGGTGTCAGATGACGGGCTGGTGTACACCCTCAAACTGCGTAGCGGAGTGAAATTCCAGGACGGGACCGATTTCAACGCCGAGGCGGTGAAAATCAACCTCGACAGGGCCAGCAACCCGGATAACCATCTCAAGCGCTATAACCTGTACAAGGATATCGCCAGCACTGAAGCGGTCGATCCACTGACGGTGAAAATTACCCTCAAACAGCCGTTCTCAGCGTTTATTAACATTCTGGCGCATCCGGCGACGGCGATGATTTCCCCGGCGGCTATCAAGAAATTCGGCAAGGATATCGGCTTCCATCCGGTGGGCACCGGGCCGTATTCGCTCGAGACCTGGAACCAGACTGACTTTGTGAAGGTGAAGAAGTTTGATGGCTACTGGCAGAAAGGTCTGCCAAAACTCGACACCATCACCTGGCGTCCGGTCGTTGATAACAATACCCGCGCGGCGATGCTGCAAACCGGTGAAGCGCAGTTTGCGTTCCCGATCCCTTACGAGCAGGCCCCGCTGCTGGAAAAAAACAGCAAGCTGGAGCTGGTGGCGAGCCCGTCAATCATGCAGCGCTACATCAGCATGAACGTGACGCAAAAACCGTTTGATAACCCGAAAGTGCGGGAGGCGATCAATTACGCTATCAACCGTCAGGCGTTGGTGAAAGTGGCCTTTGCTGGTTACGCGACCCCGGCGACTGGCGTGGTACCGCCGTCCATTGCGTATGCGCAGACGTATAAACCGTGGCCGTACGATCCGGCGAAAGCCCGCGAACTGTTGAAAGAAGCCGGTTTCCCGAACGGGTTCAGCACCACGCTGTGGTCGTCACATAACCACAGCACCGCGCAAAAAGTGCTGCAGTTCACCCAGCAGCAGCTGGCGCAGGTGGGCATCAAGGCACAGCTGACGGCGATGGATGCGGGTCAGCGAGCGTCAGAAGTCGAAGCCAAAGGGCAGAAAGAGAGCGGCGTAAGAATGTTCTACACCGGCTGGTCGGCCTCGACTGGTGAAGCAGACTGGGCGCTGTCGCCGCTGTTTGCCTCGCAAAACTGGCCACCAACGCTGTTTAACACCGCGTTCTACAGCAATCCGCAGGTGGACAAAGACCTCGCCGGAGCGCTGAAGACCAATGACCCGAAAGAGAAGGAGCGTCTGTACAAAGAGGCTCAGGACACCATCTGGAAAGAGTCGCCATGGGTTCCGCTGGTGGTGGAAAAACTGGTTTCTGCGCACAGTAAAAACCTGACCGGGTTCTACATCATGCCGGATACCGGTTTTAGCTTTGATGAGGCCGACCTGAAGTAATGTTTAGTTACGTCATTAAACGTCTGCTCGGTCTGATCCCGACGCTGCTCATCGTGGCGGTGCTAGTGTTCCTGTTTGTGCACCTGCTGCCCGGCGACCCCGCGCGTTTGATTGCCGGGCCGGAAGCGGATGCGCAAGTCGTGGCGATGGTGCGTCAACAGCTGGGCCTCGACCAGCCGCTGTACGTTCAGTTTGGGCACTACATCGTCAACGTCTTGCAGGGCGATTTTGGCACCTCGATGGTGTCGCATCGTCCCGTGTCGGAAGAGATTGCCAGTCGTTTCATGCCAACGCTGTGGCTCACGCTGTGCAGCATGATCTGGGCGGTGATTTTCGGTATGGCGATGGGGGTAGCGGCGGCCGTCTGGCGCAATCGCTGGCCGGACAGGCTCGGCATGGCGATTGCCGTCACCGGTATTTCCTTCCCGGCGTTCGCGCTGGGCATGCTGCTGATGCAGGTCTTTTCCGTTGAACTGGGCTGGCTGCCGACCGTTGGCGCGGACAGCTGGCGGCACTACATTCTGCCGTCAATCACCCTCGGTGCTGCGGTGGCGGCGGTGATGGCCCGCTTCACGCGAGCGTCATTCGTCGATGTGCTTAATGAAGACTACATGCGTACTGCGCGGGCCAAAGGCGTCAGCGAAACGTGGGTGGTTCTCAAACACGGCTTGCGTAACGCGATGATCCCGGTGGTGACCATGATGGGCTTGCAGTTTGGTTTTCTGCTCGGCGGCTCCATTGTGGTCGAAAAGGTCTTTAACTGGCCGGGGCTTGGGCGCCTGCTGGTGGATTCGGTGGAGATGCGCGACTATCCGGTGATTCAGGCGGAAGTGCTGCTCTTTTCGCTGGAATTTATTCTCATCAATCTGGTGGTGGACGTGCTGTATGCCGCCATCAACCCGGCTATCAGGTACAAGTAAGTGCGACTGTTAAACTGGCGACGTCAGGCAATCATGAACGCGCTGCCCGGAGTGGCTCCCGGACAGGTGCGCACGCCGTGGCATGAATTCTGGCGCAAATTCCGCAAACAGCCGGTGGCGATGGCCGCCGCGGTGTTTGTTGTGCTGCTGATCGTGGTGGCCTTTTTGGCACCGTGGATAGCGCCGTTCGATGCGGAAAACTACTTCGATTACGACCGGCTGAACGATGGCCCGTCGATGATGCACTGGTTTGGCGTGGATTCTCTCGGGCGCGACATTTTCAGCCGGGTGCTGGTTGGGGCGCGTATTTCACTCGCTGCGGGCGTGTTTGCAGTACTGATCGGCGCTGTGGTCGGCACGGTGTTGGGGCTGCTTGCGGGCTATTACGAAGGCTGGTGGGACCGCGTCATCATGCGTATCTGCGACGTGCTGTTTGCCTTCCCGGGCATTCTTCTGGCGATAGCCGTGGTGGCGGTGATGGGCAGCGGAATGGCGAACGTCATCATCGCGGTGGCGATATTCTCCGTTCCGGCTTTTGCGCGTCTGGTACGCGGCAACACGCTGGTGCTCAAACAGCAGACGTTTATTGAGTCGTCACGCAGCATTGGCGCCAGCGACAGCACCATTCTGTTCCGCCATATCCTGCCGGGCACCGTATCGTCGATTGTGGTCTATTTCACCATGCGAATTGGCGTGTCGATAATTTCCGCAGCCAGCCTGTCGTTTCTCGGCTTGGGCGCACAGCCGCCGACCCCGGAGTGGGGCGCGATGCTCAACGAAGCGCGTGCCGATATGGTGATGTCGCCGCACGTAGCGTTGTTCCCGGCGCTGGCGATATTCCTGACGGTACTGGCGTTCAACCTGCTGGGCGATGGTTTGCGTGATGCGCTGGATCCGAAGATCAAAGGGTAGGTAGGGCGATTCTCTCCCGGGGCGGGGTGAGAATAAAGGCGATTAAACCCGTGAACCCCACAGATCGTATTCGCCTTTCGCACGCAGCACGTCGCCCGGCTTAACGCGGGGTTCGCCATTCAGGTACACCACGCGGTCACGCCTCCATTACGCTCTGTTCACTGAAACGTCACGGTGATCGTCGCCGTTGCGGAAAAGTCACCCGTTTTGGGTTGATTACTCAGCCACATCACACCCGCAGTATACGTTTTATTGATAATGTTACCTGCGGTTATCGACATCACTTTGGGCGCATTCATTTCGATAGGGGGGTCAAGACTGGTATTGTCCGAGAGAATAATACCGAAGCCGCTGTCCGTGGCGGGCAGAATGATGGTTTTGTCCTGCAGGGGATTTGGGGTGCTGAACGTGGTCAGCAGATTTTCGGTACCGCAGATTACACCCGATCCCTTAATTTGTAGTCCATACACGACGTTAAATTGACGTTTTCGCTCAATGTGCCCAGGTGATGCGTTATGCGAACTCATTGTGCCAAAATCCAGTGTATTAGGCGAAATCGTCACTGTGGGGACGCAAGCCATTAGATTTATCTTACTTAGACCGGTAATAAACAGATTGAAATTCGTATCCCCACCACGCAATCCTCCTTCACCGTCAACCTGAAATAATGAGAGATTGAGATTGTCCTGAATAGCCCCACCAATAGGGATCGTAGAACCGGTCGCTTTAATATAAACCTGATATTCAAGACTGAAGGTTTGCGGCGTGGCCGGGGAGAGGCATGTCGCTTTCACTTTGTTGCATACTGTCGCAGGTCCCAGCTGTACTTTTTGCCCCTTCACCAGCGGGTAGTCAATGCCGTTGTAGGTTATGCCTATTGAGATAAAAGCAGGAAGGGTACGGGCCTGGTCTTTGGGATCAAGCCAGAAAAAGGCCATCTCACCTTGCGGATGACTATCTGTATCTGTGCAGGTAAAGGTGGCGTTAATGGCCGATGACACCCAGATTTTTTGGTTGGCTTTAATCTCCGAACTGGATGCCTTAATGATTGACCCGACATTTACCGTTTCACTGACCACCGAATTCGACGCCTTGCAGGTCAGGGCATAAACAGTGTGTGGCGAGATGATCATCATTAACAGGGCTGTTGCCATGCACAGTCCCCAGGTTTTAATGCCTGTCATTTTTTCCTCACTTACTGGCGACAAGGTAAAGTTAATTCGCGATAGCCACCAACAGCATGGCTCGCGTCTGGTTGCTGCACAGGCAGGGTTATCTGGCATTGGTCTTCCGCCGTGCCACCCCACTTAATCTTCAGTGTTTCTCCTCCTGCGACGCCAGCAATAAAGATCTCTCCCTCAGGCCCGATCAGGCCGCTGTTTCTGCCATCTGCAGAGAATACCGCTGCCCCCAGTGGCGGAACGCTGCCGTCTGCCAGCGAACTGTGAATGAGCACGCTTTCTCCTGTCCAGGTGTCAAAAGTGATCCGGGTAATGGCACCACGGGTTGGAACGGTATCGGCGATCGCGTTGGGGATAGTCAGATGGGAGCCGAAATCCTGGCTATTCAATGCAACGGTGTTCACGCGATAAGGGATAGTGTTGGGTAATATTGCGTAACCCAATCTATCGATGCTTACGCCTGGGTTATTCTCAACGCGGACTCCTGTTGCATTTTTAGCTTCAATAAGCGAGAACGTTTCCCCGAGAGGCTGGGAAAGCGTGATGCCACCGCTGTGTACCATAAGGCCACCGGAAAGGTTGAGGCTGGTTTGTTGACTGGCATCGCTGTAGCTATACCCGGCATAGGCATTGCCAAACTGCCCCTGATAACCAGCACTGACGCTGTTCGTCGATTTTGAGTTTTGGTCATAGGCCGTTTCGACGGCGTAATTCATACGTCCGTCGTCGAGCAATGTGCCGCTGATGCCTGTAGTCCCTGACGTGCCACCCGACTTGCTGTTATTAACACTAAAGGATGCCGTTATATTATTCTGGTCTTTAAAATAGAACGGAATCGTGATGCGAAAATTCACACTGTCGTCATGTGCGGAATAATGATTGCGGCTGTTTTGATAATAAATACTATAACTGGCACGACCGATATTGGAACTGAGTCCCCCCTGAAACGACAAATCATGTCCGGTCGTTTGCCAGTAATTTTGCTTGCTGAAGTTAAGGTAAAAAGCCGTTTTATTACCCAAATGCTGATTGACTGAGAAATCAAAACGTTCTTTTTTAGTGTTGTAACTGGAAGTATAATATGTTTCAGGCTTTCTCACGGCCCAGTCGGGATCGTTGGGGTCTGGATTATCCCAGTAATAATTTTTATATGCCCCGTGGTCCCAGCGTTGGTGTTCGGCAATGGCTTCCGAAAAATCGTAATACCCTGCTGTTGAATAGCGATACCCGGCTATCTGAAAATCAGTTCCTGACTCCCGAAAGGCTTTTGCATATAAAAATCGGATGCTGTTGCCCTGTTTATGCTCGCCATCGGCGAGAGCAGTATCAGCCCGGGTGATATCGACAGAGACTGCGCCTGGACTCCCCAGATTACTCCCCACGCCAATCGCGCCTGCGGTGTAATTTTCAGCGACCAGCATGCCACCAAACAGCGTAAAAATATTATTCAACCCATGGGATACCGTGCCCTGCATGAAGGCGGGAGAGTAGTTGTTGTCATCATTATGGTATTTCCCCGCGGCGAGTTGGTAATTCCACAATCCACTGCGTACCAGATTCGGTAACGCCGTATAGGCCACGGTAAATGTGCTTTTACTGCCGTCCGCTTCGATCACCGTGACATAAAAATCACCGCTGCGGTTAACCGCATAAATATCTGTTAACTCAAAGGGGCCTGGTGCCACATTGGTCGAATAAATAAGATAAGTGTTTTGCCGGACTTCGATACGCGCATTACTGTTCGCAATGCCGCGTATTGTCGGGGCATAACCTGTTTGACTATCCGGTAACATCGTATTATCACTGGATAACTGGGCGCCACGAAATTGTACGCTGTCAAATATATCCCCGGAGGTTGCCGACTGTCCAATCAGTAAATGACTTTTCCACGGGACAATATTTGTTTCTGCCCAGCTGGAGAGGTTTTTCCAGCGATCTGTTCCATTACTGGATTTATTCCAGTAAGCGTTATTACGAAACCGCCAGCTGGCTATATTGATACCGCTATTGAGTGAAAGGTATTGATACGTCTGATCAGTGGTATCATCTTTATTATTATCCGCTGTATAGATGTAATTGAGAAAAGCGGCATTAATACCCTCATCATAACGGCTCGGAGAGATAGCATCGCGAGCGACCGGTTGGATGTAGAGTTGGGGGATAGTGATATCCAGTCGATGATGATAAATGTCTAAGGCTTCTTTTGCTTCAGGAATATCATGGTTGAGTGAATGACAGTGCAAATCGCTGTCATGTGTTTTTATACCATAAGATTGATAACGCTTTGCATCGAGGCAAGGTTTTAATTTTCCCTGATTAGCCTCTCTTTCAAAAGTGACACTCCGGGTGTCAACCTTGATATTATTTATATAAATATCAACCGGATAAGTTCCTGGGGCTACATCGTCGTCATGGGTAATAAAATCGGCAAGTGTCTTTTCATCAATGCCATTCAGAAACAGGGTATTGTACGCTTGCGCGGCCATTGCCCCATAAGGGGCACAGATGAACAGTGCAAAAAAATAAGCTCTGATGTGGGCAACTTTCATCATCCCTCTCCCTGGATAAATAAACTATTTGGCGGTCGGAACAATGGCGACAACTGCGCCGAAATCATTAATGTAACTCATCCTCGTTACGTGCGTTTGCCTGGCAACGGGCACGGATACTGTACTGAAAGGGGAAATCATCGGAACATTCAGTTGGGATGTTTTTCCCTTTTCATCCGCGATTTCAACTGAGGTCAGCGTAATATGTAATGGCCCCTCGTTCCTGAATAGCAGCGTGTTATCCTTAATTTTCCATTCCATTTTTTTGGCTTCCTTATCCAGCGTGTTTTTCAGTTTTGCCGGGCGGTAAAAAAGTTTCAACCTCGTGCGGATCGCCAGTTGTAAAACATTTTCTTCCTGAGGTTTGGGCGGTACTTCCTGCACATTTACCCAAAAGACACTTTCTCGGTCGGCTGGCAGACCATAGCCAGAGTAAATGAATCGTAATAAGGCGGATTGTTCAGGTTTCAGTTTGACTAACGGAGGCACGACCACGATCGGTGGTTTTACATTATCCTTGCTTTTATCCAGCCAGCTTTGGACAATATAGTTTTCCTTCGAGACGTTATTAATCTTAAGCGAGGCTGAATTGGATTCGCCTGAATAAATAATGCGTGAGCTCTCAATTTGTATCGCGCTATGTGCCTGAGTCATGCAAAAAACCATGAGCAGCAGGAGATACCTTTTCATCTCTTCTTCCTTTTAATTCATGCCATCCCTGGCGTAAATTAATTATTGTTGGATAATAGTGAAATGTGCTGTTGCATTTGCAGTGCCGGCGTCAACTTCATCGGCGATAGCTATATAGTTAGCTTTTAAAAGGAATACGCCGGCACCATCGTCCCCAACTGTAATAGATGCGTCACTTGGATCGATCGTTTTTGATATGGTGATAGGGGCATCATTTACCCCTGAAACCTGGACACCCACCCCTGTAGCATAGCCTTCACCAGTACTATCTAATGCCAGAACATTTTGTTCATTCTCGACGGTTGTGCCATCGAGAACTAAATAATAAGTTCCTTTAGTGCAGCCAGTTACAGAAATTGTAAAGCCTACTTTGGGACCAAGATCGTTTTTCGCCTTGAAGTTTGTTTTTGGGATAGACCCTAAAGGTACGGTAATATTCCCCCCTGTGCCTGATTGCAGGGAGCAAGAGGAGTTCGTAATATTACCTTTGAAGGTGAGTGTACCGTCCGCAGCACAAGCGTATTGTGCCATTGCAGTTAATACAATGGTGGCAAAGCAAAGCGTTTTAATGTTCATATGCAGCTCCATCTGTTTGATGCATGCTCAAAATAATAGTTGAGCGTTGATTCGTGATGGTTAAACCTGAAGTTAACATTGCGGGAGGCGCTGTTAATTTCCGGGGGGATGTTTATCTGTAGATCATGCAATACTGCTGAAAGTACCTGTGTAGCCATTTATTAAAAAGCGAACAGGAGATAAATATAAGGATGTCGCAATACCGGGGGCGGCCCATCCTGTTCAGATTTAGTGGCGCCAATCATAATGAGACTAGTCCTATAATTTTTGTGTATTCGTGCTGTACAGAAATGAGATGTAGTGCAAAAAGTAGATGAAATTTCATTTTATCTTTGTTTTATAATGGATTTGTCGGCACACACTTAGCTATTTTTTAATTTTCAATACATTGGTCTCATATATACAATAAGGGACTTGTCTGGTCGGGGACGAAGAATCGATGAAAATCTATGCCTATTTGCCTAAGAATGAAGAATATGAGCAGGGTAAGAATGCACTTGTTGCAACAAGCGAGACACTAAATTTCAATATTACTCAGACCTTTGAAGATGAGGAGCATGACTTCACATCCCTGCGCCAGATGCTGGCTCTGGTTCAACCGGGTGATGTGCTGCTGGTTCCGAAGATCCTTTTTTTAGCGCGATTGCCTAAACAGGAATGGCGAAATCTGAGGAATATGACGGACGCCGGGCTGAATGTCGTTTCTCTGAACCTGACAACGACATTGCGTTGGCTGCAGACATCCGGTACTGCGGAAAAACTTGCCAGCAGAGCGTCAACGGATACTCTGATGGAGACCATCGAGAATGTCATTTCCTATATTCAAAATAATCCAAAGTTCGCGAAGCGAAAAACGGTGTCCGGAAGTGCCGCCGGCAGGCCGGTCAATGAGAGTCTTCACCATCGAATTTCACTGATGCTGGTTGCCGGGGCGAGTTACAGCGAAATACAGAAAGCGCTAAATTGCGGGCGATCAACGATTTCCCGCGTGAAACAAACCATTAAAGACTATAAAAACGAATAAATTTAGTGGGTTGTCATAGCGCTTTTGGCAATCGACATTCGCGCTGCTCACGGATTTCGAAATTCGGTCACGGTTTGCCAGGCTATCTGTTGCAGGGCTTTCCCGGTGGCCGGAGTCATACCGGTATCTGTCGGGAGCGCGCCACCAACCGGTGACTGATTGTACAAGGTCGAAAAAAATACGCAGGCCGCTAAATAGGTTCCTTCCATCGTAGTCACGCAACGTCAGCGAACCACCGAATAACTGCTTTACCCTGTGCGTCGCCGCGTATCGTAAGCACCGTCCGCCGCCGCTGACCTGATTTTTCGGTGGGTGTGCAGGATAAGCCCCGGGAGAGCTTCAGCGTCCATGACATTGTTCAGCGACAGGTCGGCGCAGATGACTTCATGCGTACTCGCATCAACAGCGAGATGCCGTTTTCGCCAGATACGACGGCGCTCTTTGCCGTGCTTTTTGACTTTCCACTCACCTCCACCGAAGACTTTGAACCCTGTGGAATCAATAAAGCCCTGCGCAGCTCGCAGGGCCAGGCGGAATACACGTTTAACGACCAGGACGGTGGTGTTGCCGGATGATGCGTGATCTGATCCTTTAACTCAGCAAAAGTTCGATTTATTCAACAAAGCCCGTCTGGTTGAGAAGTCCGGCACACTATAGCCATGGCTGCGTAATGTTACGATTCAGTTTCACAAACAAAACTTCAACAGGTGTTGATTTTTTGTACCGCTGGGTTAATGCGGTTTCCGTCAATCGGCGGTGGTTAAAATCATGTAAATCTGTGCTGAAAGATTGACCTGGCGCATCCTTGTGTACAAAAAATGACCATACTATAACGGTGACATTGGACGACACAGGAGGAAAGGTATGAACGTTGACAGACTGTTTCGTAACTTGTTGAATAAACTAGAGAACGCACAAATTGACCTTGCAGCTTACCTGCAACTCAGGCGAGCCAAGGGTTATATGTCAGTCAGCGACAATGATCATCTGCGTGAAAACTTGTTTGAACTCTGCGGCGAGCTGCGCCACCACGCGGCAACGCTGTCGTCATCGCTGACGTCTGCACAGAATGAGGCGTTATACACTGCCGGTGAAGCTCTGGCTTCTGCGGCGGTTAGCCTGATGACCGGGCACCATGACTGCCCATCGTTTATTGCTGTTAATCCAGATGCACTGCAACGCTGTCTCGACACCTTATCTGACAATATTCAGGCACTAAATAAATCTGCGCCTCGCGCACATGCCTGAACCCGCCGGGGGAGGCGACTCCCCCTCATGGTTAAGTTTTTGTAAAAATCCCGTCCATACCCGACACGCTGGCTACCCTTAACGCAATCGCCGTAAAAGGAGCCAGCCATGCACCGTTTTGCTCTGAGTATACTTCTGGGTTCTCTGCTGTTTACCCCGGCGCTGTATGCCGCCGACGTTCGGGTCGACGTATTGCAGCGCAAGCTCGATCACCCGTGGTCGATGGCGTTTTTGCCGGACAACAAAGGCCTGCTGATAACCCTTCGCGGCGGGCAGTTGCGCCTGTGGCAGCAGGGAAAAGGGTTGTCCGACCCGATTGTTGGCGTGCCGCGGGTGTGGGACAACGGGCAGGGCGGGCTGCTGGATGTCGTTCTGGCCCCGGATTTCGCCCAATCGCGACGAGTCTGGCTGAGCTATGCCGAAGTGGGCGATGACGGTAAAGCGGGCACCGCCGTAGGCTACGGGCGGCTGAACGATGACCTGACGCACCTCGACGCGTTCAAGGTGGTGCTCCGCCAGACGCCGAAGCTATCAACCGGGAATCACTTTGGCGGACGGCTAGTGTTCGATGGTAAAGGCTATCTGTTTATTGGTCTGGGCGAAAACAACCAACGCGCGACGGCGCAGGATCTCGATAAATTGCAGGGCAAAGTGGTGCGCCTGACCGATCAGGGTAAAGTCCCGGCGGATAATCCGTTTGTGGATCAGCCCGGTGCGCGACCTGAAATCTGGTCTTACGGTATTCGTAATCCGCAGGGCATGGCGATGAATCCGTGGAGCAACACCTTGTGGCTGAACGAACACGGCCCGCGCGGCGGCGATGAAATCAATATTCCAGAGCGCGGGAAAAACTATGGCTGGCCACTGGCGACGCACGGCATTAATTACAGCGGTTTGCCTATCCCGGAGGCGAAAGGCGAAAAAGTAGCCGGAACCGAAACGCCGCTGTTCTTCTGGGAACACTCCCCGGCGGTGAGCGGTATGGCGTTCTACAATGCCAGTACGTTCCCGCAATGGCAGAAAAAGTTGTTTATCGGCGCGTTAAAGGATGAGGACGTTATCGTATTAAACGTTGACGGCAATAAAGTCACTGAGGAAGGACGCAT
Organism: Scandinavium manionii; assembly: GCF_024764775.1. Lineage (NCBI taxonomy): Bacteria > Pseudomonadati > Pseudomonadota > Gammaproteobacteria > Enterobacterales > Enterobacteriaceae > Scandinavium > Scandinavium manionii. The sequence continues at coordinate 187,857 of NZ_JALIGC010000040.1, read as the reverse complement.
TCTGGGTGACAGAAAGCAGCGCATTCGTGATGTGCGCGTCGGACCCGACGGCTATCTGTATGTGTTAACCGACGAATCCGACGGCGAGCTGTTAAAGGTCAGCCCGCAATCCTGAGCATCAGGTGACTGGGATCATCACCACGTTCTGGAACGCCGGACGGCGCGACAGCTGTTGATACCAGCGCTGTAAATTCGGGTGCGGCTGCCAGGTTTTGACCGTTTCCAGCAGGTTATAAATAAACGGTGCAACGGCAATATCACCCACGCCAAATTCGTTACCGGAAAGCCACGGTGATTCGGCAAGGGCCGCATCCAGGATGGTTAACAGCTTTTCACATTGGGCAATACCCGTGTCAATTGCCGCGTGGTCGCGCTGCTCTGGCGGCGTGCGAACCAGTCCCATCAGGATAACCCGGTGTGCCGGAGAGAGTGACCCGTTGGCCCAGTCCATCCATTTTTCACCCTGCGCGCGTTTGGCCGGATTGGCCTGCCACAGGCTGTTTTGCCCATACTGTGCGACCAGATAGCGCACGATGGTGTTCGATTCCCATAGCGTAATTTGCTCTGCGTCATCATTCAGCAGCGGCACCAGGCCATTGGGGTTTTTAGCCAGATAGTCAGCGTCGTGATTGAGGCCAAATTCCAGCCCGGCCAGGATCTGATCATAAGTAAGGTCAAGCTCTTCCAGCGTCCAGCGGACCTTTTTGACATTTGTTGAGTTGTTTCTGCCCCACAGCGTAATCATATAAACTCCGGTAAACAGCGCATCAATGAAGCTTCATGGTCGGTTAATTTCAACATTCACACAACCGCGATCAAAAAAAACGCCCACTTTTAAGCACAACGCGGCGTTCTTGCGTAAACTTTAAAAACTTTACCAACGCATTGTTTCTTTAAGGTCATTTCTACGTTATTACTCACCGCCTGTTGTTACACGGCGTCAGTGACGTAGCGTGTTTTTTGGAATGGATACTTGGGTGGCTCTTATGACGCGTACAGTTGTTTCTCCCCGCAGCCTGGCGGCAGGCTCTTTGCTTTTACTTCTCGTGGCTCCTGGCATTCAGGCGGCTGAAGCTGTTCAACAACCAGACGCTCCACCGGTCGATGCCAAAGCGTGGATCCTGATGGATTATGCCAGCGGCAAAGTGCTTAGCGAGGGCAATGCCGATGATAAGCTTGATCCGGCTAGTTTGACGAAAATCATGACCAGCTATGTGGTGGGTCAGGCGATTAAAGCAAACAAAATCAAAATGACCGACATGGTCACTATCGGCAAAGATGCGTGGGCGACGGGTAATCCAGCGCTGCGCGGTTCGTCGGTGATGTTCCTGAAGCCTGGCGATCAGGTGTCGGTAGAAAACCTCAATAAAGGGGTCATTATTCAGTCCGGGAATGACGCCTGTATCGCCCTGGCGGATTACGTCGCGGGCAGCCAGGATTCCTTCATCAGCCTGATGAACAGCTATTCGCAAAAGCTGGGCCTGACCAATACCACCTTCAAAACCGTTCACGGCCTGGATGCGCCGGGACAGTTCAGCACCGCGCGCGACATGGCTTTGCTGACCAAAGCGATGATCCACGACGTGCCGGATGAGTACGCCATTCACAAAGAAAAAGAGTTCACGTTCAATAACATCAAACAGCCGAACCGCAACCGTCTGTTGTGGAACAGCAGCCTGGGCGCTGATGGCGTGAAAACGGGCACCACGGCGGGTGCAGGGTATAACCTGGTCTCGTCAGCGAAGCAGGGCGATATGCGTCTGATTGCGGTGGTTCTCGGCACCAAAACGGACCGAATCCGATTTAATGAATCCGAAAAACTGCTGACATGGGGCTTCCGTTTCTATGAAACCGTCACCCCTATCAAACCGGATGCAACGTTCATTGAGCAACGCGTATGGTACGGCGACAGCAGCCAGGCCAAGCTGGGTGCTGGTGAGGCGGGTTCCATCACGCTGCCACGCGGACAGCTGAAAAACCTGAAAGCCAGTTATACCCTGAACGAACCGCAGCTGACGGCACCGCTGACGAAAGGGCAGGTAGTGGGGACCATCGACTTTAAACTGAATGACAAAACCATCGAACAGCGTCCGCTGATCGTCATGGAACCCGTCAATGAAGGCAGCTTCTTTAACCGAATGGTGGATTTCGTTCTGATGAAATTCCACCAGTGGTTTGGCAGCTGGTTCTCATGACCTATCGTATATACTCGTCATACTCCAGGTTGCATGTGCGTTAGCTACACCTGCTCACCCCAGTCACTTACTTGAGTAAGCTCCTGGGGACTCACAGGCTTGCTGCCTTCCTGCAACTCGAATTATTTAGAGTATAGCAGCGTGATCCCATGCTGCTTGGCCAGCGCCGTCAGTTCATCATCCGGACGGCGGTCGCTGGCTATGACGTTAAAGCGACTCAACTCTCCCATCTTCGCCGGACGTACCTTCCCAAATTTACTGTGATCGACTACCAGTACATGGCGCTGTGCGCGGGTTAACGCCCAGTGTTTTACCGGCAGTTCATCGAGATTAAAACAGGTTGCGCCGTGCTGCACATGCACGCCCGCCGCAGAATAAAAGGCGATGTCGGGGCAAAGATGGCTCAGGGTGTCCTGCGGGCTAAGCGGTTTGAAAATGGCGTTGCTGGCATGAAATTCACCGCCGCAAAGAATGGCGCGGCACAGCGGTTTTTCCTGTAAAGAGAGAAAGGTATTCAGGGAGTAACACACGCCGGTAAACGGCAGTTCGTCGTCAATGGCGTCGATAATCCACGGCGTGGTGGTGCCGCAGTCGAAAAACGCCATCTGATGAGCTTTCAGTAATTTCGCTGCATGACGCGCGGCCTGGCGCTTTTCATCCACCAGGCGCGTTTTCTGATCGCTGAGTAAATAATGGCTGGCGCTGCGGGGTTCAAGCACTACGTATCCACCGAGTAACACCACCGGCCCGCTGTGGCTGTTCAGGTCACGGCGAATCGTCATCTCAGAAACACCCAGCAGGGCTGCCGCTTCTTTTAGATGGAGCTTATCGCTACGTTTAAGAGCCTGAATAAGCTGACTGATTCGCTCATCGCGCCGTGTTTCCATATTACCCCTGTAAACCGAAACGCCCTCCGCGTCAGGCAGAGGGTCTGGCGGCAATTTTACCTGCGCATCCGGTCTTAGTCACGTATCCAGCCTTTGCGGATAGGCATCGAGAAGCAAAAACGGTACATGGCTTGCAAACGTTGATAAATAGCCTGCCCGAATAGTACCCACATTATCTGCGCCGCGAGACAACCGCTCAGACCGGAAAGGAAACCGCCAACCATATCCAGCGGCCAGTGCACGCCGAGGTACACGCGGGACCAGGCAATCGCGCCACCGACAACCAGCAACACAACGCCGGACCACAGGCGATGCCAGAACATAAACGCCAGTGCGAAAGTGAAAATCACCGTGCCGTGGTCGCTTGGGAAAGAGTCATCCGCCGCGTGATGCAGGAAGTTATAACCCACACCGTCGACAAAAGGCCTGTCATGCGGGAAAACGTGCCCGACAATCCATGACAGCAGCAGGCTAACGCCAATCGCCATTCCCACTTTAATAACCAACTGGCGTTGAGCGCAGACCTGCGCGCGCGGGCCCCACAGCCACAGCACCACGGCCAGTAGCGGGACGATGTTAATCAGATCTTTGGCGATAAACGTCGCCATCGAAATCATCCACTGCGGCGACGCCGGGGTGCCATTGATCCAGTAAAACAGCGAGTAATTCAAATTTTCCAGCATATCTTGCGGACTCTTACAGTTTGATGACGATGTTCACCTTAAAAATCGCGGCCGGAGCGGTAAAGGGGGATTGTCTTAAATGTCCGGTGATTACGATTTTTGTTCAGGCAGCGTTTACAATTCTGCTTGCAGAGTTGCAGTATAGGGCCCCGAACTTAAGCGAACCTTAAACAAGTAAAATTGTGCTGTAACAGGATGTTTTCCGTACTTTTTGCTATCGCCTTTTCACATCATTCATTACACTTCTCGCGATTTCGAAACCTTAAAGAGATTGCATGCACAACCCTTCACTTTCCGGTAAACGCCTCGGTCGTCAGGCGTTACTTTTCCCGCTCTGTCTGGTGCTTTACGAATTCTCAACCTATATCGGCAATGACATGATCCAACCGGGCATGTTGACGGTGGTCGAGCAGTTCAACGCCGGTATGGAATGGGTACCGACATCGATGACCGCCTATCTTGCGGGCGGCATGTTTTTACAGTGGCTGCTGGGGCCGCTGTCGGACCGTATTGGCCGCCGTCCGGTGATGCTCACCGGCGTGGTGTGGTTCATTATTACCTGCCTCGCGACGCTGCTGGCGCAAAATATTGAACAGTTCACCCTCCTGCGTTTCCTGCAAGGGATAAGCCTGTGCTTTATCGGCGCGGTGGGGTATGCCGCGATACAGGAATCGTTCGAGGAGGCGGTGTGCATCAAAATCACCGCGTTGATGGCGAACGTGGCGCTGATTGCGCCGCTGCTGGGGCCGCTGGTGGGTGCAGCCTGGGTTCACGTCGCGCCGTGGGAAACCATGTTTGTGCTGTTTGCGGTGCTGGCGCTAATTTCATTCTTCGGCCTGCAACGGGCGATGCCGGAAACGGCGACCCGGTTGGGGGAAAAACTCTCCCTGAAAGAGCTGGGACATGATTACGGCCTGGTACTGAAAAACCTACGTTTTGTTGCCGGAGCGCTGGCGATTGGATTCGTCAGCCTGCCGCTGCTGGCGTGGATTGCGCAATCGCCGGTGATTATTATCAGCGGCGAACATGCCACCACGTATGAATACGGCATGTTGCAGGTACCGATTTTTGGTGCGCTGATTCTCGGTAACCTTGCGCTGGCGAAGCTGACGTCGCGTCGGAGCGTGCGCTGGCTGATTATTGCAGGTGGCTGGCCGATTATGGCCGGGCTGATTCTGGCTGCGGCGGCAACGGTGGTCTCCACGCATGCCTATCTGTGGATGACCGCAGGCCTGAGCGTATACGCTTTCGGGATTGGCCTGGCTAACGCCGGGCTGGTGCGTCTGACGCTGTTCGCCAGCGACATGAGCAAAGGCACGGTATCGGCGGCGATGGGCATGTTGCAGATGTTGATTTTCACCGTCGGCATTGAAGTCAGCAAACACGCTTACCAGTTCGGCGGCAATGGCCTGTTCAGCGTGTTTAACCTCGCGAACGGCATTATCTGGCTGGGGCTGATTGTCTACTTCCTGAACGATAAAACGGTCGGCGACTCACGGCAGTAGGGCGGAGGTTGCGCCCGGCGACGCAATGTCTGCCGGGCCAACGGATTAATGAAACGGCGCTTCCCGATTCAAAACCTGATCAATCACCTGCAACACGCCTTCTTCGTTATTATGCGGCGCACGATGGTTAGCCGCCGCAATGGCCGCCTCATTCGCATTCTGCATCGCAAAACCAAACCCGGCCTGACGCAACATTTCGAGGTCATTTCCGCTGTCGCCAAAGCTCACCACTTCGTTGTCATCAATGCCCCAGCGCTGCTGCAACAGGCGCAGGCCGTTGGCTTTATGCACGCCGGGAATGATTAAGTCGATATTACCGTGGCCGGTGGTTACCGCTGTCATCACATCGCCCACGCCTTCGTGCAGCGCTTTTTGGACGTCAGGCACCAGCCGGTCTGGCAAGTTGAGGCCAAATTTCAGGAACGTATCGTCAAGATTATCAAAGCTGTCGACCAGCTCAAGACGATGGTAATACCGCGCGGCCATGGCTTTGAGTTCGTCATCATAACGGTTCAGGGTGTAGGCGCTGCGCTTGCCGCAGGCGATGATTTCCACATCTGGCAGGGTATTCAGAAAATCGACGACTTTTTTGAAATGCGTCTGCGGCAATTCGCAGTTAAACACGTCCTCGTCCGCATCCCATACCCAGCCGCCGTTTTCGGCAACAAAGGCGATTTCGTCAGCAATTTCAGGAAAGAATGAAATGAGCTGCCAGTACTGGTTTCCACTGGCGACCACAAAGCGAATGCCCTGCGCCTTCATCTGCTGATACTGGGCGAGAAAACGTGCCCGGTTGTAGCGTTTCTCATCGCTGAGAAAGGTGCCATCCATATCTACGGCAATCAGTTTGATACTCATCACGCACGCTCCGTCACAGGTTCAGATTCAGGTTTTGCCACCGCGCGAGCCACCAGCGCGGCGACGATGACCAGGGATAACACCGCCAGCATGGCGCTGCGCAGGCCATAATGTTCGCCAAGGAAACCAAGCAGCGGCGGGCCAACGAGGAACGCCAGATAGCCGGTGGTGGCGACGACGCTGACGCGGGTTGGCGCGTCCGGGCCGGTATCGCTGGCGGCGGAAATGGTCAGCGGGAAACCAAGAGACGCGCCCAGTCCCCAGAGAATGACCGACACGCCAGCGACCCAATCGACGTCGACGAAGATAATCAGCGCAATGCCGAGCGCCCCCATAATGGCGCTGGCGCGAACCACTGCGACGCGGCTGTAGCGGTCGATAAACCAGCCGCCGGTAAAGCGTCCGACGGTCATGCCGAGGGTAAATCCTGTGTAAATCAATGAGCCGGAGGTCGGGCTGAAGCCGTGACCGTCAACCATCAACAGCGGTAGCCAGTCGTTGGCGGAGCCTTCCGCAAACGCCATCGCCAGCACCACCACGCCAATCAGCATCAACTGACCGTCGCGATAGAACGGCACGCCTTTCTCGTTATGGATGCTGTTCTCGGCGGAGTTTTTACCGGTACCGTCCGGAATGGCTTTAATGGCAATAATAATCGGCGCGATGCCGCAGAGCGCAGCCAGCAGAATATGGATGGTGGCCGACAGGCCAAACGCCGTCAGCGCCATGCCGATACCCGCGCCGACCAGCGTGCCGAGGCTGTAGAAGCCGTGCATCATCGGTAGCACGGTTTTGTTTATCTCGCGCTCAACCGCCGCGCCTTCCACGTTAATCGCCACCTCGGCAGAGCCGAAGCTGGCGCCGAACACCATCAGGCCGAAGGCGAAAAACAGCGGAGACGCGAGCCACAGTGCCAGGCTGAGCATCACCATGCCCACCAACGCGCAGGACATCGTGGTGCGGATGACTTTGCGTGTACCAAAGCGTTTGACCAGCCACGCGGAACAGAGAATGCCGCTCATCGAACCTATTGACAGGCCGAACAGTACGATGCCCATTCCGGCAGTATTCACCGAGAGAATGTCGCGAATGGCGGGGGTGCGGGTGGCCCACGACGCCATCAACAAGCCCGGTAAAAAGAAGAACATAAACAGTGCCCACATGCGCAATTGCAGGGCCCGGCGGGAGGAATGCGACGTCATCCGTAAACTGCCTGTAGAAAAAGAGGGAGAGACAACACTAGCAAGGTTGTGTACATTTGTACACAAATCGCAAAAGGAAAAATTATGGCACGCCGACCGAACGATCCGCAGCGCCGGGAGAGGATCCTGCTCGCGACGCTGGACACCATCGCCCGCCACGGTATCCAGGCCGTGACGCACCGTAAAATCGCCACCTGTGCCGATGTGCCGCTCGGTTCAATGACCTATTATTTCAGCGGGATAGATGCGCTGCTGGAAGAGGCTTTCACCGGTTTTACCGATGAAATGCTGGTGCAGTACAAAGCGTTTTTTGCAGACGTCACGTCGCCGCAGGAAGCCTGCGATGCGATCACCCAGTTAATTCTCAGCGCTCAGGTGACGACGACGCGAAACATGGAATTGATGTATCAACTTTATGCGTTCATTGGCTGCAAACCGGCGCTGAAAAACGTTATGCAAAACTGGATGCAGCACAGCCAACAGGTGCTTGAGCAGTGGTTTGACCCGGCGACGGCCCGCGCGCTGGACGCATTTATCGAAGGCATGACGCTGCATTTCGTCACCGACCGGACTCCGCTTGGCAGGGCAGACATCCGCCAGATGGTGGGCAGAATAGCGGCGATATAACCGCGGCGCACGTCAGCTGGTGGTTGCGCCCGCCGTCATATTGACCACCGTCGCGGTCATGGCGCTGGCAGAATCCGAGGCCAGAAATGTCATCACTTCCGCCACTTGTGCAAGCGTAGGCAGCCGCTTGAGCATCGTGCTTTGCGCCGCGCCACCCAGCCACTGGTCCACCGTGAGTCCCATCTCCTGCGCTTTTGGCGTGAAAATTTCCCCGGTATACGAACCTGCCTGAACCGCATCGACAATCGCGTGAGAGCGCACGCAAATGGTGCGGATATTCTTCGGACCCAGCTCGCTGGCGAGGGCTTTAACAAAGGCTTCCGTCCCGGCGCAGCCGACAATATGGCCGAGATGATTCGGCATCACCATCCCACCCGCCGGAGCAACGACCGTCAGGAATACGCCCGCCCGGTCGCCACCCATAAACGGCGCGACCGCTTTTGAAATAGTGAACAGCGCCGACAAAAACGGATCGAACCCTTGTCTGAACTCAGCCAGCGACAACGCAAAAATGTTTTTGCCCTGATCGTGCATAAAGCCGGTGGCATTCACCACCACATCAAACCCGCCGGTCTGTTGAGCCAGCAGCGCTGTTTTATCAACGGTGATTTGCTCGTCGAGAACGTCCATCACACAGGTGTCAATCGTGCCACCCGCAGAGCGGATGCTGTTCGCCACCCGGTCCAGCTTATCCTGATGCCGGGCAACAAGATGCACCTGCGCACCTTCCCGCGCCATCGCCTGCGCAACCGCGCTGCCAATCGCGCCGCTGCCTCCGAAAATCACCACGACTTTGCCCTGAAGTAACATCGCGTTTCCTCACACATTTGCCGGACCTGACAAAAGTATGGGTAATAAAGGGGCTGATGCAAGGCGAGGCGAGTCGACGAATCTTGCGACATACTCAGGGTTTGTCAGACGCATCACCTTATCGTTAACCCTGAATCAGGAGCACACGTTATGAAAGCAGAGATGAAAGGTGGAATTGATATCGCGCTCAAAGTGCCGTCGCATCAGTATCAGCAGACGCTGGATTTCTATCGCAACACGATCGGGCTGGAGGAAATTACGGATAAAGCACCGGCTACCGGGTTTATCCTCGGCCCAAACCGATTGTGGATTGATGAAGCCCCGGCAATGAGTCAGGCCGAGATCTGGCTGGAATTGTTCACCCCTGATTTTAAACACGCCGAAAAACATCTGGCGGAGCAGGGCGTCACCCGCTGCGATAGCGTTGAGCTTTTACCTGAGGGATTTAGGGGCGGATGGATTATGAGCCCGTGCAATATTGTGCATATGGTGAGAGAACCAGAAGCCTGGTGAACGGCTTCTGGTTTCGATAGCGCGGATCAGAGGGTGCCCGTACCGCCATCGGAGCACCACACCTGACCTGACGCATATGAGCAGGCATCTGAGGCCAGGGTGACATAAAGCGGCGCTATCTCAACGGGCTGACCGGGACGTCCCAACGGCGCGCTTTTACCAAACTCGCGGACCTTTTCCTGCGGCTGACCTCCGCTGGGCTGAAGCGCGGTCCAGTACGGTCCAGGCGCTACCGCATTCACCCGGATATTTTTCGGTCCGAGCTGCTTCGCCAGCGCTTTGGTAAATACCGCCAGGCAGGCCTTGGTCTGGGCATAATCCAGCAAAATGGCGCTCGGCTGATACGCCTGAACAGAGGACGTATTAATGATCGAAGCCCCCGATTTCAGGTGCGGTAGTGCCGCCCTGGTTATCCAGAATGGCGCATATACATTGGTTTTAAAAGTCGCATCAAATGCCTCGGTAGTGAGATCTTCGAGGGATTCACAATACTGCTGACGACCCGCGTTATTCACCAGAATATCCAGTCCGCCCAACGCGCTAATAGCATCATCAACCAATGATTTACAAAAGGCTTCATCCCGAATATCTCCGGGAAGTGCGACGGCGTTTTTGCCTTCGGCCTTTATCAGGGCAATGACGTCATCAGCATCCGCCGCTTCCTCTGGCAAATAATTGATGGCGACATCGGCACCTTCCCGGGCGAACGCAATGGCGACGGCCCGGCCAATGCCCGAGTCTCCTCCGGTAATCAGCGCCTTTTTGCCCGCCAGCCTGCCGGTGCCAACATAACTGGCTTCACCATGATCGGGTTGCGGTGTCATTTCAGACGCGAGGCCAGGCGCTTCCTGAGGTTGTTCTTTAAATGGTGGGGTTGGGAACTGGCTTGATTGATCTGAATGATGGCTCATAGCACCTCCTCAAAACGTAAACTTTCAGCTTAGTCGCCCAGTCTTCGGCTTATAAATTGCAGTGTTTGTTTCAGAGGATTCTCAGTGGGGAAGGGTGCTGAAACCGATGATAAATATGAAGAACGGAATCGGACCAGGTGACTACTTTTGAAGCCCCCCGAATTTCAGGCAACAAAAAACCCATCAACCTTGAACCGAAGAGCGGCGGGGTTGATGGGCTCCACAAAATGGGGACATCAAAGAAAAGCAGTGGCACTAATTATGACTACCGCCTCTTCAGAAAGTTCGGTAGTTCACACTTTTTTTTTCTGCTTATTGCATTCTTCAGATTTATCCCAAGCCGGGCCATATGACGATAATCAGCGTACCTGCCAGGGTTAACAACACGTTAGCGATGGCGTAGGTGCCTGCGTAGCCCAGCGCAGGGATATTACTGCGTGCGGTATCACTGATAATTTCCATCGCTGGGGCGCAGGTTCGGGCGCCCATCATTGCGCCAAACAGCATCGCCCGGTTCATTCGCAGTACGTATGCGCCAAACAGGAAGCAGATAACCACGGGTACCAGGCTGACCGCCAGGCCTGCTACCAGCATCTGGCCGCCGACAACGCCGAGGCCGTGTCCAATGCCGCTCCCGGCGCTTAAACCGACGCCTGCCATAAACACCATCAGGCCGAATTCTTTCACCATGTTCAGTGCACCCTGCGGGATGTAACCGAAAGTCGGGTGGTTGGCGCGCAGGAAGCCGAGCATGATCCCGGCGAACAGTAATCCGGCCGCGTTACCGATGGCAAAGCTGAAGGAACTGAACTGGAAGGTGATCATGCCGATCATCAGGCCGACGATAAAGAACGCGCAGAAGGCTAACAGGTCGGTGACCTGGCTGTGAATTGAGATAAAGCCGATACGGTCGGCGATGGTTTTCACGCGGCGCGTATCGCCGCTGACCTGTAATACGTCGCCCTTATTGAGCACGATGCTGTCGTCGATTGGCATCTCAATCTGGCTGCGGATCACGCGATTCAGGAAGCAGCCGTGATCGGTCAGCTTAATTTGCGCCAGACGGCGGCCCACCACGTTATGGTTTTTCACCACCACTTCTTCGGTGACGATGCGCATGTCGAGCAGATCGCGGTCGAAGACTTCTTTCCCGTTACGGAAACTCGGGTCGAGGCGTGCATGCGCATCCGGATAGCCTACCAGGGCAATTTCATCGCCCATTTGCAGCACTGCGTCGCCATCCGGGTTCGCGAGAATGCCGTTGCGACGAATACGTTCGATGTAGCAGCCGGTCTGACGATAGATGCCCAGTTCACGCAGGTTTTTGCCGTCGGTCCAGGCGACCAGCTCAGGCCCGACGCGATAGGCGCGGATCACCGGCAGATACACTTTACGGTTGGAATCGGTGTCCAGGCCGCGCTCGCGGGCGATTTGCTGGGCGCTGGTTTGCAGGTCCTGATGCTGGAATTTTGGCAGATAGCGGGCGCCGAGGATCAGACTCACCAGACCAATCAGGTAGGTCAGAGCGTAGCCGAGGCTCAAATGATCGAGTGCCAGCGCGAGTTCGTCGCCTTTCATGCCAGAGTGGCGCAGGGTATCACCGGCGCCAACGAGCACCGGCGTGGAGGTCATTGCCCCTGCCAGCATCCCGGCGGTGAGGCCGATATCCCAGCCAAACAGCTTGCCGAGGCCAAGCGCCATCATCAGCGCAGAGCCTACCATGACCAGCGCCAGCATCAGATAGTTCTTGCCATCACGAAAAAATATGGAAAAAAAGTTGGGTCCAGCTTCTACACCGACGCAGAAAATAAACAGCATAAAGCCCAGATTTAGGGCATCAGTGTTAATACTAAAATGCTGTTGGCCTAATAACAAAGAGACCACTAAAACGCCAATGGAATTACCAAGTTGGATGGATCCAAAGCGCAATTTGCCAAGACACAAGCCCAGCGCCAGTACCACAAATAATAACAGGATGTAATTCCCATTTAACAAGTCTGCGACGTTTATATTCACGGAAGCTAACTTCTTGTTTACGAGTAAGTTGTTGAAAGGAATGGCTATTTGGGCTAAGGTTTTTCCCGGGTAGCCAGGAAAAATCTAATATGTGGCGGCCTGTTTTTCACCATCAAATTAAGGCCGCTAGTTTAATCGTTCCTGATTGCCGCGGCTAGTAACAATCGTTTGTCCTTAAGTAGGTGCTTCACGGCAGGGATTGCCGGAAACTTTATCCAACTGGAGGTAGTTGAAGTTTGATAGAGACAAAGTCAGGAGGAATTTTGAGATCTGAGCGAGGTTGGGCGGGCGTTATCTGTTGTTTTGTCCTCTTTATTGTGGTGTGTCTTTTTCTGTTACTGCATGTAAAAGGTGCCGTTCGGGCGTCTGGTCATGCTGAGCTGGGCCTGCTGTTCTTTATTATTCCCGGTGCGGTGGCGAGTTTTCTGTCATCAAAGCAGCGGGTATTGGTACCGTTAGTCGGAGCGATACTGGCGACGCCGGTGTGTCTGGTGCTGATGCGTTATTGGGTATTTGCGGACAGGTCTTTCTGGCAGGAACTGGCGTGGATTTTCAGTGCGGTGTTTTGGTGTGCGCTGGGGGCGCTGTGTTTCTTGTTTGTCAGCGGGATGATAAAGGCAAGACGTGGGCGCCAGTGACGCCCACATTGACACTTATGCGTAGAGACCCAGGTTTTCTTTAGCCCAGGCTTCAAATTCGGTAAAACCACCGATGTGAGTCTGATCAACGAAAATCTGCGGTACGGTTTCTACCGGTTTGCCGACGGTTTGCTCGAGATCGGCTTTGCTGATCCCTTCTGCATGAATGTCGATATAACGGAAGTTAAAATCATCACGCTCGGCGGTCAGTTTTTCTGCCAGTTCTTTAGCGCGAACACAGTAAGGGCAACCCGGGCGACCAAAAATAACGGTAAACATCGTTTTCTCTCCTGAAACTGAGCCTTTCGGCGAATTGCGGTATCATGCCCGTCCTGGCGTCTCGTTGAAAGAAGGTTCTACCTTTTGTTCCGATGGCTTAACCCGATATTTGTCATACTGCAGGTTGCTGCACGCGAATTATTTAGGCCTGTGCAGAGGGCTTGTTTCGCCAAACACAGTTGCTATCCTCCCCGTTATACTCGATGACCGGAGACTGACTATGCGCTCACTTGGCGCTCTCCCAAAAAGCGTGCTTATCCTCGAAGCCATTGGCATGGTGATGTTGGTACTGGCCTGGCTTTCTCTTAAAGACTATGTCGCCTTGCCCGCACCGTTCTCCAGCCCAATGGCGGGGCTAATCATGATATTTGTGGGCATACTGTTGATGCTCCCTGCCGCGGTTGCACTGTTTCGCGGTATGGCGCAGACCATTGCTCCACAGCTCATGCAACGTAACGATAAACCGACTTCGCCTGACCAGGAAAAACGTAATGACGCCGACCATTGATTTGCTCTTAAGCCACCGTTCCATTCGCCATTTTACCGACGAGCCAATTACCCAGGCGCAACGTGAAGCCATTATTGCCAGTGCGCAGGCGGCGGCCAGCTCAAGCTTTTTGCAATGCAGTTCCATTGTGCGCGTGACTGACCCACAGATGCGCGAGCAGCTGGTGACGCTGACCGGCGGACAACAGCATGTGGCGAAAGCCGCGGAGTTCTGGATTTTCTGCGCCGACTTTAACCGCCATCTGCAAATTTGCCCCGATGCCCATTTAGGCCGCGCGGAACAGCTGCTGCTCGGTACGGTGGATACCGCGCTGATGGGGCAAAACGCTATGGTCGCTGCGGAATCGCTGGGACTGGGCGGGGTGTATATTGGCGGTATTCGTAACAGCATCGAATCGGTGACTGAACTGCTGAAGCTGCCGCAGCACATGCTGCCACTGTTTGGCATGTGCCTCGGCTGGCCTGCGGACGAACCGGGTACTAAACCACGTTTGCCAGCCAGTATCGTGGTGCACGAAAACCACTACCAGCCAGTCGATGCCGCCGAGCTGGCGCGTTACGACGAAGAAGTGGCGAATTACTATCTGTCACGCGACAGTAATACCCGGGCCGATACCTGGAGTGACCACATTCGTCGCACTATCGTGAAAGAAACCCGTCCGTTTATTCTCGACTATCTTCACAAGCAGGGCTGGGCTATCCGCTAACATCGGCGGTATTATGTGCCGGGCCTTTTCAGGCCATCACAGTGAGGTGCAGGGTGAAAATAGCCATTTTGTCCCGGGACGGAACGCTCTGGTCCTGTAAACGTCTGCGCGAGGCCGCGTCAAAGCGCGGCCATCAGGTCGAAATCCTCGACCCGCTTTCCTGCTATATGAACATCAGTCCGGCGGCTTCCTCCATTCACTATAAGGGCCGCCAGCTTCCATATTTCGATGCGGTGATCCCCCGCATTGGCTCGGCAATCACCTTTTATGGCACCGCCGCGCTGCGTCAGTTTGAAATTCTGGGCAGTTATCCACTGAATGAATCGGTCGCGATTACTCGCGCTCGCGACAAGCTGCGCTCGCTGCAACTGCTGGCGCGCCAGGGAATCGACTTACCGATTACCGGCATTGCTCACTCGCCGGATGACACCAGCGATATGATCGATATGGTCGGTGGTGCGCCGCTGGTAGTGAAACTGGTGGAAGGCACGCAGGGCATTGGCGTGGTGCTGGCCGAAACGCGGCAGGCGGCGGAAAGCGTGATTGATGCCTTTCGTGGCCTGAACGCGCACATACTGGTGCAGGAATACATTCAGGAGGCCAGAGGCTGCGACATTCGCTGCTTCGTGGTGGGTGATGAAGTGGTGGCGGCCATTGAACGTTGCGCCAAACCGGGCGATTTCCGCTCGAACCTGCATCGCGGCGGCGTGGCCACCGTGGCTGAGATTACGCCGCTGGAGCGCGAAATTGCCATTAAGTCGGCGCAAACGCTGGGGCTGGACGTGGCCGGGGTCGATATTTTACGCGCCAATCGCGGGCCGCTGGTGATGGAAGTTAATGCGTCACCGGGGCTGGAAGGGATCGAAAAAGCCACTGGGGTCGATATCGCGGGTAAAATGATCCAGTGGATCGAGCGCTACGCCCAGCCAGGCTTTTGTCTTAAAACGGGCGGATAGCGCAGGATTTCGTCGGTGTCGTAGCTTCTGGATGCATTTTTGCGTACCCTAATACGCGTTTCATTCGGATTACGCTTTCATTTCACAGCAAGAGGTTTCAGGGTTTATGGATTCACTCGTCGTTCCGGGTCTGGATACGCTACGTCAATGGCTCGACGAAATGGGCATCAGCTTCTATGAGTGCGATACCTGTCAGGCGCTGCACTTGCCGCACATGCAGAATTTTGAGGGCATTTTCGATGCTAAGCTCGATCTGCTCGACAACGTCGTGCTGTTCTCGGCGCTGGCGGAAGTGAAGCCTTCAGCACTGTTGCCGCTGGCCTCCGATCTCTCCTCTATCAACGCCAGTTCGCTGACGGTGAAAGCGTTCCTCGACATTCAGGATGATAACCTGCCAAAGCTGGTGGTTTGCCAGACGCTGTCGGTCAACGTGGGCGTCACGCGCGAACAGTTCGAATGGTTCTTCCGCCAGAGCGAAGAGCAGGTATCGATGGTTATCCTCGAGGCCGCATCGCACCAGCTGCTGTTTAAAGGGGACGAAGAAGAAGAGCAACAGATGGAAGAGTCACAATTCCATTTTCTTCACTAAAGTCCCTCGTTATCAACGCAGTCGCCACCAGCGCGACTGCGTAAAACCCGCCAATATTCTGCTGTTAACCACTTCTTAAAGAATTATTCACCACTCTATTGCCCCTGTTGGCTTACGGCATAAAGTGATCTTGCATAAAAAATTGATAAAAGGCGTTTTTTAACCCGAGCTATAGCCTCGAACCCTGGCTAAAGTTATTCTTGCGAAGCCTTAACAGGGCGCGTGAAACACTGCGTTTACGGTGATGCGGCGCGTAATATCCTGAGGCAATCACGAGCAATGCCGGCCGGGAGAGAAGCTCTCTCCTTTTCTTTGCAGACTGACAAAATATGCATGATTTTTGCATGCACCGCTGTGCGTATATTTTAGTCCATGTTACCGGACGTTGATAAGGAAAAGAGATATGACCGCCTTAAGTAAGAAATGGTTAACGGGTCTGATTACAGGTGCGCTGATGGCTGTCTCTGCAAGCACGCTCGCCGCTGAACAAAAAACGCTGCATATTTATAACTGGTCTGATTATATCGCGCCGGACACGCTGGCGAACTTCACCAAAGAAACCGGCATTAAAGTGGTTTACGACGTATTTGACTCCAACGAAGTGTTGGAAGGTAAATTAATGGCGGGCAGCACCGGTTATGACCTCGTGGTGCCATCGTCACAGTTCCTTGAGCGTCAGTCGCAGGCGGGCATTTTCCAGCCGATTGATAAGAGCAAACTGCCGAATTACAAAAATCTCGATCCAGAAATGCTCAAGCTGGTGGCGCAAAACGACCACGATAATAAATACGGTATTCCGTACATGATGGTCACCACCGGCATTGGCTACAACGTCGATAAAGTGAAAGCGGCACTTGGCAAAGATGCGCCGGTGAACAGCTGGGACCTTATCCTCAAGCCTGAGAACCTCGAAAAACTGAAAAGCTGTGGCGTTTCATTCCTTGATGCACCAAGCGAAATCTATGCTGCAGTGCTGCATTATCTCGGCAAAGACCCGAACAGTTCAGATCCGAAAGATTACACCGGCGCGGCGAACGATCTGCTGTTGAAGCTGCGTCCGTCTATCCGTTATTTCCATTCTTCTCAGTACATTAACGACCTGGCGAATGGCGATATTTGCGTCTCGATTGGCTGGTCAGGCGATATTCTGCAAGCAGCAAACCGCGCGAAAGAAGCCAAAAACGGCGTGAACATTGCCTACACCATTCCGAAGGAAGGGGCGATGGTGTACTTCGATATGTTCGCCATTCCTAAAGATGCAAAAAATACCGATGAAGCGTATCAGTTCCTGAATTACCTGCTGCGTCCGGACGTGGTGGCGAATATCAGTAATCACGTTTATTACGCTAACGCCAACAAAGCCGCCACGCCGTTACTGAGTGCTGAAGTGCGTGATAACCCGGGTATTTATCCGCCAGCGGACGTGCGGGCGAAATTGTTCACCCAGAGCGTGCTGTCACCGAAAATTGACCGCGTGGTCACCCGTTCCTGGACCAAAGTAAAAACCGGGAAGTAAACCCGCTTTGCCCGGTGAGCTCCATGCCACCGGGCAAGAATAAAACGCACCAGGTCAGTGCAGCTGCACTGTGATGTTCTTTGTATGGCACCGGACCATGCAAATGTTTGTTTTTTGCCGGAGAGCAACATCGTGACTGACGCAATCCCACGCCCACATGCGAAAACACCTAAAGCGCTGACCCCGCTGCTGGAAATCCGCAATCTGACCAAATCCTTTGACGGGCAGCACGCCGTCGATGACGTGAGCCTTACCATTTATAAAGGCGAAATTTTTGCTCTGCTCGGCCCATCAGGCTGCGGAAAATCGACGCTGCTGCGTATGCTGGCAGGTTTTGAAACCCTTACCGCCGGGCAGATTGTGTTGGATGGCGTCGATATGTCGCAGGTGCCGCCGTATCAGCGCCCAATCAATATGATGTTCCAGTCCTACGCGCTGTTTCCGCACATGACGGTGGAGCAGAACATCGCCTTTGGGCTGAAGCAGGACAAGCTGCCGAAAGCGGAAATTACTGCCCGGGTGCAGGAAATGCTCAGCCTCGTCCACATGCAGGAGTTTGCCAAACGCAAGCCGCACCAGCTTTCAGGCGGTCAGCGTCAGCGGGTGGCGCTGGCCCGCAGCCTCGCCAAACGGCCAAAATTATTACTTCTCGACGAACCGATGGGCGCGCTGGATAAAAAACTGCGCGACCGGATGCAGCTCGAAGTGGTGGATATTCTTGAACGCGTCGGCGTGACCTGCGTGATGGTGACGCATGACCAGGAAGAGGCGATGACCATGGCCGGGCGCATCGCAATCATGAACCGCGGTAAGTTCGTGCAGACCGGCGAACCGGAAGAGATTTACGAGCATCCGACCACCCGTTTTAGCGCCGAGTTTATCGGCTCGGTGAATGTGTTCGAAGGGCTTTTGAAAGAGCGCCAGGAACAAGGGCTGGTGATTGACTCGCCGGGGCTGATGCATCCGCTGAAGGTGGATGTCGACGCATCGGTGCTGGATAACGTGCCGGTGTACGTGGCGCTACGTCCGGAAAAAATCATGCTCTGCGAGGAGCCCCCGGCCGACGGCTACAACTTTGCGGTCGGCGAAGTGGTGCACATCGCCTATCTCGGCGATCTGTCGATTTATCACGTGCGCCTGAAAAGCGGCCAGATGATCAGCGCCCAGTTACAGAACGAGCATCGCTATCGTAAAGGTCTGCCGACCTGGGGCGATGAAGTGCGTCTGTGCTGGGATGCGGACAGCTGTGTGGTCCTGACGGTATAGAGGAGGGCGCAATGAGTACATTAGAACCTCCGGTTCGTGCAAAACAGCCTGGCGGCTTTGCCGCGTATATGTCGAAAATGCAGATGAAGCACGGGCGAAAACTGGTGATCGCGCTGCCGTATCTGTGGCTGTTCCTGCTGTTTTTACTGCCGTTTCTGATTGTCTTTAAAATCAGTCTGGCGGAAATGGCGCGTGCTATTCCCCCGTATACCGACCTGTGGGAATGGGCCGATGACCAGATAACCCTGACGCTTAATATCGGCAACTTCCTGCAACTGACGGACGATCCGCTGTACATCGAGGCATATTTGCAGTCGTTGCAGGTGGCGGCGATTTCGACCGTTTTCTGCCTGCTGCTCGGCTACCCGCTGGCGTGGGCGGTGGCGCACAGTAAGACGTCAACGCGGAACATCCTGCTGCTGTTGGTGATTCTGCCGTCGTGGACCTCGTTCCTTATTCGCGTGTATGCATGGATGGGGATCCTGAAAAGTAATGGCGTGCTGAATAACTTCCTGATGTGGACTGGGATTATCCATCAGCCGCTGGAAATTCTGCACACCAATCTGGCGGTATACATCGGGATTGTGTATGCCTATCTGCCGTTTATGGTGCTGCCGATTTACACCGCACTGACCCGCATTGATTACTCGCTGGTGGAAGCCTCACTGGACCTGGGCGCGAAGCCGCTGAAAACCTTCTTCAGCGTGATCGTGCCGTTGACCAAAGGCGGGATTATCGCCGGGTCGATGCTGGTCTTTATTCCGGCAGTAGGGGAGTTTGTTATCCCGGAACTGCTCGGTGGCCCGGACACCATCATGATTGGCCGCGTGCTGTGGCAGGAGTTCTTTAATAACCGCGATTGGCCGGTTGCCTCGGCAGTGGCGGTGGTGATGTTGCTGCTGCTGATTGTGCCGATTATGTGGTTCCACAAACATCAGCAAAAACAGATGGGGGAACACGGATGAACAACTTACCGGTCGTTCGCTCGCCGTGGCGTATTTTGATTCTGATCCTCGGGTTCTCGTTCCTTTACGCGCCAATGCTGATGCTGGTTATCTATTCCTTCAACAGTTCCCGGCTGGTGACGGTGTGGGCGGGCTGGTCAACGCGCTGGTACGGCGAACTGTTCCGTGACGATGCGATGATGAGCGCCGTGGGCCTGAGCCTGACCATTGCCGCCTGTGCGGCGACGATGGCGGCCATTCTCGGCACTATCGCCGCGGTGGTGATGGTGCGTTTCGGGCGCTTCCGCGGTTCAAACGGCTTTGCGTTTATGATAACCGCGCCGCTGGTTATGCCGGATGTGATCACCGGCTTGTCGCTGCTGTTGCTGTTCGTGGCACTCGGGCACGCCACCGGTTGGCCGTCCGATCGTGGGATGTTCACCATCTGGCTGGCGCACGTCACCTTCTGTACCGCGTACGTGGCGGTGGTGATTTCGTCGCGACTGCGTGAGCTTGACCGCTCAATTGAAGAGGCGGCGATGGATCTTGGCGCGACGCCGCAGAAGGTCTTTTTCGTGATCACGCTGCCGATGATTATGCCTGCGGTGGTTTCCGGCTGGCTGCTGGCGTTTACGCTGTCGCTGGACGACCTGGTTATCGCCAGCTTTGTTTCCGGGCCGGGCGCAACCACCTTGCCGATGCTGGTGTTCTCCAACGTGCGTATGGGGGTTAACCCAGAAATCAATGCCCTGGCGACGCTTATCCTTGGCGTGGTCGGGATTGTTGGTTTAATCGCCTGGTTCATCATGGCAAGGTCTGAAAAGCAGCGTGTACGCGATATCCAGCGTGCAAGACGCGGCTGAACCGCTTAAAATCTAAAGCGTTGTGTCATCGTCTCCTCGGGCTTCCCGGGGAGACGTTTTCATGGAAGGCCACAATTGCGATTCTTTTCTAAAACCCGACATTCACATGCTCGTCTGAACGTCCCTGCGATGGTGCAGGTGGCGGCGCTCGCGATTATCCTGATTCGTGCGCTGGATTTGCTGATGATCCTTAATCTGCTGGGCCCCCTGGGCATGGTGGAATTCGTGCGCCGTAGCGTTCAAACCTGGACGCTAACGCTGGTGTTTATGGCGAGTCTGGTGCTGGTTTTTGTGGAAATCTGGTGTGCATTTTCGCTGGTCAAAGGGCGAAACTGGGCGCGCTGGATCTACTTCCTGACCCAGGTTATTGCCGCCGGCTATCTGTGGTCCGCGTCACTGGGTTATGGTTATCCAGAACTGTTCAGCATTGCGGGCGAATCCAAACGCGAAATTTTACGTTCGCTGGTGATGCAAAAACTGCCTGATATTCTGGTGCTGATGCTGCTTTTTGTGCCCGCCGCCAGCCGTCGGTTTTTCCGTCTGCAATAACGGTGATACAATCCCGGCCCCTGGAATTTCAAAGGTCTTTGTATGCAGTGCGCACTCTATGATGCCGGACGCTGTCGCTCCTGTCAGTGGCTCGAACAGCCGGTATCCCAACAGCTTGCCGCCAAAATGGCGGATCTTCAGCAACTGCTGTCGTTCTCGACGGTAGAAGAGTGGTGCGCACCGGTTAGCGGCCCGGAAATGGGTTTTCGTAACAAAGCCAAAATGGTCGTCAGCGGCAGCGTCGAAAAACCGCTGCTCGGGATGCTGCATCGCGACGGCACGCCGGAAGATTTATGCGACTGCCCGCTGTATCCCGCCTCGTTTGCCCCGGTATTTACCGCCCTGAAACCGTTTATCGCCCGCGCGGGCCTGACGCCGTATAACGTCGCGCGTAAGCGTGGGGAGCTGAAATATCTGCTGCTGACCGAAAGCCAGCTCGATGGCGGAATGATGCTGCGCTTTGTTCTGCGCTCTGATGCCAAACTGGAACAGCTGCGCGCGGCGTTGCCGTCATTACAGGCTCAATTGCCGCAGCTGAAAGTGATTTCAGTGAATATCCAGCCGGTGCACATGGCAATCATGGAAGGCGAGCAGGAGATTTTCCTCACTGACCAGCAGGCGCTGGCCGAGCGTTTCAACGACGTGCCGCTGTGGATCCGTCCGCAAAGTTTCTTCCAGACTAACCCGACGGTGGCGAGTGAATTGTATGCCACCGCGCGCGATTGGGTGCGAGCCTTACCGGTTCAGCATATGTGGGATCTCTTTTGCGGCGTGGGCGGTTTTGGGTTGCACTGCGCCACGCCAGAAATGCAGCTGACCGGAATAGAAATCTCAGCGGAAGCCATTGCCTGTGCAAAGCAGTCGGCTGCGGAACTGGGACTACAAAATCTGCATTTTCAGGCGCTCGATTCCACGCAGTTTGCGACCGATCAGGGTAGCGTGCCGGAGTTGGTGCTGGTGAATCCGCCGCGCCGTGGGATTGGCAAAGCGTTATGCGACTACCTCAGCGACATGGCGCCGCCGTTTATTATCTATTCCAGCTGCAACGCGCAGTCGATGGCGAAAGATTTCAGCTATCTGCCGGCGTACCGGGTATCACGCGTGCAGCTGTTTGATATGTTCCCTCACACTGCGCATTACGAAGTACTGACGCTGTTGATTCACCGTTAAAATGAGGCCGGGCGGCGACTACGCCACGCCCGGCCTGCCAGCCAGCTTATTTAGACATACTCTCTTTTTTCATCTCATCTTTCTTCATCTCATCCTTTTTCATGCCGTCTTTCGACATGTTGTCCATTTTGCCCATGCTGTCTTTTTTCATGGCGTCCTTCTTCATCCCGTCTTTCTTCATCCCATCCTTGCACATGCCGTCTTTGCACATTTTATCGTGGGGTTTTGACATCCCGTCTTTGGCCATACCGTCGTGGGACATCGACATATTGTCTTTCGCTATACTGTCTTTGCTCATGCTGTCGGCGGCCTGAACGTTAAACATCACCAGGGCAGAGAAGGCAGCAGCTGCAAGCATTAATTTTTTCATGGGAATTCCTCATTTTTACGTTGTGAAGTGCTTCTGGGTTTAACTGCCACCAAACCAGTTGTAACCCTGGTCTTCCCAGTAACCGCCCGGGAAACGATTGGTGACTTCGATGGATAAAACGTGTTTTGGGTTTTTGTAGCCGAGCTTGGTCGGAATACGGATTTTCATCGGATAGCCGTATTCCGGAGGGAGAATTTTGTTATCCCAGGTCAGGGCCAGCAGGGTTTGCGAATGTAATGCAGTGGCCATAT
The DNA here is from genome assembly GCF_024764775.1 of Scandinavium manionii. Lineage (NCBI taxonomy): Bacteria > Pseudomonadati > Pseudomonadota > Gammaproteobacteria > Enterobacterales > Enterobacteriaceae > Scandinavium > Scandinavium manionii. The sequence continues at coordinate 165,045 of NZ_JALIGC010000040.1, read as the reverse complement.
CAATGCTGGTGTAATAATCATCCGCACAGCGGAAGCTGATATATTTCGCGCGCATATCCGCACCAATCAGCTGTAAGAAATGAGCGAACGGCACGCCGCCCCATTTGCCGATGGCGCTCCAGCCTTCAACGCAAATATGGCGGGTGATTTGGCTGACCTGCTGCATGTGATACAGCTCCGGCAGCGTCCAGCGTTTGGTGTCGCGCACCAGGCCCCTTATTTCCAGCTGGAAATCACGACCATCAATCTGTGGAATGTCATCCCAGCCATAAAAGGCGTTAAACGGGAACGGACGGGTTATCTCGGACGCTTTATATTCAGGTGCCAGATTGCGGTGGCTGAACAGAAAACCCTGCACCCGGTCGTTAAAGCGGGACATGCGGGACAGCGCAGTCTCGACGCTTTCGTTATCGCTAATGTCGCAACCGGTCAGCATCATGATGCCGCCGAGGGTCAGCCCCTGGCGCAGCACGCGTCGGCGGTCCGGGCTGAGTAACTTTTCTGCGTCCTTCACCAGGTCGCGGGCGTCACTGTCGGAAAGAAAACCGGGCTTTTTCATCTGTTCTCCTTAACGGCCCCGTAGCATGGCGAGCAGCGTACGTGGCACCAGCAGCACCATCAGCAAATGGATAACCACGAACAACGCCATGGCGCTCATACAGAAAAAGTGGATATAACGCGCGGCTTCGTAGCCGCCAAGCAGCTCCCGCAGCAGGGAAAACTGAACCGATTTCCACAGCACCAGGCCGGACAACACCAGCCCGATGCCCAGCAGAATTACGCCGCCGTAGGCCAGCTTTTGCACCATGTTGTAATGGCTGAGGTCGGCATGCTGAAGTTTGCCGCGCAGCGCCTGTTGCAGGTCATTGAATAATTCACGCAGCGACAGCGGGAAGAATTTATGTTTGAAATGGCCGCTGATAATGCCGAGCGACAAATAGACGGTGGCGTTAATCACCAGCACCCACATCATGGCGAAATGCCACTGCAATGCGCCGCCGAGCCAGCCGCCGAGCGTGATTTCCGCCGGGAAGGAGAAACCGAACAGCGGAGAGGCGTTATAAATGCGCCAGCCGCTGAACATCATGCCCGCGATGGCGATGGCGTTAACCCAATGGCAGCAGCGCAGCCAGAGCGGGTGAATCGTTTTGGAACGCATCCGGGACATGGTCGGCTCTCCGTGAATGACATGTCACCAGCATGCGGGATTTCTTATCACCACATCCTCACGGAAGTTTAAATAAAATGTGATAACTTGCGGTGCCCGCCTGCGTTAAGCTTGGAGAAAAGACTGTTGGTGAAACGCGATGAATAACCCAAAGAAAATACTGCTGGTGGAAGACGATCAGGATATCGCGACCTTGCTGCGGCTAAACCTGCAGGATGAGGGTTACCAGATTGTCCACGAAGCGGATGGCCATCAGGCGCTGGTTCAGCTGGAAAAACAGGTCTGGGATGCCGTTATCCTCGATTTAATGTTGCCCGGCGTCGACGGCCTGGAGATTTGCCGCCGCATTCGTCAGATGACGCGCTACCTGCCGGTGATCATCATCAGCGCGCGAACCAGTGAGACGCACCGCGTGCTGGGCCTCGAAATGGGGGCCGATGACTATCTGCCCAAACCGTTTTCGGTGCTTGAGCTGATTGCGCGCGTGAAAGCGCTGTTTCGTCGCCAGGAGGCGATGGGGCAGAACATTCGCATGGAAGGCGGGCACATCGCCTGTCACGGGCTGAACATTGATCCGTTGAGCCGCGAAGTGCGCCTGCGCGGGGACATTATCGAGCTGACGCCGCGCGAGTTCGATCTGCTGTACTGGTTTGCCCGCCATCCCGGCGAAGTGTTTTCGCGTCTGTCGCTACTGGACCGCGTCTGGGGTTATCAGCATGAAGGCTACGAGCACACCGTCAACACCCATATCAACCGCCTTCGCATCAAAATCGAGCGCGACCCCGCCGAGCCGGAAATTATCCTGACGGTGTGGGGGAAAGGTTATAAGTTCGCCAGTGAGAAAACGGAGCACGCGATATGATCCGCCGCCTCAGCCTCAGCCAGCGGTTGACGCTGGTCTTTACCGCAATCTTGCTGCTCTGCGCGGTGGCGGCATGCAGCGTGCAGCTGTACAGCACCAGCCAGTACGGTAGCGCGATGGTGCAACGTTTGTCCGCCGGGCTGGCGCAGCAGATCGTTAACAGCGAGCCGCTGCTGGATAAACAGGGCGACGTGAACCGCCAGACGCTGCAAATGTTATTTACCCGGCTGATGACGCTTAACCCGAGCGTGGAGCTGTATCTGGTCTCACCCGAAGGGGAATTGCTGGCCGACGCCGCGCCAGCGGGCCATGTGAAGCGGCAGAAAATCGACATCGCGCCATTGCAGACTTTCCTCGGCGGCGCAGCGTGGCCTATTTTTGGTGACGATCCGCGCAGTCTGGATAAAGAAAAAGTGTTCAGCGTTGCGCCGGTAAGATTCAACGGCGAACTGCACTGCTATCTGTACATTATTTTGCAGGGCGAAGATCTCAACGCGCTTTCCGACAGCGCCTGGCAGAAAGCGCTGTGGAGCACGGTACTGTGGTCGCTGCTTTTGGTGGCGCTGTTTGGTTTGCTGGCGGGCGTGATGGTCTGGTACTGGGTGACGCGTCCGGTGAAACAGCTGACGGCGGACGTGCGTGGTCTGGATCAGGACAGCATTAGCGCCATCAAACAGCTGGCGCAGCAAACGCCGGAAACTGAACCGGCCAACGAAGTGGCTATTCTGCACAACACCTTTATCGAGTTGGCGCGCAAAATTGCCAGCCAGTGGGATCAACTTTCTGACAGCGATCGCCAGCGCCGCGAATTTATCGCCAACATCTCCCATGATTTGCGTACGCCGCTGACCTCACTGCTGGGTTATCTGGAAACGTTGTCGATGAAAGCCGACACGCTGTCGCCAGAGGATAACCGTCAGTATCTGGCGATTGCGCTTCGTCAGGGGCACAAAGTGCGGCATCTGTCGCAACAGCTGTTTGAGTTAGCGAAACTTGAGCACGGCGGCATCAAGCCGCAACTGGAACGATTTGCCATCGGCGAACTGATTCAGGACGTGGCGCAAAAATTCGACCTGGCCATCGAAACGCGACAGTTAAAACTGCAGGTGGAAATGCCGCGTTCACTACCGCTGGTGAATGCCGACGTGTCGATGATTGAGCGCGTGGTGACCAATTTGCTGGACAACGCGGTGCGCCACACCCCGGTCGGCGGCACTATTCAGCTTCGCATATGGCAGGAAAACGCCCAGCTGCAGGTGGAAGTCGCGGACAGCGGGCCGGGCATTGAGCAGGCATTGCGCGAACAGCTATTCCAGCGTCCTTCGGCGCTCAACGCTCGAAGCGCGCGTGAAGATCGCGGCGGACTGGGACTGCTTATTGTGCGCCGGATGCTGGAATTGCACGGCGGCGGCATTCGTTTGATGGATGTGACACCGGGAGCGTGTTTCCGCTTTTACGTGCCGCTCTAAACGATGGGCAGTAAAAAGCCGGGCGATTGATTGCCCGGCTTTTTAATTTCAATGCATCAATGGCTTATTGCGGGAACCACTGAGTGCTGATTTTCTGGTACGTCCCGTCGGCTTTAATGGCTTTCAGCGCGCCGTTCAGTTTTTCCAGCAGCGCCTTGTTATCCGGACGCACGGCAATCCCAAGGCCAGTGCCGAAGTACTGCGGATCGGTCACTTTTGGCGTTGCGACACCCAGCTGCGGGTTGGTTTTCAGCCATTCATTGACCACTGCCGTGTCGCCAAACACACCGTCGATACGGCCATTTTTCAGGTCGATGATCGCATTCTGGTAGCTGTCATAGGCCACGGTTTTCACTTCCGGGTGCTTATCCTGCAGATATTTCTGATGCGTGGTGCCGTTTTCCATGCCGATACGTTTGCCTTTCAGCTGCTCAAAAGAGGTGAACTCGCCCTTTTTCGCAATCACCAGCGCCGAGTTGGCGTAGTACGGGTCGGTAAACGCCACCTGTTTGCTGCGCTCCGGGGTAATGTCCATACCGGAGATCACCGCGTCATATTTTTTGAATTTCAGCGACGGGATCAGGCTGTCAAACGCGTGGTTGGTGAAGGTGCATTCCGCCTGCATTTGTTTGCATAAGGCTTTGGCCAGATCGATATCAAAACCGGCAATCTGGTTATTGGCATCAAGGGATTCAAACGGTGGATAGGTGGCGGATACGCCAAAGCTGATTTTCTCTGCCGCAGCCGCGCCTGTGGCGAAGGTGGCAAGCAGCGCTGCCAGAATAAGTTTCTTCATGGTAAAGCTCCCGTCGGTCAATCTTATGATGTTGTGCCGTCTCTGTGGCATAGGACTTACCTTGCCATTTTGTGAATTTGTATGCAATAAAAATGATTAACTATTTCGTTGTGAAATAAAAAAAAGCGGACGCTCTGGTGAGGGTCCGCTTTGTTGTCGATATTTTATGCAGTTTAATTGCGGCGTTCAAACGCCAGCGCTTTGCGCTCAACGAGACGCATAATCAACGTCAGTAAACCGTTGACCACCAGATACACCAGACCGGCGGCACCAAATACCATCACGTCGTAGGTGCGTCCGTACAGCAACTGCCCGTGGCCCATCACTTCCATCAGCGTGATGGTGTAGGCCAGAGAGGTACTCTTGAACACCAGCACCACTTCGTTGGAGTAAGAGGAGAGGGCGCGCTTAAAGGCATATGGCAGCAAAATGGCCAGCGTGTCTTTCTTGCTCATCCCCAGCGCGCCACAGGATTGCCACTGGCCTTCCGGAATGGCGCGGATCGCACCAAAGAACAGCTGCGTGGTATACGCGGCGCTGTTAAGCGACAGGGCGATCATGGCGCACAGCCAGGGTTCGGAGAACAAATGCCACAGCGCAGGATAGTTCTGCAACTGCGGGAACTGGCCCGGGCCATAGTAAATCAGGAAGATTTGCACCAGCAGCGGCGTGCCGGTAAACAGCGTGATGTAGGCGCGGACAATCCACACCAGCACCGGCGTTTTCAGCGTCAGAATGATGGTGAAAATCAACGACAGGATCAGCGCCAGCACAATTGAGGCTACGGTCAGCGTCAGGCTGGTATGCAGCCCTTTCAGCAGTTCGGGTAAATACTCAAGCATCAGCCTGGCCTCCGTTCAAAGCGAGTCGCGCGCAGGTCAATGCGTTTGAGGATGTACTGACTGAGCAGGGTGATGACGAGGTAAATCGCCGCCGCCACGATGTACCAGGTAAACGGTTCCTGGGTCCGGGTGGCGATGCTTTTGGTTTGCAGCATCAAATCGTTCACGCTGATAAGCGACACCAGCGCGGTATCTTTCAGCAGCACCAGCCACTGGTTACCCAGCCCCGGCAGCGCATGACGCCACATTTGCGGCATCACCAGGCGGAAGAAAATGGCGGCTTTAGACAGCCCAAGCGCCTGGCCGGATTCCCACTGACCCACCGGCACCGCTTTAAGCGCACCTCGCAGGGTCTGCGACGCGTAAGCGGAATAGAGCAGGGACAGCGCAATCACGCCGCAGAGGAACGGACTGACGTCGAAGTTTTCAATCTGCACCTGCACCGGGATCTGCGCAAAACCGAGGTTCAGCGTAAAGCCGTCGGACAGCATCAGCAGCAGCTGTGAAGAGCCGAAATAGATGAACAGGACCACCAGAATTTCCGGTAATCCACGCAGAAGGGTGACCAGTCCGGTGCCAACCCACGCGACGGGACGCCATTTCGCTGACTCCCAAACCGCAAAGATCATCGCCAGCACCAGGCCAATCGCCAGAGCACAAACGGCAAGGCCGACGGTCATCCCGGCGGCACTTGCTAATGGAAACATTTCGTTCATCAAGAATTACTTCTGGAACCATTTGCTGTAGATGGTTTTGTACGTCCCATCCTGCTTCACTTTGGTCAGCGCATCGTTCAGCTTCTGCTGCAAATCGCTGTTGCCCTGACGCACGGCGATGCCGAGGCCAGTACCAAAGTATTCTTTGTCTGTCACTTTATCGCCAATGGCCGCCAGTTTCGGATCGGCTTTTAGCCATTCGGTCACCACGGCGGTATCGCCGAACACCGCGTCAATACGGCCATTTTGCAGGTCCAGCTTCGCATTCTGATAGCTGTCGTACGGCACGGTGGTGATTTCTGGATGTTTATCCATGATGAATTTCTGGTGCGTGGTGCCGTTTTGCATGCCCACTTTTTTACCTTTCAGCGCGGCGATATCCGCCACTTTGCCTTTCTGGCCCACAAACAACGCAGAATTCTCGTAGTACGGCTGAGTGAACAGGACCTGCTTTTCACGCTCTGGCGTGATGTCCATACCGGAAATTACCGCGTCAAAACGACGGAATTTCAGGCTTGGGATCAGGCTGTCGAACGCCTGGTTGGTGAACGTACAGGTGGCGTCGATCTGTTTGCACAGCGCGTTCGCCAGGTCCACGTCGAAGCCGACGATCTTGTTGTTGGCATCGATGGATTCAAACGGAGGATAAGACGCTTCCATCGCAAAACGAATAGTCTGGGCTGCACCAGCGGAAAGGCTGACGCTGGCGAGCAGCGCGGCAATCACGATTTTTTTCATTGTCATTGTTCCCGAAAACATCAGTGTGAAAGATAGTTTTTAAACGCTTCGGTCTGCGGCTTGGCAAAGCAGCTCGCATCCCCAAGCTCGACGATGTGGCCGTTTTCCATATACACCACACGACTGGCGGTTTTACGCGCCACTTCGACTTCATGGGTGACGATCACTTGTGTAATTTGGGTCTGAGCCAGCTCACGAATGATGCTCACAATCTGGGCGGTGATTTCCGGGTCCAGTGCGGCGGTTGGCTCATCAAACAGCAGAACCTGCGGTTCCATCATCAGCGCACGGGCAATGGCCACGCGCTGCTGCTGACCACCGGAAAGGTGTAAAGGATAGCGGTCGCTGTAGGGTTTCAGACGTAGACGTTCCAGTAACTTTTCGGCACGCGCCAGCGCCTGCTCTTTCGATAAACCGAGCACGCGGCAGGGGGCTTCAATCAGGTTTTGCTGCACGGTTAAGTGCGGCCACAGATTGTACTGCTGGAAGACCATTCCGACGTTTTGACGCAGATCGCGTATCGCTTTATCGGAAGGGGCTTTGCTGAAATTGAATTGATTTCCCGCAATGGAGAGTTGGCCGGAACGCGGCATCTCCAGCAGGTTAAGCACGCGCAATAGCGAACTTTTTCCCGCGCCGCTAGGGCCAAGCAGCACCAGCGTTTCACCCTGCGGGCAATCCAGGGTTATGTCGAACAGCGCCTGATGTGCGCCGTAAAAGCAGTTAATGCCTTCTAGTTTTATACTCATCCGGGAAATCTGACACCGATAGCTATTGAGGCCGCAGATAGTAACGTTCACAGAATAGTTATGCAATATTTGTGCGTTAAAACTTAAATATAAACCACGTTTACACTTAAAGTTAGCACAAAATAGCGAGAGCGCAGGGGCAAGGAAATAAATGTCGGCATCCATCACAGAATGCCAGACATTTAACCTGAGTTATTAAGGGGGATTTTACTTGGTCAGCGTCTGGCGCAGCGTGCCAGCCGGGGCGTGAACGGTGCCGCCGAGGTAGCGCACGTCGTCTACAGCCCAGCATTGGCCTTCGCGGATCATCAGTACTTCATCCTGCCAGCTCTGAGAACCTTGTTTCAGTTCAACGCGAAGCGGAATGTTGCGGGCGTCAGTATTTGGGATGGTTGATGCGCTGGCTACATCAGCGCTGTCTGCGGGTGTTGTGCGGCTGGAGAACAAGTCTTCCTGCAACAGAGCGCGTTTATTCGGATCGTTGTTCGCATCGTTAAGCACTTTTGCCAGATCATCGCTCAGGTATGGACGCAGTGCGGCTAAATCGGTGGTGCGGTGCTGAATGTGATAGTCGTAAAACTTCTGTGCAACGGTGTCCGGGCCACCTTCTACGCAAGGACCTGAACGGGTACCGATATCCTTGAACGCAGGGGTGACGGTGGTGCAGGCGCTCAGCAAAAGGGCGCAAGGGACAAGAAGAGCAGCGGCAGAGTAACGCATGAGTGATTTCCTTATATTCCCGTCATACTACAAGTTGCATGAGCGTTGGCTACGCCTGCCTGCAACTCGAATTATTTAGGGTATAGACTGACTACGGTATTTAGATGTTTTCAAGCATAGCGTATCGGTACGATAATGTGTTTGATTAACTGAGCTAAGGCATTGAAGAAGGAGGACGAATGCAATTCTCAACGACCCCAACACTGGAAGGACAAACCATCGTCGAATACTGCGGCGTGGTGACCGGGGAAGCGATTCTCGGCGCGAACATTTTCCGTGATTTTTTTGCCGGTATCCGCGATATCGTCGGCGGGCGCTCCGGTGCGTACGAAAAAGAGCTGCGCAAAGCGCGTGAAATAGCGTTTCAGGAGCTGGGCGAGCAGGCCAAAGCGCTGGGCGCCGATGCGGTTGTCGGCATTGATATCGACTATGAAACCGTCGGCAAAGACAGCAGCATGTTGATGGTCAGCGTCAGTGGCACCGCCGTAAAAGTACGCCGATGAAACGTTTTTTACCGATAGCGCTGGCGTTGCTGTTGGCGGGCTGCGGCAGTGATAAGGACGCCAGTCAGCAGAATCTCATCAGCAAACCGGGCTATATGCTGGACGCCAGTCATCCGGCGCCCAATGCGTATCCGCGCATTAAAGTGCTGGTTCTCCATTATACCGCCGGGGATTTTGAAAATTCTCTGGCGACGCTGACGGCTAAGGATGTCAGCGTGCACTATCTGATTCCGAACACGCCGCCCGAAAGAAAGGGTAAACCGCTTATCTGGCAGCTGGTTCCGGAACAGGATTTGGCCTGGCATGCGGGAATAAGCTTCTGGCGCGGCGCTACACGTATCAATGACACATCGATTGGCATCGAACTGGAAAACCCAGGCTGGGAGAAAACGGCGGGCGTAAAAAGCTTTACTCCGTTTGCCCCGTCGCAAATCAACGCGCTGATCCCGCTGGCAAAAGACATCATTGCCCGGTATCACATTGAACCGCAAAACGTGGTGGCACATGCAGACGTTGCGCCGCAGCGTAAAGACGATCCAGGGCCGCTGTTCCCGTGGCTGCAACTGGCGAAGCAGGGGATAGGCGCCTGGCCGGATGAGAACCGGGTGGCATTTTATCTCAATGGACGTCAGCCGCAGGAACCGGTGAATACCGCGTCAGTGCTGGATTTGCTCGCACGCTATGGCTATGAAGTGACGCCGGGGATGACCTACGCGCAGAAGAAACGGGTGATTATGGCGTTCCAGATGCACTTCCGCCCCGAACGTTGGGACGGCGTGGCGGATGCGCAAACGCAGGCCATTGCCGAAGCGTTACTGGAAAAATACGGTCAGGGTTGACGGTTAGCGCGGTAGTTTGCCGTGATCTTTCAGCCAGTGGGCGGTTTCCACAATGCCTTGATCCAGCGTCACGATGGGCTGATAGCCGAGCTCTTTTTCAGCGCGGCTGATGTCCAGCGTGAAGTCAAAGTTCAGCTTCGACACGCCATAGTGGGTGAACGACGGCTCTTTTGCCGCCTTGTTGCCGAATTTTTCCATGCTGCGGGCGACCATATCCAGCATCGGATAGGGCACCGAGCGGATGCGGCACTGAATATCCAGCTCGTCGATAAGCTTCTGCACGATGCTTTTCAGGCTGCGCGGCTCGCCGTTGGTGATGTTGTAAACGCGACCGGAAGGCAGCGAATCACACAGCGGCTGGCTCGCCAGCCACATCGCATGTACCGCGTTTTCGTAGTAGGTCATGTCCACCTGCGCATTGCCGCCACGCGGCAGCAGCACGCTGCCGTAGTGATGCATCATCTGCGCCAGACGCGGAATAAACACTTTATCGTGCGGGCCAAACAGGCTTTGCGGGCGCAGTACCGTGAAACGGGTATTCGGGTTCGCCTGAGCCAGCAGGTTAATGACCTCTTCACCAGCGGCTTTGCTGCGGGCAAATTCATTGGCAAAACGCTGCGGGCGGAACTCTTCTTTGATGTCACGATGATGGTGATAATCAAAGTACAGTGACGGCGACGAGATATGAATAAAGTTGCGCACGCCCCAGGCAACGGCCCATTCGCCCAGACGGCGCGTGGCGCGCACGTTGGCTAAATCGAAGGCTTCCTGCGTGCCCCACGGGGACGTGAAACTGGAGCAGTGCCACAGCGTGTCGATCCCGGCGAGCATCACTTTCGCCTGCGAAGACACCAGTTCGGTCAGATCGGCCTGAACAAACTCAGCGCCCATTTTTTCCAGCAGCCGACCCATTGCCGCATTGCGACCGGTTGCTCTGACGCTGATGCCTTTACGGCGCAGATATTCCACCGCATTACGGCCTAAACCGCTGGTGGCTCCGGTGACCAGTACCTTCATATCAATCCACTGTGTCTGAAAAGAATTTCGTGCGCATTTTTCCGTGAATTACGCTGAGTTGCAATGGGAAACTGCGAAGAAAAAATCTTGTATTGTCTATTTGTGCGTGATTTCTTCGGCGAGCCTGGCAATGCGCTTCGCCATACCCCGAAAAATGAACAGATGTGCGGGGATCATCAGCAGCCAATAGAATAAGCCTGGCATACCGTGCGGATGCCACCAGGCGCGAACGTCGATTTCACGATGGTCGCCTTTATCCTTCATGCTGAAGGTGAGGCGCCCGAGGCCTGGTGCTTTCATGCCGAACAACAGCGAAAGCTGTTTTTGCGGTTCAACGATGATCACTTTCCAGCTATCCACCGCGTCACCGGTTTTCAGCATCTCACGTTCCGGGCGGCCTTTAGCCAGTTTATGTCCCATTACACGGTCCATCGCGCCGCGAATATCCCATAGAATATTGCCGAAGAAATAGCGCTCTTTACCGCCGAGCTGGTTGACGACCTGCCATAACGCGTCAAGGCTGGCGGAGGTACTGATGGTGCAGCCCGCCTGCTTTGGAAAATACCCATATTCTGGCCGCCAGCGGGCGAAAGCCTGGGCGTCGTAGCCCCAGTCGCTGGAGTTCATCAGCTGCTCTTCTTCTTTCAGCGTGCGTTTCACCGCTTCGTCAAAAGAGATAAGCGTCTGCGGGATCAGTGCCCGAAGTTCGCGATCGTCAGCCAACAGATCGTGTTTCAGCCCCTGGATCAGCGCCTTGGCGGTGGTCGGCGGCACGGAGGTGATGACATTGAGGAACCACACCGAAATCCAGCTAGTAGGGAAAGGAATGGGAATTAACGGGCGATGGCGACCGCTGATGCGCATGAAATGCTCGAACTGCTGCTGATAGCTCAGCTCATCAGGCCCGGCGGCTTCCAGCACGCGGTGCGTATCGGTTGGGTGATTGAGTAATTCCACCAGGTAATAGAGCAAATTTTCCAGCGCGATCGGCGTGGTGCGGGAACGCACCCAGCGCGGCGGCGTCAGCACCGGCAGGTTGTAAACCATATCGCGCATTACTTCGAAGGCGGCAGATCCCGCGCCGACGATAATCCCGGCCCGCAGTTCTGTCACCGGAATGCCCGCTTCGCGCAGAAGTTCGCCGGTAATCTGGCGCGCGCGTAAATGGTCGGACTGCTCATTTTCCGGGGCCTGCAGCGAACTCAAAAAGATAATCTGTTTGACTGGCTGCTGGCGCAGGGCATCGCGCACATTCAGCGCGACCTGACGTTCGTGGGCGACGAAGTTACCGCCTTCGCCCATGCCGTGCACCAGGAAATAAACGGTGTCGACCCCGTCCAGCAGGGCTGGCAGGCCTTCCGGCCAGTTGAGGTCCACGTGATGACAGCTGACGCCGGGCAGCGCCAGTTTTTGCAGACGATCCGTGTTACGTGCCGCCGCCCGTACGGTTGCCCCGCGCGCGCTCAGTTCAGTCACCAGATGCTGGCCGATGTAGCCGCTGGCACCGAGCACCAGAATAGTGTGTGGCACGTTGTTCTCCTTAACGTTTCATTAGACTGCTTATTGAGAGCGTAAGAATGATTTCCAGTGGCCGACTACTTCTGCCAGCTTCTGGCGATCCACATCCAGATGCATCACCAGTCGCACAATCGGCGAGGCGTTGATCAGCACGCCGTTGGCGCGCATATGCTCGCCGAGCGCGGCTGCGTTCTCTTCCCCAACGCGCACGAACAGCATGTTGGTGTCGTGACGCATCACGTCAGCGCCAATTTCTTTCAGTTGTTCAGCCATCCACGCGGCATTGTCGTGATCGTCCTGCAAACGTTGAACGTTATTTTTCAGCGCATACAGACCAGCCGCCGCCAGAATGCCTGCCTGACGCATCCCGCCGCCTGTCATTTTACGCCAGCGGTTCGCGCGCTTGATGTAATCCGCGTTGCCGACCAGCAGGGAGCCAACCGGCGTACCCAGCCCTTTGGACAGACAGATGGTGAAGGAGTCGCAATATTGCGTGACGTCTTTCAGCTCGCAGCCGTACGCCACGATGGCGTTGAAGATACGCGCACCGTCAACGTGCAGGGCAAGCCCGCGCTCGCGGGTAAATTCCCACGCATCTTTCAGGTATTCGCGCGGCAGCACTTTGCCGTTATGGGTATTTTCGAGGCTCAATAGTTTGGTGCGTGCAAAGTGGATGTCATCGGCTTTGATTTTCGCCGCGACTTTATCAAGCGGCAGAGTCGCGTCGCTGGCAGCATCAATCGGCTGTGGCTGAATGCTGCCCAATACCGCGGCGCCGCCCGCTTCGTACAGATAGTTATGCGCGCCCTGGCCGACGATGTACTCTTCGCCGCGTTCGCAGTGGCTCAACAGCGCCACCAGGTTCGCCTGAGTGCCGGTTGGCAGAAACAGAGCGGCTTCTTTGCCCCCGAGCTCCGCGGCATAGCGTTGCAGTTCATTAACGGTCGGGTCATCCCCGTACACATCATCCCCGACCGGGGCGGCCATCATCTGTTCCAGCATGGCGCGCCCAGGGCGGGTGACGGTATCACTACGTAAATCGATCACGGCATTTCCTTTTTTCCATCAGGGTTATGCCTCTCTTTTTACCTGAGCCAGTTGGTTTTCGCCAGTTCGATCACTTCATCGCCACGCCCACTGATGATCGCGCGCAACATATACAGGCTGAAACCTTTGGCCTGTTCGAGTTTAATTTGCGGCGGGATCGCCAGTTCATCCTTCGCCACCACCACGTCAACCAGTACCGGCCCGTCGATACTGAATGCTCGCTGTAGCGCTTCATCGAGATCTGCCGATTTTTCGACGCGTATCCCGGTGATACCGCAGGCTTCAGCGATATTGGCGAAGTTGGTGTCATGCAGTTCGGTGCCGTCGGTCATGTAACCTCCAGCCTTCATTTCCATCGCCACAAAGCCGAGCACGCTGTTGTTGAAGACCACGATCTTCAGCGGCAGTTTGAGCTGCGCCACGGAGAGAAAATCCCCCATCAGCATGCTAAAACCGCCGTCGCCGCACATCGCCACCACCTGTCGGTCTGGCATTGTTGCTTTCGCGCCGAGCGCCTGCGGCATGGCGTTGGCCATCGAACCGTGGTTGAACGAGCCGAGCAGACGGCGCTTGCCGTTCATTTTCAGGTAGCGCGCGGCCCAGACCGTCGGGGTGCCGACATCGCAGGTGAAGATGGCGTCATCGTCGGCGAAATGGCTGATTTGCTGCGCCAGATACTGCGGGTGAATGGCTTTCTCACTCGGTTTGGCTAAATCATCAAGTCCTTTGCGCGCATCGCGGTAATGTTCCAGTGCTTTATCGAGGAAAGCGCGATCGGTTTTCTCCTCCAGCAGCGGCGTCAGGGTGGCGAGCGTGGCTTTGATATCGCCGATCAGCGCCATGTCCACTTTGCTGTGTGCGCCGATGCTGGCCGGATTAATGTCTATCTGAATAATTTTGGCATCGGCCGGGTAGAACGGGCGGTACGGGAACTGGGTGCCGAGCAGCACCAGCGTGTCGGCGTTCATCATGGTGTGGAAACCGGATGAGAAACCGATCAGGCCGGTCATCCCGACATCATATGGGTTGTCGTATTCGACATGCTCTTTGCCGCGCATGGCGTGCACAATCGGTGATTTCAGCTTGCCGGCAAACTCCAGCAGCTCTTTATGCGCCCCGGCACAGCCGCTGCCGCACAGGAGCGCGATGTTGCTGGAGTAGCGCAGCAGTTGCGCGAGCTTGCGCAGCTCTTCCATTTCCGGCACCACTACTGGCTGTGGGGCGTGATACCAATGGGTGCTGGCGCTTTCCGGGGCGGGTTTCAACGCCACGTCGCCGGGTAACACCACCACCGAAACACCACGGTTAAGCACCGCTTTGCGCATCGCAATCGCCAGCACCTGCGGGATTTGTTCGGGTGAAGAGACCAGTTCGCAGTAATGGCTGCATTCGCGGAACAGTTCCTGTGGATGAGTTTCCTGAAAATAACCGCTGCCGATTTCGCTGGATGGGATGTGGGCGGCAATAGCCACTACTGGCACGTGGTTGCGATGGCAGTCAAACAGACCGTTAATCAGATGCAGGTTGCCAGGCCCGCAGGAGCCAGCGCAGACCGCCAGTTCGCCGGTGAGCTGGGCTTCGGCACCTGCAGCGAATGCGGCCACCTCTTCATGGCGAGTGGGCATCCATTCGATGGTGCCCATTTTGTTAAGGCTGTCACTGAGCCCGTTAAGGGAGTCTCCGGTGACACCCCAGATTCGTTTCACCCCGGCTTGTTCAAAAGTTTTTGCGATATAGGCCGCAACGGTTTGTTTCATGGGTTTCCTTCTCCTTTTTGTGATACCGCTTACAAGCTTAGATGAAACTCACTGGTGTGCCCGGCAAAATCCCCTTATTTTCAGCAGGATTATTTGTGTCGTTCTTCGGCATAATCTGGATGGAATACAGGGAAAATAAGGAATAATGTCAAATGGTTAAATCATTGTTAATGGATAGACGACAAACACGTACCGGGGACGATGTCGGCAAACTTCTGTTACGTCTTGCCGTCGGCGGGCTGATGCTGTTTCACGGTTTGCATAAGCTGTTCCACGGCGTGGACGGCATCAGTGGGATGCTGGTAGCGAAAGGGCTACCGGGCTTTATTGCTTACGGCGTGCTGATTGGCGAAGTGGTGGCTCCGTGTCTGATTGTGCTGGGTATTCTGACTCGCCCGGCGGCGCTGGTTCTGGCGTTGACCATGGTGGTGGCGTGGCTGATGGTTGGCACCGGAAAAACTTTCGCGCTGGACGCAGTGGGAGCCTGGGCAATTGAAAGCCTGGTTTATTACTTCATCGGCGCATTGGCGATTGTCTGCCTGGGGGCAGGGCGTTACGCGTTAGGGAAAAGCGCGTGAAGAGGCCCGGTGAGCGCAACGCCACCGGGCATGCGTTTTATCAGGCGAGGACTAAATCGCCCTGAGGATGACAGGAGCAGGCCAGCACATAGCCCTGTTTTTGCTCTTCCACGGTCAGGGTCATGGTGCTGGTGACGGTGTACTCCCCGCTGACCACCTGCGTTTTGCAACTCCCGCAAACGCCCGCGCGACAGGCGGCATTCACCGACACCTTATTGCTTTCCAGTGCTTCCAGAAGCGTGGTGCCAACCGGCGCGTAAAATTCTTTTGCTGGTTGCAGTCTGGTGAATTTCAGCCCGCTGGTGGCGGCTTTTGCTACCGGTGTGAAGAATTTCTCTTTGTAGAAACGCGTTACGCCGAGCTGCTTCACGTTTTCTTCCACCCACTCCATGTATGGCGCAGGACCACAGGTCATTACCGTCCGCACGGCCAGATTCGGCACGCTTTCAAGAATAGCCTGGCTTAACCGTCCAGATACAAAACCGTGTGTGGCATTGTTTTCCGCCACCAGCGTGACCGGATAGTGCCGCCACTCGTCGGCAAAAATGACATCTTCCGGCGAACGGACGCTGAAGATCACCTGCACGTCAGCGTCAGGGCGATTTTTTGCCAGCCAGCGACGCATCGACATCACCGGTGTGACGCCGCAGCCCGCCGCCAGGAGTAACAGTTTATCGGTGGGTTTATCGTCGCAGGTGAATTCCCCCTGCGCATCGGACAGCCACAGATTGTCGCCGCGTTTGACATCACGGGTCAGCCACTCAGAGCCTGTGCCATCGTCAATGCGGCGCACGGTGAGGGTGATGAATTCGCTCACGCCCGGCGTGGATGAGAGCGTGTAAGCGCGCAGCGTATCCGCGGAATCACGGATGCTTACCAGCGCGTATTGCCCGGCGCGATACGGATAAGCATCGTGACACAGCAGCGACAGCGTCCACACATCTGGCGTTTCCTGCCTGATGTGATGCACCTGCATCCGCCACGGGCACTGTGGAGTTGGCATGGTCATGGTCTGCTCCTTATGCGCCCAGCATCTGCTGTAAATCCTGTTCGACGGTGGTAATGGCGCGCAGGCCAAACTTTTCGTTCAGGACAGCCAGCAAATCCGGGGTCAGGAAGCCCGGCGCGGTCGGCCCGGTGACGATGTTTTTCACGCCGAGAGAGAGCAGCGTCAGCAGAATGACGATCGCTTTCTGCTCGAACCATGAGAGCACCAGCGACAGCGGCAGGTCGTTCACGCCGCAGCCGAGTTTTTCTGCCAGCGTCACCGCAAGAATGATCGCCGAGTAGGCGTCGTTACACTGTCCTGCATCCACCAGACGCGGCAGGCCTTCAATGTCACCGAAATCCAGTTTGTTGAAACGGTATTTGCCGCAGGCGAGGGTCATTACCAGGCAGTCGTCCGGCACGCTGGTGGCGAAATCGGTAAAGTAGCTGCGCTCGGAGCGCTCGCCATCGCAGCCGCCGACGAGAAAGATATGGCGCAGTTTTTCACGGCTGACCAGGTCGATCAGCGTATCCGCCGCGCCGAGCAAGGTCTGACGGCCGAAACCGACGGTGATCAGGTGTTCAATTTCGTCGTACGGGAACCCTGCCAGCTGCTGGGCCTGTTCGATAACCGGTGTAAAATCGTCGCCTTCGAGATGGCTGACGTTCGGCCAGCCAACGATGCTGCGCGTCCAGATGCGCTGGTCATATTCCCCGACCGTTGGGTCGATAATGCAGTTGGATGTCATCAACACTGGTCCAGGGAAACGGGCAAATTCCACCTGCTGATTCTGCCAGCCGCTGCCGTAGTTCCCGACCAGATGCTTGAATTTACGCAGTTCCGGATAACCGTGCGCGGGCAGCATTTCGCCGTGGGTATAGACGTTCACGCCGGTCCCTTCGGTTTGCAGCAGCAGATTGTACAGGTCTTTCAGGTCGTGGCCGGAAATCAGAATCGCTTTGCCCGCCACCGTTTTCACGTTGACCTGTGTTGGGGTCGGATGACCATAGGCATTAGTTTCACCGGCGTCGAGAATGCTCATCACCTTGAAGTTCATCTGGCCGATTTCCATCGAACATTCCAGCAAGGCGTTCATGTCTGCAGGCCAGGTGCCGAGCCAGGCCATGATTTTATGGTATTGCGCATAGATGTCGTTGTCGTACTGCCCAAGCACGTGGGCGTGTTCCATATACGCCGCTGCGCCTTTCAGACCGTACAGGCACAGCAGGCGCAGGCCGAGTATGTTGTCGCCGATGGCGGCTTTGTCTTTATTTGGGGTGAACATTTCGGCCTGGCGCTGTAAATCACCGAGGTCATCGCTGACCAGCTGTAAACCCGCCATTGGGTTATCGACGGCTGCGCTGGCATCTTTAGCCAGACACTGTGTTTTGAGCGCCTCGCGCAGGGCAATGGCTTCACGTGCATAGCCGACGATGCGTGGGGAATCGAAATTCACGTTGGTCAGCGTCGAGAAAAAGGCGCGCGGGGCGAAGCTGTCGATCTCATGACTGATGATGCCGAACTCGCGGGCTTTGACTGCCCAGGCAGAAAGCCCTTGCAGTGTGGCGATCAGCAAATCCTGAAGGTCAGAGGTTTGCGCGGTCTTGCCGCACATTCCCTGAGCATAAGCGCAGCCGTTACCGGCCGGGGTACGAATGGTTTGTTCACATTGCACACAGAACATAATCACACCTTTATAAGTTATATTATAAATACATGTTTAAGGGTAAGCCTGTGCGAAAGCGCTGAAAAGGGATATGTCGGGCAACTTACAGGGAGATTGATTTAACGCAATTTTGGCGGCAGCGAACGCTACCGCCTTAGGGGTATTACGCGGAGAAAAGCGCCATCAGCAGCGGAACCAGCAGGCTCAGAATAAAGCCGTGAACGATAGCCGCAGGTACAATTTCCAGGCCGCCGGAGCGTTGTAATACCGGCAGCGTAAAGTCCATCGACGTCGCGCCACACAGCCCGAGCGCCGTTGAACGGTGCCGTAATACCAGGCCGGGAATAAGCATAATGGCGATAAGCTCGCGCGCCAGGTCGTTAAAGAAGGCGGCGCTGCCAATTACCGGGCCGTATGATTCGGTCAGCAAAATACCGGACAGCGAATACCAGCCAAAGCCCGATGCCATTGCCAGACCGGTTTTTATCGGCAGGCCAAGAATAAGGGCATTAATCACGCCGCCTGCCAGTGAACTCAGGACCACCACCACCGCGACCATCATTCCCCGGCGATTAAGTACAATCTGCTTAAGGGTCATTCCATTATTGCGAAGCTGGATACCAATCAGGAATAAAAGGAAGATCAGGGTATATTCGCTGGCTTCGGTGGCGTGATGCAAAATGGGCCAGCCGGTAAGACCCAGAAGAAAGCCCAGTAATACCACGCCGCACAGCTGTAATGACTCCATTGCCATTGCAATACGTGAGGGTAATTTTTCCTGTTGATGGTTGTGGCGCCAGGGAAGGGTGCGTTCGAGCCACAGCAGGGCAATAATATTGCACAGCAGAATAACCACAATGCTGACGGCAGAATAATGAAATATGGCCAGCAAATTACTGGCCAGATTATCCAGAAACGCCAGGCTGATGCCCATGAAAAAGAGAATAACGTAAACAATCCAGCTCAGCAGACGATTAATCCACTGCAGCGCATGACGATGGCGCAGGGGGATCAGGTAACCTGCCACCAGCGGCACAAGAATAATAAGCAATCCCGAAAACATGAACGGCACGGTCCTTTTGTGTGTAAAAAGCGCACCTGACACTACCGAAAGAGCGGGAGGGAGTAAAGCTGCCAAAAAAAGAAAAGGCCCGGCAATGCCGGGCCTTCAGGGAATGCAGTCGCGAATTAGTCGCGTTTTTCCAGCAGGGTGCGGTACAGCACGCCGCCGAGGATACCGCCGATGATTGGCATTACCCAGAACAACCACAGCTGCTGCAGTGCCCAACCACCCTGGAAGATAGCAACCGCGGTGCTACGCGCCGGGTTCACAGAGGTGTTGGTTACCGGGATGCTGATCAGGTGGATCAGGGTCAGTGCCAGACCGATAGCGATTGGCGCGAAACCAGCCGGAGCACGTTTATCCGTTGCACCGTGAATCACCATCAGGAAGCCACAGGTCAGGACGATTTCAATCACGATAGCAGACAGCATGGAATAGCCATCCGGTGAATGTTCGCCGTAACCGTT
Source organism: Scandinavium manionii (assembly GCF_024764775.1). NCBI lineage: Bacteria > Pseudomonadati > Pseudomonadota > Gammaproteobacteria > Enterobacterales > Enterobacteriaceae > Scandinavium > Scandinavium manionii. Next base: position 145,542 of record NZ_JALIGC010000040.1, on the reverse strand, counting down.
AGACGCGAAGCCACTTGCCGCAGCGTCAAAGCCGGTTTTACCGCTGGCAACCAGATAAAGCACTGCTGCTGCAATAATGCCGCCAATAACCTGAGCAACGATATAACCCACAATATCTTTAGTCGGGAAACGACCGCCAGCCCACAGACCTAAAGTGACAGCCGGGTTGAAGTGACCACCAGAAATATGACCCACAGCATAGGCCATGGTCAGTACGGTTAAACCAAATGCCAGTGCAACGCCCGCGAAACCAATACCTAATTCCGGGTAACCTGCCGCCAGCACGGCGCTACCGCAACCACCAAATACAAGCCAGAATGTACCAAAACATTCTGCAGCCAGTTTTCTAAACATAACCACCTCAAAAAAATAACAGTGACGGTGTCAGTTATTCCTGCACCGGACATTATTTATCGCCACAAGGGGAAGACGACATAATTAAAGAACCGTTATTTTAAGAACTAACGCTACCCCTTAACCAGTTAAATAAAGCCGCTAATATTGATTTAAGTTAATGTCTGGTCATTCCTTATACGTGGTTGAGTTGATTTGAGTATAGTTTAATTTTCGCCATGCGAATCTCGTTTATAATTAAATTCATTGCGAACCGTTATTAATGGTGTGGTTATTTGTTTCGCAGTGAAAAAGTCACGGACATTTTTTGTCATAACATTACTTTTCTCCGGCTATCACCACGCAAACCCTGCCGCTATACTGCTGTTAACGAAAGGGAAGTTTTCAGGCGGAGGGCGTATGCTTCTCGAAAGAGTGGAGATTGTGGGCTTTCGGGGTATCAACCGGTTATCGTTGATGCTGGAACAGAACAACGTATTAATCGGTGAGAACGCCTGGGGTAAATCCAGCCTGCTGGATGCGCTGACCTTATTGTTATCGCCAGAGTCTGAGCTTTATCACTTCGTCCGCGACGATTTCTGGTTTCCTCCCGGGGACGTTCAGGGACGCGAACACCATCTGCATATTATTCTGACGTTCCGCGAGCTGGAGCCAGGTCGCCATCGCGTGCGGCGCTATCGTCCGCTGGAGCCGTGTTGGGTACCCTCGCTCGATGGCTATCAGCGCATTCACTATCGCCTCGAAGGCGAGCTGGCAGAAGACGACACGGTGATGACCCTGCGCAGCTTTATCGATGGGGAAGGGCACGCGCTGCCTTTGCACGATATTGATGCCCGGGCAGAGCATCTGGTGCGGCTGATGCCGGTGCTGCGTCTGCGTGATGCCCGATTTATGCGCCGGATTCGTAACGGTACGGTGCCCAATGTGCCTGACGTCGAAATTACCGCCCGACAGCTCGATTTTCTCTCCCGTGAACTGGTGAGCAGCCCGCAAAATTTGTCCGATGGGCAGATTCGCCAAGGGCTGTCGGCGATGGTGCAATTGCTGGAACACTATTTTTCTGAGCAGGGCACCGCCGATTCTCGTCACCGACTGATGCGCCGCCGCTCCCACGACGAACAGCGCAGTTGGCGCTACCTCGATATTATCAACCGGATGATCGATAAGCCGGGCGGGCGCAGCCATCGGGTGATTCTGTTGGGGCTGTTTTCCACGTTACTACAGGCCAAAGGCACGGTGCGGCTCGATAAAGACGCACGACCGCTGCTGCTGGTGGAAGATCCTGAAACGCGGCTGCATCCGATCATGCTATCGGTGGCATGGAATCTGCTGAACCTGTTGCCGCTCCAGCGCATTACGACCACCAACTCCGGTGAATTACTGTCGATGACGCCGGTGGAACACGTCTGCCGTCTGGTGCGTGAATCCTCGCGCGTCGCCACCTGGCGTCTTGGGCCGGATGGCCTGAGCGCGGAAGACGGGCGGCGTATTGCGTTTCACATCCGCTTTAATCGCGCCTCATCTCTCTTTTCACGCTGCTGGCTGCTGGTTGAAGGCGAAACGGAAACCTGGGTTATCAACGAACTGGCGCACCAGTGTGGGCATCATTTTGATGCCGAAGGGATTAAGGTGATTGAATTCGCGCAGTCAGGCCTCAAACCGCTGATTAAATTTGCCCGGCGGATGGGGATTGAATGGCACGTGTTAGTCGACGGTGACGAAGCAGGGAAAAAATATGCGGCCACGGTGCGCGGCTTGCTGAATAACGACCGGGAGCTTGAGCGGCATCACCTCACCACGCTTCCGGCGCTGGATATGGAACACTTCATGTACCGTCAGGGGTTTGACGATGTGTATCACCGGGTGGCGCAAATTCCGGACGGCGTGCCGATGAATATGCGGCGGGTGATAATCAAAGCGATTCACCGTTCATCAAAACCGGATTTAGCAATAGAAGTGGCGATGGAAGCCGGGCGGCGGGGTATCGAAGCCGTGCCGAGTCTGTTGCGCAAGATGTTTTCCCGCGTGCTGTGGCTGGCACGCGGGCGGGCAGATTAACGCTGGTACACTCCGGCGGTCTGCATCTGCAGGCCGTCGAGCAATTCATAGCGACGGCGGTATTCCGAACGCTTCTTGCTGGCAATCTCTTCCATCGGCTTACGTGGCATCGTTAGCGGCAGCAAATAATCGCCGTTATCGTCTACATTACCGCCGAGCGACTCCCAGAAGCTGTTGTAATCCGCATGCAGCTTGTCCTGCTTTTTCCGGCGATAGCGCACGCTGCGATAGATATGTGTTTCGTTGCTCACCGCGCGAATCATCTCCACGCTCATTTTCTGGCCGAGGGCCATCGCCGCTTCGACCAGCAGGCGTTTCGGGAACAGGCCGTTACACGATTTGGTTGCAGCCTGAATCAGCTCGTGAGGCACGTGTGATTTCGCGCCCTGCATTCCACCGATATACAGCGTCCGCTTGCTGTCAAACGGGCACAGCGTAAAGGTTAATTCTGCCAGCACGGTATTGTCTGCATCGGTAAACACCAGCGTGGCTTCACCTTCTTTATCGAGAAACGCATCCGAAATTAGACGGATATTGAACGTCTTTTCATCGCGCCCGGTGAGGGTCGCGAGCGTCACGCCCCGACGGCTGAGCCAGGCATTCATCACCTGAACCGGCAGATGCTGAGCCATTATCTGATAATGAGCCATCAGCGCCGAGGTGGCATTCTGGCGCGGCATGTTCATCGACAGCCACGGACGGTGCAAGCGACACGGCAGGCCCGGCTGGACGTGCAGCATGTCCAGCAATTGCGGTTGTTGTGCAAGGCGCGACAGCAACGCGGCCGTGCTGAATGGCGTAGCCAAAGAACGCAACATAAACTTGCGGCGGTAGGCTGGATTTTTCCAGGCCAGACCCGGCATCAGTTGGCCACTACTCAACAGCCGAAACAATTGCCAGCCAGTTTTGAGGTTCAGTTGCTCTGAATAAGAAAGTTCTGCGTTGAGTGACATACGGGACACCTTGCCGGAGTGAAAAGGCGAATTTATCAACACGTTCCTCAACGCCGTGACAACGGTCTGGTCGTCGCCAGAAAAGAGAGGTTTCGTTGAGGAAATGTTTAGATACAATCAACGGCAGAAGATAAACGCGTAGGATTTTTATGAAGCTGAAGGGAAAGGGCAAAAAAGTTTACCTGGTGCTCGCCGTCTTGGTGTTACTGGCGGGGGTCTGGTTATGGCGGACGTTAAATGCGCCATTGCCGAGCTATCAAACGCTGATTGTCCGTAAGGGCGACCTGCAACAGAGCGTGCTGGCAACCGGTAAGCTCGACGCGGTGCGTAAAGTCGACGTCGGCGCGCAGGTCAGCGGGCAGTTGAAAACGCTGTCGGTCGCGATTGGCGATAAGGTGAAGAAAGATCAGCTGTTGGGGGTTATCGACCCTGAACAAGCGCAAAACCAAATCAAAGAGGTGGAAGCGACGCTGATGGAGCTGCGCGCGCAGCGCTTGCAGGCGCTGGCTGAACGTAAGCTGGCGCAGGTGACCTACGCCCGTAACCAGCAACTGGCCAAAACCAAACTTATTTCACAGCAGGATTTGGACACCACCGCGACGGACGTGGCGGTGAAAGAGGCGCAGATTGGCACCATTGATGCGCAAATCAAGCGCAATCAGGCGACCCTGGACACCGCCAAAACCAACCTCGACTACACCCGCATTCTGGCGCCAATGGCGGGCGAAGTGACGCAAATTACCACGCTGCAAGGCCAGACTGTGATTGCAGCCCAGCAGGCGCCTAACATTCTGACCCTGGCCGATCTCCGCACCATGCTGGTTAAAGCCCAGGTCTCCGAGGCTGACGTGATCCACCTTAAACCGGGCCAGAAAGCCTGGTTTACGGTACTGGGCGATCCGCTAACCCGATACGAAGGCACGCTGAAAGACATTCTGCCGACCCCGGAAAAGGTCAATGACGCCATTTTCTATTACGCGCGTTTTGAAGTGCCGAACCCGAATGGCGTGCTGCGCCTGGAAATGACCGCCCAGGTGCATATTCAGCTTTCGGGCGTGAACAATGTGCTGAGCATTCCGCTTTCTGCCCTGGGCGATGCGACGGGCGACAACCGTTACAACGTACGCTTGCTACGTAATGGCGAAGTTAAAGAGCGGGAAATCACCCTGGGTTCGCGGAACGACACCGATGTGGAAGTGGTGAAAGGTCTTGAAGAGGGCGATGAAGTCATTACTGGCGAGGGCAAACCTGGGGCGGTGAAATGACGGCGTTGCTGGAGCTCAGCCATATTCGTCGCAGTTATCCTTCCGGTGACCAGAGTGTTGAGGTTCTGAAAGGGATTACGCTCAGCATTCATGCGGGTGAAATGGTGGCGATTGTCGGCGCGTCCGGCTCCGGTAAATCGACGCTGATGAACATTCTCGGCTGCCTCGATAAGCCGAGCAGTGGCACCTATCGCGTGGCGGGCACGGACGTAGCAACGCTCGACGGCGATGCGCTCGCGCGGCTGCGTCGGGAACATTTCGGTTTTATCTTCCAGCGATATCATTTGCTGTCGCACCTGACGGCGGCGCAAAACGTGGAGGTGCCTGCGGTGTATGCAGGCACCGAGCGTAAACGGCGGTTTGAGCGGGCGCAGCAGCTGTTGCAGCGCCTGGGCTTGGGCGATCGCGTGGATTATCAACCCTCGCAGCTTTCCGGCGGTCAGCAGCAACGCGTGAGTATCGCCCGTGCGCTGATGAACGGCGGGCAGGTGATACTGGCCGATGAACCGACCGGGGCGCTCGACAGCCATTCTGGCGAAGAGGTCATGGCGATTCTGCATCAGCTCAAATCCCAGGGGCATACGGTGATTATCGTCACCCACGACCCGACGGTGGCGGCGCAGGCTGAGCGCATCATCGAAATTCGCGACGGCGAAATCATTAGCGATCCGCCTGCAAAAATAGCGCTTTCAGGTGCGTCAAGCGTCGCGTCAGCCGGTGAGCTTTCCGGCTGGAGACAGTTCATCAGCGGCTTTCGCGAGGCGCTGGCCATGGCCTGGCGGGCATTAGCGGCCAATAAAATGCGCACCCTGTTAACGATGCTCGGGATCATTATCGGCATCACCTCGGTGGTGTCGATTGTGGTTGTGGGCGATGCCGCCAAGCAGATGGTGCTGGCGGATATCCGCGCGATCGGCACTAATACCATCGATGTGTACCCCGGCAAAGATTTTGGTGACGACGATCCGCAATATCAGCAGGCGCTAAAATATGACGACCTGCTGGCGATCCAAAAGCAATCCTGGGTGAGTTCTGCCACGCCTGCGGTGTCGAAAAGCCTGCGTTTGCGAGTGGGCAATACCGACGTTTCGGCCAGCGTAGAAGGCGTGGGCGCGCAGTATTTTAACGTTTACGGCATGACCTTCAGCGAAGGGAATACCTTCAATGACGTGCAGCTGAATGGCCGGGCGCAGGTGGTGGTACTTGACGGTAATACCCGACGCCAGCTGTTCCCGAACAAAGCCAATGTGGTGGGTGAAATCATTCTGGTGGGAAATATGCCTGCCACCATTATTGGCGTGGCGGATGAAAAGCAGGGGATGTTTGGCAGCAGTAAAATTCTCCGTGTCTGGCTGCCGTACACCACGATGGCCGGGCGGGTGATCGGCCAGTCGTGGCTGAATTCGATAACGGTCCGCGTGAACGAAGGCTATGACAGCACGCTGGCCGACCTGCAGCTTACGCGCTTACTGAATCTGCGCCATGGGAAGAAAGATTTCTTCACCTGGAACATGGACAGCATCTTGAAAACGGCTGAGCGGACCACACATACACTACAGTTGTTCTTAACCCTGGTGGCGATAATTTCGCTGGTGGTGGGCGGCATCGGAGTGATGAATATCATGCTGGTGTCGGTGACGGAACGCACCCGTGAAATAGGGATCCGCATGGCGGTGGGGGCGCGGGCCAGTGATGTGCTGCAACAGTTTTTGATTGAAGCGGTGCTGGTGTGTCTGGTGGGCGGTGCGTTGGGCGTCAGTTTATCGCTGATTATCGCCTTTACCCTGCAGCTGTTTTTGCCCGACTGGGGAATCGGTTTCTCCCCGTTGGCACTGCTGATGGCGTTTATCTGTTCTACCCTGACCGGCGTGCTGTTTGGCTGGTTACCGGCGCGAAATGCAGCCCGGCTTGATCCGGTGGATGCCCTGGCGCGGGAATAGCGGGCATAAAAATGCCAGTCACGAAAAAACAGAGACTGGCATTTTGACTGCGTGATGTACACAATGGAGCTAAAGACTACGCAACCGCGGCGATTTCAGCTTCGACCGGAACGATGACGCTGGCGTGATTGCCTTTTGGCCCCTGGTGGACATCAAACCGAACGGCTTGTCCGGCTTTTAACGTTCTGTAGCCATCCATCTGGATGGTAGAGTAATGCGCGAAGATATCTTCGCCGCCGCCTTCAGGGCAGATAAAACCGAACCCTTTTGCATTGTTGAACCACTTAACAGTACCCATTTCCATACATCGACATCCTTCGAGAATCTTATATTCAGATGGAAAGAACCGGTGGTGAAATCGGCGGGCTGTTCAAAACCTCACCAACTCTCGCCTGTACAATTTAGATAAATCAGGCATCGCGTCAAGCGGCAGATAGCGAAGTTCGGTGAAAAATGCACCAAAATTTGAAGCAGTTAACGCTATTGCAAGGAATGTGACAAAAGTCGCGATTAGCAGGAATGGCGAATGGCAGTAATAGAGGATAGTTATCTACGCTTTACTGTAGATTCAAATGAACTCGCTCTGGAATGCCGACGGGATGTTTCCCGCCGGAGCGGCAACCAAAGATGAACACTGACAATGGGTAAGACGCGTGATTGGCTGGATTTCGACCAGCTTGCAGAAGACAAAGTACGCGACGCGCTACAGCCGCCGTCGATGTATAAAGTGATATTGCTCAATGATGATTACACGCCAATGGAGTTTGTTATTGACGTGTTACAGAAATTCTTTTCTTATGATGTAGAACGTGCAACGCAACTGATGCTCGCTGTTCACTATCAGGGCAAAGCGATTTGCGGCGTGTTTACCGCCGAAGTCGCCGAAACCAAAGTTGCGATGGTGAACACGTACGCTAAGGAAAACGAACATCCGTTGTTGTGTACGCTGGAACAGGCCTGATTTCAGGCATTCAAATTGGGGGAGGTGCCTATGCTCAATCAAGAACTGGAACTCAGTTTAAATATGGCTTTCGCCAGAGCGCGCGAGCACCGTCATGAGTTTATGACCGTCGAGCATCTGTTGCTGGCTCTGCTCAGCAACCCATCTGCCCGCGAAGCGCTGGAAGCCTGCTCCGTGGATCTGGTGGCGCTGCGTCAGGAACTCGAAGCCTTCATCGAACAGACCACGCCGGTACTGCCAGCCAGCGAAGAAGAGCGCGACACTCAGCCGACGCTCAGCTTCCAGCGCGTATTACAGCGTGCCGTATTCCACGTTCAATCGTCCGGCCGTAGCGAAGTCACTGGTGCGAATGTCCTGGTCGCCATCTTCAGCGAGCAGGAGTCGCAGGCGGCCTATCTGCTGCGCAAACATGAAGTGAGCCGTCTCGATGTGGTGAACTTCATCTCCCACGGCACCCGTAAAGACGAGCCGAGCCAGTCTTCCGATTCCGGAAGCCAACCGAACACTGAAGAGCAAGCAGGCGGGGAGGATCGTATGGAAAACTTCACCACCAATTTAAATCAGCTTGCTCGCGTAGGCGGCATTGACCCGCTGATTGGCCGCGATAAAGAGCTGGAGCGTGCCATACAGGTTCTGTGCCGTCGACGTAAAAATAACCCGTTGCTGGTCGGTGAGTCCGGCGTCGGTAAAACCGCGATTGCGGAAGGTCTTGCCTGGCGCATTGTGCAGGGCGACGTGCCGGAAGTAATTGCCGATTGCACCCTTTACTCGCTGGATATTGGCTCGCTGCTGGCGGGCACCAAATATCGCGGTGATTTTGAAAAACGCTTTAAAGCGCTGCTCAAACAGCTGGAGCAGGATACCAACAGCATCCTGTTTATCGACGAGATCCACACCATTATCGGTGCGGGTGCGGCGTCCGGCGGCCAGGTTGATGCGGCGAACCTGATTAAACCGCTGCTTTCCAGCGGCAAAATTCGGGTGATTGGTTCCACGACGTATCAGGAATTCAGCAACATTTTCGAAAAAGACCGTGCACTGGCACGACGCTTCCAGAAAATCGATATCACGGAGCCGTCGGTTGAAGAAACCGTTCAAATCATTAACGGCCTGAAGCCGAAGTACGAAGCGCACCACGACGTGCGTTATACCGCGAAAGCGGTGCGTGCGGCCGTGGAACTGGCGGTGAAATACATTAACGATCGTCATTTGCCGGATAAAGCGATTGATGTGATCGACGAAGCGGGCGCACGTGCGCGTCTGATGCCGATCAGCAAACGCAAGAAAACGATCAACGTTGCGGATATTGAAACCGTGGTGGCCCGTATCGCGCGTATCCCTGAGAAGAGCGTTTCTCAGAGCGACCGCGACACGCTGAAAAACCTCGGCGACCGCCTGAAAATGCTGGTCTTTGGTCAGGATAAAGCCATTGAGGCCTTAACCGAAGCCATCAAGATGAGCCGTGCAGGACTGGGCCAGGATCACAAACCGGTCGGTTCGTTCCTGTTCGCAGGGCCAACCGGGGTCGGTAAAACTGAGGTGACCGTTCAGCTGTCGAAGGCGCTCGGTATTGAGCTGCTGCGTTTCGATATGTCGGAATACATGGAACGCCACACGGTGAGTCGCCTGATTGGTGCGCCTCCGGGCTACGTGGGATTTGATCAGGGTGGTCTACTGACGGACGCGGTCATCAAGCATCCACACGCGGTACTGCTGCTGGATGAAATCGAAAAAGCGCATCCGGATGTCTTTAACCTGCTGTTGCAGGTGATGGACAACGGCACGCTGACCGATAACAACGGCCGCAAAGCAGACTTCCGCAATGTCGTTCTGGTGATGACCACCAACGCCGGGGTACGTGAAACTGAGCGTAAATCTATCGGGCTGATCCATCAGGATAACAGCACCGATGCGATGGAAGAGATCAAAAAAATCTTCACGCCGGAATTCCGTAACCGTCTGGACAACATCATCTGGTTCGATCACCTGTCAACGGATGTTATCCATCAGGTCGTCGATAAGTTCATTGTTGAACTGCAGGTGCAGCTGGATCAGAAAGGCGTGTCGCTGGAAGTGAGTCAGGAAGCCCGCAACTGGCTTGCGGAAAAAGGCTACGACCGTGCGATGGGTGCGCGTCCAATGGTGCGTGTGATTCAGGACAACCTGAAGAAACCGCTCGCCAACGAACTGCTGTTTGGCTCGCTGGTGGACGGCGGTCAGGTCACCGTGGCGCTCGATACCGACGCCAATGCGTTGACCTATGACTTCCAGGCGGCGCAGAAACGCAAACCGGAAGCGGCACACTAAACCGTCGGTGTGATAACTGAAATGACGAAACCGGGCGAAAGCCCGGTTTTTTTATGCCTGAAATTTAAAAGGCGACAGCCACGTCCAACAGACCCGATACGCCATCGCTGTGCTTATCGGCGGTGAGATAATTTACCCGGGTGCTGACCGTCACACTGCGGTAATGCGCACTGAGCTGCACACCCGCTTTGTAGAGGTTTTTGCTGCCATAGGCGGAGGTTTGGTCCACGCCAATGCCATACAGCGTGCCATGGCTGTTTGTGGACGCGTCATTCAGCATTCGCTCGTAACCTAATGCAATCCCTGGCGTCAGCGACCAGTTGCCCACCGCCTGGGGCAGAATAGTAATACCCAGGTCGGCGGTCAGACTGGTCTGCGTTTCGTTGACGCCCGCCATGTCCAGCGCCAGTTCGCTGCCACTCTCTTTAAAGCTGTCGATGTTTAAATGGGTGACCTGCACGCCAACGGCGGGCGTCAGGCTTAGCGTTGCGGCTTGGGTTAGCCAACCAACAGAGGCGCGGCCACTGTAGTATCCGCCGTTGGTATCGCCCTGAGCCGTGCCTAAACCCCCGCCTAAACGACGATCGCTCTGATAGTCGATATAGCCAGCGCTGCTCTGGAGACCGACCCACGGCCCTGCATCCAGTGAATTCAGCGCATAGCGTACGCCAAGGCTCATCTGAGTCGTATTAGTCTTTACCTCGCCCCCGGCGGAGGACACGGAACCGTGGCTGTAACCCACACCGCCGTTGGCCGCCGCGCGATCGTTAAAGCGATACGTGGCGCCGACCATCGCGCCGTTGGTATGCTCATTGCCAGAACTGGCATTACTGCTGCTGTCGGTTCCCAGATACGCGGACTGACCCTGTAACCACACCAGGGATTGCTCATTCTGCATACCCTGGCCGGAAATTACCGGTGCGAGGGAATCATATAAACGCGAAGGCTGGCGCAGCAAATAGCTGTTGGCATCGGCGTGAACCTGGCCGCCAATCTGTTTTTCAACCCCGGCAAGCGTACCCTGGTCGATGGCGCTCTGGAGGAAGTCGTTATACGCTGTGTAGTGGCCCGAAAGTGGAGAGTCTTGCAATGCGTTCAACAATGACGCGCCGTTGGCGGCATTCCCGCTGAATTCGTTTTGCCCTGGCAGGCTCAAATAACGCACCATTTTCCCGCGAAGCACGTAAATCGTCGCCTGGTCGAGACCCAGCCCTTCCTTCAGGTAATTATCCATTGAGCCGTAGGTGGTCACCACCTGATCCAGCCCAGCCTGTAGCCAATTGGCGCGTACGCCCATCAGCGCGCCGTAGGTGCCGCGCATAGAAGCGGGCAAGACGGCCAGTGTGGCGTTGATCCGCTCGGCGGTGTAGTCGTTGGTGGCCAGGTAGTTCGCTACGATATCGTCATGGCTGACGCCAGCGATGGTTTGCAGCACTGCGCTCACCCAGCCGGTTCTGTCTTTACCCGCGGTGCAGTGGAACAGGGCGGCATCATCGGCTCTGGCGAGGTCACGAAACACGTCGCCCAGCCCCTGACGGGCATACGGCGTGGTGACAAAACTGCGTTCTCCGTCTTCCATCATCGCATCCACATCGTTGACGGTCATTTTGTTGAGATCGATAACGAACGCGCCGTTGTTGCCAATCAAATCAATATTCAGGTATTTGCTGTTAGCCGGCAGCGTGTCAGCCTGTGCCGCGACTTCTGCCGGAGAGCGCAGATCGATAACCGTCCTGACGTTGAGTTGCTCAAGCACGGAAAGATCGTCACCTTGCGGCGTCAGGGCATTCGAGCGATAGAACACTCCCGCGCGCATCACGCCATCATTGGCAGTGCCGTAAGCGGTAGTTATCCCGGCGACGTCACGAAAATTATCGATCCCCGCCAGGTGTGGGGTTGAGAGAGAGGCATCCGCAGCATGTGCGGTACAACACACCAGACCAATAAGCAGAGCCAGAGGCCGAACCGAAGATTTCAAAACTACACTCCTTGCCATCAATGATGAGTAAGGCGCGAAGTATAAGAAGTGATTGTTGTGTTTTTATTTCAGAATTGTTAATGACAATATTAAATAAATTAAATAATAACAGTGTCTTATGATTTTGCGTGGTGATTATTTAGCATTGCTGATTGGTTGGTTAACTACGTGTTAACTTTTTTGTTACATGGAGGGGCGCCTGGAGAGCGTGGGTGCAAAGAAAAAGGGGCAGCAAGGTTGATTTGAGTATCACTGCGGAAAGCATATGAGCGCCAGGAATTGAAAAAGGTCGGGGATTCCCGACCTTTCAGCATCAACGTGCCCAGCGGGCCGTTTAGCGATTAGCGACTACGGAAGACAATGCGGCCTTTGCTCAGGTCGTACGGGGTCAACTCAACAGTCACTTTGTCGCCCGTCAGAATGCGGATGTAGTTTTTACGCATTTTACCGGAGATATGCGCAGTTACCACGTGCCCGTTTTCAAGCTCTACGCGGAACATGGTGTTAGGTAACGTATCGAGAACGGTACCCTGCATTTCAATATTGTCTTCTTTGGCCATCTAGTCCTCGGGGGGTATCACTACCATAGTTTTGAACCGGCAAGATAATGCCGAAATTCAGCCATTAAGTAAAGATTTACCCGTCATCTTTCGGCCTAATGCCGGTGTGCAGGGTAAAAAGAGATCGTTTTTGCGCATTACCCGTCTGTCATACACAGAGACCGTATGACGAGCGCAAACGTATAGGGGGATATTCCTGAAACGATGGCGGGGCAACAGGCAGAAACGACTTCCGAGGCAATTATATCACCTTGACAATGAATGTGCCGAAAACATTTACACTGTGGGTAAAAAGAGCGTGCGAGGGACCCAAAAGTGCCCGGGCAGGGGCTGCGTGCGTAATTCTGCGAGGTGTTCCAGGTACTCGCGGCGGGGAATTTCAATTGCACCCAGCGATGCTGTATGATTATTCAGCACCTGACAATCCATCAACTTTCCACCTTGACCGGCAAACGCCTGCGAGAAAACCATCAGTGCGCTTTTTGAGGCATTTTCCGCCCGACTGAACATCGACTCACCGCAGAACAGCGCCCCTTGCGCCACGCCGTACATGCCACCCACCAACTCGCTTCCCAGCCACACCTCAACCGAATGCGCATGCCCCAACTCATGTAGCCGATGATAGGCCTGAACAATGCTTTCGGTAATCCATGTGCCTTCATCGCGATCGGCGGCGCAACCTTCAATCACCTGGCCGAAAGCGTGATTTAACGTGATACGAAATGGGGACGATTTGTGAAACCGTTTCATGCTGCGACTGATATGAAATGCGTCAGGCCACAAAACGGCACGAGGGTCAGGCGACCACCATAAAATCGGGTCGCCGGGTGAAAACCAGGGAAAGATACCGCGCTGATAGGCCATCAGCAGTCGCGCTGGGCTGAGATCACCACCCAGAGCGAGCAAACCGTTAGGCTCGCGCAGGGCACCTTCCGGCGACGGAAAGGTTATGGAATGACGTGATAACTGGACCAGCCGCATACTTCACAACTCCACGCCTGATAAGCCTAATAATAGTGAATAGTAGTCTACAGACGCTGTCTGAACTGATAATAACGCCCCTGTTGGGCCAGCAATTCTGCGTGATTACCATGCTCAATAATTTGTCCGTTGTCCATCACAATTATTTGCTCAAAACGAGCCAGTCCGCGCAGGCGGTGGGTCACCATCAGCACGGTTTTGTCACGCATCACATCGGCCAGTAAATCAAGGATTTGGCTTTCCGTGGTGGCGTCGAGGCCTTCGGTTGGTTCATCGAGCAGCATTAGCGGCGCATCGTGCAGCAGGGCGCGGGCAATCGCCAGGCGGCGCAGCTCGCCGCCGGAGAGTTGACGCCCACCTTCACCGAGCCAGCTGTTGAGCCCGCCATCGTCGAGTAACTTCTCCAGGCCGGTGCGCACAAGCACGGCGCTCAGTGCGTCATCCGTGGCGTTCGGGGCTGCCAGCAGCAGGTTATCCCGCAGGGTAGCGCTGAAAAGGTGTACTCGTTGTGGAACTACGCTCATGGTGCGGCGCAGCGTTATTTCATCCAGAGATGAAATCGGCTGCTTGTTCAGCAGTAATTCACCGGTCTGAGGATCCCAGGCGCGGGTCAGCAACTGTAACAAGGTCGATTTACCGCAGCCGGTTCGGCCCAGAATCGCAACATGTTCTCCGGCGTTGACGTGCAAATTAAGATTCGCCAGCGCGGGTTGAATCTGCTGCGGGTAGGTGAAGCTGATATTGTTCAGCGTCAGGCTCACGTGTTGCGGTACTTCAGAAACAGTCTCAGGGAACGTGACTTCGGCTTGTTGTCTTGTCAGTTCTGTTATCCGCATTGCGGAAGCCATGACTTGTCCAAGGTGCTGGAATGCGCCAGTCACCGGGGCCAGCGCTTCAAATGCGGCTAGCGCACAGAACACGAACAGCGCGATCAGCGGGCCTGGCTGGCTATTGCCGCCTACGCCCCCAGCGGCCATCCACAGCATCACAATGACCGCCGCGGCACCCATCAGCAGCATCAGTGCCTGGGAAAGGGCTGTCAGTTCGGACTGGCGGCGTTGCGCCTCGTGCCAGCTCAGCTCTGTCTGTTCCATCTGCTCGCGATAACGCTTGCTGGCACCGAAAATTGTCAGCTCGGCTTGGCCGTGCAGCCAGGATGTGAGCTGCTGGCGGTATTCACCGCGAAGCCGCGTCAGGTTCTCACCGGTTGGTTTTCCGGCCCGGTAAAACAGCGGCGGTAGCAGGAATAGCGTCAGTAACATAATGCCGCCGAGGGTCAGCGCCAGCGTCAGGTCGAGAAAACTCAAGCCAAACGTGACCGCCAGAATGACGACCAGCGCCCCAATCAGCGGGGAAATGACGCGCAGGTAGAGATGATCGAGGGTATCGACATCCGCCACCACGCGGTTGAGCAAATCGCCCTGACGAAAACGTGCCAGCCCGGCAGGGGAGAGCGGCAGCAGCTTGCTGAACGTAAATACGCGCAGGTGCTGCAACACGCGAAAGGTTGCATCGTGGCTGACCAGACGCTCGAAATAGCGTCCAGCGGTACGGATGATGGCGGCACCCCGTACACCCGCGGCAGGCAACATATAGTTAAAGGTGTAGGCGCCAGCAAAACCGACGGCTGCCGAGGCGGACAAGAACCAGCCAGAGAGCGTCAGCAGACCAATGCTGGCCAGCAAGGTGATAATCGCGAGCACGACGCCGAGGGAGAGCAACCATTTGTGTCGCTTATATAACACCAGGTAAGGGGCTAAAACGCGCATTTAAATCTCCTCCTGACGATGGGCAAGCAGGTGCGCAAAATGCCCTTGTGCTTCAGCAAGCTCTGCAAACGAACCCTGCTCGACGATTTGGCCTTGATGCATGACCCAAACGGCATCCCATTCGGCAAGATTTTCTAACTGATGAGTGACCATCAGTGTGGTCTGGTTGGTTGCTGCTTCCGTTAGCGCCTGCATAACGCGCTGTTCGCTGTGTGCGTCGAGGCTGGCGGCTGGCTCATCCAGTAACAAGAAGCGGCAAGGAGAGAGCAGGGCACGGGCCACAGCCACTCGCTGGGCCTGACCGACGGACAACCGGGCCGCCTGATCGCCGACTGGCGTATCAATCCCTTGCGGAAGCTGGCTGATAAATTCGTTCACCCAGGCACGGTCGAGCGCGTGTTGCAGCTGCGCCTCATTGGCTTTTGGATTCGCCAGCAGCACATTTTCACGCAGCGTATACGCCGGAAGCTGCGGGTTTTGTCTGACCCAACTCAGCAGGCGTCGCCATGCGTCAGGATCCAGGTCACGCAATTCGGTCCCATTCACCTTTAACGAGCCGTCGTATGGCAGAAAACCTGTCAGAGTATTGAGCAGTGAGCTTTTGCCCGAACCGCTCTGGCCGACCAGCACCACGCGCTCGCCAGCGGCGAGGCTGAAATTCAGCGGTCCTGCGAGGATTTTACCTTCCGGCGATTTAATCAGCAGACCTTGCGCTTCAAGGCTCACATTTTGCGTTTCATCTGGCGCGACGCTACCACGCTCAGGCTGTGCCAGTGGAGCTTCAAGGAAGGTCTTCAGACTGTCGGCTGCACCCACTGCCTGCGCTTTGGCATGATAAAAAGTACCCAAATCACGCAACGGCTGGAAGAATTCCGGCGCCAGGATCAATGCCAAAAAGCCAGACATCAAGGTGACGGTCGTGCCATAGCTGCCAAAATTCAGCTGGCCAAGATAGGAGAAACCAAAGTAAACAGCGACAACGGCAATCGAAAGCGAAGTGAAAAATTCCAGAACGCCTGAGGAGAGGAAAGCGAGTCGCAGAACTTCCATCGTGCGCTGGCGGAAACTTTCGGAAGCCTGACGAATATTGTCGGTTTCCGCTTCACCGCGTTCGAAAATACGTAAGGTGTCCATCCCGCGTAGGCGGTCGAGGAAATGGCCGCTCAGTCTTGCCAGTGCCTGGAAATTACGACGGTTGGCATCGGCAGCACCCATTCCAACCAGCGCCATAAACATCGGGATCAGCGGGGCGGTGCACAGCAGGATTAGCGCGGCAGCCCAGTTAGACGGGAAAATCGCGATAAGGATAAGCATCGGCACGGACGCAGCCAGCGCCATCTGTGGCAGATAACGAGCATAGTAATCATGCATGTCGTCGATTTGTTCAAGAATCAACGTTGCCCAACTGCCCGCCGGTTTACCCTGGATCCACGCCGGACCCGCTTGTTGTAGGCGGTCGAGTACCATTTTTCGGATCTCAAAACGAATATGCTGCCCGGCATGGAAACCCACCCGTTCTCGCAGCCAGACCACCCACGCGCGCAGGATAAAGACCAGAACCAGCATTACAAAAGGCAGCAGCAGCGCTTCCCGAGGAATGTTTTCCATAATCATGTGGTGCAGTATCTTGGCCAGAAGCCAGGCCTGGGCGATGATCAGCACTCCGCTGACCGCACCGAGCAGACGAGAAAGCATCAGCCATCGGCGGGAGAGAACGCTTTGCTGTTTTAACCAGCGGGTAAGCTCTTGTTGACGGGTTTTATTCATTGCGTGCTTAGCAGGTGTCTTATTTGAAATCATTAGGCAAGGCAATGTTACATCGGGGAAAAAATAAAGGCGACTTATCGTCGCCTTCTTTACCTTTGTTACTGACTTGTAAAGATTATTTGGTCTGATCGGCCAGACCGTCGAGATAACGCTCAGCGTCCAGCGCGGCCATACAGCCTGTGCCTGCGGAGGTGATCGCCTGACGATAAATGTGGTCCATCACGTCGCCTGCGGCAAACACGCCGGGAATACTGGTTTGCGTTGCGTTGCCATGAATGCCGGACTGGACTTTGATGTAGCCGTTTTCCAGCGCCAACTGGCCGTCAAAAATGCCGGTGTTCGGGCTGTGGCCGATAGCAACAAACAGGCCAGCTACTTCAAGGGACTCAATGTTGTCGCTGTTCTGAGTATCACGCAGACGCAGGCCGCTGACACCCATCTGATCGCCGGTCACTTCTTCCAACGTGCGATGGGTGTGAAGTACGATGTTGCCGCTTTCCACTTTATCCATCAGACGTTTGATCAGAATTTTCTCTGCGCGGAAGGTGTCACGGCGGTGAATCAGGTGCACTTCAGAGGCAATGTTTGCCAGATACAATGCTTCTTCAACTGCGGTGTTACCGCCGCCGATGACCGCGACTTTCTGATTGCGATAGAAGAAACCGTCGCAGGTGGCGCAGGCAGAAACACCGCGGCCTTTAAACGCTTCTTCTGATGGCAAGCCCAGATAACGGGCGGAGGCACCGGTTGCGATAATCAGCGCATCACAAGTGTATTCGCCGCTGTCACCGGTCAGACGGAACGGACGGTTCTGCAAATCCACTTTGTTGATGTGATCGAACAGGATTTCGGTTTCAAACTTAACCGCATGTTCATGCATACGTTCCATCAGCGCAGGCCCGGTCAAATCGCTCGGGTCGCCTGGCCAGTTTTCCACTTCTGTGGTGGTGGTCAACTGACCGCCTTTTTCCATCCCGGTAATCAGTACCGGTTGCAGGTTTGCGCGTGCAGCATAGACCGCAGCGGTGTAGCCGGCTGGTCCAGAACCAAGAATAAGCAGTTTACTGTGTTTGGTCGTGCCCATGAGATCCCCATAAATGTTGGCAGACAATGGGCGCGATTGTAGGGAATTTGCGGAAGTAATAAAAGGGTGCAGGAATTTTGTTAACGATATGTGTAATAGATTGCGTCAATGGATTGGTGGTTTTATCTACGCTTGCGATAACAAATTCTACTGCTATCGGGATGATTATAAGGAGATAACATGAGGAACGTCTCTGGGTGATTATGAATATCTGGCATGTTGTACTAAAAATCGATGTTTTGCTTTGACAATCCCCTGTGCTTTTGCGAAAACAATGAAGGGAGAAAAAACAGCGTTTACCGTGTGGTGAATTTTCATGCACGTAAATGCCATTTTTAACCGGGTCAGCATCATCGGCGCATGGCGTGGACAGACGCCATTCGAGATGACGGTGGCTGCCGACAGGCAACGGCTTCTCAACACGTACCCTTGGGTTATGCGTTACATCTGGTGACAGATTTTTTACGCAGACGACGGGCACAGGCTCTGAACAGTGAAGTGCACAGGGTCCAGACAGGAGTAGGGAAGGAATACAGAGAGACAATAATAATGGTAGATAGCAAGAAGCGCCCAGGCAAAGATCTCGACCGCATCGATCGTAACATTTTGAACGAATTGCAAAAGGATGGGCGAATTTCCAACGTCGAGCTTTCTAAACGAGTGGGACTTTCTCCGACACCTTGCCTTGAGCGCGTACGTCGGCTGGAAAGACAAGGGTTTATTCAGGGCTATACTGCGCTGCTGAACCCACATTATCTGGATGCATCGCTGCTGGTTTTTGTTGAGATAACTCTGAATCGTGGCGCCCCGGATGTGTTTGAACAATTTAACTCCGCTGTGCAAAAACTTGAAGAAATTCAAGAGTGTCACTTGGTCTCCGGTGATTTCGACTATCTGTTGAAAACCCGCGTGCCTGACATGTCAGCGTACCGTAAGCTGTTAGGCGAAACCCTGCTGCGCCTGCCAGGCGTAAATGACACCCGTACCTACGTGGTTATGGAAGAGGTCAAGCAGAGTAATCGTCTGGTAATTAAGACACGCTAAACGGAACAGGTGCAAAATCAACGTAAGTTGATTACACTCCTGTTAATCCATACAGCAACAGTGCCGGGGAGACCCGGCGCTGTTGTCCGTTTTAGCATCAAGGACCTGGAGTGCCTTTCTTGAGCCAGGAATACACTGAAGAAAAAGAAGTAACGATTAACAGATTAAGCAGCGGGCGCCGTCTTCTTGAAGCGTTCCTGATCCTCTGTTCCCTTTTTGCCATCTGGCTGATGGCAGCACTACTTAGCTTTAATCCTTCCGATCCCAGTTGGTCACAAACCGCCTGGCACGAACCGATACATAATCTTGGCGGAATGCCGGGTGCATGGCTTGCGGATACGCTGTTTTTCATTTTTGGCGTAATGGCGTACACCTTGCCTGTGATGATTATCGGTGCCTGCTGGTTCGCGTATAAGCATCGCGCGAGTGACGAATACGTTGATTATTTTGCAGTGGCGCTACGTCTGATTGGCGTCCTGGCGATGATCCTCACCCTGTGTGGGCTTGCCGCGATCAACGCAGATGACATCTGGTACTTTGCCTCGGGCGGGGTTATCGGCAGCCTGCTCAGCACCGCATTGCAACCCATGCTGCACAGCAGCGGCGGTACGCTGGCCTTGCTTTGCATTTGGGCTGCAGGACTGACGCTGTTCACCGGCTGGTCCTGGGTTAGCATTGCCGAGAAAATCGGTAACTGGATCCTCAATATTCTGACCTTCGCCAGCAACCGTACCCGTCGCGACGATTCGTGGATTGACGACGAAGAATACGAAGATGACGAAGACGATCATGACGTCGCACCGAAGAGAGAAGGGCGCCGCGCCCGTATTCTGCGCGGTGCACTGGCGCGTCGCCAGCGCATTGCCGATAAGTTTAGCAACCCGATGGGTCGCAAAACGGACGCTGCGTTGTTCTCCGGTCGCCGAATGGATGAAGACGAAACCGAAGTTCAATACAGCGCCCGTGGTCAAGCCGCAGATGCCGATGATGTATTGTTCTCAGGCAATAGCGCAACGCGCCAGCCTGATGTCGATGATGTTCTTTTCTCCGGCAACAGCGCGACCCGCCCGGCAGCCTGGGATGAAAACGATCCGCTGATGAACGGTCACTCCATCGCCGAACCGGTTGCCGCAGCAGCTGCTGCAATGGCGACCACTCAGGCTTGGGCAGAACCGGCATCAGCCGCGATGGCTGCACCTTCCGTTCCCGGCGGGGAAATGGCCGCGCCGAGTGTGGAATGGCAGGCCGTTCCAGCCCCGCAAACGCCAGATCCGGTTATTGCTCCGTCTCCGGACAATTGGCCGCCGCAGGCACCTGTCGCGAAACCAGAATATGTTCAACCAGAAGCCTTCCGTCATCAGCCTTCTATCGAAGAATTGTGGCAGGATCCGGAGCCAGTGCAGCAGTACGCGCAGCCTGAGCAGCCGTGGCAGCAACCTGAAACCGAGTATCGCGCCCAGCCTGAATATATTCCGCCTGTAGAGCACACTCCGCAGCTGCCAGAAGTGGCGCCGGAACCGGAAGAAGACATTAAACCGCAGCGCCCACCACTCTACTATTTTGAAGAAGTGGAAGAGAAGCGTGCGCGTGAACGTGAACAACTTGCCGCGTGGTATCAGCCAACGCCGGAACCGGCGACCGTGAAACCAACGACGCCAATGCCAACCATGCCAGCGCCGTCTGCATCGATTGTCGATCCACTGGCCGCGGTTGCCCCAGCTGCTGCTTCCGTAGCGGCAAGCGTTCATCAGGCAACCGGTGCTGCTGCCGCTGCAGCGACAGCCGCGTCGGCTGCTCAGTTGTTCAGCCCGGCAGATGCGCCGCGTCCGCAGGTTAAAGCAGGCATTGGTCCGCAGCTTCCACGTCCAAATCCTGTGCGTGTACCAACGCGTCGTGAACTTGCCTCGGCCTCTTTTGGTATCAAAATACCGTCACAGCGCCCGGCTGAAGAACTGTCTGACGAGCTGATGGGCGATGAAGACGCCGATGAGCTGCATCAGGACGAGCTGGCTCGCCAGTTTGCTGCCACCCAGCAGCAGCGTTATGGCGAGGAATACGAAGACAACAGCTACGATGAGACGCAGGAAGATGAAGACGCTGCCGCAGAAGCCGAACTGGCACGCCAGTTTGCCGCCACACAGCAGCAACGTTATTCCAGCGAACAGCCGCAGGGTGCGAATCCGTTCTCACCTACGGACTATGAATTCTCACCGATGAAAACGCTGGTCGATGATACGCCGAAAGCGCCATTGTTTACGCCGAGTGCCGCGCCGGAACAGCCACAACAGGCTTATCAGCAACCTCAACAAATGGCACCGCAGGCTCAGGCATATCAACAACCGCAGCAGGCTCAGTCATATCAACAACCGCCGCAGGCTCCTCAGGCGCAACCCGCCTACCAGCAGCCTCAGCAACAGCCGGTGCCTCAGCCGCAGGAAAGCCTGATTCACCCGCTGCTGATGCGTAACGGTGACGATCGTCCGTTGCAAAAGCCGACTACGCCATTACCGTCGCTGGATCTATTGACTCAGCCGCCGAGTGAAATCGAACCGGTTGATACCTTCGCACTGGAGCAAACTGCGCGCCTTGTAGAAACACGTCTGGCCGATTTCCGCATCAAGGCTGACGTCGTGAACTATTCACCGGGTCCGGTCATTACTCGTTTCGAGTTGAATCTGGCGCCGGGCGTAAAAGCCGCACGTATTTCGAACCTCTCTCGTGACCTGGCGCGTTCGTTGTCGACCGTTGCAGTACGTGTGGTTGAGGTTATTCCAGGCAAACCGTATGTGGGTCTGGAACTGCCAAACAAAAAACGTCAAACCGTTTACCTGCGTGAAGTGCTGGACTGCGCGAAATTCCGTGATAGCCCATCGCCGCTGACTATCGTACTTGGGAAAGACATTGCCGGTGAGCCGGTGATTGCTGACCTGGCGAAAATGCCTCACTTGTTGGTGGCCGGTACGACCGGTTCCGGTAAGTCTGTCGGTGTGAACGCCATGATCCTCAGCATGCTCTACAAGGCAACGCCGGAAGACGTGCGCTTCATCATGATCGACCCGAAAATGCTGGAGCTCTCGGTGTATGAAGGTATTCCGCATCTGCTGACGGAAGTTGTGACGGATATGAAGGATGCTGCCAACGCTCTGCGCTGGAGCGTCAATGAAATGGAACGTCGTTACAAGCTGATGTCAGCGCTCGGTGTGCGTAATCTTGCGGGTTATAACGAGAAGATTGCTCAGGCTGCGCAGATGGGCCGTCCGATCCCGGATCCGTACTGGAAACCGGGCGACAGCATGGATGCGGTGCATCCAACGCTGGAAAAACTGCCGTACATCGTGGTGCTGGTGGATGAGTTCGCTGACCTGATGATGACGGTGGGTAAAAAGGTGGAAGAGTTAATCGCCCGCCTGGCGCAGAAAGCCCGTGCCGCCGGTATTCACCTGGTGCTGGCGACTCAGCGTCCGTCGGTTGACGTGATTACCGGTCTTATCAAAGCGAACATCCCGACCCGTATCGCCTTTACAGTGTCGAGCAAAATTGACTCCCGTACCATTCTCGATCAGGGCGGTGCGGAATCACTGCTCGGTATGGGTGACATGCTCTACTCCGGACCGAATTCCAGCTCGGCACCGACGCGTGTTCACGGCGCATTCGTCCGTGACCAGGAAGTCCACGCGGTGGTGCAGGACTGGAAAGCGCGAGGTCGTCCGCAGTATGTGGACGGTATTACTTCCGACAGCGAAAGTGAGGGCGCTGCAGCCGGTCTGGACAACGGTGAAGAGCTCGACCAGTTGTTCGATCAGGCGGTGAAGTTTGTGACCGAAAAACGCAAAGCCTCTATCTCTGGCGTACAGCGTCAGTTCCGCATTGGTTATAACCGCGCAGCGCGTATCATCGAGCAGATGGAAGCGCAGGGGATCGTGAGCGAAGCTGGCCATAACGGCAACCGTGAAGTCCTGGCCCCGCCGCCGTTTGATTAAACGCAGCGTTTGAAAAGTTGCGTAAATAGCCAAAAAATCAGTATTTTCTCCTGTCCCACTGTAAGTGCACTGCTTACAGTGGGAACAAAGAGACTCCCGCGTCGGGAGTGACGCATTTAAGGAATGAAGATGAAAAAATTTGCCATCACCTGTGCCTTACTGACCAGTTTTGTTGCCAGCAGCGTCTGGGCCGATGCCGCGAGCGACCTGAAAAGCCGTCTGGATAAAGTCAGCAGTTTCAACGCCAGCTTCACCCAGAAAGTGACTGATGGCAGCGGTAATGCAGTTCAGGACGGACAGGGCGATTTATCCGTCAAGCGTCCAAATCTCTTTAACTGGCATATGACGCAACCGGATGAAAGTATTCTGGTTTCTGATGGTAAATCGCTGTGGTTCTATAACCCGTTTGTTGAACAGGCAACCGCGACCTGGCTGAAAGACGCGACCAGCAACACGCCGTTTATGCTGATTGCGCGTAACCAGTCCAGCGACTGGAAGCAGTACAATATCAAGCAGAGCGGTGACGATTTTGTGCTGACCCCGAAAGGCAGCAACGGTAATCTGAAAGAGTTCACCATCAACGTGAGCCGCGATGGCACCATTCATCACTTCAGCGCCATTGAGCAGGACGATCAGCGTAGCAGCTACCAGCTGAAGTCCCAGCAAAACGGCGCGGTGGACGCATCCAAATTTACCTTTACTCCGCCAAAAGGAGTAACGGTGGACGATCAGCGTAAATAAGAGGCGCGCGTGAGCAATCTGTCGCTCGATTTTTCCGATAATGCGTTTCAACCTCTGGCCGCACGTATGCGGCCAGAAAATTTAGCGCAGTACATTGGCCAGCAGCATCTGCTGGCTACCGGCAAACCGCTGCCACGCGCCATTGAAGCAGGACATCTGCATTCAATGATTCTGTGGGGGCCGCCGGGGACCGGAAAAACGACGCTGGCAGAAGTGATTGCCCGCTACGCCAACGCCGACGTGGAACGCATCTCTGCGGTCACGTCTGGCGTGAAGGAAATTCGAGAAGCTATCGAACGCGCCCGGCAGAATCGCAACGCCGGGCGACGCACCATCCTGTTTGTCGATGAAGTCCATCGCTTCAATAAAAGCCAGCAAGACGCGTTTCTGCCGCATATTGAAGACGGAACCATCTTTTTCATTGGCGCGACGACCGAAAACCCCTCTTTTGAACTCAACTCGGCACTGCTTTCCCGCGCCCGTGTTTATCTCCTGAAATCGCTCACCGTCGAAGATATCGAACAGGTATTAACTCAGGCGATGACCGACAGTGCCCGCGGCTACGGCGGGCAGGACATCGTCTTACCTGACGAAACGCGTAAAGCGATCGCAGAACTGGTCAATGGCGATGCACGCCGGGCGTTAAACACCCTGGAGATGATGGCGGATATGGCGGAGCTGGACGATTCAGGCAAACGTGTATTAAAGCCTGAGTTGTTAACCGAGATAGCCGGGGAACGCAGCGCGCGCTTTGATAACAAAGGCGACCGTTTCTACGACTTAATCTCCGCGCTTCATAAATCTGTTCGCGGCAGCGCGCCGGATGCCGCACTGTACTGGTACGCACGGATTATCACTGCCGGAGGCGACCCGCTGTACGTTGCCCGTCGTTGTCTGGCGATCGCCTCCGAAGATGTCGGTAACGCTGACCCGCGTGCGATGCAGGTGGCGATTTCAGCCTGGGATTGTTTTACCCGCGTCGGACCAGCCGAAGGGGAGCGGGCCATTGCGCAGGCGATTGTCTATCTGGCCTGTGCGCCGAAGAGCAATGCCGTTTATACCGCCTTTAAAGCGGCGATGTCCGATGCCCGCGACCGACCTGACTACGACGTGCCTGTGCATCTGCGCAATGCGCCGACCAAACTGATGAAAGAGATGGGTTACGGTCAGGAGTATCGTTACGCCCATGACGAACCCAACGCCTATGCGGCTGGCGAAGTCTATTTCCCGCAAGAAATGTCGCAAACGCGCTATTACACGCCTTCCTCACGTGGTCTTGAAGGTAAGATTGGTGAAAAGCTCGCCTGGCTTACCGAACAGGATCAAAATAGCCCCACAAAACGCTACCGCTAAACAAGACGTTGCGGTAAGGTTATCGCTGAACCTCTAAAGGCCGCAGGCTGCGGTCTTTTCCTCATTTTAATTCGATAAGCACAGGATAAGCATGCTCGATCCCAATCTGCTGCGTACCGAGCCAGACGCAGTCGCAGAAAAACTGGCACGCCGAGGCTTTAAGCTGGATGTAGATAAACTTCGCGCTCTTGAAGAGCGTCGTAAAGTTCTGCAGGTAAACACTGAAAATCTGCAGGCAGAGCGTAACTCGCGATCGAAATCCATTGGCCAGGCGAAAGCGCGCGGGGAAGATATCGAGCCGTTACGCCTGGAAGTAAACAAGCTGGGTGAAGAACTGGATGCCGCAAAAGCTGAGCTTGATGCTCTGCTCCTTGAGATCCGCGACATCGCGTTGACGCTGCCTAACATCCCGGACGATTGTGTGCCGATGGGTAAAGACGACAGCGAAAACGTTGAAATCAGCCGCTGGGGTGAGCCGCGTAAATTCGAATTCGAAGTACGCGATCACGTCACGTTAGGTGAAATGGCGAAAGGCCTGGATTTTGCGTCCGCGGTTAAACTGACGGGTTCTCGCTTCGTGGTAATGCAAGGGCAAATCGCGCGTATGCATCGCGCCCTGAGCCAGTTCATGCTTGATCTGCACACCGAACAGCATGGGTATGTCGAAAACTACGTTCCGTACCTGGTAAACCATGAAACATTGTACGGCACGGGTCAGTTACCGAAATTTGGCGGTGATTTGTTCCACACTCGTCCGCTGGATGAAGAAGCCGACAGCAGCAACTACGCGTTGATCCCAACTGCCGAAGTGCCACTGACCAACCTGGTGCGTGACGAGATCATCGATGAAGATGCTCTGCCACTGAAAATGACCGCTCATACCCCATGCTTCCGTTCTGAAGCGGGTTCTTATGGTCGTGATACACGTGGTCTGATCCGCCAGCACCAGTTTGATAAAGTCGAAATGGTGCAAATCGTTCGCCCAGAAGATTCTATGGATGCACTGGAAGAACTGACGGGTCATGCTGAAAAAGTGTTGCAGCTGTTGGGTCTCCCGTACCGTAAAGTGCTGCTGTGCAGTGGCGATATCGGTTTCGGTTCGGCGAAAACCTATGACCTTGAAGTCTGGTTGCCTGCGCAGGATACGTATCGTGAAATCTCCTCTTGTTCAAACATGTGGGATTTCCAGGCGCGTCGTTTACAGGCTCGCTGCCGTAACAAATCAGACAAGAAAACCCGTCTGGTGCACACCCTGAACGGTTCCGGTCTGGCTGTTGGTCGTGCGCTGGTTGCGGTGCTGGAAAACTATCAGCAGGCTGACGGTCGCATTGAAGTACCGGAAGTACTGCGTCCTTACATGAACGGTATTGAGTTCATCGGCTGATAACGCCTCATTCCTTTCTTAAAAAGCGCCTCAGGGCGCTTTTTTTATACCTGTATTGATACTGAACAATAACCCTTCAGTCGAAAGCAGGGATACTCCCTTCGAATTAGAAGTAGCATAAAACTCTAAAAAAGACTGATTTCGCTATATACATATCTATATAGCGGTTGGTGCATTTCAATGAGCAATGAAGTGAGTATTCATGAAAATAAAAGCCCCTGATGCTTTGCTGACTGCCGAAGTCAGCCGTCGAGGTTTGATGAAAACCTCGGCAATTGGCGGACTGGCGATCGCCAGTAGCGCATTCACATTACCCTTTACCCGTATTGCGAATGCTGCTGACGCCATTGCGCCAGCCGCTGTTGCCGGGAAAATGGTCTGGAGCGCCTGCACGGTAAACTGCGGTAGTCGCTGCCCGTTGCGTATGCACGTGGTCGATGGCGAAATCAAATACGTTGAAACCGACAATACCGGCGACGATAACTACGATGGCCTGCATCAGGTGCGCGCGTGTCTTCGCGGCCGCTCTATGCGTCGCCGTGTCTATAACCCTGACCGCCTGAAATATCCGATGAAGCGCGTCGGTAAACGTGGTGAAGGTAAGTTCGAGCGTATTAGCTGGGAAGAGGCGTATGACACCATCGCCAACAACATGCAGCGTTTGATCAAAGATTACGGCAACGAATCTATTTACCTGAATTATGGTACCGGTACGCTGGGCGGCACCATGACGCGTTCCTGGCCTCCAGGAAAAACGCTGATTGCCCGTCTGATGAACTGCTGCGGCGGCTACCTGAATCACTACGGCGATTACTCTTCCGCACAGATTGCGGCAGGTCTGAACTACACCTACGGTGGCTGGGCCGACGGTAACAGCCCGTCAGATATTGAAAACAGTCAGCTGGTTGTGCTGTTCGGTAACAACCCAGGTGAAACCCGTATGAGCGGCGGCGGCGTGACGTATTACCTTGAACAGGCACGCCAGAAATCCAACGCCCGTCTGATCATCATTGATCCGCGCTACACCGACACTGGTGCAGGCCGTGAAGATGAGTGGATCCCCATTCGCCCAGGTACTGATGCCGCGCTGGTGTCCGGTCTGGCATGGGTAATGATCACTGAAAATCTGGTCGATCAACCGTTCCTCGACAAATACTGCGTTGGCTACGACGAGAAAACCCTGCCTGCCAGTGCGCCTGCGAACGGTCACTATAAAGCGTACATTATGGGCCAGGGTAAAGACGGCACGGCTAAAACACCACAATGGGCAGCGTCTATCACCGGGATCCCGGCGGAACGTATTGTCCAGCTGGCGCGCGAAATCGCGATGGCCAAACCGGCATTTATCAGTCAGGGCTGGGGTCCGCAGCGTCATGCTAACGGCGAGATTGCTACGCGTGCTATCTCCATGCTGTCGATTCTGACCGGCAACGTCGGGATTAACGGTGGTAACTCCGGTGCGCGCGAAGGGTCTTACGATCTGCCATTCGAACGTATGCCAACGCTGGATAACCCGGTTGAAACCAGCATTTCGATGTTTATGTGGACCGATGCAATTGAGCGCGGCCCGGAAATGACTGCCACACGTGATGGCGTGCGCGGCAAAGATAAGCTCGATGTACCGATCAAGATGATCTGGAACTATGCGGGCAACTGCATTATCAACCAGCACTCCGATATCAACCGCACTCACGACATCCTGCAAGATGACAAGAAGTGCGAACTGATTGTGGTGGTGGATTGCCACATGACCTCTTCAGCGAAGTATGCCGATATTCTGCTGCCAGACTGCACTGCGTCTGAGCAGATGGATTTCGCGCTGGATGCGTCTTGCGGCAACATGTCCTACGTCATCTTTGCCGACCAGGTTATCAAACCGCGTTTCGAGTGCAAAACCATCTATGAGATGACCACTCAGCTGGCAAAAC
This sequence comes from Scandinavium manionii, assembly GCF_024764775.1. NCBI lineage: Bacteria > Pseudomonadati > Pseudomonadota > Gammaproteobacteria > Enterobacterales > Enterobacteriaceae > Scandinavium > Scandinavium manionii. The sequence goes on along the minus strand of NZ_JALIGC010000040.1, from coordinate 117,135 downwards.
GCATGGGCGTTGAGCAGAAGTTCACCGAAGGTCGCAACCAGGAAGAGTGGATGCGCCATCTGTATGAACAGTCTCGCCGGGCTATCCCTGGACTGCCGACGTTTGAAGCGTTCCGCAAGCAGGGTATGTTCAAGCAGCGCGATCCAGAAGGGCATCACGTAGCCTATAAGGAATTCCGCGAGAACCCGGCAGCTAACCCGCTGACCACGCCTTCAGGCAAAATCGAAATTTACTCCACGCAACTGGCAGAGATTGCCGCCTCCTGGCAATTGCCGGAAGGTGACGTTATCGATCCTCTGCCGATTTATACCCCTGGTTTCGAAAACTACGACGATCCGCTGACCAAAGATTATCCGTTGCAGCTAACGGGCTTCCACTATAAAGCGCGTTGCCACTCTACTTACGGCAACGTAGATGTTCTGAAGGCTGCATGTCCTCAGGAAATGTGGATGAACCCGATGGATGCGAAGAAGCGTGGGATTGCCAATGGTGACCGCGTGAAGATCTTCAACGGTCGCGGTGAGGTTCACATTGAAGCGAAGGTAACGCCACGGATGATGCCAGGCGTTGTGGCGTTAGGTGAGGGAGCATGGTACTCGCCGGATGCAAAAGGCGTTGACCAGGCGGGCTGTATTAACGTCCTGACCACTCAGCGTCCGTCGCCGTTGGCGAAGGGCAACCCGTCGCACACCAACCTCGTTCAGGTCGTAAAAGCGTAAGGAGTAACCGATGACCACTCAGTATGGATTTTTTATTGATTCCAGTCGCTGCACCGGTTGCAAAACCTGCGAACTGGCCTGCAAAGACTACAAAGATTTGACGCCTGACGTCAGCTTCCGCCGCATTTATGAGTATGCCGGCGGCGACTGGCAGGAAGACAACGGCACATGGCATCAGAATGTGTTTGCCTATTACCTGTCAATCGCTTGTAACCACTGCGAAGATCCGGCCTGTACTAAGGTCTGTCCGAGCGGGGCGATGCATAAGCGTGAAGACGGCTTTGTTGTCGTGAATGAAGATGTGTGCATCGGCTGCCGCTATTGCCATATGGCTTGCCCATACGGCGCGCCGCAGTACAACGAAGCCAAAGGTCATATGACCAAATGCGACGGTTGTCATGAACGTGTTGCGGATGGCAAAAAACCTATCTGCGTAGAGTCCTGCCCGCTGCGTGCTCTGGACTTTGGTCCGATCGAAGAGCTGCGTAAAAAGCATGGTCATTTGGCTGCTGTTGCTCCGCTGCCGTCTGCGCACTTCACCAAACCAAGCATTGTTATCAAACCTAACGCCAACAGCCGTCCGACGGGTGACACCACCGGCTATCTGGCAAACCCGAAGGAGGTTTAAGATGGGAAGTGGATGGCATGAATGGCCGCTGATGATCTTCACGGTCCTCGGGCAGTGCGTCGTCGGTGGTTTTATCGTTCTGGCGCTGGCGCTGATGAAAGGCGAACTTTCTCGTGAGCAGCAGCGTCTTGTGGTGCTGAGTATGTTTGGTCTGTGGGTGCTGATGGGACTAGGCTTTATCGCTTCAATCTTGCACCTCGGGTCGCCGCTGCGCGCGTTTAACTCTCTGAACCGGATCGGTGCTTCTTCGCTGAGTAATGAAATTGCAAGCGGCTCGGTGTTCTTCGCAGTCGGCGGTATTGGCTGGCTTCTGGCGGTTATCAACAAACTGCCACAGGCACTGCGTACGGTGTGGCTGGTGTTAACCATGGTGCTGGGCGTCTTCTTCGTCTGGATGATGGTTCGCGTTTATAACACCATCGACACCGTGCCAACCTGGTACAGCATCTGGACCCCAATGAGCTTCTTCCTGACGATGTTTATCGGTGGGCCGCTGCTGGGGTATCTGCTGCTGCGTGTGGCTGGCGTCGATGGCTGGGCTATGCGCCTGTTGCCGGTAATTTCGATGCTGGCACTGCTGGTCAGTGCCATCGTGGTGGTGATGCAGGGTAGTGAGCTGGCAACGATTCATAGCTCCATTCAGCAGGCCTCTGCGCTGGTTCCGGCGTACGGTTCCCTAATGGCCTGGCGTCTGGTGGTGCTCGTGTTAGCCCTGGTATGCTGGGTTGCGCCACAGCTGAAAGGACATCAGCCAGCCGTTCCGCTGTTGAGCCTGGCCTTTGTGCTGATGTTCGTGGGTGAGCTCATCGGCCGCGGCGTATTCTACGGTCTGCATATGACAGTCGGAATGGCCATCGCCAGCTAAACCGTTTATTGCGCCGGATTGCAACGATCCGGCGCAACAAAAAATGCGCCCCATCCATGAAATTTTTCAACTGAAAATAAGCCGTTATATTCCCAATTACCTAATAAAAACAATGGAATAATTTAAAAATAAATTCCATTGCCGCTCCGCTAGATAAAAAACTTCTATTGTTCCTCTGAAAACCGCGCCAGCTCTGGTCTGGAGGCAATTGACTTTGCCAATGGCGGTGGCATGATGCGCTCGAATTCTGAACTTCCTCACGGTTTTATATCCATGTCCACGTATTCCCGCCCAGTGCTTTTATTGCTCTGTGGCTTACTTTTGTTGACGCTGGCGATTGCGGTGCTGAATACGCTCGTCCCGCTTTGGCTCGCCCACGATCATTTGCCAACCTGGCAGGTGGGGATGGTGAGCTCGTCGTATTTTACCGGTAACCTGGCAGGAACGTTGCTCTGCGGGCGGTTGATCAAGCGTCTCGGCTTTAATCGTAGCTATTATCTCGCGTCATTAATTTTCGCCGTAGGTTGCGTCGGGTTGGGGCTGACCATGGGCTTCTGGAGTTGGCTCAGCTGGCGTTTCCTCGCCGGTGTGGGCTGCGCGATGATTTGGGTGGTAGTCGAAAGCGCGCTGATGTGCAGCGGTACCTCTCGTAACCGCGGGCGCCTGCTCGCGGCTTATATGATGGTTTACTACGTGGGCACCGTGCTGGGCCAGTTGATGGTCAGCAAATTCCCAACAGACCTGATGAGCGTCCTGCCGTGGGTTACCGGCATGGTGCTGGCTGCAATTCTGCCGCTGCTGTTTACCCGAATTACGAATCAGACTAGCGAAGAGGCGCCAACGCTGGTCTGGCCAATGCTAAAACTGCGCCACGCGCGTTTAGGCGTCAACGGCTGTATTATCTCCGGGATTGTTCTCGGCTCACTGTATGGGCTGATGCCGCTGTGGCTCAATCACCAGGGCGTCAGCGATTCGGGTATTGGTTTCTGGATGGCGGTTATGGTCAGTGCCGGGATCCTCGGTCAGTGGCCGGTTGGACGTCTGGCTGATCGCTACGGTCGTTTACTGGTGCTGCGCGTGCAGGTGTTTGTGGTTATTCTCGGCTGCCTGGCAATGCTGAGCGGTGCGGCGATGGCACCTACGCTGTTTATTCTGGGTGCTGCGGGCTTTACGCTGTATCCGGTAGCGATGGCCTGGGCCTGCGAGAAAGTTGAACACCATCAGCTGGTGGCGATGAACCAGGCGCTGCTGCTGAGCTACACCATCGGCAGCCTGCTGGGGCCTACGTTTACATCGATGCTTATGCAGAACTATTCTGACAATCTGCTTTTTGTGATGATCGCCAGCGTGTCGTTTATCTATCTTTTGATGCTGCTACGCAAAGCCGGGCATCATCCAACGCCGGTGGCACACGCCTGATAGCCAAAGCCTGTCGACCGACGGGCTTTTTTCTTTCTCGACTCTCCGGTAAGGTGACTTCCTCATTGCGAAGAAGGACATCCGATGGAGTTGTTGCGTTTTACGCTTGCCCAGATTGAAGCCTTTGCCTGCGTGTGCGAGACCGGCACGCTGACTCAGGCGGCGAAAAAGTTGAAAAAGGATCGCACCACCGTGAGCGAACTGCTCGAATATCTGGAGGTGGATCTTGGCTACGCGCTGTTTGACCGCTCGACAAGGCCGTTAACTCTGACGCCGCAGGGCCAGCTGCTTTATCGCCAGGCAAGGCTATTTCTGCATGAAGCTGAAGCCTTCTCGCGCATTGCCCGACACATTCCCGATACCCTCGAAACGCATCTCACCCTATGTTATGACCTCTTTACGCCACGCGCGCTATTGCTGAAACTGGCTGAACGGCTTCAGGCGCAGCATATTCAGCTGGATATGATCGCCTGTGAGCGGGGTCAGGCGGAACAATGGCTGGATGAGGGCAGCGTCGATCTTGGTCTTTTTCAGGCCGTAAACCGTTCCGTTAACGACCACCTGCACTGGCGCGCGGTGGGGAGCGTTTCGCTTGCGGTGTATGCCCGTGAAGATTATTTCCCAAAACAGCCTGTGTCTCTGCTGCATTTGGCCTCGCAACCGCAGCTCATGCCGTTTCGTGACCTTCCTCCCTCGCTTGCCGGGCGAATTCGTATCGCGGACCGGCTGATTCACGTCAATGAGATAACCTTGCTGGAAGGGCTGTTGCAACGGGGTTGCGGCTGGGCCTTTTTGCCTGAGCACTTTTGCCCTGAACGGCTGGAGGGCGTGGCACGAATTGATACCGAGATGGGGACGACGGGGCTGGCACATCCGCTGGTGGCACTCTGGAAACCGGGTGTGATCGGTGCACCCATGCTGGCGCAATTGCTAACGGCGATGAAAGAGGGGATATAAAAACAGCCTCCGAAGAGGCTGTCTGAGTCAGTACATGACTTTGTGACCGTATTGCTCGAGGATACCTTTCACGCGATCCATTGTTTCTTTCTTCGGTGGATGCACGCCGTCCAGCTTGTACTCTTCGCCCATCGCCACCCATTTGTGCTTGCCAAGTTCATGGTAAGGCAGAAGCTCGATTTTTTCGACGTTGCCCATATCGCGGGTAAATTCCCCCAGGCGGTGTGCAGAATCGTCATCGTCAGACCAGCCTGGAACAACCACGTAACGGATCCAGACGTTAATATTCTTGTTCGCCAGGTAACGGCAGAATTCCAGCGTACGGTGGTTAGATACGCCGACTAAATTCTGATGGATCTCATCGTTCATCTGTTTGAGATCAAGCATGACCAGATCGGTCACTTCCAGCAGTTCATCAATCACCGGATCGTAACGACGAACAAAACCGTTGGTGTCGAGGCAGGTATGAATACCTTCTTTACGGCAGGCGCGGAACCAGTCACGCACAAATTCAGCCTGTAAAATGGCTTCGCCGCCAGACGCCGTTACGCCGCCGCCGGACGCATTCATAAAGTGGCGATAGGTCACCACTTCTTTCATGAGTTCTTCAACCGTAATTTCTTTGCCGCCGTGGGTATCCCAGGTATCGCGGTTATGGCAATACAGGCAGCGCATCAGACAGCCCTGGAAGAAGGTGATAAAACGGATGCCTGGGCCATCGACGGTGCCACAGGATTCAAAGGAGTGAATGCGACCAATTACTGGCTTAACAGCCCCAGGTGCATCAGTATTTTCCGTTAAATTACAAGTGTTTAAATTACTCATATCGCTCTGATTAGCTCTAGTTAACTCTGGTTTGTGGACACATTCTGGACATTTTGGACAGTGGATTGAGTGTCACTGCATCTTGTAAAAAGTCCGGGGCAAAGTGCGCGTAAATCATCGTTTGCTGGATGTTCGAGTGCCCTAGAATGCGCTGCAATGTAATTATATTACCTCCATTCATTATAAAGTGTGTGGCGAATGTATGCCTCATTACGTGTACCGCCTGCCCATCAGGCAGATCGGGCTTTATCTCTTTCAACATTCTGCGGACAGTGCTGTATTTTGCCCTAAACAGTGGACCGCTGTTTTTGGTCTTAATGCGCTCCGCCAGCTCGACAGAAATCGGCACTGAGCGTCGTTTCCCGTTTTTGGTTTTCATGAAGGTGACCACCTGCTGAATGATGTGCTCAGCCTTCAAACCTGAAACTTCGCCCCACCGGCCACCAGTAGCCAGGCAGATCAGTGCCACATTCAATTCGTCTCCTTCCAGCCGCGAGAGCAGCATCTCTATCTCATCGGTGGACAGGAACGCCATTTCTGTTTGAGCTTCTTTAAGGCGCTTCACCTCATGAAGAGGGTTGCTGCCGTGATACTCGTCAGCATCAATAAGTTTGGTAAACATGCCGCTCAGTATGGCGACGTGCCTGTTTACGCTGGATGGCTTGAGTCCTTCATTCATTAGGGTTACGCGATAATCGATAATTGATTTCTTGGTCAGTTGGTCGGCCCTGTGAATGCCCATATCCCCAAACCTCGTGATTATCGTCGTCAGGCGACCCTTTTCTATCTCGCCCCTTGCGTGGGTTTTTCCATGATAGATCCACCATCGGTCCAGCAGTTCTGTCAGCTTGCGCCGGTCTGCCGGTTTCTCAAGCCATTCCTTATTGTGATAGTTAACAAGCACATGACGCTCAAACGTCTGAGCCTCGCCCTTTGTACTGAATTTCCGCCGGATGCGTTTTCCGTCTGCGCCCTGCGGTCTAACGTCCACTTCATATCGGCCATCATCGAGTTTTTTAACGGACATAGGTCACCTCGATGATACGGCTGGGTACTCTTTCACGCGTGTTTATGTAGCAATCTTCATTTGTGCATTTACTGCACAGATAAGCCCCGTAGACCGTTAGCCAGTCTTTTGGTCGGAGTGGGATGATGTTTCGTTTTCTGGCCCAAAGTGTGCGAGTGCCGGCGCAATTTGCCCGGATGATGGATCCACTTCGTCAAATAAAAACCAATCGCGATATTTTCTAAAGCGAGGGTGCTTAAGCAGTTTCATCCCTGCATCGAGAGGCATCTTAGACTTGCCGGATTCGTAGCCATGATAGGTGTAGTAATTTATTTCAATTAAATCAGCTATTTCCTTTGCTTTCAGGCGCTCTGACTCTCTGATAAGTTTCAGCTTTTCATTTTGTGGACTTGACATATATTTGCTAATCTCCAATTATGTGTCTTGTTGAACATTGAATGTGTCTTTAGCTAACTCTAGGTGGCTCTAGTTAGAAAGACATAAAGTTGAGGATAGCAAAATGTCTGTCAAATCTGAAAATTCTTACGAGAATCGCGATAACTTTTCTGAACAAGGAAAAAATTCTAGAACTCAAATTCAACTATCTGAGAAGCCTGCAGACCTGCTTTCAAAGGAGGGCTTCGCGCTGTATATCGGCAAAACCCCTCGTGCTGTGGTTGAGATGGCTAAAGCTGGCAAGTTGCCTGCCTTTTACATGACAGACCCACTGAAACCGGGTGGTAAAGCTGAGCTGTGGGTTAACCGTCGCGAATGGGATAAATACGCCGCCCAACTAGTCGAGGATGCACCGACCGAGTGGCATGACTGGAAAAATCGCATCAGCTACGGCAAGTCTGGCCGTGGTCGAGTTGCAGCATAAGGAGCCGTTTAATGAAAGAGCCTCGTTGCATTGCTCAGCTTTTGCGTAACCAGCAGAACCTGACCCCGATTAATTTCACCATCACCCACGGTCTCGGCCGTAAAGGCATCATTATCCGCACCCGCAAGCCGAGTGTGATCGGTATGGCTATCACCTTCATGAAAACCCGGAGGTTATGGAAATGGCTGTGATGACTCTCGGTGTGGTTGCTCAGCAGCCGGAAGGTTTGCGCGGTCTGGTTGGTCGATATCTTGCTGCGCCGCGCTGGCAGGAAAGCTGCGATTTCTATAACAAGATGATGGAACGCGAGCGCCTGACCGTCTGTTTCCATGCGCAGTTAAAACAGCGCCACGCGACTATGCGATTTGAAGAGATGTGTGATGTGGACCGTGAACGTCTGGCCTGCGCGATTGATGAGTTGCGTGCAGCATTTTCAAAACGTCGTCAGGTTGGGGCGAGTGAAATTGCCTACATCAGTTATTTAACTGTCAGCCAGCGCCGCAGTTTATTCATGCATGCAGGTTTAACCGAGAAAGAATTTAATCAACCTTACTGGCGAATTGATGAGGATTCATGTTATTGGCGTGAGAAACTATTCCGCGCATTGCGTGAATTATTCAGCTTGTTTGAACATGCTCCAACAATTTTGACATCGGTTAAGCCCGAGCAATATCTGCATTAATTAATTACCCGTGATTTTTAACGCACTTGATTGTGCGGGGCTTCCTTTTATCTGGAGAAAGTCGTTATGACTAAAATAGGAAAGCAGTGCGCTAAGTTCTCTTTGTTGTTACAGCAGGCCAGGGCTGAGGCGCAGGCGGATGCTGCGACGAAATTCTCATCTCATCTTGACGGGCTGATTCGCCACATCGCCGAGCGTGAGCTGAACAAGGTGGAGATTGTCGAGTTACTTAGTCAGGAGTCAACGCAGTTTCATAATGCAGGGCTGTTGCGTGGGGAGTGCTGCTAATGGCTACGCACAAGTCCGTATTACTGAATAACTGGCTAAAGGTCACCGTAATGGATAACGGTGATTTAGCGCTAAAGGATATTAAACGCGATAAAGGCACCGGCGAAAAAATCGAGGCTGTAATTGCTATCTACGCGAACCAATTAAATCTCTTGTCGGACATGGTCAATTTGCTTCTTAAACGCGCCATCTATTTAAAGCAGATAACCAGTTTTGATGAGTTTGCCAAATTAACCGAAGAGTTGAGCGCCGCCTGTCGGGCTGAGCTCAACAAGCTGGATGCATAAAGGAGTCAGGATAATGCCAGATTATATGGATCACGTTCAGGAGCTACAGGCCGAATCACTGGCCCGTCATGTCGATGCCGCACGTCTGAAATCGGGTGGCGCTGCTGTTTTGGTTTGTGTTGATTGTGACCGGTCAATTCCGGCTGAACGTCGCGCCGCCCACCCGACAGCTCTGCGCTGCGTTCATTGTCAATCGCTACTGGAAGCCAACGCCAGACACTACCGGGGGCAGGCATGAGCATTCGCATCGAGATTGGCGACCGCTATGTCGTCACTAGTGACCCGTTTCAGTTTATTTTGCAGGAGAAGAAAATAGCCAAAACCGGGAAAAATGCCGGTAATGAATGGCTGGATGTCGTCGGCTATTACACTAAGTTGGATCAGCTCGTTAAGGCTCTGATGTTGCATGATGCATTAACGGGCGAAGCCCGTGCTTTCGCTGAGCTGGCGGCGCAGATTGAGCGAGTCGGTCAGGCATGTGCGGAGGCGTTTGGCGTTAATGGCCGCTGAAAGAATGGGGCGTAGCGCCCCAACACCTCCACCGCCATTTTCCAAAAGCACCGGCGAGCCGTTTGTCGGTGCTTACCCGTTCAACGCGCCGCGCGAGGCCATCGGGCGCGAGAGACCTCTTACACGTGACGAACTGCGTCAGGTGCAAGGTGTTTTATCAAAGATTGACTACCTGCCATATTTCCTGAGCTCGCTCTTTACCTCACGCTATGACTACATCCGCCGGAACAAAAGCCCGGTGCATGGGCTTTATTTCCTCAAGTCGACATTCCTGCGACGGTTATGGCCGCGCATCGAGCGCGTCAATCAGCGTAACGAAATGAATGCTGATGCCTCTCTGCTGTTCCTGACCGAGCGCGAGAACTACGCCCGACTGCCGGGAATGAATGACAAAGAGCTGAAGAAATTCGCGGCCCGCATCGCCGCGCAGCTTTTCATCATGTATGAGGAATTAAGCGATGCCTGGGCGGAAGCGCACGACGGCAAAGAATCGCTGTTTACTGATGAGGCGCAGGCTCACCTTTATGGTCATGTCGCTGGCGCGGCGCGTGCATTCAATATCACGCCGCTATTCTGGAAGAAATACCGCAAAGGTCAGATGACAATCCGCCAGGCATTTTCCGCCGTGGCGCGTCTCATCAATGACGAGTGGTGGATTAACCAATTCAAGGCGCAGCGTATGCGCTGGCATGAATCGCTGCTAATTGCCGCCGGTGAAGTGAATAAAGACCGCTCACCGTATGCCAGCAAAAGCGCCATCCGTGATGTGCATTCTCGCCGTCTGGCTAATCTCGAATACCTGAAATCCTGCGAACTCGAAAATAAAGTCACCGGTGAGCGAATCGATCTCATAAGTAAGGTGATGGGGAGTATTTCTAACCCTGAGATCCGCCGTATGGAGCTCATGAATACTATCGCTGGTATCGAGCGTTATGCCGCCAGTGAGGGTGATGTCGGGATGTTTATCACGCTGACCGCGCCGTCGAAATATCACCCGACCCGTCAGGTCGGCAAAGGAGAAAGTAAAACCGTTCAGCTTAATCATGGCTGGAATGATGAGGCGTACACCCCGAAAGATACGCAGCGCTATCTGTGCCATATCTGGAGCCTGATGCGCACGGCGTTTAAGGATAACGATTTACAGGTTTACGGAATGCGCGTGGTTGAGCCGCATCATGACGGCACGCCACACTGGCACATGATGCTGTTTTGCAAAACCGGCCAGCGCAAAGAAATTACCGACATCATGCGCCGCTATGCCCTGAAAAAGGATGGTGACGAGCGGGGCGCTGCGAAACAGCGCTTTCAGGCGAAGCATCTCAATCAGGGGGGTGCTGCGGGCTATATCGCGAAGTACATAGCAAAAAATATCGACGGTTACGCCCTCGATGGTCAGCTCGATCATGACACCGGCAAAACACTACAGGATACCGCTGCCGCTGTAACGGCGTGGGCGTCTACGTGGCGCATACCTCAATTTAAACCGATTGGCTTGCCGACAATGGGCGCTTATCGCGAGCTGCGCAAACTGCCTCGCGGTGTCAGTATTGCCTCGGAATTTGATGATCGCGTCGAAGCGGCTCGTGCTGCTGCCGATGAAGGAGAGTTTGATTTATACATTGCTGCGCAGGGTGGGGCGAATGTGCCACGCGATAGCCAGACCGTCAGGGTAGCCCGCAACGTGACTGATGAGGTCAACGACTACGAAGAAGACATCGAGCGCATCGTCGGGATTTATGCCCCGCATATCGGCGCTAATCACATTCACGTTACCCGGTCAGCAGACTGGCGCATAGTTCCAAAGATTTTGGCCGTTGAGCCTTTGACTTTAAAAAGCGGTATCACCGCGCCTCGGAGTCCTGTCAATAACTGTGGAAAACTCACCGGCGGTGACGTTCCGGTTATGACCCCTACACCGTCTGAGCATGCCGCAGCGGTGTTAAATCTGGTTGATAGTGGAGTTATCGGATGGGATGACCCGGAAGTCGTGACGGTGCTTAGGAACTCATTAAAACATGACGACCCGCAGCCAATTCGCCAACAACGAAGCAGTGAACCGTTAAAACCGCATCAGATTGCACCATCGGGGCGAATGACAAAATCTGAGCGAGAACAGATCCCGCGTATCCGCTTCGAACTGGCCAAGCAGGGCATTATGCCGCAGCGGTGGGAGATTGAGGCACTGGCGCGTGGTGCCGTAGTGAATTATGATGGGAAAATATTTGAATACTCGATTGCTGACGAGTGGCAATGGTTCCAAAAATATATCTGAGTGATTACTTATTTTAATGATATATATACTCACAACCTTTCATTGTTGGGTATAGATTCTCACATTGGTATCAGCTAAGCCTATGGCATAGCTTAAGCTGATTAAAAATATTTCCGGGTGAGTTAGTGGGGTAATTTCGCTCGTTTGACTTGCATTGAAATATCGCCTGAGAGAAATTTCAATCAGACGATTTTGTTCTAAGATAAGTTAGTTAAATTATAGAGTTGTTTCGCAATCATCTCAGTTCTTTGTTTTATTTCCTGCTCTCCCCATAAAGGGCTCATTATATAAGTTTTATTTAATGGATACCCGCTCTTGTTCAATACATTGTATTTTTCTTCAATGACGGAATTTTTTAATATGTTATTGTTTGTGGTTTCATCAATTAATAACAAATTACCAACGCTTCCGATTATATCTCCCGAGACTCCGGATTTAATATTCGATTCGGGGATGTAGTGCTCTATGGTTAATAGGTGATGATTTATATTGAGGCAGGATATAGCATCACCTAACTGTTTTGATAGAACGTATTTAATTATACTTTTATTTCTTGTTTTATTGGATAAGTAATTAAGCTCTGCAAAGTTGACATAGAATTCGTCAAAGCTAGGTAGTTTCGACTCGAGGGATTTAAATAATGAGTTTAAGATTGATTGTATTTGATCATGAGATGTTGCCGCAGTTAAATTTATTGCATGCTCTGAATAAGTAGTGGCGATCACTCCAGATGAACGCTGTGATGTGATGGCATTAAATACAAAATGAAAATACTCAATTTTCTCAAGGGAAGACTTGAGCATTTTTAAAGATATCTTATTTTCTTTCCATGAACGAGTAAGTGCAAGCGTCATGGATGATTGTTGTTTGACTTTGAATAAATTAAGATTCTCAAATATGGTTTTAATTTTTAACTCTTGCTTACCCCATTCTACACTATTAGGATAGGTCATTTGCTTATAATAATCGGCTGTTTTTATTATTGTGCTTAAGAGATTTTCAGCTTTCTGGTTATCGTCCCCAAGAGTGGATTTTATCTCTGGGAATAACTTCTTGTCTGTAATGTATTTATGCTCTGATAGCCAGTAATGCAGAAGGTAGTTATCTAATGTTTGCTCACCTGTATCATTGTCAAATTTAGATACTAGGCTATTCCAAGATATCTTTGCAGCATCGAATCGTGAATTGTTTGATCTTAGTTTTTTAAGGAAGAGGTTTTTGACTAAATCAGATGTTTTTAAATCTCGGCCTCGAGCATTTAGTGTTTCAAATATTAAATATGCATCATCTTCATTGTCAAGCTGAATGAATACAAGTTTGAGTGCAAGTATTTTATCTCTTATGTCTTTTAGTTTTTGAATTGGACTGTCTTTTGCATCATTAAACAGATCTATTTGTTTGTTGTCATAAGATGTTATCTGTGGAATTAATGTTGTCAATTTCGTTTTTATCAGGTTGTAAGCGTTTTGAAGGTTGCTTTCTTCAACTCCGATTTCATCTTTGATATTATTTTTTTTGTATGATTGAATCACACCTTGTAAAAAAGGGAATGAGGTTTCAGAATTTAATATGAATTCATCTTCGTTGTCGACATTTGCCTTTTCGATATATTTATGTATTCCTCTTGCAAGATTATCTTGTTTTAATATGAGGAATGAATCGCGAATCACTGATAAAATTATAGTTATAGTGGTTAAACGTTGCTGTCCATCAACAATTCCGAAATATGGTTTTGCGGACTGAAATACAACCATAGAGCCAATGAAATAATTTTCATCTGTATTTTTGGTTATATCTTCCCAGAAATTTTCAACTTCATCTTTCTCCCATGAGTAAGGTCTTTGAAATCTTGGGATTTTGAAGTACCCAGATGAAAAAATATCTTGGATCTCTTTGTCATTAGCTTCAATTTTCATTGACTCTCCTTTTCTATTAGGCGAGGTAGTATTCTAAACTATAAAATATAGTGGTAAATTAAAATCATATCAATGACTTGTGTCATTTTTTGGTACGAGGTGTCGGGCAACTGTTTTGTCGACAATCCTCACAGTATTGTGTGCAGCAGTCTTACCTAAACGATACCAAAAAACTCGACTTTACATGTGATTATCGAAAAGTAATGGTTTTTTAGCTTTGCCTGTATTAGGTGCATCACTTTGCATGAGTCATACGCGTTAAATCTGGTACTGTGACACCGATACTGGAGCAGTAGCAGGAGAGATATGCACCTGCATTAAAACTGCCCCCTAAAGCGGGCAGGCGTGGCGGGGAAAGCATTGCGCGCTCGACGCAGTGCCAATAATTATTATCTCGAATCTCAGCGCTTCCCTGAGTGTTTGAACGAGAAAAGGGGTACTACAAACGACCAAGAGCCTCGTCGGCATTTGGTGGCCCTTAGGAAGCCTTAAAAACGCTGGTGATGCGGTGCAGACATATCAGAATGAGATTATCTTCAATCATCGTTGATAGAAAATCTAGTCACTTAGAGTAAGCAGTGGCATGTAGCTGAATGCTAAAACAAAGTTGTTCATCGTAGGACTGCCGACGTGTTTAATTTTGAGGTTACGACTGAACATTTCGAAGACGAATCGCGTAAACGAGGCATGGAAGACTCAAGCCTCGGTTTTAACGAATAGGTTGTATTAGCTCAAACCAGAGCTGACAGTTTCCTCAGGCAGCATGCAATTAAATTTAACAGTCCTCAGTGAGCGATGAGCAGCCATTATCTAGAATTTTCTGTCGCGGAAGCTGGAATACATCATCAGGTAGCGTTTAAGGTTGCGCAGTGTCATCAATTTCATCAGTGTCTGCGGGCTCATCTTTTTATTACGGATATAGTAGAGGGTGAATAGCTGATATTTTTTGCTCGACGCGTCGAGCTTACCTTTGTGCTTCCGGTAAAAATCCAGATAGCCTGCAAACTTGCGTCCTGAGCAGGTGATGCGAACCTCGCCATGATTGACATAAAGCACCTGAGTGATCACCTCCAGTTTGAAAGGATCGCCATAGGTTTCTGCCAGCCGATAAAAGGCATCATAATCCTGGGCGGCAGTCAGACTCTCATCGAAAAGAACCTGCTGCATCCGGTTGGTTAAAGTCAGCATCTGGTTGCCGATAATATTCCGCTTATCAAACAGGCTCTTTTTATAGGCTGGTTTCGGGTAAACCTGCAATTCATCAGGGTGGTGATACCCGGTACTGTCGCAGAGGTAATCATTGGCATACAAAAATCCGTGCTGCTGGAGTTTATGCTGACAGGCAAGAAATGAGGACAGACGTGTTGGCAACCATTCATCATCATCGTCCAGACCCGTTATCAGATACCCCTTTGCCAGCCGTATCGCCTGATTCCGCACCGCACAGGCGCCGGAATTAAATTCATTGCGGATATACGTAATACGCGGGTCGTTCAGATCGGTGATGTACGCCTGTAGTTGCTGAAATGATGAAGAGAAATCATCGATGATGATCAGTTCCCAGTTCGTATAGTCTTGTTTAAGGACTGACTGAATAGCCCGAATCGTCAGGGCTTCTCGGTTCCATGTGGGCATATAGACAGAGATGAGCGGCCTGGATGACAGTGTGTCATCCGCGACGTTTTCCTGTTCCGTCATTGCCCCGGTAAAACTGGCTGCGCGGATGTTACTCGCAGAAAAGTCCGCACCGGTACAGTCTGCATGACTGAAGATTGCCCCTTCGATTTGACAGTGGCTAAGGTTTGCTCCATTCAGTGAGGAATAAGAGAAATCGGTCTCTCGGAGATCGCTGAACGACAGATCGCTACCGGCTAAATTAATATTGCGCAAGTTGAGTCTCCGCAGATCCATAAACCGCAAGTCGGCACCTGACATATCCGATTGATGGCGTGGATTTAAAAAGATATTTTTTTGATATTTCAGAAGTTTTTTTTGAATTGTTTTTTTGCTGTTCATGTTCAGCTTACGGCGAGTACCGATGAAAATTCAGGAGTGCAGTTAAGCACTCTCCTTATCTTCCTGCAATCGATCTCAT
Source organism: Scandinavium manionii (assembly GCF_024764775.1). Classification (NCBI taxonomy): domain Bacteria; kingdom Pseudomonadati; phylum Pseudomonadota; class Gammaproteobacteria; order Enterobacterales; family Enterobacteriaceae; genus Scandinavium; species Scandinavium manionii. Next base: position 101,786 of record NZ_JALIGC010000040.1, on the reverse strand, counting down.
TCATTTTCGGAAATGTACCCAAAGATAAATTGACGTTCATTAACACTTTCTCACACCCTCATCCAGGCGGTGTTTGCCCTTGATAACTACTCCCTTTGTAAGTATCACCGCAAATGAACCATTCACTTTTAATGATCTTTCGACATACTGATTATGTTTCCTAAAGAGATTTCTATGCGCAACGTCCGCTCCTGAAACGGAGCAAAAAGTCAGATTAGGTATGGCTTTTTGCCATAATTGTGTCAGTTCAAATCTGAGCTAATACAAATTCGCCATGCTTTACTCTCCTTTTACCAGTCGGCATCTACAGAAGATCGCTTTCTTATTTATATTTATCAAAGAATTATGTATTTCGTCGTGTTTTTGGCAGGCCATTCGATTGGGAGTCCTCACTTAGGTAATCTTGTTCAATCCACTTCGATGTCTTTTGTACTTAAAGCCGCCTTCCGGCGGCTGCGAATGTTACTCGTCCTCAGGCTCCAGAGAGTATTTTTTAAAGCGAATAACCTCTTCGCCTGCCCATTCGTTCAGCTCCATGAAGCGTGACTGTAGCGGGCTGAGCTCGTTGCGTACAAAGACCTTCGCCACCTTCTCAACGTCACCCAATGAGCCTACATTTTCCGGTTTGCCTCCCATGAGCTGGAACGGGATGCGATGTGCATCGAGCATATCGGCGGCGCTGACTTTCTTGATGTTAAAGAAATCATCCTTTGTGGCGACTTCGCTCAACGGTACAATTTTAATGCCGTCAGCTTTGCCGTTTGGCGCGTAGAAAAACAGATTCTTAAAATTCCCCAATCCTTTCGAGTCACGCATCGCCTTGCGCAGCGCTTCGACGTCAGTGCTGCTTTGCGCGGCGTCGGTCACATACATGATGTACCCGGCGTGCGCCCCGTTCTGGTAATACTTGCGGCGAAATAGCGTCGCGGATTCATTCAGCCAGGCGGAATTGAGTGCGCTCAGGTATTCCGGCAGGCCGTAGAGCTCCTGATTGATGTCCGGCTCCAGCAGATGAAACACCGAGCCGGGGGCGAACTGATGGGCCTGCGCGAATGACTGAATGTACCAGTAAGCATCATCCTCGACGCCGCGCCGGGTGTATTTGGCCGGAGAGGTCTCAAATTTGACGGCCTTGCCGCTCAGGCTGCGGCGCATTTCGAGAAAGGCATTACCGAAGACCAGAAAATCGAGCACAAAACGGCTGAAGTCCTGCCGGGATAATTTCGGGTGCGGAATGTAGGTCGACACCAGAATATTACGCTTCACGTAAATCGGTGAGCTGTGGTGCACGGCGGCTCGCATACTTTTCGCCAGCCCCGAGAAACTCACCGGCGGCTCGTACCACTGGCCGTTATCGACGCATTCCACGTAATCGAGAATATCGCGCCGGTCGAGCACCGCCGTCGGCTCGCCAAAGGTGAACGCCTCCATGCTCTGAGCGGGCGCGGCGGTGTGCTGGCGTGGCTTTGTGGTGTATTGGTTTTTCTTGTTGCGTTTGCTCATTAATAAAATTCCATAATCGAGGATGAAGGCTGGCCGCTGGCGGCGGTCAGTGGCTCGTTAATTAAGACGTGCATGGTCGCCCAGGCCAGATCGGCGTGACTGGCTTCCTCGGTGCGACTGGCCTCATAGGTTGCGCTGCGCCCGCTGCTGGTCATGGTTTTGCGGATGGACATAAACGACTGCGTGAGGTCGGTTGCGCCGACGTCATATTCGAGACAGCCGCGCGTGATGGTGTCTTTGGCTTTCAGCACCATCGCGGTCTTCATTTCCGGGGTGTAGCGGATTTCACGTGCGGCCGGGTAGAACGAGCGCACGAGCTGGAAGACGCCCTGACCGAGCCCGGTCGCATCGATACCGATGTACTCGACGTTATATTTGAGCGTCAAAGGCGGGCATTACGCCAACCTCGACGCGCTGGTGATGGATGCGCACGAATCGCTGATTGAAGAGATCCACCGCGAAAACCCGGAAATGGTGGTCATCTGCGGCCGTCGTATCCTGACCGACAAATATTTCCCGATGATTAATAAGTTCCAGGCCAACAGCGAACAGCTCGCCGCAGAGCTGATTGTCAGCCAGAAAACCATCGGTCAGCTTCAGGCGGTGCGTGCGCCGTTCTTCCCGGCGAACAGCGTATTCATCACCACGCTGGATAACATTTCCATCTACCTGTACGAAGACGGCCACCGTCGCCACATCGTCGAAAACCCAAAACTCGATCAGGTGGAAAACTACGAGCAGGTGAAAGTCGATTTCGTTATCGAGGATTACGCGGCCGGTTGCCTGATTGAAAACATCGAAATCCTCGAGCAGGACGAAGAGGCCACCCCGGAAGCGGCGAGCGCGAAAGTGTTTGCGGCCGAAATGGTGAAAGCCATGCAGGCGCTGACCGCCGGGGTCGTCACTCAACATGCAGACGCTCCAAAGGCTGACGCGCATACCGACGGCGGGGAGGCGTAACCGATGGCGAGCCCCGCACGGCGTCACGCGATGCGGGTCTCGGCCGAACAGGCATCGCAGCGGGAACAGCGCCCGCTGCGCCATGCCACGGCTTATGAGCAAATGCTCGTGAAGCTGGCCGCAGACCGCAGGACGCTTTCACAAATCCATTCCCGGGAACGTAAGGCAGAGAAAAAGCGCGAGCTGCTGCCGTTTTACCTGCCGTGGGTGATCGGCGTGCTGGAGACCGGCACCGGGGCGCAGGATGACATCCTGATGACCGTACTGCTGTGGCGTCTCGATGCCGGGGATATTCCCGGCGCGATTGAGATTGCCCGCTACGCGCTGCGTTTTGGCCTGTCGATGCCTGACGGTCACGCGCGCACCGCGCCGTATATGCTGGCCGAAGAGGTGGCGCTGGCCGCACTTCGCGTCCGCGCGGCCAGTCAGCCGGTGGATGTGCAGCCGCTCCTGACCGTTATCGAGATGACCCGCACTGCCGATATGCCTGACGAGGTTCGCGCCCGCCTGCATAAGGTCGCCGGTCTTATCCTGCGCGACGCCGGTCTGCTGACTGAGGCGATGACGCACCTGCAACGCGCTATTCAGCTGGATGACAGTTGCGGGGTGAAAAAAGACATCGAGCGCCTCGGCCGGGAGCTGAAGCCGAAGCCTGTCGCCCCGGTGAAGAAAACCCCGCCGAAGCCTGCGAAAAAGGCCACCAAAATAACAACCGATTCACCGGCGAAACGGGGGCGTGGTCGCCCGAGGAAAGTCGCCGGTTAACAGAATGCGCCCCGCGCCGGGCGGCACGCTGGCTGAGGCAGGTGTTTCACCTGAGCGGAGGCCAGCGTCCACCGCCCACCTATTTCAGAGGTAGTCATGACGACGCTTGTAGTCAGTAACCCGGCACGACCGCGCGAGCCGCTGGTCATTCCGCCGGTGCCGGACGATGAACCGGTAATAAAAAACACCGGTTTTTTCCCGGACGTTGACCCGAAGCGCGTGCGGGAAGAGATGCGCCTCGAGCAGACGGTTTCCCCTGTGCGCCTGCGCCGGGCGATTAAGGCCGGAATGGCCGAAACCAACGCCGAGCTGCGCGACTGGCGCGACCTTCAGCTCGGGGCCGGTCACGCGGCCCTCGTGGAGGTACCGACCGATGAACTCGACGGCGAGAGCGTGCGCGTTTTCCACTATTTCAACGCCGTGTGTGCCATGACCACCGCCACGCTCTATGAGCGTTATCGCGGCGTGGATGCGAGCGCTAAAGGTGACAAAAAGGCCGACAGCATTGACAGCACCATCGATGAACTGTGGCGGGATATGCGCTGGTCTGTGGCCCGTATTCAGGACAAAGCCCGCTGCATCGTGGGGCAAATCTGATGAACGTCATTGCACAGCAGGGCGACACCCTCGACGCCCTGTGTCATCGCCATTACGGCCGCACTGAGGGGGTTGTCGAGGCGGTGCTCGCCGCTAATCCGGGTCTGGCTGCACTTGGGGCCATCCTGCCGCACGGCACGTCCGTCAGCCTGCCGGTCGTCGACACCGCCGCCGTTACGGAGACCGTCAACCTGTGGGATTAACGATGGAAAAAATCACAACGTTTCTGACGTACTGGTTTTCCGTGGCGCTGGCCTATTTCGGCACGCAGACCCCGGAAAAACTCGCGCTGTATGTCGGCGGCGGGTGCGCCATTTTTACCGCGCTGGTGAATTTCTGGTACCGCCGCCAGACCTACCGCTATCTCGTTGCGGCCGGAATCAATAAGGGGGTAATTCGTGGCCTCAGTCGTTAAACGTTGCAGTGTGGCCGTCGTGCTGGCGCTGGCGGCACTGGTGCCTGATTTTCGTCTGCTGAATAGCTCGTCGGAGGGGCTCGCCCTGATTGCAGACCTTGAGGGGTGTCGTCTGCGCCCCTACCAGTGCAGCGCGGGCGTGTGGACGTCAGGCATCGGCCACACTGCCGGGGTGGTACCCAAACGCAATATCACCGAACACGACGCGGCGGCGAATCTGGTCGCCGATGTGCTCAATACTGAGCGACGGCTGGCGGTGTGCGTGCCGGGGAAGATGCCGCAGCCGGTCTATGACTCGCTCGTCAGTTTCGCCTTTAACGTTGGCACCGGTGCGGCCTGTCGCTCGACACTGGTCTCGTTTATTAAGCGTCAGCAGTGGGCGCAGGCGTGCGACCAGCTCACCCGCTGGGTGTACGTGAACGGCGTCAGGAATACCGGACTTGAAAACCGTCGCACCCGCGAATGGTCGCGCTGTATGCAGGGGACAAAATGAAAACACTGATGATTTTACTGGCCGTGGCCGGGCTGGCGCTGGTCTGGCTGAAGCATGAAAACAGCAAGCTCAGCCGCGCGTTTACCCGCGCGAATGACGTCGCCAGCGACCAGAAACGCACTATCGATATGCTGAAAGACCAGCTCCTCACCGCGCAGCGCCTGAGTGCGGACAATGACCGGGCACAGGTGCAACTGCGCCAGAAACTCGCCGCGGCCGGAACGCGGGCCGCGCGTCGGGAGCGAACCATCACGAGGTTACTCAATGAAAACGAGGATTTACGCCGCTGGTACAGCGCTGAGCTGTCTGATGCTGTGCGCAGCCTGCACCGACGCGCCCCCTGCATCTCCGCCGGTCGTTGTGCTGAACGCCTGCCCGAGGGTCAGCCTGTGTCCGATGCCGGGCAGTGACCCGTTAACCAATGGCGACCTGAGCGGCGACATTCGCCAGCTCGAATCCGCGCTCGAAAGCTGTGCGCTCCAGGTCGAAACGATAAAAACCTGTCAGGATAAAACCGATGTTCAAACCGAAGAGTCTGCGCAACGCCTTAACTGATGCCGTGCCGGTGCTGAAAGCGAACCCCGACATGATGCGCATTTTTATCGATAACGGGAAACTGGCCTCCACGCTGGCGACATCGCTGTCATTTGAGAATCAGTACACGCTCAACGTGGTGGTGACCGATTTTCCGGGCGATATTGATTTGATCCTCGTGCCGATTCAGGCGTGGCTCAGGGTCCAGCAGGCCGACATCATGACCACGGATGAAGGGCGAAAGCGTGGCTTCATCTACGAGGCAGACATCAACAGCGACGACAGCATCGACCTCAGCATCAGCCTGTTACTGACCGAGCGCACTATCGTCAAAGAAGTCGGGGCCGAGCTGCACATTGAGCATGCGGCCGAACCGCAGCCGCCAGAGCCGGTAGCCCGACCGATGAAGCTGTATGTTCACGGTGAGCTTGTGAGCGAATGGGATGAATGAGTTCAAACCCTTTGATGACCGGCTGGCCGGGCTGATTGCGGCGCTGTCACCGGCGAGTCGTCGACGGATGACCGCTGATATTGCGAAGACGCTGCGCACCCGACAGCAGCGTCGTATTAAGACGCAAACCGCGCCGGACGGCACTCCGTATGCTGCCCGTAAGCGCCCGCCGGTCAGGGCCAAAAACGGCCGGGTAAAGCGCGAGATGTTCGCGAAGCTGCGTGCTAACCGCTTTATGAAGGCGACCGGGCGCGATGATGCTGCTGTCGTGGAGTTTACCGGGAAGGTGCAGCGTATGGCGAGGGTGCATCAGTATGGATTGAAAGACAAGCCCAGTAAAAACAGTCGAGCAATCTATTATGAAAAGCGCGTTTTGATTGGGATGGAAGATTGTGATAGTAGAATGATTGAACGAGTTATTATAAACCTTTTACCGTTTAAATAATCCATGATCTTATGATGAGATCGGCTTTGATGAATACATCAGATTTGTGTTGAGTTCCCCTGTAATAAATAGCTCTTAATCTCAGGCGATACGCACACTTTCTGGCAAACCTGCACGCGTCATTTTGTTTAAGGCATGGATCATGGTCATAGCTTCTCCAACCTGAGCATCATAATCCCGCAACGCAAGATGCCCAGCAAACAGCTGTTTTACACGGTACATCGCCGTTTAAGCTACCGAACGCCGGTTGTAAGCCGTGTGTCATTTTCAATAAGCATTGCTCCCCGTCAGTCATTACCTCGCCACTGCCTGATTTCTGTCGGCATATTCCACTGGCCAGTAACCGGCACGCGCTCGCGGCGCGATAAGCGCGCTGATTTTCTTGCGCCTGAGCCCGTCATGGCAACGTTTTGTGTCGTAAGCACCGTCTGCTGAGGCCACTTTAATTTTGCGATGTATCTGCCGGATAAGCCCCGGAAAGTCCTCCACATTGGTGACATTATTTGTGCGACACCCATCAGGATTCACATGTTTTGAATTTTGTTTTTAATTTATTGAAAGTTAAAAGCTAAACAATAGGTTATATAGCTGTTTTGTCAGTGGCACTGAGTGTTGGTATTTTTAACATTTTCAATTGTGGCTGCTTTGCAGTTAAAATATAAATCATTAAATTGTTTTTTTCTTGATTTTGTGTTGTCACTGATTGTTATCATCAAGGCGATACATAGGGGTGTGAAGTTAATTATCTGTCGATTTTGAAATGGCCTCGTATGAATGGGCAACAGCATAGATGATACAACTGCAACAGTTGGACAGGACGGCTGGCTATAAAATAAAGGATATGAACAATGAATAGAGTTTTTTTTATTTTTCTTGCGGCGGCTTTATTTATATGCATGAAGGCGGCAAGTGCTGCTGATGGGTATTGCTCTTTGGCCGGAGGGCCAACGGCTGCTAGCTATGATATAGGGAATATGAATATAAGCAACCCAGGTGACAATGTTCCAGGAACTACATTGCCAGAACAGAATGTGAGCAGTGGTGTTCAAAATGCCTCAATAACATGTGCTTGTACTGGTGGTCCATATCGATATATTTGGCTGTGGGGGGATACATCCCTTACCAACCCACAATCAGCAAATGGTTACATTTATTATGACATCCCAGGAAACGATTATATACAAGTAGGGGTTAAAGTCTCAACGTTGAATGATTATGTATCAATTCCTTTTGGTCCAATACATAACTATAGTAACAGTAAAAAGTATAAATGCAATACAGCTTTTGGTTTAAGTCTTGGTGGTGGTAATACTGGCGGGTCGGTTCGGGTATCTGTTAGATTAAAAAAATCATTAGTCGGACAGTCAGTTATTAACAATGTTTTAGTTGCATCCACTTACTGGTCTATGGGTGATACTGGTGGTGCTAATCATGGTCCGGAGTCGACTACGAATATTTATCTCAATGGGATTGTTACGGTTCCTCAAAACTGTGTTATTAACACCGGAACTCAAGTTGTTGTTGATCTAGGGTCACTCTATGCAACTGACTTCAAGGTGGCAGGGCAGAAACCTGACAACTATACGTCGAAAAAAATCAATATCCCTATTGAATGTAACGATATGAGTGCAACAGCCAATCTGACAATGCGCATTGAGGGGAATGCCTCAGCAAATATTCCTAATGCTATTCAGTCTGATAATGAGGATGTGGGAGTTGTTGTTACGAATGAAGACAATGTTCCATTAATACCAAATAATAGCAGCAGCGTTGTTCCATTTAAACTGGATGAAAGCTATCGCTCAAATGTGACGTTATATGCCTACCCGGTTGGCACCACGGGTAATATCCCTAAAGAAGGACTATTCACAACCCTGGCTTACCTTCGGGTTGATTTTTCCTGAATCAGTTGTGCTTGATAAGTCGGGTTGTTAGTTGTTAGTTACGTTAGGCTTTGTTGAATAAATCGAAATTTTGGCATATATCAGGATCAAATCACCATTCTCCAATCCTGTAGCGATATCTCATGACTACCTGAGTTTTGCGTGTTGTTTCTTAGCTGGCAAAACTCCGCTCTATTGCCGCCAGCCTCACCCGGCGGCATCCTTTTCCCATGAATACTTTAACTTCAATTCAGGAAATCGCTCGAGCGATCCGTAATCTGATCCGTACCGGAGTTGTGACCGCTGTCGACCTCGACGAGGGGTTATGTCGTGTTCAGACCGGCGGGATACAAACTACATGGCTTAACTGGCTGACCTCCCGCGCCGGGCGCTCGCGTACATGGTGGGCTCCCTCAGTAGGTGAGCAGGTATTAATTCTGGCCGTGGGCGGTGAGCTCGATACGGCGTTTGTCTTACCTGCCATTTTCTCTGATTACCATCCCGCGCCCTCCGCCTCCGCCGATGCGTTTCATATTGCCTTTCCTGACGGCGCAGTCATCGAGTACGAACCCGACTCCGGGGCGCTTTCGGTTACCGGCATCACCACCGCTGAGGTCACCGCTTCGAAATCTATTACCGCCACGGTACCGGTTGTCATGATTAAGGCGTCGACCCGCGTCACGCTCGATACGCCCGAGGTGGTGTGTACCAACAAGCTCATCACCGGCACGCTCGAAGTGCAGAAGGGCGGGAAGATGAGCGGTGACATCGAGCACGCAGGCGGGAAATTTACCTCCAACGGCGTGCAGGTGGATGACCATGACCACGGCGGCGTCGAGCGCGGAAACAGCCGGACGGAGGGTACGAAATGACGATGCGCTACCTCGGCATGAACCGCGACACCGGCCTCGCTATATCCGATGCAGATCATATTCGTCAGAGCGTGAGCGATATTCTGCGCACGCCGGTCGGCTCGCGGGTGATGCGCCGTGATTACGGCTCGCTGCTGTCTTCCCTGATTGATATGCCGCAAAACGATGCGCTGAACCTTCAGATGATGTGTGCCTGTTATATGGCGCTGCTGAAGTGGGAGCCTCGCGTCACCATCACGTCGCTGACGATTGAGCGCCAGTTTAACGGTCAGATGATGGTTGAGCTGACCGGTGAAATTAAAGACTCAGCCGCCCCTTTATCCCTGACTATTCCAGTGAGTTGAACCTATGGCCATTATCGACCTGAGCCAGCTCCCCGCGCCCGACGTGGTGGAAACGCTGGATTATGAATCCATCCTCGTCGAGCGTAAGGCGACCCTGATTTCGCTCTACCCGGAAGAACAGCAGGAGGCTATCGCCCGCACGCTCGCACTGGAGTCCGATCCGCTGGTCAAATATCTGGAGGAAAATTCATACCGCGAAGTGTTATGGCGTCAGCGAGTGAACGAGGCTGCGCTGGCCGTCACGCTGGCGTACGCCGAAAACAACGACCTCGATGTGATGGCCGCGAACACCAATACCGCCCGCCTGATTATCACCCCGGCCGACGACAGCACCATCCCGCCGACACCGGCGGTCATGGAGTCCGACACGGATTTTCGTCTGCGGGCGCAACAGGCTTTTGAGGGCTTAAGCGTCGCGGGGCCGGTAGGGGCGTATGAGTTTCACGGCCGCAGCGCCGACGGTCGCGTCGCTGACATTTCCGTTATCAGCCCTGAGCCTGCGTGCGTGACCATTTCCGTGCTTTCTCGCGAGGATAACGGCGCTGCATCGGATGCGCTGCTGACCGTGGTGCGTAACGCACTTAACGGCGAAGACGTCAGACCGGTGGCCGACCGGGTGACCGTCCAGTCGGCGGCAGTTGTTAACTACACCATCGACGCGACGCTTTACATCTACCCCGGCCCGGAAAGCGAACCCATCCGCGCCGCAGCAGAAGCAAAACTGAAAGCCTACATCAGCGCTCAGCACCGGCTCGGGCGTGACATTCGTCAGTCTGCCATTTACGCCGCCCTGCATGTGGAAGGGGTGCAACGGGTCGAGCTGGCGGCCCCGGCCGCTGACATCGTGCTCGATAAAACGCAGGCGTCTTTCTGCTCTGATTATCAAATCAGGCTCGGGGGCTCGGATGAGTGAGGCAAGACTTCTGCCGGTCGGGTCATCGCCGCTGGAGGTGGCCGCAGCCCGCGCCTGTGCAGATATCGAAAACACCCCGATCCCGTTACGCCGGTTATGGAACCCGAACGACTGCCCGGTGAATCTGCTGCCGTGGCTCGCCTGGGCGTATTCCGTCGACCGCTGGGATAGCGACTGGCCGGAAGAGACCAAACGCGACGTGATTCGGGCGGCTTTTTACATTCACCGGCGCAAAGGCACCATCGGCGCAGTACGCCGCGTGGTCGAGCCGCTGGGGTATGTGATTAACGTGACGGAATGGTGGGAAACCAGTGACCCGCCCGGCACCTTTCGCCTCGATATCGGCGTGCTTGAAACCGGCATCACCGAGGAAATGTATCTCGAGATGGAGCGGCTCATCGCCGATGCCAAACCAGCCAGTCGCCATCTTATCGGGCTCAACATCATTCAGGACGTGGCCGGTTATCTCTTCGCCGGGGGCGTCAGTTATGACGGCGACATCATTACCGTGTATCCGGGTTAAGTGAGAGCAGAATGACAGTGAAATATAAAACAGTGGTCACCGCGGCCGGGGCGGCAAAATTTGCGGCCGCACTGACGCCGGGTGGCAAAAAGGTCAACATCGTGGCGATGGCTGTCGGTGACGGGGGCGGCACGCTGCCCGAGCCGAACACCGGCCAGACAAAACTCATCAATGAGGTCTGGCGTCATGCGCTTAACAAAATCAGCCAGGACAACAAGAAGAAAAATTACGTGGTGGCCGAGCTGGTCATCCCGCCGGAAACGGGCGGCTTCTGGCTGCGTGAAATGGGGTTGTACGATGACACCGGCACGCTGGTCGCCGTCGGCAATATGGCCGAGAGCTATAAACCAAAACTCGAAGAAGGTTCAGGCCGGGCGCAGACCCTGCGCATGGTCATCATCCTGTCCGACCTTGAGTCGGTCGATCTCGCCATCGATTCATCAATGGTGATGGCAACGCAGGATTACGTTGACGACAAAATCGCGGAGCACGAACAATCGCGCCGCCATCCTGACGCCACGCTGAAAGAGAAAGGTTTTACCCAACTCAGCAGCGCCACCGACAGCGCGTCTGAGGCGCTCGCTGCGACGCCGAAAGCGGTGAAGACGGCATATGACCTTGCTAAAGGCAAATACACGGCTCAGGACGCGACTACGGCGCAAAAGGGTATTGTGCAGCTCAGTAGTGCGACCGACAGTACGTCTGAGACGCTCGCTGCAACGCCGAAAGCAGTGAAAGCCACATATGACCTCGCCAAAGGCAAATACACGGCTCAGGACGCGACCACAGCGCAAAAAGGTATTGTGCAGCTCAGCAGTGCGACCGACAGCACGTCTGAAACACTCGCTGCAACCTTGAAGGCGGTGAAAGCCGCGAATGACAATGCTAACGGGCGCGTACCGGGCAGCCGCAAGGTGAACGGCCGGGCGCTGACGGGAGATATCAGTATTACTGCGCAGGATATCTTTAACGGTCAGGCGGTGAGCATCGGTAATGCAATTGACCTGAACGCATACACCACGCCGGGGCTGTATTACCAGGCAGCTAACGCGCAGGCGGTAAGCGGGAAGAACTACCCGGAACCGAATGCCGGGTCACTCGAAGTGTATAAACACGCTGGCGTCACGCAGATTTACCGGATGTATAACCATTCACGCTCTTACATCCGCACGATGTACAGCGGAGCCTGGTCAGCCTGGACTAAACAGTATGACGCGGCAAACAAGCCCACACCGGCTGACATTGGCGCAGTGTCAAAAGGAGGTGATACCGTCAGCGGCACGCTGAAGGTGGCCGCCGAGGTGCAAACTACCTCGGCTAATAGCTATCGGATGGTGTATGGCAATTACGGAACGCTGTGGCGTCAGGACGGCAGCAATTTATATCTGATGCTCACGAACTCCGGTAACCAGTACGGCGGCTACAACAGTCTCCGGCCATTCTCGGTCAATCTGACAAACGGTGATGTGACCATCAATAAATTAGGTCTGGTCAATTTTGCCAACTTTGATGCGCGCTATTACACCAAAGCGCAATCGGATGCGGGTTATATGCCTCGCTCAGGCGCATATACCAAAGCCGAAAGCGACGGGCGATTCCAGCCCAAAGGCTCTTATGGCGCACCCAACTCCGCATCTAAAGCGGCGAACGGTTGGTGGCAGTGCGGCAGTACCGGCATCATTGAGCAGTGGCTTCAGGGAGCGACCATGACCAGTGAAAAGACGCAGACAATCACCTTCCCGAAAGCTTTCCCGTCGGCATGTCTGTCGATTTCAGTCAGCACGTTAAACGTGAATAACAACACCGGCACCGAGGGGATGTTCCAGCTTGTGTCTAAAACGAAGACTGGCTGCGTGGTGATGGCAAACAGGGCGTACGGTAGCGTCGGGCAGGTCGCGGTACTCATTCATGCGGTGGGGTACTGATATGAATATCATTTATTACAGCGCTGAAATGTCGGGCTTTTATTTTGAAGCTGACCGGTCGCTTTATGAAGCGGCGGGAAGCTGGCCTGCTGATGCGCAGGCAATCTCTGACCGCTGGTATCAACATTTAATCGAAGGGCAAACCAAAGGCCATTCTATTGTGCCTGATGAGTATGGTCAGCCGGTGCTGAAAGCCATTGAGACTGATTACCCGGCCATTGCCGAAGCACAAAAGCAAACCCTCATCAGTGAAGCGATGCAGTCAGTCGGGGTTATTCAGCTCAAGTTACAGGCCGGTCGGGCGTTAAGTGAAGCCGAATCGGCAAAACTGACCGCTGTACTGGATCACATCGATGACATTGAAAAAATCAGTACGGTGTCAGTGACCGGCCCGGTCGACTGGCCGGTGATGCCCGAATAAATCGTAGCCCTCCACCCGGAGGGCTTTTTGTTTGTTGTGTTAGATCCCCGCCAACGCCATTCCGTCGCACCTGTTGCACACACAACAGAAAATGGTTGCACCCCAACCCAACGGAGTTAAACGGATGAGTGATTTTCATCACGGTGTGCAGGTCGTCGAAGTCAACGACGGCACGCGCATCATTTCCACGGTTTCCACCGCCATTGTCGGCATGATCTGCACGGCCAGCGATGCTGACGTCGAGACCTTCCCGCTCAATGAGCCGGTGTTAATTACCAACCCGCAAAGCGTCATCGGGAAAGCCGGTACCAAAGGCACGCTCGCCAGTTCGCTACAGGCCATCGCTGACCAGTCAAAGCCGGTGACCATTGTTGTGCGTGTGGAAGAAGGCACCGGCGACGATGAGGAAGCGGCGCAGGCGCAGACGATTTCTAACATCATCGGCACCACCGATGAGAACGGGAAATATACCGGGCTGAAAGCACTGTTGACCGCGCAGGCGGTGACTGGCGTCAAGCCGCGTATTCTCGGCGTGCCGGGTCTCGATTCACTGGAGGTGGCGACCGCACTTGTGCCGGTGGCGCAAAAATTGCGGGCTTTCGGCTATGTCAGCGCCTGGGGCTGCAAAACCATTTCTGAGGCCATCAAATACCGCGACAACTTCAGCGCCCGCGAGCTGATGGTCATCTGGCCGGATTTCCTGTCGTGGGATACCACGGCTAACGCGACGGAAACGGCGTACGCCACCGCGCGAGCGCTCGGTCTGCGAGCGAAAATCGACAATGACACCGGCTGGCACAAAACCCTGTCAAACGTCGGCGTGAATGGCGTCACCGGTATCAGTGCGTCGGTATTCTGGGATTTGCAGGAACCGGGCACCGATGCCGATCTGCTGAACGAGGCAGGCATCACCACGATTATCCGCAAAGACGGTTTTCGCTTCTGGGGGAATCGCGGGTATCAATGCCATCGTTGCAGCGGCGGGCATGTTAAGCCTTGCCCTTTCGACAATTGGCGCTGCCGCGGCTGCTGTAATAGGGGCCATCTCGTGGCCCCTTTGGGCGGTTGTCGCCGTGGTCACTGCGGTTGTGGCGACAGTCGTCGGCGGGGCGCTACTCATCCGCAAATACTGGGAGCCCATCAGCGCCGTTTTCTCGGGTGTGGTGCAGGGGCTTATTGAAGCATTTTCGCCGGTGGATGAGATGTTCGCCCCGCTGGCTCCCGTTTTTGACGGGCTCGGCCAGAAACTCGGCGCAGTCTGGAAATGGTTTAAAGACCTTATCGCGCCGGTAAAAGCCACGCAGGAAACCTTAGACGGCTGCAAAAATGCCGGGGTGGCGTTTGGCCGGGCGCTGGGGGATGCGTTGATGCTGCCGCTGAATATCTTCAACAAGCTGCGCGGCGGCCTTGATGTGATCCTCGAAAAGCTCGGCATCGTTAAAAAGGAATCGGGCACCATCGATGCCGCAACGGCAAAGGCGCAGCCGGTCGGGCAGGGTGGTGGATACATTCCGGCGACCAGCTCATACGGTGGCTATCAGGCATATCAGCCGGTCACCGCGCCCGCCGGTCGCACGTACATCGACCAGAGCAGCCCAACCTATCAAATCCAGTTACAGGGCGGCGGGGCGCCGGGCGGCCAGCTCGGTAACCAGTTGCAGGATGCGCTTGAAAAATACGAGCGCAACAAGCGAGCCAAAGCCCGCGCCAGCATGATGCATGATTAAGGAGCCTGATGATGATGCTCACTCTTGGAATGTTTGTGTTTATTCGCCAGTCGCTGCCTTATCAGAGTTTGCAGCGCAGTGCGGATTACCAGTGGCCGTCAAACAGCCGGGTCGGGAAGCGTGACGCCTTTCAGTTCCTCGGCCCCGGCGAAGACAAAATTACGCTCACTGGCGACTTGTACCCTGAAATGACCGGCGGGCAGCTCTCGATGCTGGCGCTCTATACGATGGCGGATGAGGGCCGGGCGTGGCCCCTGATTTCCGGCACCGGCACCATTTACGGGATGTTTGTCATTACCAACGTGAGCGAAACCGGCACCGTCTTTTTCGCTGATGGCTCCCCGCGAAAAATCAGCTTCACGCTGTCACTGACGCGCGTCGATGATTCCCTTGCGGCGCTCTATGGCGATATTGGTAAGCAGGCCGAATCTCTTGTCGGTAAGGCGGGCGATGTGCTTTCACTGGTGGGAGGTTAATTATGCCGGATATCGTCACCGGCTCAGGCGCAACCCTGACGCCTCAGTTTATGCTGACGCTCAACAGCAAGGACATCACCGGCAATATCAGTGACAGGCTGATTAACCTGACTATGACCGACAATCGCGGGTTTGAGGCTGACCAGCTCGACATCGAGCTCGACGATAGTGACGGGCTGGTCGAGCTGCCGGTGCGCGGGGCGGTGCTGTCGCTTTATCTCGGTTGGAAAGGTTTTGCCCTGGTGGGGAAAGGTGATTTTACCGTCGATGAGGTGGAGCACCACGGCGCACCGGACACGGTGACGTTACGGGCGCGGAGTGCAGATTTTCGCGGAACGCTCAATTCACGCCGGGAAGAGTCCTGGCATGACACCACGCTCGGCGCGGTGGTGGGGGCAATTGCATCCCGCAATAAACTCACGGCCAGCGTGGCGGAATCGCTCGCAAACATCCGCATCCCGCATATTGACCAGTCGCAGGAGTCCGACTCGGTATTCCTGACCCGCCTCGCCGAGCGGAACGGTGGTGCGGTGTCGGTCAAGGCGGGCAAATTGCTGATGCTCAAAGCCGGGAGCGGCGTGACGGCCAGCGGTAAGCCAATCCCACAAATCACTATTCAGCGCAGTGATGGTGACCGGCATCAGTTCGCGATTGCTGACCGGGGAGCGTATACCGGCGTGACGGCCAAATGGCTGCATACCAAAGATCCGAAGCCTCAGAAGCAGGCGCAACAGGTAAAGCTGAAGCGTAAGCCGAAAGAGCAGCACCTTCGGGCGCTCCAGCATCCAAAAGCGAAACCGGTCAGCAGCACCGCAAAGTCGAAAAAGCAGAAAGAGCAGGAAGCCCGCGAGGGCGAGTATATGGCCGGTGAGTCGGATAACGTTTTCGCCATGACCACTATTTACGCATCAAAGGCGCAGGCCATGCGTGCAGCTCAGGCGAAGTGGGATAAATTGCAGCGCGGCGTCGCTGAGTTCTCAATCACCCTCGCGACGGGCCGGGAAGATATTTTCCCGGAAATGCCGGTCAGGGTGTCAGGCTTTAAGCACGTTATAGACGAGCAGGCATGGTTAATCAGTAAGGTGACCCATATCCTCAACAATAACGGCTTCACGACGGGCGTAGAGCTTGAGGTAAGGCTTTCTGATGTGGGGTACGAAGCAGTGGCTGATGAGTGAGTGATTTAATTTATCTATTTGTTTTATATGGGTTTAATGGATAAAATGGCGACATTAAATCATTAAGGTGAGGTGATAAAAATGTTCCATTGTCCGTTATGCCATACAGCCGCCCATGCCCGCACCAGCCGTTATTTTACTGACACGACAAAAGAGCGTTATCACCAGTGTACAAATATCAATTGCAGCTGCACCTTCGTCACGACGGAAACGGTCGAGCGCTACATCGTTAAGCCGGGGGAAGTGACACCGGCTTTACCTCATCCGACGTCGACAGGGCAGCAACAAATCGCCTGGATGTAAAACGAGGCCTCGCAAATGCGAGGCCTCTTTGATCCGATGGTATGTATTAAGTTTGCTTAGGGCGCAGATCTGCCAACTCTGAACAACAAAAAGCCCTGCACAGGGCAGGGCTTGGGAGATGATGGTCAATATGTGGACGTGACCTGAAATAAATCCTTTTATTTCATTTGGTTATCTAGAAAAACAAGTTACCAATTACTGACATTGCGGTGTTATCTCCAGATACGGCCCATCCGGGGCCAGTGTATGCACAGCTCAAAGCCGGCTGTGTTAAGTCTGTTTTGACAGATACCCATAGTATAGATGGCTGGCAAAGCAGGCTGGGACAGGAGAGTCATTGTTAAAAAAAGGCCCCACAGGTGTGGAGCCTTTATTGTACGCTTTTTACATCACGTTTTCAGTCAAAACACATTACATGGTTTGAGTGAAGGTACGAGTGATAACGTCCTGCTGCTGTTCTTTAGTCAGGGAGTTAAAACGTACTGCATAACCAGAAACGCGGATGGTCAGCTGCGGATATTTTTCCGGATGTTCCATTGCATCGAGCAGCATTTCACGGTTCATGACGTTCACGTTCAGGTGCTGACCACCTTCGATGGACGCTTCGTGATGGAAGTAACCATCCATCAGGCCCGCGAGGTTGGTTTTGCGAACTTCGTCGTCTTTACCCAGTGCGTTTGGAACGATAGAGAAGGTATAAGAGATACCATCTTTAGCGTAAGCAAACGGCAGTTTAGCAACGGAGGTCAGAGAGGCAACAGCACCTTTCTGGTCACGGCCATGCATTGGGTTAGCACCTGGACCGAATGGCGCGCCAGCACGACGACCATCTGGGGTGTTACCGGTTTTCTTACCGTACACAACGTTAGATGTGATGGTCAGAACGGACTGAGTCGGGATTGCATCACGGTAGGTAGTCAGTTTCTGAATTTTCTTCATGAAACGTTCAACCAGGTCAACCGCCATGTCATCTACACGAGAGTCGTTGTTACCAAACTGCGGGTATTCGCCTTCGATTTCGAAGTCAACAGCCAGGCCGTCTTCGTCACGAACAGGTTTAACTTTCGCGTATTTGATAGCAGACAGGGAGTCAGCGGCAACGGACAGACCTGCGATACCACATGCCATGGTGCGAACCACGTCACGGTCGTGCAGAGCCATCAGTGAAGCTTCGTAGCTGTACTTGTCGTGCATGTAGTGGATAACGTTCAGAGCGGTGACATACTGCTTAGCCAGCCAATCCATGAAGTGATCCATACGTTCCATAACTTCGTTGAAGTCCAGAACATCGCCGTTGATTGGCGCAGATTTCGGGCCAACCTGGATTTTCAGTTTTTCGTCCACGCCACCATTGATTGCGTACAGCATGGTTTTCGCGAGGTTTGCACGTGCACCGAAGAACTGCATTTGCTTACCAACAACCATTGGGCTTACGCAGCATGCAATCGCGTAATCATCGTTGTTGAAGTCAGGACGCATCAGATCATCGTTCTCGTACTGCAGAGAAGAGGTATCGATGGAGACTTTAGCTGCGAATTTCTTGAAGTTCAGTGGCAGTTTTTCAGACCACAAAACGGTGATGTTCGGCTCCGGAGACGGCCCCATGGTGTACAGGGTGTTCAGGAAACGGAAGCTAGATTTGGTGACCAGAGTACGGCCATCAACGCCCATACCACCGATAGATTCAGTTGCCCAAATCGGGTCACCAGAGAACAGCTCATCATATTCTGGGGTACGCAGGAAGCGAACCATACGCAGTTTCATGACCAGGTGGTCAATCATTTCCTGAGCATCTTGTTCAGTGATTTTGCCTGCTTTCAGGTCACGTTCGATGTATGCATCCAGGAAGGTGGATACGCGACCGAAGGACATTGCTGCACCGTTCTGAGATTTAACAGCGGCCAGGTAGCCGAAGTAGGTCCACTGAACAGCTTCCTGAGCGTTGGTTGCCGGAGCAGAGATATCGCAGCCGTATTTCGCTGCCATTTCTTTGATCTGGCCCAGAGCGCGGTACTGCTCGGAGATTTCTTCACGCAGACGGATAGTCGCTTCCAGGTTTACGCCGTTTTCCAGATCGGACTGCAGAGACACGAACTGAGCGTATTTGTCTTTCATCAGGAAGTCGATGCCGTACAGCGCAACGCGACGGTAGTCACCGATGATACGGCCACGGCCGTATGCGTCTGGCAGACCAGTCAGAACGCCAGATTTACGGCAGTTCAGAATGTCTTTGGTGTAGACATCGAAAACACCCTGGTTATGGGTTTTGCGGAAGTCGGTGAAGATCTTCTTCAGCATCGGGTCCAGCTCGCGGTTGTACGCTTTGCAAGAACCTTCAACCATTTTAATGCCGCCAAACGGGATAATCGCACGTTTCAGCGGAGCTTCAGTCTGCAGGCCAACGATTTTCTCAAGGGCTTTATTGATGTAGCCAGCGTCATGAGAAGTGATGGTAGACGCAACAGAGGTATCGAAATCAACTGGCGCGTGAGTGCGGTTTTCCAGTTTAACGCCTTCCATTACGTTGTCCCACAGGGCGGTGGTCGCGTCGGTAGCGCCAGCCAGGAAGGACTCGTCACCTTCAAATGGGGTGTAGTTTTTCTGGATGAAGTCACGTACGTTGACTTCTGTCTGCCAGTCACCTTTGGCAAAACCTTCCCAGGCTGTAGCTAACTTTTCATTAAGTTCGGACATGTAACACCTACCTTCTTATGTGGATTTCTTAATTTACTGCCTGAAACGACGATTAATGCTTGTCGCTGCCACGCAGGTAAATGACCCAGTACGTCAACCCAACTAACAGACCGCCACCAATAATGTTCCCGATAGTGACAGGAATCAGGTTATCAGTGATGAAGTTCATGACAGTCAGGTGAGAGAAATGGTCCGGAGACGAACCGATAGCGGTCCAGAATTCCGGGCTGGCGAAGTTGCGAACGACGATACCCATCGGGATCATGAACATGTTCGCGATACTGTGCTCGAAGCCGCTGGCAACAAACATGGCCACTGGCAGCACCATTATCATTGCTTTATCCATCAGGCTGCGGCCGGAGTAGCTCATCCAGACCGCCAGACAGACCATCAGGTTTGCCAGGATACCCAGGCACACAGCCTCGATAAAAGTATGATGCATTTTGTGGTCGGCGGTTTGCAGGACGTTCAGTCCCCACCCTCCGTTGGCGGTCATATATTCGCCAGATAACCACATCAGCAGAACAAACAGCAAGGCACCAATCAGGTTACCAACATAGACGTTGAACCAGTTCTTCGCCAGTTGGCCCCAGGTGATTTTGCCGCTTGCTTTAGCCACCACAATAAGCACCGTGGAGGTGAAAAGGTCAGCGCCGCAAATGACACACAGGATAAGACCCAGTGAGAAGCAGATACCGCCAATCAGCTTGGCAATACCAAACGGCATTCCCGCAGTGCCTGTCGTAGACGTAATGTAGAAGACGAAGGCAATGGAGATGAACACACCCGCAGTAATCGCCAGGAAAAAGGTTTTGAGCGGTTGTTTCGTTGCTTTATAGACACCCGCTTCCTCGGCCACTTTGGCCATCTCAGCTGGGAGTAAAAGATCAAAAGGGTTGTCAGCTTTCACACTAACTCTCTCTTTATTAAGTCGGCGACGAGATACTAACAAAGCATTATAGAAGAGAAATTGATATAGATCATATCTCGCCTGGCTTATAGGCCCGCAAAGCGCATGGTTTTTCAGCGATCACGGCGTAACTTTCTGATTATCAAAATAAAAATAAATTTTAAAATTTGCAATTAGAGTTGAATTTTTTCAGTATCCCCCTTTTAAGCAGTTAATTAAAATGGAGTAATATGCATTAAAATTAACATTATTTGTAAGCTACCAATAATAGTATTTACTCATAATTAACTTAAATATTACAAATTAACGAAGGGGAAATGAAAATTAAAACGGGGTCCCTCAGAGGCCCCGTAATATAGCGCAGGCGAATAATTTCGCCATAAGTTATTTGTGGTTTTACTGCTGTTTAGACCAGAAGCTGGCTTTTGCGCGTTGCAGCTTCTCGTACGCTTTCAACAGGGACTGATGCGCCGGGAAGGCCGCCAGGTCGCTGTCCACAGACTGCAGACCGTAAAAGGCCTCTTCACCGCTCAGGGCCGCACTCGCCGCTTCAACCGTATCTGCACCGTACATACGTACAAACGCGTTCAGGTACTGCAGCGGCTGACGCTCTTCTTCCTGGGACAGCAGCAACAGTGTCTGCAGGCAGCGATAGTAGTTGGCACGTTCCGGGCTAAACACGGAAGCATTGAACTCCATGGTCCACTCTGTCCAGATAAGCGCCTGCTCCATGTCACCGCCGGCCAGCGCCAGCATGGCTTTCAGCTCACCGATGCGCAGGGTGTACCAGCCGTTATCTTTACCGGTCGCCATACCCAGTAGTTCACGTACTCGGGTGAAGTCGTCCAGACCTTCATCATCCATCTGCTCAATCAGCGCCAGATAATCTTCTTTTTCCCACTCGCTGCCTGGTAGAGAAAGAATGGTTTCACGCAGGGGGCTGCCCATATTGTTATTTGCCAGCCACAGATCTTCGGCTGGATAGATATCAGACATGCCTGGCACGATAATGCGACAAGCGTAAACGCTCAGGTGCTCGTAGTCTGCGATATACACTTCTTTATCTTCTGCCTGGAAAATCGCCATCAGCGTGGCAAATTCTTCATCTGTCGTGCCGGAGAAGTTCCAGTCAGCAAACGGATAATCTGCGTCTTGTTTGAACATATCCCAGGAGATCAAACCACTGGAATCAATAAAGTGGGTTTCGAGGTTAGCGTGCTCACCCACTTCTTCGTCATCGAATGTTGGCGGGGTGAAGACGTCGAGATCTTTCAGGCCTCGGCCTTGCAGCAGCTCGGTGACGGTACGCTCCAGTGCCACGCCGAAATCAGGGTGCGCACCGAAGGAGGCGAAACAGGTTCCGTTTGCCGGGTTGAACAGCACCACGCAGATAACCGGGTATTTGCCGCCCAGTGAACCGTCGTAAGCAAAGATAGGGAAGCCTTCTGCTTCCAGCTTAGCGATGGATTCCACTACGCTCGGGTAACGGGCCATCACCTCGGCTGGGATTTCCGGCAGGCTGATACTTTCAGCGATGATGCGGTTTTTGATGTGACGCTCAAACACTTCGGACAGGCCCTGAACACGCGCTTCATTGCGGGTGTTACCGGCGGACATGCCGTTAGAAACGTACAGGTTGCCGACGATGTTCATCGGAATGTAAATCGTCTCGCCATCGGACTGACGGGTGAACGGCAGGCCGCAAACGCCGCGATCGTCATTGCCCGACTGCAAATCCACAAGCAGGCTGGCGGTCAGCTGATCGTCTGGATCGTAGAATGCACGCAGACGTTCATCAAGAATGCCTTCCGGCACGTCGTCGTCTTCCGGCAGCGGGAACCATTTTTCATTCGGATAATGCACGAACGGGCTATTGGCGATGGTTTCGCCCAGCCAGAAATCGGCGAAGAAGTAGTTGGTCGACAGACGCTCAAAATATTCACCGAGCGCAGACGCCAGAGCCGCTTTTTTCGTTGCCCCTTTACCGTTGGTGAAGCACAGCGCGCATTCTTTGTCGCGAATATGTACAGACCAGACGTTAGGCACCGGATTCAGCCAGGACGCTTCTTCAATGTTGAATCCGAGGTCCGTTAATTTTTGCTGGAAGCGGGCGATGGAGTCTTCCAGAGCGGCGTCTTTGCCGGGAATAAATGTTTGGGTCATGGCGATCACTTTTATCGTACGGAAAGCGCGCAATGATACGGGTTTTGCGTGTAAGGCGCTATCGTCCCGGGAGGGGAAACGAAAATAAATGATCTGGCTTGCTATACACGATCATCGTATATACCTCTGTTGATATGCCTGCCAACGTGTCATCTGCGGGGCAGAGTAAACCGGCTTGTCTGGGCCATGAATGCTTTTTTAAATATCAAACTCAGCAATGAATATTTTATTTAATATATTAAATATTAAATTTCCCCTGTGAGAATATGCATATTATTTAGATAGGTGATTAATTGGCCTCGTCAATATATTATAATTGGTGACATTTCGTAAAAGTGTTTATTTAGCGGTGCAAATGGCATTTTAAATAAATTATTCTTGCGCTTTGTTCAAAGCATACAATATCATCGCACCGCTCTCAAAGGATTAAATTGAGATGCACGGCTTTTTATTTTCGAGAGCCGTACTTTTCGTTAATGATTATTGAATTATCTATTAAGGAATGATGAATATGAAAATGAAGATCGCCGTTTTGGCTTTGGCTGTAATGGGCATATTTTCAGCAAACGCTGCTGATGATGATCTCGGGCTCATTACATTCGATGGCGCGGTATCGGGTGAAACTTGTAAGATGACAACCAATAATGGTATTGATGCCCATAATGTCACGATTACAATGCTTACCGTTTCGAAAAGTCTGGTTGAAGGTACAACCATTGCTGCGGGTGGTGTGGGTTCAACTACGTTTGATTTAAAGTTAACGGATTGTGACTCTACATTGAGTAAAGCGCATATTGCATTTACTTCCCAGCAGTTTGCTGATCTGACCACCGGGACATTAAAAGCTGATCCAAGCGTCACTGGCGCGGCGAAAAATGTCAATATCGCGCTGTATAATAATGGCAACGGGAATACAGACCAGGTCATTATTGGCGATCCAGCCGGCCAGGGAACCCAGGAAGTTGACCTGAGCACTACTCATGGTGGGGTATTTGGCTTCCGTGCAGCCTATGTGCCGAGCGCTGATTTTGACATCGCAAATAACCCTGTGGCGCCTGGTAAGGTGAATGCTAACGCCACCTTTACTTTGTCATACGAGTGATTATTTGCCCGATGATGTGAATATATCAGGTATATCAACCTGATATACCTGATGTCTCTATTGATAAGCGCGTTGTGATAGGTCGCGAGAATTGTCGTCCCCGTTATGCGCTGGATTTCGCCCAGAAATAATATCGAGAGTTCATTATGATGAAGGCTATATTAACTAAAGTTTTTGTACCGTTAATAAGCGCAGTGAGTTGCCTGATTGCGGCGCCAGCGAGCTACGCAGATATTGTTATTTCCGGTACGCGCGTGGTCTATCCAGCCTCAGCGAAAAACGTTACGGTGAAGCTGGAGAATCGTGGCATAAAGCCGTTGCTGGTTCAGACCTGGATTGATGATGGCCGCGAGAATGCGAATCCGCAGGAATTGAATGTACCTTTCCTCGTTACCCCACCGGTTTCAAGGGTGGATCCAGGCAAGGGACAGAGTATTAAAGTGACATATTTAGGCGGACAACTTCCGCAGGATAAAGAAAGTCTGTTCTGGTTCAATGTGCTGGAAATCCCCCCCAAAACCACTGACGGCGCAGACAAGAATATTCTTCAGTTGGCGTTTCGAACCCGCATAAAGGTGTTTTACCGCCCGGAAGGTTTAAAAGGTGCTGCCGGCGACGCCGTCAAGACTCTGCAATGGTCTGTAAACCAGTCAGGTAAAGCGCTTTATATCGACGTAAAAAATCCTTCGCCCTATCACGTCTCTTTTAGTCGTGCGCAACTGGTGAGCGGAAAGAATAAGTATTCGCTGGATACACACACAGTCCCACCGGGTGGGAAAGAGTCCTTTAAAGTTACCGGGTTGAGCGCTGTTCCGGCTGGGACGAAAATTGAGTGTGACGTTATTAATGATTTCGGTGGCAGCATTAAAAGCGAATTCACTATTTGACTCAGATACAAAATAGGTTGATTAAACACGGGGTTATTTCATCGTGACGGGCCTGGCTAATCGAATTAAATTTCTGCTACTGACGACATGTGTGTTATTACCACTGTACGTCAGTAGAGTATTTGCGTCTGATGCGGCGCCAACACCAAGCGCTTCGGCAGAAAAGGTTGAGTTCAACGATCAGTTTCTTTATCCCAGTGCAACAGGTGAGAAACTTAACGTTAGCCGTTTTGCAAATGGTAACCCTGTTTTACCGGGCGTGTATTCTCTAACTATTTATATTAACAACGTGGCAGAGTACAGCGGCAATGTTGAATTTAAGGACAACGGGAGCGATATCGCTTCACCTTGTATCACCGGACAGTTGCTGCACGTCATGTCATTTAATACCGATAAACTGGAAAGTGAGAATGGCAAGGGTGATCTGGCTGCTGATACGAAAACCTGCTACGACATCAAAACGCGTTTCCCTGGGACGCAAATGTATTTTGATTCTGCGGAACAGCGTCTGGATATTACTTTGCCGCAGATTTATGTCTCTAAACGCCCGCGAGGGTATATTGATCCTTCGCTCTGGGACAGCGGCATTAATGCGGCAATGCTCTCCTATGATTTTAATGCCTACAGTTCGGAAGATGAAGGTGACAGCTCTCAGAGCGTGTACGCCGGGTTAAACTACGGCATTAATCTCGGGGCATGGCATCTGCGTTCTCGTGGCACGGCGCAGTGGACCTCCGATGATGGCGCAGATTACGATCATCAGGATCTCTATCTCCAGCACGATATCACCGCGCTCAAATCACAGCTTGTGCTAGGCGACACCTACACCGATGGCGACACTTTCGACTCCATCAGTTTGCGTGGTGTGCGTCTGTACAGCGACGATCGTATGAAGCCGGGTTCGATGTCTGGTTATGCGCCTGTTGTGCGCGGGGTGGCAAAAAGCAACGCCAAAGTTACCATTCGCCAGAATGGTAATACCATCTATGAGAACACCGTGCCACCTGGGCCGTTCGCCATTACCGACCTGAATCCAACAGGCTACGGTACCGACCTGGATGTTACGGTGACTGAAGCTGATGGCAGCGAAAGCTCATTTTCAGTCCCTTTCTCATCGGTGACGCAATTGTTGCGTCCGGGTGATACTCGTTGGGATATTGGCATTGGAGAACTCAATGATGACAGCACTATCGAGAAAACGCGTGTTGCCACTGCTACTGGCTATTATGGGCTGAACAATCTTTTTACCGGTTATGCCGGATTTGAGTTCACCGATACCGATTATTACGCGGGGTTATTGGGGCTGGCGCTGAACACCGGCGTCGGGGCGTTTGCGTTTGACGTCACCCATTCCCATGCTGAGGTCGGCGATCGGGATGCTTTAGAGGGGCAAAGCTATCGGTTGACCTACAGTAAACTGCTTGAGCTTACCGACACCTCTCTCAATGTCGCTGCTTATCGTTTCTCAACCAAAGAGTACCTGAGCCTGCAGGATGCCGCTTCGTTCGACTATGACTATCATCATGATTCAGAGAATGAAGGCGATCCGCAGGATGAACGGTATGAGCGTGAAAAAAATGAAATTCAGGTCAATATCAGCCAGCCTTTGCGGGTCGGAGAAAAGGATTATGGTTCCGTTTATCTGACCGGAAGCTGGGAAGATTACTGGGGAAGTGATGAAACCACCTCGCAGTACTCGTTTGGTTACAGCGACTCATTTCGCTGGGGCAGCTATAACATTTCGTTGCAGCGCACCTATGACGAAGAGGGTGATGAGGACGATCGCCTTTATGTCAGCCTGAGTATCCCGCTGAATAATCTGTTTGGCCACGATTCCTCATTGAGCGGGTTCAATACACTTAATTCATCGGTGAGTTCAGACTTTAAGGGGACCAGCCAGAGCGATATCTCTGTCAGCGGTAATACCGCCGACAATAAATACAGCTACAGCGTGAATGCGTCTTCATCAATGTCAGATAACAGCGATCTGAATCAGATTGGCGGTTACGGGAGCTATAACGGACCATGGGGACCGGTCAGTGCGTCAGTTTCCGTCAATGACGACCACGGGCAACAATACTCCTTCGCCAATAGCGGCGGTATCGTTCTTCATAGTGGTGGTTTAACCCTGATCCCGGGTAATCCAGGGATTAACAGTACTGTCGCGCTGATTAATGCTCCGGGAGCTAAAGGAGCGAAAACGAATAACGGTGATGGTGAAATTGATTCCCGTGGCTATGCGGTGATCCCCTGGTTAACGCCGTATCACGAAAATACGATCGGACTGAATATTGATTCACTGGAAAATGATGTCGAAATGAAAAATACCAGCGCGACTTCAGTTCCTCGCGATGGCGCCATTGTACTTGTGAATTTTGAAACCGATGAGGGCCGTTCTGTATTGCTGGAATTACTACGCTCAGATAAAGGATTTATTCCGCTGGGCGCAGATGTCTATAACAGCAAAAATGTTTTAGTCGGTAGCGTAGGACAGGCTGGTCGTGCTTATGTTCGTGGTATTGATGATTCAGATGTGCTCAGCGTGAGGTGGGGGAGTAAATCAGAAGATGAGTGTCTGGTCAGCTATAGCATTCCCCCCGAACCGCAAAAAGTTGGCATGACAATTAAGTTACCTAAACAGATATGTAAAGTCCGCTAATGGTAGTTATAGGGTGTAAATATTAAGGGAGCTTTATGAATATTAAACATAGCTGGATAATGTCGGGGGTATTACTGATTGGGAGTTATACGCCAGTCAGTTTTGCCCAGAATGTCAATGTTGATTTTACTGCAAATATCCGTGAAACAACCTGTGATATGCGTATTACTGGTGGTACGGGTGATGGTCAAAACAATACCATTCAGATCGGTGCCGGAGGTAAGACCTCATTAGACAAAATATTATCGGGTGACAGCAGTGTATCTGTACCTTTTTCACTGGATATCGTGAGTTGTCCTTCCAGCCTTAGTGCCCTGAAAACGACGATATCAGGAACACGATCGAGCTATATCTCATCTGCCATTGCGAATGGCGCTTCAGGGGCAGATAAGGCCGATTTTATCGGAGTACAAATTTCGCGGGCGAGTGGAGGAAATGCATTTATCATTAATTCCACCAACGATGCCGAACGTCTTGTATGGACGAATGATGAAATCAGCACGCAGAAAAAAGTCGATCTGTTGGCTAAATTGGTAACGACTTCAGCAAGTGATGCGACAACGGGTGAGTTTAATGCAGTTGCTACGTTTAATTTTACGTATCAATAGTTGATGCTGAAAGAGTAAGAGGTGTGTTATGAAAAGTTATCCTGTTAAATTACAATTATTGATTTTACCCGCATTTTTAATGAGCATATCTACCGTCTCATTCGCGGATGCTATTACCGGTACTTCAAGTGTAAGTGCTACATTTACGTCCACAATTGAGGCGGGTACCTGCAATCTTCAGGTGAAAAATGGCGCAGGGGTAGCGACATCAGTTGTCGAATTTGGTGACGTTTTTAAATCTGATTTGGAAAATAAATCGCGCACAGAAAACTTCAGTCTGGCGTTCAGTCAGTGTTCAGGCGTCACCACTGCGGTAGTGGGAACTGAAATATCTGGCGGTTGTTCTGGTCCGAGTTCCGATGGGGATTCTTTTCCTAATAGCGGAGGTACCGCTGCCGCCACCGCGGTTGAAATATGGAAAAATAGCCCCGATTCTGGCACGCAATTTAGCTGCATTAATCGAGCAACTACGCAAAATATCGGTATTGCCAGTGCAAGCGTTGATGTCCCGATGACGGCCCGAATGGTTGTTGCTAATGGCCGCACTATTGCCGATGTAACGGCTGGGTCATTTATATCGCCGATTACATTTGTCGTTACTTATCAATAAGGTAAGGTTATGCGAATCTATCAGCGCTGTAAATTCATAACAGGAGGACTCATCCTGTTGGTGGGTATTTCTCAGATATGCACTGCTGATGTGGATGTCGATATTCAGGCTAATATTATCAATAACACCTGCCAGGTGACGGTTGAAAATAACGGCAATATTCATTTGCCGATCGTCACCCTATCTTACTTTAATACCCCGTCTGCGGGTTTGAGTCCAACCGATGATACAGGCGGAAAATCGTTTAAAATTCGCGTAACCGACTGTAATCATGCGGATGCAGATAATCTGCATTTCAGGTTCAGTCCCCGCTCCGGAATTTTTCCACCAGGCTCCAGGCAGGTATTTATTAATGAAACGCAGCCTGCGCAGGGCGGTGCCGGGAATGTGGGCGTGGTGATATTTTCTGATGCGACACATATCAATGTGCTAAATGCGGACGGGACGTCTGACGTTGTTTATGATGTCAGTGCGCAATCGTCATCACAATATTTGACGGACTATCTTTTTTACGCCCGTTATCAAAATACGGGAACCGCCTCTGCAGGCCTGGTAACGTCAAACGTATTGGTGGATGTGACTTATGATTAGTATAATGAAAAGAGTATTTCCCGGGTTTGCATTGTATTCTGCCGTTGGCTTTACGATGCTGTTTTCCGTCAATGTTTATGCTGCAACAGAGTGTAGACTGGACATCAGTGGGGGCCAGGTTGATACGATAACTGTAAACTACCCTGCTCTGAATTTTAAATCCAAGGTGACGGGCGCGCCGGTATTACTGGGGTCCTATGTCTCAGGACGTAATGAGATGGTAAGATGCGGTACAGGCGACGATGGCGATGATTTTTATGGGCACTCAACGTCGCCTTATGTCACATCAATACCTGTAGTTACGGGTCAGTCGTATAGCGCCGCGCTGTTTGAAACAAATATCCCCGGTATCGTCTTTGCCGTGCGCATGAATATAAAGGGGATGAATCTTGAAGCATATATACCGACATACACAAAAGAAACAAATCTTAACAATGACACGGCTGGCAAGTCGATGGCGGATACCATCGCTGATTTCTATATTGATGTTTATCAAACAGCGGCGTTTACAGCCATTCCGGAAGGGGTCACATCGGTTAAAGAGGCCGGATCTGTTGGTAGGGCGGGCGATTTTCGTATAGGGGTGAAAGATTCTAATAACCGAGCGTTAGGCATCGATCCGGATCTGAATATCCCCTTTACTGCTCCTACCTGCACTACGCTGCTTGCATCAAATGGCGGCGTGGTGGCGCTTGGCGATTATTTCGTGAGTGACTTCAAAGATAACAGTGACGAGAAAATAGTCGATTTTAGTCTGACAGCCTCCGGGTGTGTTAACGTGACCCAGTTTATTACCTCTTTTACCTCTAATTCTCTTGAACATGATTTATTAACCAATACGCTGAGCGGGAGTGATGCGGCGCAGGGGGTTGGGGTTAAAATTTATTCAAAAGATGAGAATAACCCTAAGGTTCTGAAACCCGGAGACCGGGTGATAAAGGATGCATTTAGCATTTTCCCGACCAACCAGAAGTTAGATTTTGGGGCGCAGTTAGTGACCGATGGTAACACGCTAAAGTCGGGAGCGTTCAAAGGTACGGCAGTCTTTACGATGTCATACAATTGATGCGGTATAGAGCGGGATAGCGTACGGGCACGGTGTGTGCCCGAGCCGTGTCACCTGTAGCAACGCTTTTACCGCCGACGCTTCTGCGTAAATAAAAGTTTTAGCTATGCTTTGACGCAGTGATCCCCTGTCAGAGCATAAAAATGCAAGCGTTTGATTTGCACCGTATGGCATTCGATAAAGTCCCCGCGGAATTTCTCGGGGAAGTGGCCCTGCGTAGCCTTTATACCTTCGTGCTGGTATTCCTGTTTTTAAAAATCACCGGACGTCGCGGCGTGCGCCAGATGTCGCTCTTCGAAGTGCTCATCATTCTGACGTTAGGCTCTGCTGCGGGAGACGTGGCGTTTTACGACGACGTGCCGATGCTGCCGGTATTCATTGTCTTTGTAACTCTGGCAGTGCTCTACCGGCTGGTGATGTGGCTGATGGCGCACAGCGAGAAACTGGAAGATTTGCTCGAAGGTAAACCGGTGGTCGTGGTGGACGAAGGGGAACTTGCCTGGGAGAAGCTGCAGGCAGAAAACCTGACCGAGTTTGAGTTTTTTATGGAGCTGCGCCTGAACGGGATTGAACACCTGGGCCAGGTCAAGCGGGCGATAATGGAGACTAACGGCCAAATCAGTGTCTACTTTTTTAGCGACGATGAGGTGAAAGCCGGTTTGCCTATCTTGCCCGGTGAGTGCGTTGAACGCTTCAAAACGATGCCTGAAGAGAATGACTACGCCTGCACACGGTGCAGCGCAATATTCCATATGCATGCAGGCGATCATCAAAAATGCCCTCGCTGCGCGCATCCCGAATGGGCCAAGGCCAGTCGAGCAAAACGCATCACCTGATAGCCAAATTGTCGGCATTGTGACGTCAATATGGCATATTCTGTTGTGTGAGCCTGGACACATTTTTTGGCTCGCGAGTATTAGCCATTGCGGCCTGTGTCACTGAATGGTAAAACCAATATCCACAGGAATAACTTATGCCTACGGGCTGATAACGTGTATAGCGTGGTGAGGGGAAATGACTCAGGTCTTTAATTTTAGTTCTGGCCCGGCAATGCTTCCGGCGGATGTGCTTAAACAGGCCCAACAGGAACTCTGCGACTGGCAGGGTTTGGGTACCTCGGTAATGGAAATTAGCCATCGTGGTAAAGAGTTCATTCAGGTGGCCGAAGAAGCAGAAAAAGACTTCCGCGACCTGCTTAAAATCCCTTCCAACTATAAAGTCCTGTTCTGCCACGGCGGTGGTCGCGGCCAGTTCGCGGGTGTTCCGCTGAACCTGCTGGGCGACAAAACCACGGCAGACTACGTGGATGCCGGTTATTGGGCAGCCAGTGCAGTAAAAGAAGCGAAAAAATACTGCACTCCAAACGTGATTGACGCCAAAGTGACCGTTGACGGTCTGCGTGCAGTGAAACCGATGCGCGACTGGCAGCTATCTGACAACGCGGCGTATTTGCACTATTGCCCGAACGAAACCATAGACGGTATCGCCATTGACGAAGTACCTGACTTTGGTAAAGACGTTGTGGTTGCGGCGGATTACTCCTCCACGATCCTGTCCAGCCCGCTTGATGTCAGCCGCTTTGGCGTGATTTACGCTGGTGCACAGAAAAACATCGGCCCGGCGGGTCTGACTCTGGTCATCGTGCGTGAAGATCTGCTGGGTAAAGCACACCCCGCCTGCCCATCAATCATTGATTACAGCGTGCTGAACGACAACGATTCGATGTTCAACACGCCGCCGACGTTTGCCTGGTATCTGTCTGGTCTGGTCTTTAAGTGGTTAAAGGCGCAGGGCGGTGTTGAAGTCATGAATCGTATCAACCAGCAAAAATCGGAACTGCTGTACGGTACTATCGATAACAGCGATTTTTACCGTAACGACGTGGCTGCAGCCAACCGTTCCCGTATGAACATACCGTTCCAGTTGGCTGACAGCGCACTGGATAAGCTGTTCCTCGAAGAATCTTTCGCCGCGGGCCTGCATGCATTGAAAGGCCATCGTGTGGTCGGTGGAATGCGCGCCTCTATTTATAACGCCATGCCGCTGGCGGGTGTTCAGGCGCTGACCGACTTCATGGAAGAGTTCGAACGCCGCCACGGTTAATGTTCCTGTTTTCATCCTCGCAGCGGGTCTGCGGGGTTTTTATTTTCTGCTTTTGAGAGTTGAGTTTCATGGAATCCCTGACGTTACAACCCATCGCGCATGTAGACGGCACCATCAATTTACCTGGTTCAAAAAGCGTCTCAAACCGCGCTTTGCTGCTGGCGGCTCTGGGCCATGGCACCACCGTTCTGAGCAATCTTCTGGACAGTGACGATGTGCGCCACATGCTCAATGCCCTGACCGCGTTGGGCGTTCAGTACACTCTGTCTTCTGACCGCACATGCTGTGAAGTGACCGGTAACGGTGGTCCGTTAAAAACAGAGGTGGCGCTGGAACTGTTCCTGGGTAATGCCGGAACGGCAATGCGCCCACTGGCGGCGGCATTGTGCCTGGGCAGTAACGATATCGTGCTGACCGGTGAACCGCGCATGAAAGAGCGCCCGATTGGGCATCTGGTTGATGCGCTGCGTCAGGGTGGCGCACAGATTGACTATCTTGAGCAGGAAAACTATCCGCCGCTACGCCTGAAGGGCGGTTTCGTGGGGGGCGAGGTCGCCGTTGACGGCAGCGTGTCCAGCCAGTTCCTGACGGCGCTGTTAATGACTGCTCCGCTGGCTGCGCAGGATACCGTTATTACCATTAAAGGCGATCTGGTTTCTAAGCCGTACATCGATATTACGCTGCATCTGATGAATACCTTCGGCGTGAAGGTGGAGAATCAGAACTATCAACGTTTTGTTGTCAAAGGCGGACAGCAATATCAGTCACCGGGTGCGTATCTGGTGGAAGGTGATGCTTCTTCTGCGTCGTATTTCCTCGCCGCGGGCGCTATCAAAGGCGGCACGGTAAAAGTAACCGGAATAGGTCGCAACAGCGTGCAGGGCGATATCCGCTTTGCCGATGTGCTGGAACAAATGGGCGCGACCGTTACCTGGGGTGATGACTTCATCGCCTGTACGGGCGCTGAACTGACCGCCATCGATATGGATATGAACCACATTCCTGATGCGGCGATGACTATCGCCACGGCCGCTCTGTTTGCCAAAGGCACAACGACGCTGCGTAACATCTACAATTGGCGTGTGAAAGAAACCGATCGCTTGTTCGCGATGGCGACAGAGCTGCGTAAAGTGGGTGCGGAAGTGGAAGAGGGCGAAGACTATATTCGCGTGACGCCACCAGCGCATCTGACCTTCGCAGAGATCGGCACTTATAACGATCACCGCATGGCAATGTGTTTCTCGCTGGTGGCGTTGTCCGACACGCCGGTGACCATTCTTGATCCGAAATGTACGGCGAAAACTTTCCCGGACTATTTCGAACAACTCGCTCGCATCAGTACCCCTGCCTGATATTGCCTCCTGCGCCGACCGTCTGGTCGGCGTAATTTTGTCCGCATCTGAACTTTTTTTGTCCATCCTCTACGCGTAATCTCGGCGGCGTTATTACGTGGTTCATTACCTGTTTTTACTTATGATTATCAATGGATGATGCAAATGAAAAATATGAAAACTCTATTGGCACTTGTTGTCGCTACTGGGCTGCTTGCGGGATGTAAAAATGGCGTGAACGGCGACATGATCGCCAGTTCGGGCATCTCGGCCTACAAAGCGGCCACCCTCTCGGATGCCGATGTGAAAGCGCTCAGTGCCGAAGGATGCAAACAGTCGGACAGCGAAAACCAATTGGCAGGCGCTAATAGCAAATACAGCAAACGTCTGAAGACGATTTCCAAAGCCCTCGGAAGCAGCATTGATGGCACGCCAGTGAATTATAAAGTTTACATCACGCCGGATGTGAACGCGTGGGCGATGGCGAACGGTTGTGTTCGTGTCTATTCCGGCTTAATGGATATGATGACGGATAACGAAATTGAAGGTGTACTGGGCCATGAAATGGGTCACGTTGCGTTAGGGCACTCTCGCAAAGCGATGCAAACCGCTTATGCAACCATTGCGGCGCGTGATGCAATTTCCGCGACCAGCGGCGTTGCTTCACAGCTCTCCCAATCACAGCTGGGTGACCTGGCTGAAGGGGTTATCAATTCCACGTTCTCCCGTAGCCAGGAATCTGATGCCGATAACTTCTCTTACGATCTGCTGAAAAAGCGTGGTATTAGCCGTCAGGGTCTGCTCACCGCTTTTGAAAAATTCACCACAATGGACGCCGGCCGTTCGAAATCAATGATGGATTCCCACCCGTCTTCTGCCGATCGTGCGCAGAATATTCGTGATCGTATCGCGGCCGATAATAAGTAAATCCTTGTTACCTTTCGGGCTGGTTCGCCGCCAGCCTATTATACTTGCCCAAATATTGTTCAATAGGTAGCCATTATTCCGCATTTTGCACGCAACATTAACGGACTGGCGCTTTGGCGAGTATAATGCGCGGCGTTTAAGTAAAAGACGCCCTGATTGAAGGAGAGTACGATGACGGCAATTGCCCCGGTAATTACCATTGACGGGCCTAGCGGTGCCGGAAAAGGCACGCTGTGCAAAGCCATGGCGGAAGCACTGCAATGGCACCTGCTGGATTCTGGCGCTATTTATCGCGTCCTGGCTCTGGCGGCATTACATCATCACGTCGACGTGACCTCCGAAGAAGCACTGGTCCCACTGGCGGCACATCTGGATGTTCGTTTTGTTTCTACCGACGGTAACCTTGAGGTTATCCTCGAGGGTGAAGACGTTAGTGGTGAAATCCGCACTCAGGAAGTAGCAAATGCG
Source organism: Scandinavium manionii (assembly GCF_024764775.1). Taxonomy (NCBI): domain Bacteria; kingdom Pseudomonadati; phylum Pseudomonadota; class Gammaproteobacteria; order Enterobacterales; family Enterobacteriaceae; genus Scandinavium; species Scandinavium manionii. The sequence continues at coordinate 66,939 of NZ_JALIGC010000040.1, read as the reverse complement.
GCCTCTCAGGTGGCAGCGTTCCCGCGCGTACGCGAAGCGTTGTTACGTCGCCAGCGTGCATTCCGTGAAGCCCCGGGCCTGATTGCCGACGGACGCGACATGGGAACCGTGGTGTTTACCGATGCGCCGGTCAAGATTTTCCTCGACGCTTCCCCGGAAGAACGTGCCCAACGCCGTATGCTTCAGTTGCAGGAAAAGGGCTTTAGTGTTAACTTTGAACGCCTTTTGGTCGAGATAAAGGAACGCGATGACCGTGACCGCAACCGTGCGGTGGCACCGTTAGTTCCCGCTGCTGATGCTTTAGTCCTGGATTCAACACGATTAAGCATTGAGCAAGTGATTGAAAAAGCGTTACAATACGCGCGCCAAAAACTGGCTGCTGTCTGATTAAAGATAAGCGAGCCTCCGAATTTGTAGTACCCCCGCTGCAATGGATTGTGAGCGGGTATGTTAAACAACCCCATCCGACATGGTGTCAGGTGGACGTTAAATCTAACTTCGAAGATTAAACATGACTGAATCTTTTGCTCAACTATTTGAAGAATCCTTAAAAACAATCGAAACCCGTCCGGGTTCCATCGTTCGTGGTGTTGTTGTTGCTATCGATAAAGATATCGTACTGGTTGACGCCGGTCTGAAATCTGAATCCGCCATCCCGGCAGAGCAGTTCAAAAACGCCCAGGGCGAGCTGGAAATCCAGGTCGGTGACGAAGTTGACGTTGCGCTGGACGCAGTAGAAGACGGCTTCGGCGAAACCCTGCTGTCCCGTGAGAAAGCTAAGCGTCATGAAGCTTGGATCACGCTGGAAAAAGCATACGAAGACGCTGAAACTGTTGTTGGTGTTATCAACGGCAAAGTTAAAGGTGGCTTCACTGTTGAGCTGAACGGTATTCGTGCGTTCCTGCCAGGTTCACTGGTAGACGTGCGTCCAGTTCGCGATACGCTGCACCTGGAAGGCAAAGAGCTTGAGTTCAAAGTTATCAAGCTGGACCAGAAGCGTAACAACGTTGTTGTTTCCCGTCGTGCCGTTATCGAATCCGAAAACAGCGCAGAACGTGATCAGCTGCTCGAAAACCTCCAGGAAGGCATGGAAGTTAAAGGTATCGTTAAGAACCTCACTGACTACGGCGCATTCGTTGACCTGGGCGGCGTAGACGGCCTGCTGCACATCACTGACATGGCGTGGAAACGCGTTAAACACCCAAGCGAAATCGTGAACGTTGGCGACGAAATCACTGTTAAAGTGCTGAAGTTCGACCGCGAGCGTACCCGTGTTTCTCTGGGTCTGAAGCAGCTGGGCGAAGATCCATGGGTAGCTATCGCTAAGCGTTACCCAGAAGGTACCAAACTGACTGGTCGCGTGACCAACCTGACCGACTACGGCTGCTTCGTTGAAATCGAAGAAGGCGTTGAAGGCCTGGTACACGTTTCCGAAATGGACTGGACCAACAAAAACATCCACCCATCCAAAGTTGTTAACGTTGGTGATGTAGTGGAAGTTATGGTTCTGGACATCGACGAAGAACGTCGTCGTATCTCCCTGGGTCTGAAGCAGTGCAAATCTAACCCATGGCAGCTGTTCGCAGAAACCCACAACAAGGGCGACCGCGTTGAAGGTAAAATCAAGTCTATCACTGACTTCGGTATCTTCATCGGCCTGGACGGCGGCATCGACGGCCTGGTTCACCTGTCTGACATCTCCTGGAACGTTGCAGGCGAAGAAGCAGTTCGTGAATACAAGAAAGGCGACGAAATCGCTGCCGTTGTTCTGCAGGTTGACGCAGAGCGTGAGCGCATCTCCCTGGGCGTGAAACAGCTGGCTGAAGATCCGTTCAACAACTGGGTTGCTCTGAACAAGAAAGGCGCTATCGTTAACGGTAAAGTGACTGCAGTTGACGCTAAAGGCGCAACCGTAGAACTGGCTGACGGCGTTGAAGGTTACCTGCGTGCTTCTGAAGCATCACGTGACCGCGTTGAAGATGCAACTCTGGTTCTGAACGTAGGCGACGACGTTGAAGCTAAATTCACCGGTGTTGACCGTAAGAACCGTGCAATCAGCCTGTCTGTACGTGCTAAAGACGAAGCTGACGAGAAAGATGCAATCGCTACTGTTAACAACAAACAGGAAGAAAGCAACTTCTCCAACGCTATGGCTGAAGCATTTAAAGCAGCTAAAGGCGAGTAATCAGGTCACTCTTCACGAGTAACTTGACAGATTGCAGGATTCGTCCTGTAATCAACAACAAAGGGCGGCTACGGCCGCCCTTGTTCAAGCTGTTAGCTTATACTTTCCTGAAAGGAAACCGGAGGAATCATGACCAAGTCAGAGCTCATCGAAAGACTTGCAAGCCAGCAATCTCACATCCCTGCGAAAGCGGTTGAAGATGCTGTGAAAGAGATGCTGGAACATATGGCCTCTACGCTAGCCCAGGGCGAGCGCATTGAAATCCGCGGTTTCGGTAGTTTCTCTTTGCATTACCGCGCCCCACGTGTTGGGCGTAACCCGAAAACAGGCGATAAAGTCGAGCTGGAAGGTAAATACGTTCCGCACTTTAAGCCGGGGAAAGAATTGCGCGATCGCGCCAATATTTACGATTGAGTTATTGCAGGTTTCCGCAAAACTTGAACGAGATGAAAGCACCCACAGGGTGCTTTTTTCGTTTCTGGAATACGTACCTTTCGTGAGGTGGCCACCAGGGTTTTGGAACACGCCCCGGAAAGCACAATGCGCTCTTTGCAACAACATCGATTCCCTGGAAGCCTCCTCGCAACGTCTGTATTTGTCTAAAGACACACAAACTTGAAAGCATGAGACTGCTCGCGACAGGGAGGTGTCATGCGATTACCCACAATAGCCATCAGCGCCATCATCGGCATTTGCCCATTGTTTTGGTTACCCCAATTACCGTCGATAGATGTTGCTGGCACGATTACGTTAGGAGCAATTGCGTTTGTCATTAATGCCCGGCGCTTCAGAATCGTGGGGCTCACTGCGCTCTTTTTCTGCTGGGGTGTTTTTGCTGCGCAGAAGATTATCATTCCGGCAAATACGCTATCCGGGAGACCGCTACAGGCAGAAGTGGAGATCGCCGCCATAGACGGTGAAACCACATATTACGGCAAACTGCTGCGGATTAACGGCCAGCGACAAATCCCTGCACCAGGTATCGTTCTTTATGGTCAGGCACTGCCGGAAAAGGGCTGCGTGGGGCAAATCTGGCAAATGACCATTAAAGCCCGGGCAGTACACGGTTTACTCAATGAGGGCATGTTTGACGGTCAGCGCCATGCGCTTTCATTACATCGTCCATTAACCGGGCGCTTTACGCAGGCGAATAGAGTAGACGGTCAGTGCAGCATACGGTCGCAGTTAGTCTCCGCATTGGCGAACGCACTCGAACCTTATCCGTGGCAACACGTCATGCTGGCTTTGGCCGTTGGCGAGCGTGCAGATGTTCCCGCGGAAATAAAACGTCTGCTTCAAGAAACGGGAACCTCGCATCTGATGGCGATTTCCGGATTGCATATTTCTCTGGTGGCGATGATGGGTTGGGTCTTGATACGAGGTATACAGAGAGTGCTACCATGCCGCTGGATTGGCTGGCGAATGCCCCTTTGCGCCAGCTTTCTTCTGGCGCTGATGTACGCGTGGTTAAGTGGATTACAGCCTCCGGCTCTGCGCTCCATTATCGCGGCCGGAGTCTGGCTGCTGCTGCGCTTAAGTGGTCGTCGATGGACTCCATGGGAAGTATGGCTGTGCTGTATCGCCGCAATCCTGGTGTTGGATCCTTTGGCCATTCTGACGCAAAGCCTGTGGTTATCGGCTTTTGCCGTTGCAACGTTGATCTTCTGGTATCAGTGGATGCCACCCCTTCGCCTGCAATGTAACGTCATAATAAAGGGGCTGATTTCGTTAGTGCATTTACAGTTGGGACTGATGCTGCTTCTGCTTCCATTGCAAGTGAGCATATTTCACGGCATGTCCTGGACATCTCTGCCCGCCAATCTTGTGGCCGTGCCTTTGGTGACGCTGGGTGAAATTCCGCTTTTACTGGCCGGTGTTGTGCTGCATTTTACCGGACCGGCGACAATGGAAAATTATATCTGGCTGTTAGCCGATTGCCTGCTCGAAGGCTTGTTTTGGTTTTTGCGTGCACTTCCTCAGGGATGGCAAGATATCGATTATCGCTGGCAGGGCATTGTAGTGATACCGTGGCTGGTCATTATCCTCTGGCGACTCAATGGCTGTACGAGATGGCCTGCTTCAATACTGGCATGTGGAACTCTGCTTACTTTCCCACTCTGGCGCCAGCCACCACCTCAAACGTGGTCTGTAACCATGCTGGATGTGGGGCAGGGATTGTCCATCGTCATTACCCGAAACGGTAAAGCGCTGCTCTATGACACCGGGCTTGCCTGGCCCGGGGGGGACAGTGCTCAACAGCTCATTATCCCTTGGCTGCGCTGGCATCATCTACAGCCAGAAGGCATCGTTCTTAGTCACGAACATCTCGACCATCGTGGGGGGCTGGAAACGCTGCTGAAAACCTGGCCTGCACTGTGGGTCAGAAGCCCGTTACAGTGGGAAGGGCATCTCCCTTGTTTTCGAGGGGAAAGCTGGCGCTGGGAGGGACTGACGTTCCGTGCGGTCTGGCCACTGCCAGGCACAATGGATAAAGGCAATAACCGCTCGTGTGTCGTTCGGGTCGATGACGGGCGCTATAGCGTTTTATTGACGGGAGATATTGAAATATCGGCAGAAATGTCAATGCTCAGTCATTACTGGCAGCATCTTGCGTCTACACTTGTTCAGGTGCCACATCATGGCAGCTCGACATCGTCTTCGTTAGCATTGCTTCAACGGATTGATGGGCAGGCCGCGCTGGCTTCGATGGCGCGGTACAATGCCTGGCATTTTCCATCCCCAAAGGTGAAAACGCGTTACAGCCAACAGCATTATCGCTGGTTCGATACGCCTCACCAGGGACAGGTTACGGTCAACTTTTCACCAGAAGGTTGGCAAATCCATAGCTTACGCGATCAAATATACCCCCGTTGGTATCATCAGTGGTTTGGCGATGCTGGTGATAACGGGTAGAATGTGCGGCTATCTCAACATAAGCTGGTTTTTTGAATGCAGAACGACAAAGATCTCTCCACGTGGCAGACTTTCCGCCGACTTTGGCCAACGATTGCGCCTTTTAAAGCTGGCCTAATCGTATCGGCGGTCGCGTTAATTCTTAACGCTGCCAGTGACACCTTTATGCTGTCGCTTCTCAAACCATTACTGGACGATGGTTTTGGTAAAACGGATCGCTCTGTGCTGCTGTGGATGCCGCTGGTTGTGATCGGACTGATGATCCTTCGTGGTATCACCAGTTACGTTTCAAGTTATTGTATTTCCTGGGTTTCAGGAAAAGTGGTCATGACCATGCGCCGCCGCCTTTTCGGCCATATGATGGGTATGCCGGTCTCGTTTTTCGACAAACAGTCGACCGGTACTTTGCTGTCACGTATCACTTATGACTCCGAACAGGTTGCTTCATCTTCTTCCAGCGCGCTGATTACCGTCGTGCGTGAAGGGGCCTCGATTATTGGCCTGTTCATCATGATGTTCTGGTACAGCTGGCAGCTGTCGGTGATCCTTATCGTCCTGGCCCCGATCGTTTCTTTCGCTATTCGTATCGTCTCCAAGCGTTTCCGAAGCATCAGTAAAAATATGCAAAACACGATGGGGCAGGTGACCACCAGTGCGGAGCAAATGCTGAAAGGACATAAAGAAGTCCTGATGTTTGGCGGACAGGGTGTTGAGACCAAGCGTTTCGATAAAGTCAGCAATAAAATGCGTTTGCAGGGCATGAAGATGGTTTCTGCTTCTTCAATCTCTGACCCTATCATTCAGCTGATTGCGTCGCTGGCGCTGGCCTTTGTTCTCTATGCGGCGAGCTTCCCGAGCGTGATGGAAACGTTGACCGCGGGTACCATCACCGTCGTGTTCTCTTCGATGATTGCGCTGATGCGTCCACTGAAGTCTCTGACTAACGTCAATGCCCAGTTCCAGCGCGGTATGGCTGCATGCCAGACACTGTTCGCTATCCTCGATACCGAGCAAGAAAAAGACGAAGGTACTCGCGTTGTTGAACGTGCGAAGGGTAATCTCGAATTTAAAGACGTCACCTTTACGTATCCAGGCCGCGAAGTGCCTGCGCTGCGTGACATCAATCTGCATGTTCCTGAAGGAAAAACAGTCGCACTGGTGGGACGTTCCGGTTCAGGCAAGTCTACCATCGCGAGCCTGATCACACGTTTCTACGATGTGGATAACGGGAGCATCGTGCTTGACGGGCATGATATTCGCGAATATACCCTGGCATCGTTACGCGACCAGGTGGCGCTGGTTTCGCAGAACGTTCATCTGTTCAACGATACCGTGGCGAACAACATTGCTTACGCTCGCACCGACCTTTACAGCCGTGAAGATATTGAGAAGGCCGCGACAATGGCCTACGCCATGGACTTCATCAATAAGATGGATAACGGTCTGGATACGGTAATTGGTGAGAATGGCGTGCTGCTTTCCGGCGGTCAGCGTCAGCGTATCGCCATTGCCCGTGCGCTGCTGCGTGATAGCCCGATCCTGATTCTGGATGAAGCCACGTCAGCCCTGGATACCGAGTCCGAACGTGCTATTCAGGCCGCGTTGGATGAACTGCAGAAAAACCGTACTTCTCTGGTGATCGCTCACCGACTGTCCACCATCGAAAAAGCCGATGAAATTGTCGTCGTCGAAGATGGACGCATCGTTGAGCGCGGTAGTCACCAGGATTTGCTGGAACATCGCGGCGTGTATGCTCAGCTGCATAAAATGCAATTTGGGCAATGATCGCACGTATCTGGTCTGGCGAATCCCCGCTTTGGCTGCTGCTGTTGCCGCTCTCCTGGCTATATGGCCTGGCGAGCGGCGTCATTCGTCTCAGCTATCGTTTAGGTATTAAGAAAGCCTGGCGTGCGCCGGTTCCGGTTGCGGTGGTGGGGAATCTCACCGCAGGCGGTAACGGTAAAACGCCAGTAGCTATCTGGCTGGTGGAGCAACTTCAGCAGCACGGCATTAAAGCGGGCGTCGTTTCTCGAGGCTACGGCGGCAAAGCATCCCATTATCCGTTGCTGTTAACGGCAGACACCACCACTGACGAAGCGGGCGATGAACCGGTGTTGATTTATCAACGTACCGGGGCGCCCGTCGCCGTTTCCCCTGACCGCAGTGAGGCTGTTCAGGCATTGCTGGCAGCTCACGACTTGCAAATCATCATCACCGACGATGGTCTCCAGCATTATCGTCTCGCACGTGATGTTGAAATCGTTGTGATTGATGGTGTCCGTCGTTTTGGCAATGGCTGGTGGTTACCCGCCGGTCCGATGCGCGAACGCGCTTCACGTCTGAAAAGCGTGGATGCGGTTATCGTCAATGGCGGCGTACCGCGTGCGGGTGAAATCCCGATGCAGCTGCGCCCTGGCATGGCCGTTAACCTCAAAACGGGCGAAAAACGTAGCGTCTCTTTGCTGAAGGACGTTGTCGCTATGGCCGGAATTGGTCATCCTCCGCGTTTTTTTGCCACCCTTGAAAGCTGCGGCGTGCAGCCGGTGAAAACTGTCGCGCTGGGCGATCATCAGGCGTTAAGCGCAGCGGATGTACAAGCGCTCGCGGAACAGAAACAAACGCTGGTAATGACGGAAAAAGACGCGGTCAAGTGTCGCGCTTTTGCCGAAGAAAACTGGTGGTATTTACCGGTGGACGCCGTCTTTGACGACGAGCAGGCTCCACGGTTGATTCAGAAACTGGTGAGCCTGGCACAACGCTAGCGTATCGCACGCGGCGCAGGCAGAGCTGACGAGGACTTCGAATGTCAGAAGTAACGCTTTCACTAACTGCCGCACGCCATCTTCATCTTGCCGCTCAGGGGTTACTCAAAAAGCCCCGTCGTCGCCCGAAACCGGGTGACATTCTTTCTACCATTCAGCGTATGTCCTTACTGCAAATCGACACCATCAACGTCGTTGCGCGCAGCCCCTGGCTGGTGTTATTCAGTCGCCTGGGCAGTTTTCCATCACAATGGCTGGACGAGGCGTTAAACCGGGGAGAGCTGATGGAGTACTGGGCCCATGAGGCCTGCTTCTTACCGAGAAGTGACTTTTCACTGATGCGCCATCGAATGCTTTCGCCCGACAAGATGGGCTGGAAGTATCGTAAAGAGTGGATGGTGGAACATGCCGCTGAAATAGAGCTGCTCATCGAACACATTCAGCAAAACGGGCCGGTTCGCTCGGCGGATTTTGAGCATCCCCGTAAAGGTGCCAGCGGCTGGTGGGAATGGAAGCCGCACAAGCGCCATCTGGAAGGGCTGTTCACTGCCGGGAAAGTAATGGTAATTGGTCGCCATAATTTCCAGCGTATATATGATTTGACCTCCCGGGTGATGCCGCACTGGGACGACGAGCGTGATCTGCTCGCTCAGGAACAGGCCGAAGAATTAATGCTGCAAAACAGCGCCCGCAGTCTCGGGATTTTTCGCGGCCAGTGGCTGGCGGATTACTACCGTTTACGACAGCCTTCGTTGCCTGCTTTACTTGCACGCTGGCAAGAAGAGGGGCTAATAATTCCGGTTGATGTCAAAGGGCTTGGGCCGATGTGGCTGCATGCTGATTTACAGCCACTGCTCGAGGAAGCGCAGGCGGGAAAATTGACCGCCACCCACAGCGCGGTGCTTTCGCCATTTGACCCTGTAGTCTGGGACCGCAGGCGCGCTGAGCAGCTTTTCGATTTCACCTATCGGCTTGAATGCTACACGCCCGCACCTAAGCGCCAGTTTGGTTATTTTGTTCTGCCGTTACTGCACCAGGGAAAACTGGTGGGGCGAATGGACAGCAAAATGCACCGCAAAACCGGCGTGCTGGAAATCTTTGCCGTCTATTTGCAGGACGGCGTGCGGGTGAGCCAGACGCTGGAAAAAGGTCTGATGCAGGCCATCAATGATTTTGCGCGCTGGCAGGGTGCCGGACGCGTGGTACTCAACCATCGACCTGCTGAACTTTTCAACGCTCAGCCAAAGGGATGGGAAATTGACGCCGCATAAACGGGCTCTGTGCTATGCTGCGACAGATACTTTTTCGGTCCATCTGGAGGAACTATGGATCACCGCTTACTTGAAATCATCGCTTGTCCGGTCTGCAACGGGAAGCTCTATTACAGTCAGGATAAGCAAGAGCTTATCTGCAAACTCGACAGCCTGGCTTTCCCGCTGCGTGACGGAATTCCCGTCCTGCTGGAAAACGAAGCCCGTCCATTGAGCGCAGAAGAGAGCCATCCATGAGTTTTGTCGTCATCATTCCCGCGCGTTACGCGTCCACCCGTCTGCCGGGCAAACCGCTGCAGGACATTAACGGCAAGCCAATGATTGTGCATGTGCTTGAAAGAGCACGTGAGTCTGGCGCTGAGCGCATTATCGTTGCGACGGATAATGAAGACGTCGCGCGCGCAGTCGAGGCCGCAGGCGGCGAAGTGTGCATGACCCGCGCTGATCACCAGTCCGGGACCGAACGTCTGGCCGAAGTGGTGGAAAAATGTGGATTCAGCGATGACACGCTGATCGTCAACGTTCAGGGTGATGAGCCGATGATCCCGCCGGTCATCATTCGCCAGGTTGCTGAAAATCTGGCCGCCAGCCAGTCTGGAATGGCGACGCTCGCAGTGCCAATTCACGATGCGGAAGAAGCCTTCAATCCTAATGCGGTCAAAGTCGTGATGGACGCGCAAGGCTACGCGCTCTATTTCTCCCGCGCCACTATTCCGTGGGATCGTGACCGTTTCGCTCAAAGCCGTGACGCCATTGGTGACACACTGCTGCGCCACATTGGTATCTACGGCTACCGTGCGGGTTTCATTCGTCGTTACGTCAACTGGGCACCGAGTCCGCTCGAGCAAATCGAAATGCTCGAACAGCTGCGCGTGCTGTGGTATGGCGAAAAAATCCATGTTGCCGTGGCGAAAGAAGTCCCTGGCACTGGGGTTGATACCCCTGAAGATCTCGCTCGCGTGCGCGCAGAACTGCGCTAATCGCCTTCTCCCCTCCGCCCGGAGGGGAGTATTTCCCGCTCGGTATATCCTCTTTTTTACCCCGTTTTTGATCTTATCCGGTGACATCTCCGGCATCGGCGCTCATTATAAAAACAGTAGTCTTCATAGGGGTAACCAGATATGGAACAACTGCGTGCCGAACTGAGCCACCTGCTGGGCGAGAAGTTGAGTCGGGTGGAGTGTGTGAGTGAGAAAACGGACTCATCACTGTGGTCGCTATACGATGCTCAGGGACATCCAATGCCGCTGCTGGCCCGAAGTTTCACTACCCCGGGGCTTGCACAGCAGCTGGCCTGGAAAATTTCGACTCTGGCCCGCAGTGGGACCGTGCGTATGCCGGTGGTTTATGGCGTGATGACCCATGAAGAGCATCCTGGCCCGGATATCCTGCTGCTTGAACGGCTGCGCGGTGTGTCAGTGGAGGCTCCCGCCAGAACGCCGGATCGCTGGGAGCAGTTGAAAGATCAGATTGTCGAGGCATTACTGGCCTGGCATCGACAGGACAGCGGCGGCTGCGTCGGCACGGTCGACAGCACGCAGGAAAATCTCTGGCCGCTCTGGTATCGCCAGCGCGTCGAAATGCTGTGGAGCACGCTGAATCTCTACCCCAACACCGGGCTCACCATGCAGGACAAACGGATCCTGTTCCGCACGCGGGAATGTCTGCCCGCGCTGTTTGACGGTTTTAATGATAATTGCGTCATGGTGCATGGCAATTTTACGCTGCGCAGTATGCTGAAAGATTCCCGCAGCGATCAGCTGCTGGCGATGGTCGGGCCGGGCATTATGCTGTGGGCGCCGCGTGAGTACGAGCTGTTCCGATTGTCGGAGAGTGGGCTGGCGGAAGGTCTGCTGTGGCACTATCTCCAGCGTGCGCCAGTGTCTGAATCCTTCCTCTGGCGCCGCTGGTTGTATCTGTTGTGGGATGAAGTCGCTCAGTTGGTAAACACCGGGCAATTTAACCGTGCCAATTTCGATTTGGCGTCGAAATCTTTACTCCCCTGGCTCGCCTGAGCTGCCTTTTAGCCATTGCCAAATGCGGCCCAGTGTTTCATAGCCCACGCGGTCGCTATGCATCAACCAGACGGGAGAAGGGATCAGGCGCTCCCATGGATTGAGTGGTGATTCAATGGCCAGCTGATTGGCCGGAGCAGGCAGCGGATGCAGGCCCGCATGGCGGAAGAAAATCATCGCTCGCGGTAAATGTGAGGCGGACGTCACCAGCAGGAACGGCGCATCGCCAATTGCTGCTTTTACCGCAGCGGCTTCTTCTTCCGTATCTTTCGGTTTATCCAGCACGATAATATCGCTGCGCGGCACACCCATGCTCTCCGCTACGCGTGCACCGGCTTCCCCGGTACTCACGGGGTTGGTCTTCGCCGCTGCACCGGTGAAAATCATCCTGGCACCGGGATTGGCCTGCCATAAACGAATGCCTTCCGCCAGACGCGGCAGGCTGTTATTGATAAGATTTGAACTCGGTGCCCATTCAGGATTCCAGGTATAACCTCCGCCCAAAACCACAACGTAGTCGACGCGCTCCGTGCCTTGCCAGGTTGGATAGCTGTTTTCAATTGGCTTGAGTAACGCATCGGCGACCGGTTGCAGGCTCAGCAGCAACAGCGCCAGCCAACCAATACTAAGACAAATCTTACCACTACGCTGGAATCGGCTGAACCAGAGCAGCGCCAGGCCGAGCGCCATCAGTAACAGCAGCAACGGTAACGGTAAAATCATGCCGCCAATGTACTTCTTTAGCGTAAAAAGCATCCTTGTTGGTTCCTTTTTTGACCATCTGACAGGGGATATGCACGGATATTACACCAGATAGCTTCCCTCTCGCTGTGGGTATGACAAAATAGCGGTTTTGTGGCAGGCAAGTGGAGTCCAGCGTGCAGGATCGCAATTTCGATGGTATCGCGGAACGATTTTCGCGCAATATCTATGGCACGACCAAGGGCCAGTTGCGTCAGGCGATCCTCTGGCAGGATTTAGATATCCTGTTGGCGTCTTTTGGCGATGCGCCATTACACATTCTGGACGGCGGCGGTGGGGCCGGGCAAACGGCAATTCGGATGGCAGAACGGGGGCATCATGTTACCCTATGCGATCTGTCAGCTGAGATGATAGCCCTGGCAAAACAGGCTGCCGATGAGAAAGGTGTGAGCCACAACATGCATTTTGTACAATGCCCGGTGCAGGAGATTGCCGGACATTTGGAAAGGCCGGTTGATCTGATATTGTGCCATGCAGTGCTGGAGTGGGTGGTCAATCCGCAAGCGGTTTTAGACGCGTTGTGGTCGGTGCTGCGTCCGGGCGGCGCGTTGTCGTTAATGTTCTACAATGCTAACGGTCTGCTGATGCATAACATGGTGGTGACGAACTTTGATTACGTCGAAGCCGGCATGCCGAAGACCCGAAAACGTAAGCTTTCGCCGAACTACCCACGCGAACCACAGCAGGTATATCAGTGGCTGCAAGAGTCCGGCTGGCTCATAACCGGCAAAACCGGTGTGCGGGTCTTTCATGATTATTTGCGTGAAAAACATAAGCAGCACGAGCGTTACGAACAGCTGCTGGCATTAGAAACACGCTATTGCCGTGAGGAACCCTGGATTAGCCTGGGTCGCTATATTCATGTCACCGCGCTCAAACCGCAGGTAGATACAAGGACTAACAATGAGTGATTTTTCCCAGACAGTCCCCGAACTGGTTGCCTGGGCCAGAAAAAATGATTTTTCGATCTCGTTGCCGGTCGACAGGCTTTCGTTCCTGATGGCCGTAGCAACGCTGAATGGCGAACGGCTTGAAGGCGAGCTTACCGAAGGTGAGCTGATTGATGCTTTCCGTCACGTCAGTGATGCGTTTGAGCAAACCAGCGAAACCATCAGCGTGCGCGCAAACAACGCGATCAACGATATGGTGCGTCAACGTCTGCTGAACCGCTTTACCAGCGAAATCACCGAAGGCAACGCCATCTACCGTCTGACGCCGCTTGGCATCGGGATTACCGACTACTACATCCGCCAGCGTGAATTCTCAACGCTGCGCCTGTCGATGCAGTTGTCTATTGTCGGTGGCGAGCTCAAACGCGCGGCAGATGCCGCCGATGAAGGCGGCGATGAGTTCCACTGGCATCGTAACGTCTATGCCCCATTGAAATATTCCGTTGCGGAAATCTTTGACAGCATCGATCTTACGCAGCGTCTGATGGACGAACAGCAGCAAACGGTCAAAGACGATATCGCGCAGCTGTTGAACAAAGACTGGCGGGCGGCGATTTCCAGCTGTGAAATGCTCCTGTCAGAAACTTCCGGCACCCTGCGCGAACTGCAGGATACGCTGGAAGCCGCGGGCGACAAGCTGCAGGCCAACCTGCTGCGGATTCAGGATTCCACCATGACGTACGACGATCTGCATTTCGTCGATCGTCTGGTGTTCGACCTGCAAAGCAAACTCGACCGTATTGTCAGCTGGGGCCAGCAGGCTATCGACCTGTGGATTGGCTACGACAGACACGTGCATAAATTTATCCGTACCGCCATCGATATGGATAAAAACCGCGTCTTCGCTCAGCGTCTACGCGTTTCGGTACAGAACTACTTCGATGCGCCGTGGGCGCTGACCTATGCGAACGCTGACCGTCTGTTCGACATGCGTGACGAAGAGATGATGCTGCGTGACGAAGAGGTGACCGGGGAACTTCCACCGGACCTCGAATACGAAGAATTTAACGAAATCCGTGAACAGCTGGCGGCACTTATCGAAGAGCAGCTGGTTATCTACAAAAATAAAGGACTGCCGCTGGATTTGGGCCTGGTGGTGCGCGAATATCTCGCACAATACCCGCGCGCCCGCCACTTCGACGTTGCGCGGATCGTGGTCGATCAGGCCGTTCGTCTGGGCGTAGCACAAGCAGATTTCACCGGACTGTCGCCGAAGTGGCAGCCGATTAATGATTACGGAGCCAAGGTACAGGCACATGTCATCGACAAATATTGAACACGTGATGCCAGTTAAGCTGGCGCAGGCCCTGGCCAATCCGTTATTCCCGGCGCTAGATAGCGGCCTGCGTTCTGGCCGTCATATCGGTCTGGACGAGCTGGACAACCATGCCTTTTTGATGGATTTCCAGGAGTATCTGGAAGAGTTTTACACCCGCTATAACGTGGAGCTGATTCGTGCGCCGGAAGGTTTCTTCTATTTGCGCCCGCGTTCCACCACGCTCATTCCGCGTTCTGTGCTGTCCGAAGTGGACATGATGGTCGGTAAAATTCTCTGTTATCTCTACCTCAGCCCGGAGCGCCTGGCGAATGAGGGGATTTTCACCCAGCAGGAACTGTACGACGAACTGATGAGCCTGGCGGATGAAGCCAAGCTGCTGAAGTTGGTGAATAACCGCTCCACCGGTTCGGATCTCGACAGACAAAAACTGCAGGAAAAAGTGCGTTCCTCTCTGAATCGTCTGCGCCGTCTCGGCATGGTGTGGTTTATGGGGCACGACAGCAGCAAATTCCGCATCACAGAGTCGGTCTTTCGCTTCGGCGCTGACGTCCGCTCTGGCGATGATGCCCGCGAAGCGCAGCTGCGCATGATCCGCGATGGTGAAGCGATGGCGATTGAAAACCATCTGCAGCTCAATGACGAGAACGACGATGCGCAACCGGACACGGATAGCGGGGAGGAAGAATAATGATTGAACGCGGTAAATTTCGTTCATTAACCCTGATTAACTGGAACGGTTTTTTCGCCCGAACCTTTGATCTCGATGAACTGGTGACCACGCTTTCGGGCGGTAACGGTGCCGGTAAATCCACCACGATGGCGGCGTTCGTTACGGCGCTTATCCCCGATCTGACGTTACTGCACTTCCGTAACACCACCGAAGCCGGTGCGACCAGCGGTTCCCGCGATAAAGGTCTGCACGGTAAGCTGAAAGCCGGTGTCTGTTACTCGATGCTCGACGTGATGAACTCGCGTCATCAGCGTGTGCTGGTGGGCGTCCGTTTGCAACAGGTTGCCGGTCGTGACCGCAAAGTGGATATCAAACCGTTTGCTATCCAGGGTCTACCGATGTCCTTCCAGCCAACCGAGCTGGTGACTGAAACGCTGAACGACAGACAAGCACGCGTGCTGACCCTTCAGGAGCTGAAAGATAAGCTCGAAGGGATGGAAGGCGTGCAATTCAAGCAGTTTAACTCCATCACCGATTATCACTCGCTGATGTTCGATTTGGGTGTTGTCGCCCGTCGTCTGCGTTCGGCGTCAGACCGTAGTAAATACTACCGTCTGATTGAAGCCTCGCTTTATGGCGGTATTTCCAGCGCCATTACCCGCTCGTTGCGCGACTACCTGTTGCCTGAAAACGGCGGTGTGCGTAAAGCGTTCCAGGATATGGAAGCGGCGCTGCGTGAAAACCGCATGACGCTGGAAGCGATCCGCGTCACTCAGTCGGACCGTGATCTGTTTAAGCATCTTATCTCCGAAGCCACAGACTACGTGGCGGCGGACTACATGCGCCATTCGAACGAACGTCGCGTGCATCTTGATAAAGCCCTAGAATTCCGTCGCGAACTGCTGTCGTCACGTCAGCAGCTCGCCGCTGAGCAGTTCAAACATGTCGATATGGCGCGTGAACTGCAAGAGCACAACGGTGCTGAAGGCGACCTGGAAGCAGATTACCAGGCGGCCAGCGATCACCTGAACCTGGTTCAGACCGCGCTGCGCCAGCAGGAAAAAATCGAGCGCTATGAAGCGGATATCGATGAATTGCAGATCCGCCTCGAAGAACAAAATGAAGTGGTGGCCGAAGCCACCGAACAGCAAGAAGAAAACGAAGGCCGCGCTGAAGCCGCTGAGCTGGAAGTGGATGAACTGAAAAGCCAGCTGGCCGATTACCAGCAGGCGCTGGACGTGCAGCAAACTCGCGCCATTCAGTACAATCAGGCTATGCAGGCACTGCAGCGCGCGAAAGAGCTTTGTCATCTGCCGGACTTAAGCCCGGACAGCGCCGACGAATGGCTCGATACCTTTAAAGCCAAAGAGCAGGAGGCCACGGAAAAACTGCTGTCTCTCGAACAGAAAATGAGCGTAGCGCAAACCGCGCACAGCCAGTTCGAGCAGGCATACCAGTTAGTTGCCGCCATCAATGGTCCATTGGGCCGTGATGAAGCGTGGGAAGTGGCCCGTGATCTGCTGCGTGAAGGCGTGAATCAGCGCCATCTGGCAGAACAGTCTACCGCCCTGCGCGGTCGTCTGAACGAACTCGAACAGCGTCTGCGTGAACAGCAGGATGCCGAACGTCTGCTGGCCGAATTCTGCAAGCGTCAGGGTCGTCACATTGAGATCGACGACCTGGAAGCGCTGCACATGGAGCTGGAAGAACGTATTTCTTCACTCTCCGACAGCGTGTCCTCCGCTAGCGAACAGCGTATGACGCTGCGTCAGGAACTGGAACAGCTGCAAAGCCGCACCAGGACGCTGCTGCAACGCGCGCCGATTTGGCTCGCGGCACAAAGCAGCCTGACTCAACTGTGCGAGCAGAGCGGGGAAGCGTTCGAATCCAGCCAGGACGTTACCGAATTCATGCAGCAGTTGCTGGAGCGCGAGCGCGAGGCGATTGTTGAACGCGATGAAGTCGGCGCCCGTAAGCGTGCGGTTGATGATGAAATTGAACGTTTAAGCCAGCCAGGCGGCTCGGAAGATCCGCGCCTGAATGCGCTTGCCGAACGTTTTGGTGGCGTTCTGCTGTCAGAGATTTACGACGACGTCAGCCTCGAAGATGCGCCATACTTCTCCGCGTTGTACGGCCCGTCGCGCCACGGAATTGTGGTGCCGGATCTGTCGCTGATCGCCGAACAGCTGGAAGGGCTGGAAGATTGCCCGGAAGATCTCTATCTCATTGAAGGGGATCCATCGTCCTTTGATGACAGCGTGTTCAGCGTCGACGAGCTGGAAAAAGCGGTTGTCGTCAAAGTCGCCGATCGCCAGTGGCGTTATTCACGCTTCCCGACGCTGCCGTTGTTTGGCCGTGCGGCGCGTGAAAACCGTATTGAAGCGCTGCACGCCGAGCGTGAAATTCTGTCAGAACGCTTTGCGACCCTGTCGTTTGACGTGCAGAAAACTCAGCGTCTGCATCAGGCGTTCAGCCGCTTTATCGGCAGCCATTTAGCCGTCGCGTTTGAAGCGGATCCGGAAGCGGAAATTCGCAAACTCAATACTCGTCGCGGTGAGCTGGAGCGTGCGCTCAGCAATCATGAAAATGATAACCAACAGAGCCGGGCGCAGTTTGAACAGGCGAAAGAGGGCGTTTCCCAACTTAACCGCCTGCTACCGCGTCTGAATCTGCTGGCTGACGAAACCCTCGCTGACCGCGTGGATGAAATTCAGGAACGTCTGGATGAAGCGCAGGAAGCCGCGCGCTTTATTCAGCAGCATGGTAATCAGCTGGCGAAACTTGAGCCGGTTGTGGCGGTTCTGCAGAGTGACCCGGAACAGTACGAGCAGCTGAAAGAAGACTTTGCGTATTCTCAGCAGGTGCAGCGTGATGCACGTCAGCAGGCATTTGCTCTGACCGAAGTTGTGCAGCGCCGCGCGCACTTTGGTTACACGGATTCGGCGGAAATGCTGAACGGCAACACAGACCTGAACGAGAAGCTTCGCCAGCGTCTGGAGCAGGCCGAAGGTGAACGTACCCGCGCCCGTGAAGCGCTGCGTAACCATGCGGCACAGCTCAGCCAGTACAGCCAGGTGATGGCGTCGCTGAAAAGCTCCTACGACACCAAAAAAGAGCTGCTGACCGACTTACATCGCGAATTGCAGGATATCGGCGTACGTGCCGACAGCGGGGCGGAAGAGCGTGCGCGTTCTCGTCGTGACGAGTTGCATACGCAGCTGTCGAACAACCGTAGCCGTCGTAATCAGCTTGAAAAAGCATTGACCTTCTGCGAAGCGGAGATGGATAACCTGACCCGCAAGTTGCGTAGCCTCGAGCGTAATTACCTCGAAATGCGTGAGCAGGTGGTCAGCGCGAAAGCGGGTTGGTGTGCGGTGATGCGTCTGGTGAAAGACAACAACGTCGAACGCCGTCTGCACCGTCGCGAGCTGGCATATCTCTCTGCCGACGATCTGCGTTCGATGTCGGATAAAGCGCTGGGTGCGCTGCGTTTGGCGGTGGCGGATAACGAACACCTGCGCGATGTGCTGCGCATGTCCGAAGATCCGAAACGTCCTGAGCGTAAAATCCAGTTCTTCGTGGCGGTGTATCAGCACCTACGTGAGCGTATTCGTCAGGATATTATTCGTACCGATGACCCGGTTGAAGCCATCGAACAGATGGAAATTGAGCTGGGCCGCCTGACAGAAGAACTGACAGCGCGTGAGCAGAAGCTGGCGATCAGCTCCCGCAGCGTGGCGAACATCATTCGCAAGACCATTCAGCGCGAACAGAACCGTATTCGTCAGCTCAACCAGGGACTGCAAAGCGTATCGTTCGGCCAGGTTAACAGCGTGCGTCTGAACGTTAACGTCCGCGAAACACACTCCACGCTGCTGGAAGTGCTTTCCGAGCAGCACGAACAGCATCAGGATTTGTTCAACAGCAACCGTCTGACCTTCTCCGAAGCGCTGGCGAAGCTGTATCAGCGTCTGAATCCGCAGATTGATATGGGCCAGCGTACGCCGCAAACCATCGGTGAAGAGCTGCTGGACTACCGTAACTATCTCGAGATGGAAGTCGAAGTTAACCGTGGTTCTGACGGCTGGCTGCGTGCGGAATCGGGCGCGCTGTCGACCGGTGAAGCTATCGGTACCGGGATGTCGATACTGGTGATGGTGGTACAGAGTTGGGAAGATGAAGCCCGACGTCTGCGTGGCAAAGATATTTCGCCATGCCGTCTGCTGTTCCTTGATGAAGCGGCTCGTCTGGATGCCCGTTCCATCGCCACGCTGTTTGAACTGTGTGACCGTCTCGAAATGCAGCTGATCATTGCGGCACCGGAAAATATTAGTCCGGAAAAAGGCACAACCTATAAACTGGTACGTAAAGTCTTCCAGAATACTGAACACGTTCACGTGGTCGGCCTGCGTGGTTTCGCGCCTCAGCTGCCGGAACCCTTACCCGGAACGGCAGAGGCGTCTTAGCGCTAAATAGTTATTTTTAAACAAGGGCGACAGTGATGTCGCCCTTTTTGTTATCCCTTTTAGGGTGGAGAAGGGTATTATCTTTAATCTTCTTTACATTTGGTCAGGCAAAAGTATTTTTGTCTTTATATACTGAGAGTAAGCCCCGACTGATGTGGGCAGCAATGAAAACAGGGGGCAAGGGATGTCACTCGATAAATCTAATGGTCGTCGGCTGTCAGCGCTGAGTTTATGCCTGATGCTGGCATTTGCTCCGCTGTTTAGCGTTCAGGCCGACGAGCCTGAACTGGTACCAACAGACAGTTCAGCCACACTGAGCGATACGTCACAAGCGTTGGCGCAATCAGACGGCCAGGCACCTGCCGTTGCGATGATGGCTGGCATTCAACCGCTCCCAGAAGGGGCTGCGGCGAAAAGTCGGGCTGATATTCAGTCACTCTTGCCTGCCAGTTACACACCGATTTACATGAATCAGCTGTCTGCGCTGTACGCGGCGCGACAGATGAAACCCATGTGGGAAAACCGTGAAGCGGTTCAGGCGTTTCAGCAGCAGCTTGCTGAAGTGGCTATCGCCGGTTTTCAGCCACAATTTACCCAGTGGGTCGAACTGCTAACCGATCCGGCGGTCAGTGGGATGGCACGTGATGTTGTGCTGTCAGACGCCATGATGGGTTATCTCCAGTTCATCAGCAGTATTCCCGTGCAGGGCAACCGTTGGCTGTACAGCGATAAACCGTACACGTTATCTACGCCACCGCTGTCAGTGATTAACCAGTGGCAGCTGGCACTGGATAACGGGCAGCTGCCGCTATTTGTTGCAGGGCTGGCCCCGCAGCATCCGCAGTATGCGGCCATGCATCAGGCGTTGCTGACGCAGCTGACCGATTCACGTCCGTGGCCGCAATTAACCAGCACCAGCAAACTTTCTCCGGGTCAGTGGAGCAAAGATATTCCTGCACTGCGTGAAATCCTGCAGCGTACGGGGATGATAGACTCTACGCCAAATATCGCCCTGCCGGGGGATAACCCGGTGGTGAGCCCGTCTGCGATTCCTGCGAAGAAAGTCAAAGGCAACGGTACGGCTCCGGCGGTTTACGACCGACAGCTGGTGGACGCAGTGAAGCGTTTCCAGACCTGGCAAGGGCTGAGTGCCGATGGCGTTATCGGACAATCAACGCGTGACTGGCTGAACGTCAGTCCTGCACAGCGTGCGGGCGTGCTGGCGCTAAATATTCAGCGTCTTCGCCTGCTACCGGGCAAACTTTCCACCGGTATCATGGTGAATATTCCCGCCTATTCGTTGGTCTATTACCTCGACGGCAATCAAGTTTTGGCTTCGCGGGTGATTGTCGGTCGTCCTGATCGTAAAACACCGATGATGAGCAGCGCGTTAAACAACGTGGTGGTGAACCCGCCATGGAACGTGCCTTCAACGCTTGCCCGTAAAGACATTCTACCGAAAGTCGTTAACGATCCCGGTTATCTGGACCGTCACGGTTACACCATGATGCGCGGCTGGAACAGCAAAGAAGCCATCAACCCGTATCAGGTCGACTGGTCGACGATCACGGCGACAAATCTGCCGTTCCGCTTCCAGCAGGCACCGGGTGTACATAACTCATTGGGCCGCTATAAATTCAATATGCCGAGCTCTGATGCGATTTATCTACACGATACGCCGAATCACACGCTGTTTCAGAAGGACACTCGCGCGCTGAGTTCCGGCTGCGTGCGCGTCAATAAAGCATCTGAATTGGCCAACATGCTGTTACAGGATGCAGGCTGGAATGACACACGGATTTCTGATGCCCTGAAACAGGGTGATACGCGATATGTCAATATCCGCCAGAATATCCCGGTCAACCTCTACTACCTGACGGCGTTTGTTGGGGCGGATGGTCGGGCACAATATCGTACAGATATTTACAATTATGATCTCACCGCGCGATCTGGCGCACAAATTCTGCCAAAAGCGGAACAATTAATCAGGTAAATGAAGAAGTTCAGATAATTCAGGTGTCGTATAAATTAGCCAATAGGGGGCCGTATCGCTACAGGCCCCGTATTGACTGGGGTTAGGGAGCCTTGACGTCGACGTGTGTGGCAGTTAAGGTGCCCTTCGTGCGCCAGAAGTGCATAAATAACGATCACTTACTTGTAGACCTGATTATCATGGACAAATTTGACGCTAATCGCCGCAAGTTGCTGGCGTTAGGTGGTGTTGCGCTAGGCGCAGCGGCCATCTTGCCTACGCCAGCATTTGCCACCCTCTCGACACCACGCCCGCGTATTTTGACGCTCAATAACCTGCATACCGGTGAGTCGCTCAAAGCGGAGTTTTTCGATGGCAGAGGCTATATTCAGGATGAATTAGCAAGACTCAACCATTTTTTCCGTGACTATCGCGCGAATAAAATGAAATCCATCGATCCAAAACTTTTTGATCATCTGTACCGCCTTCAGGGACTGTTGGGGACCAACAAGCCCGTGCAGCTTATTTCCGGTTATCGTTCACTCAATACCAACGATGAGTTGCGCGCGCACAGCCGCGGTGTAGCGAAACACAGCTATCACACCAAAGGCCAGGCGATGGATTTTCATATTGAAGGCGTTTCGTTAAGCAATATTCGCAAAGCTGCGTTATCTATGCGCGCAGGTGGTGTAGGATATTACCCACGTAGTAACTTTGTGCATATTGATACCGGGCCGGTGAGGACCTGGTAACGAAACAGGAGCATCATGAACTATCGTATTATTCCGGTTACGGCTTTCGCCCAGAACTGTTCACTCATCTGGTGTGAGCAGACCAAACTTGCTGCACTGGTGGATCCTGGCGGTGACGCTGAGTGTATCAAACAGGAAGTGGCTGCCGCAGGCGTAACGCTGATGCAGATTTTGCTGACTCATGGTCATCTTGATCACGTTGGCGCCGCCGCGGAGCTGGCACAACATTACGGTGTGCCAGTTATTGGACCGGAAAAAGAAGATGAGTTCTGGCTTCAGGGGCTGCCAGCGCAGAGCAAAATGTTCGGTCTTGAAGACTGTCAGCCGCTCACGCCAGACCGCTGGTTGAATGAAGACGATACCGTCAGCGTGGGTAACGTCAGCCTCAACGTATTGCATTGTCCGGGCCATACGCCGGGTCATATTGTCTTTTTCGACGCAGTTTCGCAGCTGCTAATTTCAGGCGATGTGATCTTTAAAGGTGGAGTAGGGCGCAGCGATTTCCCGCGTGGCGACCATGGGCAGCTTATCGATTCGATTAAGCGCAAATTGTTACCGCTCGGCGATGCCGTCAGCTTTATTCCAGGCCATGGTCCTATGTCAACGCTCGGTCATGAGCGTGTGCATAATCCTTTCCTTCAGGATGAGATGCCTGTCTGGTAAAGATAAAAAGCCGCGTTTGCGGCTTTTTTAATGCTCAAAACAAATAACAAAGGCCGCATTCGCGGCCTTTGGCTTTTTTGTCGCCAGGGTTACAGCACGGCGACGATGGCTTCGCACAGTGGGGCCATATTGTCTGGCGTCATGCCCGCGACGTTCACTCGCCCGGAGGCAACCGCATAAACGCCAAACTCTTCACGCAGACGCAGCACCTGTTCTTTGGTCAGGCCGCTGAAGGAGAACATGCCGTTCTGCTTGGTGATGAAGCTGAAATCACGGTCCGCACCTTTCTCGGCGAGGGTGTTCACGAACAGCAAGCGCATACGCTGAATGCGCTGGCGCATGTCAGTCAGCTCTTGCTCCCAGATGGCGCGCAGCGCGTCATTGCTGAGGATCGTCGCCACCACGGCGGCACCGTGAGCGGGTGGGTTAGAGTAGTTGGCGCGGATAACCGCTTTCATCTGGCTGAATGCGCGGTCAACCGTTTCTGCATCCGCAGAAACGAGCGTGCAGGCACCCACGCGTTCGTTGTAGAGGCCAAAGTTTTTCGAGAAGGAACTCGCAACCAGCAGCTCTTTATGTACGGCGGCAAAGGCGCGCAGGCCTTCAGCATCTTCTTCCAGACCACGAGCAAAGCCCTGGTAGGCGAAGTCAAACAGCGGCAGCCAGCCTTTCTCTACGGACAGTTTTGCCAACTGTTCCCACTGTTCCAGCGTCGGGTCGATCCCGGTTGGGTTGTGGCAGCAGCCGTGGAATAAAACCACGTCGCCCGCCTGAGCTTGATTCAGGCTGGCAATCAGGCCGTCAAAATCCAGAGCGTGTTGATTCGCGTCGTAATAGCTGTATTCGCAGACTTCCAGCCCGGCGGAATTAAACACGCCTTTGTGGTTCGGCCAGCTTGGGTTACTGACCCATACGCGTTGTACGTCAGTGTTTTTAGCAAGAAAATCCGCGGCTACGCGCAGTGCGCCGGTGCCACCTGGGGTCTGCGCCGTACGTGCGCGTTTTTCAGTCACAATCGCACTGCCTTTCCCGAACAGCAGCTCCTGCGTGCAGCGGCCAAATTCCGGAATACCGTCAATGCCGAGGTAGTTCTTGGTGGTTTCATTTTCCAGCAGATAAAGTTCCGCTTTTTTTACGCTGGTCAGAACCGGTGTTTTACCGGTCTCATCTTTGTAAACACCAATCCCGAGGTTGATTTTTCCTGGGCGGTCATCGGCACGAAACAGATCGGCCAGGCCCAGAATAGGGTCGGCAGGGGCAGCGGTTATGTTCTCAAACATGACGAGGTTCCATTGTGGTTACTGAAGGGAAATCCGCTCTCAGGTTAACGGGAGAATGACGAAAAGCCAACCGTTTGCGAGAAAAAGCGAGAGGCTTTTTAAAAGTCACTATTATTTACTGCCAGCCATAAAAAAACAGGGCCGAAGCCCTGTTTCTTAAGCATATAACAAAGTGGCGTACTGATTAGAACTGGTAAACGATACCGACAGCAGCCTGGTCGTCGGTAGCCTGACCAGATGCTTTAGAGTAGTCGTTGTCGTTCAGCAGGTTAAACTTATAAGCTGCGTAGACGTTCATGTTCTTGTTGAAGTAGTACCATGAACCCACTTCGATGTATTTAACCAGGTCAGCATCGCCGCCGTCGAAGCCAGGACGTGCCAGCAGGTCTTTACCTTTGGACTGTACGTAGCCTACAGATGGACGCAGACCGAAATCGAACTGGTACTGAACCACGGCTTCGATGTTCTGAGTTTTGTTCGCGAAGTTGCTGTCTGGCTCGCGAGTCATGTTGGTGGTTTCAGCATACATCACTGCAGCGTAGACGTTGTTCGCGTCGTATTTGAATGCAGTAGACCATGCTTCAGCGCGGTCGCCGCCAGCACTTGCGTTGCCAGCAACACCATCGATGGCGTAAGTCTGCGGGTTAGACTGATCGTCGGTACGGTCAGCCGTTTCGTAACCCGCAGCAACGCTGAAGCCGTCCAGGAATGCGTACTGAACGGAAGAGCTGAAGCCATCACCGTTCGCTTTCGCGCCATTACCGGAGAGGTTTACGGTGTTCGGCGTGCCGTTGTCATCATAGTCAACAGTGATCGGGCTGTTACGCTCGTTTTTTCCCTGATACTGCAGGGCGAAGCTCAGGCCATCAACCAGACCGAAGAAATCGCTGTTACGGTAGGTCAGAACGCCATTGGTACGGCCGTTCATGAAGTTGTCTGTAGCAGCCCAGGAATCGCCGCCCCACTCAACCAGCATATCGGTGTATGCCGCTACGTCGTAGATGGCGCCGTAGTTACGACCGTAGTCGATAGAACCCGCGTCACCAAATTTCAGACCTGCAAATGCCAGACGGGTAGCGGTACCCTGAGAACCTTCAGCGTTAGACGCATTCAGGTTGTATTCCCACTGGCCGTAACCGGTGATCTGATCGTTGATCTGAGTTTCACCTTTGAAACCGATACGGGCATAAGTGGTGTCATCACTGCCGGTGTCGCCGTTGGTGGTCCAGATGTGTTCACCTACTGCTTTACCGTAGAAATCCAGTTTGTTGGCATTTTTGTTATAGATTTCTGCTGCGTTTGCCGCACCAGCTGCCAACAGGGCAGGGATAACCACTGCCAGGATATTGCGCTTCATCATTATTTATTACCCTCATTGGTTTTTTTATGGACACTTTCCACTACCGCCAATAGTTTTCGTCAATAAATATTTACGGAACTATTGATGAGAGTTTGGTGTCTTTCTGTGTCTGACAGGCATATTTCCATTCATGACAACGTTTCGCTAGCCTGAAAGTGCTACAAATATCGTAAATAGGTAACAAGAAGAAATAATGTGTAATAATTTGTGTAAATCAGGGAACTTTGTGAAGCACCTCAAATTTCCTCGCTCACCGCTTAATTAATCGACTATCTCTTATATATCTATATGAAAAGCTTATCTTTAATTTTGATAAAGGCTTTTCCTATATAAGAATGCTTCTCATCTCACTTTTTCTTATGTGACAAAGTTAGCTTTTCGTGCGCGTTGCTGGTGGTTGTTTTGTATGCTAAGTGCCAGGTATTTACTTAAGCGCAATCGAAGTGTTGCTGAAAATGTGTGCTGAATTATTTCTGGACACGGGGTGTAACATTTTGGTTGGGGAAGGCGGTTGACCTTTATATTTGTAGAAACTTGCTCACAGATCCTGACAAAGGCCAAAAAAAAGCCAGCTGAGAAGCTGGCTTTGGAGAAGGGAAAAAACTTAGAAGCTGGCGTTACGTGGCGTTCGTGGGAATGCAATTACGTCACGAACGTTCTGAACGCCGGTAACGTAGGCAATCAGACGCTCAAAACCAAGACCGAAGCCGGAGTGAGGCACGGTGCCATAACGACGCAGGTCGCGGTACCAGCTGTAGTCTTCTTTATTCAGACCCATTTCAGCCAGACGCGCATCAAGCACATCCAGACGCTCTTCACGCTGGGAGCCACCGATGATTTCGCCGATGCCCGGAGCCAGAACGTCCATTGCCGCCACGGTTTTACCGTCGTCGTTAAGGCGCATATAGAACGCCTTAATGTCTTTCGGGTAGTTTTTCACGACAACCGGAGCCTGGAAGTGTTTCTCAGCCAGGTAACGTTCGTGCTCGGAAGAGAGATCCACGCCCCAGAATACCGGGTTCTCGAAGGTCTGACCGCAGTTTTCCAGAATGGTGATCGCGTCGGTGTAATCCACCTGTGCAAAGTCCGCTTCAACAAAACGCTCCAGGCGGCTTACGGCATCTTTATCAACGCGCTCGGCGAAGAATTTCATGTCATCGGCACGTTCTTCCAGCACCGCTTTGAAAACATACTTCAGCATTGCTTCAGCGAGTGCAGCGTTATCTTCCAGGTCGGCAAAGGCGACTTCCGGCTCAAGCATCCAGAATTCCGCCAGATGACGGCTGGTGTTTGAGTTTTCAGCACGGAAAGTTGGGCCGAAGGTGTAAATCTTGGACAGCGCACAGGCGTAAGTTTCGCCGTTCAGCTGACCGGATACGGTCAGGAACGCTTCACGACCAAAGAAGTCTTTGTCGTAATCCACTTTACCCTGATCGTCACGTGGCAGGTTTTCCATATCCAGCGTCGATACGCGGAACATCTCACCTGCGCCTTCAGTATCAGAGGCAGTAATGAGTGGGGTAGATACCCAGAAATAGCCCTGCTCGTGGAAGAAGCGGTGCAGCGCTTGCGCCAGGGTGTGACGCACGCGGGCGACGGCACCAATCAGGTTGGTACGCGGACGCAGGTGCGCAACTTCACGAAGGTATTCGATGCTGTGGCGTTTGGCCGCCATCGGATAGGTATCCGGATCTTCAACCCAGCCAGTCACTTCAACGTGGGAGGCCTGAATTTCAAAACTCTGACCCTGACCCTGAGATGCCACCACTTTTCCGGTGATAATCACGGAACAGCCGGTCGTCAGGCGCAACACTTCCTGATTGTAATTGGGCAGAGAATTATTGACGACGGCCTGTACAGGATCAAAGCAGGAACCGTCATAGACGGCGAGGAAGGAAAAGCCAGCTTTTGAATCTCGACGGGTACGCACCCATCCGCGCACGGTGACTTCGCTGTCAACGGCTACGCGGCCCTGGAGTACGTCGGCTACAGGCACAACGCTCATATTAATCTCTCTGTTAGTAGTCCAGAATAAAGTTATCTCTTTCCGCCCTTAATTAAGGGGGATCCCTATGTTACCTGTCATCTTTCATCAGACAAGAGGAATTCGCAGCGAGAGGGGGTGAATTGAGAAAATAATAAGAAGAAGGGAGCCTTTGAGGCTCCCTGTTGCTGATTAACTGGCCTTTTTGACCTGGGGAAGGTCGAAGGCTTTGCGTAAAGCGCGAACAAATGCTTTATCGTGGCAGATGGTTTTGCCTGGGCTGTCGGACAGTTTGGCCACCGGCTTGCCGTTACATTCCACCAGTTTAATCACGATATTCAGCGGTTTCACCTGAGGGATATCGCAGGTCAGGCGCGTGCCTATCCCGAAGCTCAGATTCACCCGCGACGAGAAGTGGCGATACAGCTCAACGGCCTTTTTCAGGTCGAGATTATCGGAGAACACCAGCAGTTTGCTCATCGGGTCAATACCGAGCTTCTGATAATGTGCGATGGCTTTTTCACCCCATTCCACCGGATCCCCGGAGTCATGACGCAGTCCCTGATATCGTTCGGCAAACTCCGGGTCGAAGTCACGCAGGAAAGCATCCATGGTGATGCAGTCGGTCAGGGCAATCCGCAACTGGTCTGGATATTCTTGAAGCCAGGCCGCAAGCGCCACGCGCTGGCTGGTCGCCAGGTCAGGACTGATTTGCTGATGCGCCTGGAACCATTCGTGTGCCTGGGTACCCATTGGGGTCAGTGACAGACGGCGTGCCAGGTCGTAATTGCTGGTGCCGACAAACCACGGCTCCTGCTGAAGACGTTCGACTATCGCCTGCTGCACGTCACGAGAGAAACGACGGCGGGTGCCGAAGTCCATCAGACGGAAGCCAGACATATCGATATCCTGGGTAAGGTGATTGAAATCAACCAGCTTACGTTCCAGCGTCTCAAGCGCCAGCTCAACGCTGGCTTCAGGGGAACGATAGCGATGAACCAGCTCGCTAATCACCGCCAGCAGCGGAACTTCCCACATGATGACTTCACGCCATGGGCCTTCGAGGCGAATGTTTAATTTGCCATTATCGTTACGAACGGTGACCTGCTGGGGGTTGTAGCGAAAATCGCGCAGCCAGTCGAGGTAGTCCTGCTTGAAGAACGGCAGGCCGGACAACCACTGAAACTCGTCGTCCTGCAGTCGCAGCGACTGCATCGCTTCGACTTGTTCGCGGATGGCGTCTGCATAAATACCGAGCAGGTCATCACCGCGGCAGCGGAATTCTGCAGCCACCTGGACATCATAATAATGATGGAAGACGGCCTGCTGCATATGCAGCTTATAAGCATCTGTATCAAGCAGAGTCTGCAGAACAGGGGAAGCGAATTGTGTCATGGTGCGCAATAGCATCCTCATAAAGGAGCGTTTAGTACAATAAACAACGGCTGAAACCGCAGGAGTATACCTTGTTTATCGATTTATTGAACCCCGATCACAACACAAGGTGTTTGACGGGTCGAGGGCAAAACGTGCCGCGTGTTATCAATATGTAGCAATTTACGTGTTTGCCCCTGAAAAGATGAACATTCTGCGTAGCGTGAAAGTGACAACAGGAATAGACTGGATCCGACAATTTACAAAAGATGCTAAAGGTTTTTTATGACACAACAGCCCCAAGCCAAATACCGCCACGACTACCGTGCGCCGGAATACCTGATCAGCGATATCGACCTGACCTTTGACCTGGATGCCGCAAAAACCATCGTGACTGCAGAAAGTCAGATGACTCGTCACGCTGCGTCTGCCACGCCGCTGCGCCTCAATGGTGAAGATTTAACGCTGGTTTCACTGCACGTGAACGACCAGCCGTGGAGTGATTATAAAGAAGAAAACAATCAGCTGGTGATTAACGGACTGCCGGAGCGTTTCACGTTGCGCATCGTTAATGAAATCAGCCCGGCGGCGAACACCGCGCTGGAAGGCCTGTATCAGTCAGGTGAAGCGCTTTGTACGCAGTGTGAAGCGGAAGGGTTCCGTCACATCACCTGGTATCTGGACCGCCCGGACGTGCTGGCGCGTTTTACCACCAAAATCATCGCGGATAAAACCAAATATCCATACCTGCTCTCCAACGGCAACCGCGTTGCACAGGGCGAGTTGGAAAACGGCCGTCACTGGGTACAGTGGCAGGATCCGTTCCCAAAACCGTGCTACCTGTTTGCGTTAGTGGCCGGTGATTTCGACGTACTGCGCGACAAATACATCACCCGTTCGGGTCGTGAAGTGGCACTGGAACTATTCGTCGATCGTGGCAATCTGGATCGCGCGCCGTGGGCGATGACCTCGCTGCAAAACTCCATGAAGTGGGATGAAGACCGTTTCGGCCTCGAATACGATCTCGACATCTATATGATTGTCGCCGTCGACTTCTTCAACATGGGCGCAATGGAAAACAAAGGCCTGAACGTCTTTAACTCTAAATACGTTCTGGCGCGCACTGATACCGCCACCGATAAAGATTATCTCGATATCGAACGTGTTATCGGCCATGAATACTTCCACAACTGGACCGGTAACCGCGTGACCTGCCGCGACTGGTTCCAGTTGAGCCTGAAAGAAGGCTTAACGGTGTTCCGCGATCAGGAGTTCAGCTCAGATCTCGGCTCACGTGCGGTAAACCGCATCAGTAACGTTCGTACCATGCGCGGGATGCAGTTCGCCGAAGATGCCAGCCCAATGGCGCACCCGATCCGCCCGGATATGGTCATCGAGATGAACAACTTCTACACCCTGACCGTATACGAAAAGGGTTCAGAAGTGATCCGTATGCTGCACACGTTGCTCGGCGAAGCGAATTTCCAGAAAGGGATGCAACTTTACTTTGAGCGCCACGATGGCAGCGCGGCCACCTGTGACGATTTTGTGCAGGCGATGGAAGATGCGTCCAACGTCGATCTCTCGCATTTCCGCCGCTGGTACAGCCAGTCCGGTACGCCGGTGGTGACCGTGCATGACGACTACAACCCGGAAACGGAGCAGTACACGCTGACCATCAAACAGCATACGCCGCCAACCTCCGAACAGCAGGAAAAGCTGCCGCTGCATATTCCGTTCGACATTGAACTGTATGACAACGAAGGCAACGTGATCCCGCTGCAGAAGGGCGGTCACCCGGTGCATAACGTGCTGAACGTGACCCAGGCCGAGCAGACGTTCATCTTTGATAACGTCTACTTCCAGCCGGTGCCGTCGCTGTTGCGTGAGTTCTCCGCGCCGGTGAAACTGGAATATAAATGGAGCGATCAGCAGCTAACGTTCCTGATGCGTCACGCGCGTAACGATTTCTCTCGTTGGGATGCGGCGCAGAGCCTGCTTGCGACTTACATCAAACTGAACGTGAACCGTCATCAGCAGCGTCAGCCGCTGTCTCTGCCGGTGCATGTGGCAGATGCGTTCCGTGCAATTTTGCTGGATGAGAACATTGATCCGGCGCTGGCCGCAGAAATCCTCACGCTGCCGTCGGTGAATGAAATTGCCGAACTGTTCGAAATCATCGATCCCGTTGCCATTGCGACGGTGCGCGAAGCGTTGACCCGTACGCTGGCGAAAGAGCTGGCAGACGAGTTCCTCGCGGTCTACAACGTTAATAAACTCGATGCTTATCGCGTAGAGCACGCCGACATCGGCAAGCGTTCGCTGCGTAACACCTGTCTGCGTTACCTGGCGTTTGGTGATGCGGAGCTGGCTGATAAGCTGGTGAGCCATCAGTATCATCACGCTGACAACATGACCGATGCTCTGGCGGCGTTGGCGGCGGCAGTAGCCGCACAGTTGCCATGCCGTGACGCGCTGATGCAGGAATATGACGACAAATGGCATCACGATGGTCTGGTCATGGACAAATGGTTCATTCTGCAGTCCACCAGCCCGGCTGATAACGTACTGGAAACCGTGCGCAACCTGCTGAAACACCGTTCGTTTACCCTGAGCAACCCGAACCGTATCCGTTCACTGATTGGTGCCTTTGCAATGAGCAACCCGGCAGCGTTCCATGCGGAAGACGGCAGCGGCTACCGGTTCCTGGCCGAAATGCTGATCGAGTTGAATAGCCGTAACCCGCAGGTGGCGTCGCGTCTGATTGAGCCGTTGATCCGTCTGAAACGTTACGATGCAGCGCGTCAGGAAAAAATGCGTGCTGCGCTGGAACAGTTGAAAGGTCTCGAGAATTTGTCCGGCGATCTGTTCGAGAAAATCACCAAAGCGTTAGCGTAAAAAAATGCCCGGTGGCGCTAGCGCTTACCGGGCCTACATTGTTTTGTTCTCACGGGGTGGGCATCAGGCATTCGCCGATGCCCACCTTTTAATTTGTTGCTCCGATCCTCCACGTTTCAACACCCGGTTCAGCACTTCCGCTTCCAGCTCCGCCAAACGCACAGACCCTTTCCGACGTGGGCGCGGGAGATCAACCGTCAAATCCAGCCCAATTTTGCCGTCTTCAATCAGCAACACCCGGTCGGCCATCGCCACGGCTTCGCTGACATCGTGCGTCACCAGCAAGACCGTGAACCCCTGCGCCAGCCACAACGACGCGATCAAATCCTGCATTTCCAGACGCGTCAGCGCATCCAGCGCTCCTAGCGGCTCATCCAGTAGTAATAAGCCAGGGCGATGAATCAACGCACGCGCCAGGGCCACGCGCTGCTTTTGTCCGCCGGAAAGGGCTGCCGGCCACTCCCCGGCGCGGTTTTCCAGACCCACGGCTGCGAGTGCATCCAGCGCCGCGTCACGCCATTTTCCTTTCAGCCCCAAACCGACGTTGTCGATAACCGTTTTCCAGGGCAGCAGTCGTGCATCCTGAAACATCATGCGCGTCTCTTGCTGACTGGCGGCCAGTGGACCGTTGCCCGCCAGCAGCTCTCCCGCATTGGGCTTTTCCAGCCCGGCAAGCAAGCGCAGGAGCGTACTTTTCCCACCGCCACTGCGCCCGACCACCGCCACAAACTGTCCGGCCGGAATGTGAAGATCGAGTTCATTGAGCACCGTATTATTGCCGTAGCGTTTACCAATATTGTTCAGCAACAGCGGGATGCCTGGATTCAGACGAGCCGTATTCATACGGAAGCCTCCTTCAATTGGTAAGCCGGATTCCAGCGCAGCCAGACGCGTTCCAGCATTTGTGCGCTGACATCCGCCAGTTTACCCAGCAGGGCATAAAGAATAATGGCGACCACGACGACGTCGGTTTGCAGGAATTCGCGGGCGTTCATCGCCAGATAGCCAATCCCGGCATTGGCGGAAATCGTCTCCGCAACAATCAGCGTCAGCCACATCAGGCCCAACGCAAAGCGCACGCCGACCATAATCGAGGGCAGGGCGCCGGGCAGAATAACGTGCCAGAACAGCGCCGGGCCGGATAATCCGTAGCTGCGCGCCATCTCAACCAGCCCCTGGTCAATATTGCGGATCCCATGCCAGGTATTGATATAAATCGGGAACAGCGTGCCGAGGGCAACGAGGAAAATCTTGGCGCTTTCATCGATGCCAAACCACAGAATAACCAGCGGGATCAGCGCCAGATGCGGCACATTGCGCAGCATTTGGATCGACGTATCGAGCAGGCGTTCTCCCCAGCGCGACAACCCGCTGATAAGCCCGAGAAGCAAGCCAATCGAACCGCCGATAGAGAAACCAACCAATGCCCGCCACGAGCTGATCGCCAGGTGTTGCCACAGTTCGCCGCTGGCTGAAAGTGACCAGAACGCTTCAACGACGCCTTCGGGCGACGGCAGAATGCGGGTCGAAAGCCAGCCTGTTACCGAGGCGATTTGCCAGAGGATGACGATGCCCACCGGCAGCAGCCAGGGGGCAACGCGGAGCAACCACTTATTTGCAGGCGTTGCCATAGACACTCCTTAACTCTGCGCGACGTTGCGCGGTAAAAATTCGTTGGCGACGGCTTCGCCCTGCACTTGCAACGCAGGCGGCTGAGGGATTTCCGGGATGGCGACATCCAAATGTGGGAACAGGAGCTCACCGACTTTGTAAGCCTCTTCCAGATGCGGATATCCGGAAAGTACAAAGCTGTCGATGCCCAGCGCCGCATATTCATTAATACGCGCCGCCACGGTTGGGCCATCGCCTACCAGCGCCGTACCCGCGCCGCCGCGAACCAGACCTACGCCCGCCCACAGGTTAGGACTGATTTCGAGCTTGTCACGCTGTCCACCGTGCAGAGCGGCCATCCGCTGCTGGCCAACGGAATCGGTGCGGGCGAATGCCGCCTGCGCTTTGGCGATGGTGTCATCATCGAGGCGGGAAATGAGCCGGTTCGCAGCCTCCCAGGCTTCGGCAGTGGTTTCTCGCACAATCACGTGCAGACGAATACCAAAGCGCACTTTGCGTCCGTGTTTAGCGGCCTTCGCGCGGACCTGGGCTATCTTTTCTTTTACCTGTGCGGGCGGTTCGCCCCAGGTCAGATACAGGTCAACCTGTTCGGCTGCCAGATCCTGCGCCACGTCCGAGGAGCCGCCAAAATAGAGCGGAGGACGTGGCTGCTGAACCGGAGGAAACAGTAGTTTTGCACCCCGTACTTTCTGGTATTTGCCGTCAAAATCGACGGTTTCGCCTTCCAGCAAGCGTCGCCAGATATGAGTAAATTCTGCAGAGGCTTCATAGCGTTCAGTGTGATCGAGGAAAACACCGTCGGCCGCTAATTCCTGTGGATCGCTGCCGGTTACCAGGTTAAACAACGCGCGTCCATTGGATAATCTGTCCAGCGTCGCGGCCTGGCGGGCAGCGACGGTAGGCGAAATCACGCTTGGGCGCAGCGCCACCAGGAATTTGAGCCGTTGCGTTACCGGGATCATCGACGCCGCAACCAGCCAGGCATCTTCACAGGAGCGACCGGTCGGGATCAGCACGCCGGTGAAACCGAGCCGATCTGCGGTCTGGGCTATCTGCTGGAGATAACTGTGATCGACCGGACGAGCGTTATCGTCACTGCCAAGATAGTGGCCGTCGCCGTGCGTCGGTAAAAACCAGAACATATTCAGGCTCATGATTTAGCTCCTTGTTGGGCTGCTGAAGGCTGAGAAGTGGGCTGCCAAATACGGCTTTTGATGTCGACTTTTTTCGGCACCAGGTGATTTTCATAAAACAGATCGGCGGTGTCCTGCTGGCGACGAGCGGTCTCTTCGCTGACCGGGCCGATGGCGGTCGGTGGGCGATGATTGAGATAGCTGGTAATCACCGCTTCCGGCAGGCCCATTGTTTTCGCCAGCAGCTCGGTGCTTTGCTGACGCTGGCTAATCGTTAGCGCATCGGCCTGACTAAAGGTGTCGAGAACGCCTTCTATAAAGGCACCGTTTTTCTCAGCGTAAGGGCGCGAGGCTAAATAGAAGGAGCCGGTTTGTTTCAACTCGCTGCCGTCAGCCAGGACTCGCACGCCGCCATGTAATAACGCGGCGGAATAGTACGGGTCCCAAATGGTCCAGGCGTCTACGTCCCCTTGCTGGAATGCCGCGCGAGCATCGGCGGGAGTCAGCCAGATGGGTTGAATATCCGTAAATTTCAGGCCCGCCTGCTGTAATGCACGCAGCAAGAGGTTGTGTGAACTGGAGCCTTTCTGTAATGCCACTTTATGGCCTTTCAAATCGGCCACGGTTTTGATCGGGCTGTTTTCCGGCACCAGAATCACTTCCGCTTTCGGCTTCGGCGGTTCGACGCCGACATACACTAAATCTGCCCCTGCGGCCTGCGCGAAAATAGGCGGAATGTCGCCGGTGCTGCCCAAATCAATACTGCCCACGTTTAGCGCTTCGAGCATTTGCGGGCCTGCAGGAAATTCCACCCAGGAGAATTTGGTGTTCGGGTAGCGCTTTTCCAGAAGCTGGTGGCTTTTCGCCAGCACCATGCTGATGCTGCCTTTCTGGTAGCCGATGCGCAGTGCGTCCGGGGCAGGTTCTGCCGCGTGGCTCCAGGCTGAAAGGGTCAGCAGCCCGGTCAGCGCCAGGCTGCGAATACGTGGGCGAAACAGATTAAACATGGGCGACTCCTTGCGGAAGATGGAAGGCCGGAACGCGGATGTCGCGGCGGTGCAGCGCTTGCCAGAAGGTTTCCAGCGCACTATCGAGGCGTTTTTGCAGGTTTGGGCTGAACTGCGGTTTGTGCTGATAATCCTGAACCTGGCTGTCATCGGCGAAAACGCCGTGCAGTATTTCCTGTGCTTTCAGGGCGTTGAGTACGGGTTTCAGGGCATAATCCACCGCCAGCATGTGTGCCACGGTGCCGCCGGTGGCCAATGGCAGAACCACTTTGCCTTCCAGCGCGCGTTCCGGTAACAGGTCCAGCAGCGTTTTTAACGCGCCAGAAAAAGAGGCTTTATAAACCGGGGTGGCGACAATCAGGCCGTCTGCCTGCGCCAGTTGTTCAATAAGCGCCAGCAGAGCAGGGCTGTCAAAGCGCGCATAAAGCAAATCTTCCGGTTCGAAATTCTGCAAATGCCAGTGACATACTTCGACGTCCACCCGGGAGAGGGTCTCTCTGGCATACTCCAGCAGCGCGCTGGAACGTGAAGGAAAACGCGGGCTTCCCGCTAGTGTAATGACACGCATAACCTCTCCTTATATCCCTGTCATACTTCAAGCTGCAGGTGCGTTGGCGGCACTTTCTCACCCCAGTCACTTACTCAAGTAAGCTCCTGGGGATTCGTTCTTTTGCCGCCTTCCTGCAACTTGAATTATTTCGGGTATAAATATTTTCATTTATCTAACATTGATAACATTTGTCTGGAGTGTGTCAGAGGCAGGGGCGTTCGCTAAATGATTTTTCTGGCACTGGATTGCCAAAAACTGCAAGTAAGTAAACGTTTGCGCTTATCGCGGCATTTTTTGCGACAGGTCAATTCCCTTTCGGCGGCGGATCGAACATAATACGCCCCCGGTTTGCTACCGGGAATCCAGGAGAGTTCATGTACTACCCCTTCGTTCGTAAAGCCCTTTTCCAGCTCGACCCTGAGCGCGCTCATGAAGTCACGTTTCAACAATTACGCCGTGTAACAGGCACACCATTCGAAGCGCTTGTGCGCCAGAAAGTGCCATCAAAACCGGTCACCTGCATGGGGCTGACGTTTAAAAACCCGCTGGGTTTAGCCGCCGGACTTGATAAGAACGGGGAGTGCATTGATGCACTCGGCGCGATGGGCTTCGGCTCGATTGAAGTCGGTACCGTCACACCGCGTCCACAGCCAGGGAACGACAAACCAAGGATCTTCCGTCTGGTCGACGCCGAAGGTCTGATCAACCGCATGGGCTTTAATAACCTTGGCGTTGATAACCTGGTTGAGAACGTTAAAAAATCCCATTTCGACGGGATCCTCGGTATTAATATCGGCAAAAATAAAGACACGCCAGTTGAGCAGGGTAAAGATGACTATCTGATTTGTATGGAAAAAGTCTATGCTTATGCCGGCTATATCGCGGTCAATATTTCGTCGCCGAATACCCCGGGTCTGCGTACGCTGCAATATGGTGAAGCGCTGGATGATTTACTGTCAGCGATTAAAAATAAGCAAAACGAACTGCAATCTGTTCACCACAAATATGTTCCAGTGGCGGTTAAGATCGCCCCGGATCTTTCGCCTGAAGAATTGATCCAGGTGGCCGACAGTTTAGTTCGCCATAATATCGATGGTGTTATTGCGACCAATACCACACTCGATCGTTCCCTCGTTCAGGGAATGAAACACTGTGATGAAACCGGCGGTTTAAGTGGTCGTCCATTACAACTAAAAAGTACAGAAATTATTCGAATGCTGTCTGCCGAATTAAAAGGGCAGTTGCCTATTATCGGTGTGGGTGGTATCGATTCGGTGATGGCCGCCCGTGAGAAGGTGGCTGCGGGTGCAACGCTTGTTCAGATCTATTCCGGGTTTATTTTTAAAGGCCCACCTCTGATTAAAGAAATCGTTACCCACCTCTAATCTTCATTGTGCAATTTACAACCAGGGCTTTATTTCCGGCCCTGGTTGTTTTATATTCCACAAATGTTGCTAATTTAAACGTTATGGTCTTTTCTTAATTCAGGCTAATTAACGAAACGGGATTATTCTTTAAGGCAAAGGATGCTTATGAGAGCGGGGAACAGAAATGCGAATTAAACCTGACGATAACTGGCGTTGGTATTTTGATGAAGAGCACGATCGTATGATGCTCGATTTAGCCAATGGTATGTTGTTTCGTTCACGTTTCGCCCGTCGGATGCTGACGCCGGATGCCTTTGATCCTACAGGCTTTTGCGTTGATGATGCCGCCCTCTATTTCTCGTTTGAAGACAGATGTCGTGACCTGGAATTAACCAAAGAACACCGCGCAGAGCTTATTCTCAATGCGCTGGTCGCCATCCGTTTCCTGAAACCACAGATGCCAAAAAGCTGGCACTTTGTCGCGCACGGAGAGCCATGGCAGCCGGTGACCGGCGATGCCGCCGCGGTCTGGCTGAGCGACAGCGGCGAGCGTGTGAATCTGCTGGTGGTTGAGCCGGGTGATAACGCCGCGCTTTGCCTGCTGGCACAGCCGGGGTTGATGTTAGCCGGTCGTACCATGCAGTTAGGCGATGCGATTAAAGTGATGAATGACCGCCTCCAGCCACAGCCGCTGTCGGCTGCGCTGAGCTACGGTCAGGCGGTGTAACGCGAAAGGCGCAGCGCGGTTTTTGGAACGCAGCTGCAGCAAAGAATGGTGCCATCTTCAGAGACTGCACTTTTCTTCATCGGGCTGACTTCCCCTTCGACCAGCGTTATGCGGCAACTCCCGCATATTCCGGCCCGGCAAGAGTAGGGCACGCGGATCCCCTGTTGTTCCAGCTGTTCCAGTAAAACCTGCTGATTATTCCCTTTGAAGACGTCGCCCTGCCAGTCAATGTCGACTACGGCATCCTGCGCAACACTCACGTCCAGCGTTTCTTCCGTTTCACCCGCACCGTACACTTTACCTGGTCCGGTTGAGAGGATTTCCACCTCGTCGCCTACGCGAACCACGCCGCTGTTGCGGGCAATCAAATTTTGACCGAAATCGACATCACCGTTGTCCTGCGCAGTACGGAAGGTTTGCAGCGTGGCTAACGGTTCACCAGAAGGGTGCTTTTGGCCTTTAGAGGGGCTGACGGTGGTAAAAATACAGCGGCTGCAGGGTTTCACGACGTCAAAGACCACATCGCCGATGCGCACCACTTTCCAGGTGTCTTCTTCCCAGGGCTGCGTGCCGGTCACCACCAGGTTGGGGCGAAACTGCTCCATCTGCACGCTGGCAGAGCAGCGGTTTTGCAGGTCTCGCAGCGAGGCTTCGGTCGTCAGTAAATAGGGGAAACCGTCGGCGAAAGAGAGGGGGACTGCCTCATGACGTTTGACGCGACGGGTCGGTTGTTGCCCCACCCAGCGTAACTGGACATCACGTTTAAAGAATCCCGATAACCACTGGTTTATGTCGGCAGGCGCAATCCGCGCGGTAAAGTGCGCACTCCAGACCTGGGTGGGGGCGCTTTCTGTTGCGAAGTCCGCGAAGCGCACAATTGCCGAACTGCCATCTGGTGCGGTGAGGTGTAAACCCTCGTGAGTCGGTACCGGGGTGAAGCGCACCATCTGCGGATACTGGCGAGCGGTAATGAATGTGCCGTCCGGCTCGGTAACCATAAAAATACGGTCAAATGCCATGCCGCTGATGTCGGCCAGCGCATGCGTGACACCGATTCCCCGCATTGATTTTACAGGGTGAATATAGAGCCGTGATACCGTCGCCATTTCGTTATCCCTCACGTTTGAAAAAAGTCGCCCTATATGAAGCCCAGATTCGCTATAATGCGCAACAATTTTCTGTGAGTAATAAGTGACGATATGAATTCTCTGTTTGCCAGTACGGCCCGTGGGCTGGAAGAGCTGTTAAAAACTGAACTGGAAAACCTGGGCGCCAGTGCCTGTGCGGTGGTTCAGGGTGGTGTCCATTTTGAAGGTGACACGCGACTGCTGTACCAGAGCCTGATGTGGAGCCGTCTGGCGTCACGTATCATGATGCCGCTCGGTGAGTGCAAGGTGTACAGCGATCTGGACCTGTACCTCGGCGTTCAGGCTATCAACTGGACAGAGATGTTCAATCAGGACTCGACCTTTGCCGTGCACTTCAGCGGTGTGAATGAGGAAATTCGCAACAGCCAGTACGGCGCGCTGAAGGTTAAAGACGCCATCGTCGATGCTTTTACCCGCAAAAATCTGCCGCGTCCGAACGTGGATAAAGAAAATCCGGACGTACGGGTTAACGTCTGGCTGAATAAAGAAGTCGCGCACATTTCTCTCGACCTGAGTGGTGAGGGCCTGCATCTGCGTGGCTACCGTGACGCAACCGGCATGGCGCCTATCAAAGAAACCCTGGCCGCGGCTATCGTGATGCGTTCTGGCTGGCAGCCGGGCACGCCGATGCTCGACCCAATGTGTGGTTCCGGTACGTTGCTGATTGAAGCCGCAATGCTGGCGACAGACCGCGCACCAGGCCTGCACCGTGGCCATTGGGGCTTTAACGGTTGGTCACAGCACGATGAAGTCATCTGGCAGGAAGTGAAAGCCGAAGCCCAGACCCGCGCTCGCGCCGGTCTCGAGGCTTATGAATCCCGTTTCTACGGCTCTGATATCGATGGTCGCGTGATTGACCGCGCGCGTAGCAACGCCCGCCGGGCCGGTGTGGCTGACATCGTCAACTTTGAAGTGAAAGACGTGGCGAAGCTGAGCAATCCGCTGCCGAAAGGGCCATACGGTACGGTCATCAGCAACCCGCCGTACGGCGAACGTCTGGACAGCGAACCAGCGCTGATTGCGCTGCATAACCTGCTGGGGCGCACCATGAAATCCCAGTTTGGCGGCTGGAATTTGTCCCTGTTCAGCGCATCCCCTGAACTGCTGAGCTGTCTGCAACTGCGTGCTGAGCGCCAGTTCAAAGCCAAAAACGGCCCGCTGGACTGCGTACAGAAAAACTATCACCTGGCCGAAACCGACGGAACCACGACGGTTATGCTGGCAGATGATTACGCCAACCGTCTGCGTAAGAACGTCAAAAAATTAGATAAATGGGCGCGCCAGGAGGGCATTGAATGCTATCGCGTTTACGATGCTGACCTGCCGGAATATAACGTAGCGGTCGATCGCTACGGCGACTGGGTTGTCGTACAGGAATATGCGCCGCCGAAAACCGTGGATGCCACCAAAGCGCGTCAGCGTTTATTCGACGTGATTGCCGCCACCATTTCGGTGCTGGGTATTGCGCCGAATAAACTGGTACTGAAAACCCGTGAGCGTCAGAAGGGTAAAAATCAGTACGAGAAGATGAGTGAGAAGGGCGAATTCATGCAGGTGAGCGAGTACAATGCCCGCCTGTGGGTGAACCTGACCGATTATCTCGACACCGGTCTGTTCCTCGACCACCGCATCGCCCGTCGCATGCTGGGTCAGATGAGCAAAGGTAAAGACTTCCTGAACCTGTTCTCTTATACCGGCTCCGCCAGCGTACACGCCGGTCTGGGCGGCGCGCG
The DNA here is from genome assembly GCF_024764775.1 of Scandinavium manionii. Taxonomy (NCBI): domain Bacteria; kingdom Pseudomonadati; phylum Pseudomonadota; class Gammaproteobacteria; order Enterobacterales; family Enterobacteriaceae; genus Scandinavium; species Scandinavium manionii. The sequence goes on along the minus strand of NZ_JALIGC010000040.1, from coordinate 26,086 downwards.
CAGCACCACTACGGTGGATATGTCGCGCACCTATCTGGAATGGGCTGAACGTAACCTGCGCCTCAACGGCCTGACCGGGCGTCCGCACCGCCTGTTGCAGGCTGATGTGCTGGGCTGGTTGCGTGACGCGGATGAACAGTTCGACCTGATCTTCATCGATCCGCCGACCTTCTCAAACTCTAAGCGCATGGAAGATACGTTCGACGTCCAGCGCGATCATCTGAAGCTGATGGCTGATCTGAAACGACTGCTGCGCAAAGGCGGCACGATCATGTTCTCCAACAACAAACGCGGCTTCAAACTCGATATCGACGGTATGGCAAAACTGGGTCTGAAAGCAGAAGAAATTACTCAAAAAACGCTTTCAGCCGATTTCGCCCGTAACCGTCAGATCCATAACTGCTGGCTGATTACCGCAGCCTGAAGGAAAGAATAAATGTCTTTAATTAGTATGCATGGCGCCTGGCTGTCGTTCAGCGATGCGCCTCTCCTTGATAATACCGAACTGCATATCGAGGATAACGAACGCGTCTGTCTGGTTGGGCGTAATGGCGCCGGTAAATCGACGCTGATGAAAATCCTCAATCGCGAACAGGGCCTGGATGATGGTCGCATCATCTATGAACAGGATCTGGTGGTGGCACGTCTGCAACAGGATCCGCCGCGCAATGTGGAAGGTAGCGTTTACGATTTCATCGCCGAAGGTATCTCAGAGCAGGCGGAATACCTCAAGCGTTATCACGAGATTTCCCATGTGGTGATGACCGACCCGAGCGACAGAAATCTTAACGAGATGGCGAAGCTGCAGGAGCTTCTGGATCACCACGGTTTGTGGCAGATCGAAAGCCGCATCAATGAAGTGCTGGAACAGCTAGGTCTCGAAGCCGATATGGCGCTGGGCTCTCTGTCAGGCGGCTGGCTGCGTAAAGCGGCGTTGGGCCGCGCGCTGGTCAGCGGACCGCGCGTTTTGCTGCTCGACGAACCCACGAACCACCTGGACATCGAAACTATCGACTGGCTGGAAGGCTTCCTGAAAACGTTCAAAGGCACCATTATCTTCATCTCGCACGACCGTTCCTTTATCCGCAACATGGCAACCCGCATTGTCGATCTCGATCGCGGCAAGCTGGTGACCTATCCGGGTAATTACGATCAGTATCTGCTGGAAAAAGAAGAGATGCTGCGCGTGGAAGAGCTGCAAAACGCCGAGTTCGACCGCAAGCTGGCGCAGGAAGAAGTGTGGATCCGTCAAGGTATCAAAGCGCGTCGTACACGCAACGAAGGCCGCGTCCGTGCCCTGAAAGACATGCGCCGTGAGCGCAGTGAGCGTCGCGAAGTGTTGGGCAGTGCCCGCATGCAGGTCGAAGAAGCGAGTCGCTCAGGCAAAATTGTGTTTGAACTGGAAAATGTTGACTATCAGGTCGATGGCAAAGTGCTGGTGAAGGACTTCTCCGTTCAGGTTCAGCGTGGCGATAAAATTGCGCTGATCGGCCCGAACGGCTGCGGTAAAACCACGCTGCTTAAGCTGATGCTGGGGCAATTGCAGGCTGACAGCGGTCGCGTTCACTGTGGCACCAAGCTGGAAGTGGCCTATTTCGATCAGCATCGCGCCGAGCTCGATCCGGACAGAACGGTGATGGACAACCTGGCTGAAGGTAAGCAGGAAGTGATGGTGAACGGTAAGCCGCGCCACGTGCTCGGTTATCTGCAGGACTTCCTGTTCCACCCGAAACGCGCAATGACGCCAGTGCGTGCGCTGTCGGGCGGGGAGCGTAACCGCCTACTGTTGGCGCGTTTGTTCCTCAAGCCAAGCAACCTGCTGATCCTCGATGAACCGACTAACGACCTCGACGTTGAAACACTGGAACTGCTCGAAGAACTTATCGACGGTTATCAGGGTACGGTTATGCTGGTGAGCCACGATCGTCAGTTCGTGGATAACACCGTGACCGACTGCTGGATTTTCGAAGGCAACGGTAAAATCAGTGCATATGTAGGCGGTTACCACGATGCACGCGGGCAGCAGGCGCAGTCTCAGTCGCGCAAGCAGCCTGTCGAGAATAAAAGTGCTAAAGAAGAAGCGAAAGCAGGAACTGTCAAACGCGCGACTGGCAAACTAAGCTATAACCTGCAGCGCGAATTAGAGCAGCTTCCTCAACGTCTTGAAGAACTTGAGGCAAACCTTGAAGGTTTGCAGGCGCAGGTCGCGAGTCCTGACTTCTTTAATCAGTCTCATGACCATACGCAGCAGGTGCTGGCAGATATGGAATTGGCCGAGAAAGCGCTGGAAGAGGCATTTGAACGCTGGGAATATCTCGAAGCGTTAAAAAACGGTGGTTAATGTGAGGAACGTTCATGTGCGATGAACACCATGCTGCAGGGCATATCCTGTGTCCACAATGCGATTTGCTGGTGGCATTACCGCACCTTGAACACCGCCACAAGGCGTCGTGCCCTCGTTGCGGCACGACGCTGACGACCGAATGGGATGAGCCGCGACAGCGACCCACAGCTTATGCGCTGGTAGCACTGTTCATGCTGCTACTGGCGAACCTGTTTCCATTCGTCAATATGAACGTTGGGGGGATCAGCAGTGAAATTGAGCTGCTTGAAATCCCGCACGTACTTTTTTCTGAAGACTACGCCAGTCTGGGCACCTTCTTCCTGCTGTTTGTGCAGCTGGTTCCGGCATTTTGCCTGGTTACCATTCTGGTGCTGGTCAACCGGGTACCGCTGCCGCAAAAAATTCAGGTGTTCCTGGCCCGTATTCTGTTCCACTTAAAAAGCTGGGGCATGGCTGAGATTTTCCTCGCCGGGGTGCTGGTCAGCTTCGTAAAGCTGATGGCTTACGGCGATATAGGCGTGGGTACCAGCTTTGTTCCTTGGTGTATGTTCTGTCTGCTTCAGCTGCGCACATTCCAGTGCGTTGACCGTCGCTGGCTGTGGGACGACATCAAACCGATGCCTAAACTCGAACAACCGCTGAAAGTGGGCGTGACGGGGATCCGTCAGGGTCTGCGCTCCTGTTCGTGCTGCACCGCCATTCTTCCGGCCGATCTGCCGGTGTGCTCGCGCTGTGAAACCAAAGGTTTTGTCCGTCGCAGACACAGCCTGCAATGGACGCTTGCGCTGTTGATGACCTCGATTATTCTCTATCTGCCTGCCAACATTCTGCCGATCATGATTACGGATTTGCTCGGTGAGAAACTGCCGTCGACCATTATCGCCGGGGTGGTATTGCTGTGGAGTGAAGGATCGTATCCGGTAGCGATGGTCATTTTTATCGCCAGTATTATGGTGCCGACGCTGAAAATGATCGCCATTGCCTGGCTTTGCTGGAATGCCAATGGCAATGGAAGCCGCGACAGCGAGCGAATGCACCTTGTGTATGAGGTGGTTGAATTTGTTGGCCGTTGGTCAATGATTGATGTTTTTGTGATAGCAGTGCTGTCCGCGCTGGTGCGCATGGGAGGCTTAATGAATATCTATCCGGCGATAGGAGCAGTAATGTTCGCGTTGGTGGTTGTCATGACCATGTTCTCCGCCATGACCTTCGATCCTCGGTTGTTGTGGGATCGTGAGCCAGAATCAAGCCATGAGGAAAAGTAATAACATGGAAAACAAGAGTGGAGAGGCGAAAGTGCAGAAGGTGAAGAACTGGTCGCCAGTGTGGATCTTTCCTATCGTTACCGCGCTCATCGGTGCATGGATCCTCTTTTATCACTACAGCCATCAGGGGCCAGAAGTCACCCTGATGACCACCAACGCTGAAGGTATTGAAGGCGGGAAAACCCGCATCAAGAGCCGCAGCGTGGATGTCGGCGTGGTGGAAAGCACAACCCTGACGGACGATCTGACGCACGTAGAAATCAAAGCGCGTCTGAACACCGGCATGGAAAAACTACTGCATGGTGATTCGGCCTTTTGGGTCGTGAAACCGCAGGTTGGGCGCGAGGGTATCAGCGGCCTCGGTACGCTGTTATCGGGCGCCTATATTGAACTTCAGCCAGGGGCTAAAGGCGCTGAGCCTGAGAAATTCCAGCTGCTGGATTCCCCCCCGCTTGCGCCACCGGATGCGAAAGGTATCCGCGTTCTGCTCGAAAGTAACAAAGCAGGGCAACTCTCTCCGGGCGATCCGGTACTGTTCCGCGGTTATCGCGTGGGGTCGGTCGAAACCAGTAGCTTCAATGCTGATAAGCGCAGCATTACTTACCAACTGTTTATTAGCGCGCCAAATGACCGCCTGGTCACCACCAACGCCCGTTTCTGGAAAGACAGTGGTATTGCGGTGGATCTGACCTCTGCCGGAATGCGCGTAGAAATGGGGTCGTTATCGACGCTGTTCGGTGGCGGCGTCAGCTTTGACGTGCCGGATGGACAGTCGCTTGGCGAGCCGGTGGCGAACAAAACGGAATATCATCTGTTTGACAATCAGCGCTCCATTCAGGATGCGATGTATACCCAGCATGTTGACTACGTGATGTTCTTTAAAGATTCTGTTCGTGGCCTTCAGCCGGGAGCTCCGGTGGAATTCCGTGGCATCCGTCTGGGGACGGTGGGCAAAGTGCCGTTCTTCATTCCGGGCCTGCATCAGCGCCTGAGTGATGACTACCGCATTCCGGTCCAGATACGTATCGAGCCTGAGCGTCTGGTTAACCAACTGGGCGGCGATCCGGATATTCGCACTCATCTGGATAACCTGATTGAACGTGGCCTTCGTGGCTCGCTCAAGTCGGGTAATCTGGTTACCGGGGCGCTTTACATCGATCTCGACTTCTATCCGAAAGCTGAACCGCGCGGCAAGTTCCGCGAGTTTGGTGGCTTTGACATTATCCCGACCGTGAGCGGTGGGCTGGCGCAAATCCAGCAACGCCTGATGGATGCGCTGGATAAAATCAATAATCTGCCAATCAATCCGTTGATTGAACAGGCCACAAACTCGCTGGCGGAAAGCCAGAAAACCATGAAGCACGTGCAGGCGACGCTGGATAATCTGAATAAGATTACCGCTAGCCAGTCGATGCAGGAACTGCCAGCCGACATGCAGAAAACGCTGCGTGAGCTGAACCGCAGTATGCAGGGCTTCCAGCCTGGTTCTGTGGCATACAACAAAATGGTCGGCGATATGCAGCGCCTGGATCAGGTACTCCGTGAACTGCAGCCTGTGCTGAAAACACTCAACAATAAGAGCAACGCGTTGGTGTTTGAAGCTAAGGATAAAAAGGATCCGCAGCCGAAGAGGGCGAAAGAATGAAAAAATGGCTACCCGTAGCATTAGCTTGTCTGCTGTCGGCGTGCAGCAGTAGCAGTGACAACAAAACGTACTATCAACTGCCTCTTCCTCAGGCTGGCGTGCAAAGCACGGCCAGCCAGGGCAGTCACCTGCTGTGGGTTGAGCAGGTGAGCATCCCTGATTACCTCGCCGGAAACGGCGTGGTGTATCAGACCAGTGATGTTCAGTACGTGATTGCGAACAATAACCTGTGGGCAAGCCCACTGGATCAGCAACTGCGGACTACGCTGGTGGCAAACCTCAGCACCCAGCTTCCGGGTTGGGTTGTTGCGTCACAACCGCTGGGTAGCGACCAGGACACCCTCAACGTCAATGTGAGCGGTTTCCACGGTCGTTATGACGGGAAGGTCATTGTGAGCGGAGAGTGGCTCCTGAACCATCAGGGGCAGCTTATTAAGCGTCCGTTTAATATCGAGGTCAAACAGCAGCAAGACGGCTATGACGCGATGGTGAAAACGCTGGCACAGGCCTGGAGTCAGGAAGCGACATCTATTGCGCAGTCCATTAATCGCTTGCCATAAGTAAAATTCATCACCGTTCAAACCGCAGCAGACATGTTTCTGCTGCGGTTTTTTTTGTTTTTGACCTCAGACGGTTAGTTGTCCGGGTTCCCGATTTTTGTACAAATGAACTTCTGAGTAGCTCACAAATATGACACTGGCGTGAATTTTGCGCATTGACGCTGTGGCGGATTCAGGGTATCCCTAATATGTGGTTGCACATTTGGTGACCACTGTTTTCTTTTCCACCAGACTCAAAAAATGAGGGAAACGAGGCATGAAGAGACAAAAACGTGATCGCCTGGAACGGGCACATCAACGTGGGTACCAGGCTGGCATCGCTGGCAAATCAAAAGAAATCTGTCCTTATCAGACCTTGAACCAAAGGTCGCACTGGCTGGGAGGCTGGCGAGAAGCCATGGAGGACAGGGCAGTAATCGCCTGATGCTGTCTCTTTAAAACAAAGAAGCCTCTGCATGCAGAGGCTTCGCCGTTTCTACGCACCCGGAAGTGCGCTAAACGCATCAGAACGCAGAAGTATCCTGGAACAGACCCACTTTCAGGTCAGTCGCTTCGTAGATGCGATGACCGTCAACCAGGACTTCACCATCAGCGATACCCAGGATCAGACGGCGGTTGATCACGCGTTTGAAATGGATGCGATAGGTCACTTTTTTCGCGGTAGGCAGAATTTGGCCAGTGAATTTCACTTCGCCAACGCCCAGCGCGCGGCCTTTGCCTTCGCCGCCGAGCCAGCCCAGGTAGAAGCCGACCAGCTGCCACATGGCATCCAGGCCCAGGCAGCCAGGCATTACCGGGTCGCCGATGAAGTGGCAACCGAAGAACCACAGGTCAGGATTGATATCCAGCTCTGCTTCCACGTAGCCTTTATCGAAGTTACCGCCCGTCTCGGTCATTTTGATGACACGATCCATCATCAGCATGTTGGCTGACGGAAGCTGCGGGCCTTTTTCGCCAAACAGTTCGCCGCGTCCGGAGGCAAGAAGATCTTCTTTTGAATAGGATTCGCGTTTATCTACCATGTTTTCAGTAAGCCTTATTTTGAGTTCGCGACGCAGGATAGCTAACACGTGTACGCTGAACAAGTCCGATCAGTTTGAATGAAACCAGTTTAACCAGCGCATTGCCCATGGGCGATGACGCGTATCCTGCTGATTTGCCTGAGCAATACGTTCCTGAATAGTTTGCAGAAGCGTGGTCTGGCCTTCGCCGTCCCAAATCAACTGCGTCAACAGTGGCAGCGCATCCGTTACATCATCAATTGCCCAGAGTGAAAATTCACCGGCTTCCACTGCTTTCTGTACCTCCTGCGCAAGGCTGAGATGACGCACGTTTGCAGAAGGAATGATAATGCCCTGTTTCCCGGTCAGGCCGCGTTGCTGACAGATAGCGAAGAAACCTTCAATTTTTTCATTGAGACCGCCTACCGGTTGCGCACGACCAAACTGGTCAACGGACCCAGTGATGGCCAGGCTCTGATTGACAGGCACGTTCGACAGGGCGCTTATCAGGGCACATAGCTCGGCCATTGATGCGCTGTCTCCGTCGACTTCGCTGTACGACTGCTCGAAGGTGAGAGACGCTGAGAAAGGGATCTGTTGGTCAAGGCCCAGTTCAGCCATCAAAAACGCCTGCATAATCATCATGCCTTTTGCATGGATGTTACCGCCGAGTTCTGCTTTGCGTTCGATATCCGTGAACTCACCGTCACCAATGTGAACTACACAGCTGATACGCGAAGGTTCACCGAAGGCGCGCGGGTGGCCCGGGAATTCGACCACAGACAGGGCGTTAATCTGGCCTATCTGTTCGCCTTCCGTTTCGATAAGGATCTGTTCAAGCAGAATTTCATCCTGCATGCGCTCTGCCAGATAGCCTTCACGCCACTGGCGTTGAACCAGCATGGTGGTCAGCTGTTCTGCGCTAAAACGTTCACCTTCACAGAAGGCAGCGGCTTCACGCAGCTGGCGACCAATCCACAACGGGCACAGCGGCAGAGCCTGCTGGTCACCGGTGTAGCGCGCACCTTCCTGAATGAGAAGCGGCCAGGCGTCGGTATCAGGGCCTGGTAAATTCAGACCGCGTGCAATATGCCACACCCACTGACACCAGAGTTTCTGCGAGTCTTCATCAACGACCTGCAGATTGTCTTCATATTCACTGTAGATGGCTTTTTCACACAGTTCCGGCTCCATGTCCTGGAAATCGGCCAGTGATTCACGCTCACCGACCAGCATCACCTTCAGCGACAGCGGCATAGAAGGAATACTGACGGGCAGGGGACGGGCATCGTCAAAGGTCAGCCAGTCAAAACGCTGATGGGAGACGATATTTTTCAGACGCATCCACAGCAGCGGCTGAGAAAGCAGGCTGCGTAAAGAGAGGATTAAAACGCCGCCGTTAGCCTGGTGCACGAGACCCGGCTGGAGGCTGATTTCACCATTGAACTGACGAACACAGCCAAACAGTTGTTCGGCTTCAACCCAATCAGCCTGAATTACTGGCCTCTGGCTTGAGAAATTGTCTTCGGGCGTGGTGGCCTCAGTCAGAGTAACCTGATTGCCGTTGATCGTGTAACGGACACCACAGAGCGGCTGCGTATCGTCGCGACGTTCTCGAGTGGCATCGGTCAGTAACTGTAGATACTCAGGTTCTTCCGGGGCTTTCACCAACAGGAAGTCAGATATGGCCTGAGGATAGAGGAATTGATCCAGCGCGTAGTGCAGACGTGCCTGCAGTTCGCCGGGTAAGGAATCGGTTTCGGTTGCCAAATCAGGCTGGGCAAACAGCGTCTGATAAGCCTCAAGATCGGGGGCTAAATCGCGCCGTGAAAGTTTTGTAATCGTCAAAGTCGCTGTTTTTTAGTCAGATGTAAAGCGGGTGATTATACCTCAAGGCGACACTCAGCACACGGGGATTAGCGGGCAACTTTCTGAAGGATAATAGCCTCACTCGCTCAGGGCGATTTCTTCTCAGCACATCAGCAAAAACCTGTTATCCTGAAATGAGTTACACGGTCACATTGAGATCGCAATGAAATATCAACAACTGGAAAACCTTGAAAGCGGCTGGAAATGGAAGTACCTGGTTAAAAAGCACCGGGAAGGTGAGTTGATCACCCGCTACATTGAGGCCAGCGCTGCACAAGACGCGGTAGATACCTTGCTGACGCTCGAAAACGAACCTGTACAGGTCAACGACTGGATTGAGCAGCACATGAATCCGGCACTGTTTAATCGTATGAAGCAAACGATTCGAGCGCGACGTAAACGTCACTTCAACGCCGAGCATCAGCATACTCGCAAGAAGTCTATCGACCTGGAGTTTATCGTCTGGCAACGCCTGGCGGGTCTGGCACATCGCCGGGCTAAGACCCTGTCGGAGACGATAGTGCAGCTAATTGAAGATGCGGAAAACAAAGAGAAGTACGCGAGCAAGATGACAACGCTCAAACAAGATTTGCAGGCGTTGCTAGGGAAAGAGAAGTAACCCACCTGAATTCAGAATAAAAAAAAACCCCGCGATGCGGGGTTTTTTATTAGACGATAACTTAAGCCTGCGGCTGAGTTACAACGTCTTTGCTACCTTTAACTTCGATCTCTACGCGACGATCTGGAGCCAGGCAATCGATCAGTGCAGCGCGAGCTTTCACGTTGTCACAGGTGTTGCCGGTAACTGGGTTAGATTCGCCCATACCACGTGGGGAGATCTTGTTAGCCGGGATACCTTTAGATACGAGGTAATCGACAACAGACTGTGCACGCTGCTCAGACAGTTTCTGGTTGTAGGAATCAGAACCGATACGGTCGGTGAAGCCCAGAACCACTACTGAACCGTCTTTAGGATCCAGGTTGCTCAGCTGGGAGTACAGCTGATCCAGTGCCTGCTGACCTTCTGGTTTCAGAGTCGCTTTGTTGAAGTTGAACAGAACGTCAGACTTCAGGGTGAAGTGCTTGGTCTGTACTTCTGGAGCTGGAGCTGGAGCCGGAGCTACAACTGGAGCAACATCGTCCTGGCCGAAGCGGTAAGAAACACCAACGCTCAGCATGCCGTTATCAGGACGAACACCTACGGTGCCTGCGTCGCCGATGTTGTTAACCCACTGGTATTCCAGACGGGTAGCGATGTCACGGGTCACTGCCCACTCAACGCCGCCAGCGAATACTGGGGAAACGCCGGTGTCGTGGTTGTCGCTGGTTTGGTTGTTGCTGGAGTCAGCGCGCCATACCATGCCGCCCAGACGGGTATAAACGTCCAGATCGTCGGTTACCGGGTAACCCAGTTTAGCAGTCAGCTGAACGCCTTGAGCTTTGAATGCGCCGTTAACCTGGTCGCCTTTATAAGGCATACGGCCCAGCCAGTCATAACCCATTTCGAAACCAACATACGGGTTTACCTGGTAACCACCGAACGCACCTGCGCCGAGCTGGCTGTCGTGGGTTGGACCGTTGTTGTTCAGGGAGCTGTCATACCAGCCAGTATCATGGAACTGAGACCAGCCCAATTTACCACCAGCATACCAGGTGTTATCTTTCGGTGCGGCTTGCGCTACAGTAGCGAAGCCTGCCAGTGCCACTGCAATCGCGATAGCTGTCTTTTTCATTTTTTGCGCCTCGTTATCATCCAAAAATCGCCATGAATATCCATTTAGAAGTTCACGGTTAAATCCTTCACCGGGGGCGGAGCCTAATTCAGTAACTACGCCGTAATCTGTGGCTTAAGCCGATCACCCCTGGCGATGTAAAGTCTACAACGTACTTGAAAACTTACAAGTGTGAACTCTGTCAGGCATATGAAAAAAAAAGAGTTGTGTACACAATATTTAACATTTATGTTGAATTTTTGGGCCGAACAAAATGCTGAGAACCGCACCAGACAAGCATTTTCCTAAATTAACCCGCAAAAAATAGCGGGTTATAGACAGGGTAAAAAAAATGCTAGGAATAATCCTATTTTTACTCAATGATACAAATTAGAGTGAATTTTAAGGCCAGAAAACTGTCTCGTGGGCAGGGAAGTGGTTCTGACAGGACGCATAATAAAGCCCATTGCGTTACCTTCTTCGGCCGCAATCGTGAGTCGATGATGTTCATCTTCGCTCAACTCTTCGGTAACCCAGCCAATAACAACACTATAGTTCCCGGTACGAAGTGCGCGAATCATAGATTCAAGCGTCATTTCTGGCAACATTTGGCTAACTTGCATAACTTTAGACAGCGGAAGGCCCGATGCCTGAACCCACTGGCGACTCAGTTTCTGCTGCGGCGTGAGCCACAATTGCCAGCGATCTTGCTGGCCAAGCTGTTGTAAAAGGGGTAACAGCAGCAGTTGAGTCATCATCGGCTGATCCTCACGATAAAGCACTTCGCTGATAAGCCCAGTAGAACTGTGCTGTGGATGGTCGACTGCAGTTGCAGAAACCATTGATGTGCGATTTGCATAACCTGAAGTGTACATAGTGAATCCCGCCTTGTGGGTGTACTGTATGAATGTACAGTATACCTGGTCAGACGAAAGATCAACTTCATTTTCTGAAAGCTCCTCGCAAATATTGCACAGAATAGGACCTCTGGATAAGAACCTCTTGCCCCCGTAATTGAACTTCCTTATGTTCTTCATTAACGGATCCGCTATCAAAACCCTTTCATATAACTGCATGATTACAGGACAGAATCATGGGAAAAATATCAATTAAAAGGATCTATCAGTGTGAAGAATGTTTGTCATCTCTGGGGAAAATTCATCACCGCGCATTATTTGGGGGATATAGCCTTTCCATTGATGACACCGTCTTCGCCATGGTGGCTCATGGAGAGCTTTACCTCCGGGTGTGTGAACAAAGTGCGACCTATAATGTGGCAACGCCACAGCGGTTGTTGACGCTTGTTAAGCGTGGCCGTCCAATATCGCTGAATTACTATTGGGTCGACGAAAACCTTTGGCAGGATCAGACTCTGTTATTGAACATGTCTGCGTTGTCACTCCGTGGAGCGCAAAACGAGAAGAAGCGTCGAAGCGACCCACAGCGAATGCGTAACCTGCCCAATATCAGCTTTCAACTGGAACTACTGCTGACAGAGGCGGGGATTCACGACCTGGACACGTTACAAAAGTTGGGTGCGGCGGCGGCGTGGTATCGACTGCGTACTATGCGGAAGGATTTAAGTATCAATGTGCTGTTCGCACTGGAGGGGGCCATAACAGGAATACATGCGGCCATCATACCGTTGCACCGCCGTCAGCATCTCCTTGAGTGGGCAGAGACGCTGACGGGGAAAAAGAAGGCTATGCCCGAAGAGGGGTAACCTTCTGCTGCAGGTGACAAAATTCCGGCAACAGGCTTACCATTAATCCAATCTGCTGGAGGACTAGCGGGGCTTTATTTTCTGAACCGGGGTCGAGGTGATGGATCCGTTCCATTAAGCCCGCCAGTGCCTTCTGCACGCGTTTTTCATCCGACGGTGAATGATGAAACGCGTCGTCAACATAACAAACTGCATCATCCAGCAACGCCAGGATATCAGGGTTGGTTAACCGCTCCCGATGTGCACCAAGCGCAGAAATATAGCTGGTAAAGGTATGATTCAGGCAAAGCAGTCGGAAGGCCGTTTCCCGCATTTCCGCCGTCATGCGGGGCTCGGTAGACATGTTCGAGACCACGGACGCCAGTTCCGCATCGCGATTGTGCGCATCGCGGCGGGCAATGCGGTAGGGCAGGCGGTTATCACGGCCCTGATGATATTGCTCCAGAATCGCATCCAGATAGCGGCAGTTCGCATCAACAGCCCTCGCCATTACTGTCGGCAGATTACGGAATTTCCAGTCAGGCCAGATAAAGGTGACCGCCGCCCACGCGATGGCACAGCCGATAAGCGTATCAATAATGCGTGGCAGGGCGACTTCAAACCCTTCCCCAAGCAGATTGAAACACAGCAGTACCAGCAGAGTAATGAACATCGTTGCATGGGCGTACTGAATATTTCGGAAGGCGAAGAACAGCACACCGGTGAGCACTATCAGTAACAGCTGCCCTTCAATTGACGGCACCAGCAGCAGCACCGGCAGGCCGATGGCCACGCCTATCAGCGTGCCGATAACACGAAGCGCCAGCCGGTGGCGCGTTGCATTATAGTTCGGCTGGCAGACGAACAGGCTGGTGAGCAGGATCCAGTAGCCATGATTCATCCCGGTGAACTGTATAAACGCATAGCCCGCACAGAGAACCAGCGACATCCTGACCGCATGGCGGAACAGGGCTGACTCGGCGGAAAAGTTACGGCTCAGTCGCAGCCAGACATCGCTGAACCCGTGCAGTCGGTCATCGGCCAGCTGCGTTTCGGTCTCGCTCTGCGGCATGGCTAATTGCTGTTCCGACTCAATGGTCGCTAGCTGCGCGTCAATGGCGTGAAGGTTATTGAGCAGAAACCCCAGCGCTTTCATCTGCTCTTTATCGGCCCCGCTGGCGCTGACTCTCTCGAGTGCTGCACTCAGATGAGTGAAAGCCCGTTCAAAGCGTGCATCATGCTGGTAGGGCGTGCGCAGCAAAATGGAGCGGGAAAGCTGCATACATGCCTGAGATTGCATCGAAAGCAGGCGTTGGAAGCGGAACATGACGTCGCTGTAGCGGAAGTTATCGCGCAGGGACTGATACTGTACGTGCGAGGAGCTGGCCCGCTCGTGGATATCCTGCGCCGCGAAATAATAATGCAGCGTGCGACGTGTGCCACGCTGTCCGCGATCGCCGCGCAAACGGGTTAGCAGCGAGGCTTTGGTCTGATTCAGCGTGGCGACCAGCTGGCCGTTAGCCATCGCCAGTTCAACCAGCGGAATCTGTGTTTCATTCTCGATATCCGGGTCGAAAAGTCGCGACTTGAGTTCCAGATAATGCGCGAGCTGTTCATAGCTGCGGGCGAGATTATCCTGCAACGGACGAATGGGGAAAATCAGATGGCCGGTCAGCGTCAGCAGGTTGTACCACACCGCGCCCGCGAGCAGCAGTAGCGGTTGTTGATACCAGTGCTCGTAAAGCGAGACGCCGAGCATGGTATAGATGGCTATCAACAATGCGCCAAAGGCGATGGTCGCGTAGCGCTGCCCAAGACCACCGAGCAGGATGAACCCGCTGGTGGACAACGTCAGTCCGAGCGCAAAAGCCCACGGCCATGGGAATAGCAACTCAACGGATGCTGAGGCAATGAAGAAACATACCAGCGTGATAACGAGATTACGCAGTCGTCCGGCAAGCCTGTCATCGAGATCGGCCAGCGCCGCAGCCACCACCCCAAGCGTCAGCGGGATGGTGAGCTTCACTTCCCCAAGGCACCACGGCAGTGCAGCGGTTCCGCACAGCGCGATAAAAATTCTGGCGTTATACAGCCAGGCGCTGTTCCAGGTATAACGGCGCAATATTGGGCTTAGCATGCGGTAATCAGTCCCGATCATTGAAATCGGCGACGCGCATTGGCTTCACGCGCGGCACGGGCAGTTTCTACGGAAACTACGCGGCGGCCAACAGGCCACAAAGCGATAGCGGCAATCTTAAAGTTGGCGATCCCCACTGGAATTCCAATGATAGTAATACACTGCGCAATGCCCGCGACGATATGCGTCAGGCACAGCCACCAGCCGAACAACACGAACCACAGAATATTCAGCAGTGTACCGCCAGTATTCATCAACCCATTTTTTTCGCCAGGACTCAGCTCATCCACATGCACGGCTTCATTGCCGAACGGCAGAAACGACAGTTTTGTGATTTCCCAGCAGGAGCGGGTCAGCGGTAACGTAATGATCAACACCATGCTGACGACCGTGGCCAGCAGCCAGCCCAGTGTTGTCAGAAAACCACCCAATACAAAATTCAAAATATTCAGAACGGTACGCATATAACCTCTGTTCAGTCCTGTGAAAAGAAAGACCCGACGATTGTAACGTTTTTTAGCGCTGGAGCACCTGGAATCTGGCGGTTACACTGTCATACATAAGTCTACATCCGGGATTTGGCAAGACATGGAACTAAAAGCAACAGCCCTCGGCAAACGTATGGCACAGCACCCCTACGACCGGGTAGAACTCCTGAATGCTGGGGTAAAAGTCTCTGGCGATCGCCATGAGTACCTGATTCCGTTTAATCAACTGACCGCCATTCATTGCAAGCGCGGCCTGGTGTGGGGCGAGCTGGAGTTCGTTCTGCCGGATAACAAAGTGGTTCGCCTGCATGGCACAGAATGGGCCGACACTCAGCGTTTTCATCATCACCTGCAAAGTAGCTGGCAGCAGTGGAGTGATGAAATGAGCGTCATTGCCGCTGACGTTTTACAGCAGCAGTTGACGGTTATCTCTCGGCACAGTGCGGAAGGTAAGTGGCTGACCCGCGAAGCTGTCGGACAATTGCGACAAAAAATTCTCAGCGCCCTGGAAGCGCTGCCTGTGCCTGTGGCGCGGCTGGACAGTTTCGACAACTGTCGCGAACTCTGGCAGCAGTGTCAGGCGTGGCTGAAAGACCGGGATGCCAGCCGACTCAAGCATAACCAGGCATTTACTGAAACGATGCTGACGCAGTACGCCGCTTTCTTCCAGGGAATTGAATCCTCACCGCTCAACGATGCGCAGGCGCGCGCGGTGGTGAATGGTGAACGCTCGCTTCTGGTATTGGCCGGTGCGGGCAGCGGTAAAACGTCGGTGCTGGTGGCCCGTGCCGGTTGGCTACTGACGCGTGGCGAAGCTGCTGCCGATCAGATTTTGCTTCTGGCGTTCGGTCGAAAAGCGGCGCAGGAGATGGACGAGCGCATTCGTGAGCGTCTCAACACTGAGGCCATCAGTGCGAAAACGTTCCATGCGCTGGCGCTGCACATTATCCAGCAGGGCAGCAAAAAAGTGCCGGTTATCAGCAAGCTGGAAAATGACGCCGCTGCGCGCCAGTTGCTGCTGACAAAATGCTGGCAGCAACAATGTCAGGAGAAAAAGGCGCAGGCCAAAGGCTGGCGGCAGTGGCTTGAGGAAGAAATGGAATGGAATGTGCCGGAGGAGGACTACTGGCACGACCCTAAAATTGTGCGTCGGATGGGCGGTCGCCTCGATCGCTGGGTCAGCCTGATGCGCAGCCATGGCGGTTCGCAGGCTGAAATGATCGAAAGCGCACCGGAAGAGATCCGTGAGCTGTTTGGCAAGCGCGTCAAGCTGATGGCTCCGCTGCTGAAAGCATGGAAAACGGCGTTGAAGGACGAAGGCGCAGTTGATTTCTCCGGGCTGATTCATCAGGCCATTAACGTGCTGGAGAAAGGCCGCTTCGTCAGCCCCTGGAAGCACATTCTGGTGGATGAATTTCAGGACATTTCCCCTCAGCGCGCTGCACTGCTGGCGGCGCTGCGTAAGCAGAATTCGCAAACCACCTTGTTTGCGGTGGGAGATGACTGGCAGGCAATCTACCGCTTTAGCGGTGCGCAGCTATCCCTGACCACCGCCTTTACGGATTATTTCGGTGAAGGTGACAACTGCGCGCTGGATACCACATACCGTTTTAACAGTCGAATTGGCGAAATCGCAAACCGTTTCATTCAGCAAAACCCACATCAGCTAAGCAAACCCCTGAACAGCCTGACGACGGGCGATAAGAAAGCCGTCACGCTGCTGCCAGACGATCAGCTCGATGCGTTGCTCGATAAACTGAGCGGTTTTGCGAAGCCGGAACAGCGAATTTTGATTATGGCGCGTTATCACCACCTGAAACCCGCGGCGCTGGAAAAAGCAGCGACCCGCTGGCCGAAACTGAAGATTGATTTTATGACCATTCACGCCAGTAAAGGTCAGCAGGCAGATTACGCGATTGTGCTCGGCTTGCAGGAAGGCCAGGACGCGTTTCCGGCACCGGCGCGGGAGTCAGTTATGGAGCAGGCGCTACTGCCACAGCCGGAGGATTTCCCGGATGCTGAAGAAAGGCGTTTACTGTACGTCGCCATGACGCGTGCGCGTCAGCGCGTGTGGCTGATGTTCAACAAGCAGGAGCCGTCGGTGTTTGTCGAGGAACTGAAATCTCTGGATGTGCCGGTCGCACGCAAACCGTGATTAACGCGCCAATAGCCCGGTGGCGCTACGCTGTCCAGGCCTACATAACCTGTAGGCCCACGTAAACGCAGCGCCGTCGGGCATTTCGCATATCACTTCAACCGTTCAGCCAGATAACGCTGATAGTCAGGGATTTGAATATCTACCGGCGCGTTGAAGTTAGCCGACTGGATAATGAAATCCGCGGTGGAGACGTTGGTTGCTACCGGAATGTTCCACACGGTTGCCAGGCGCAAAAGGGCTTTTACATCTGGATCGTGCGGCACGGCGTTCAGCGGATCCCAAAAGAAGATCAGGACATCAATTTTACCTTCCGCGATCATCGCGCCGACCTGCTGATCGCCGCCCATCGGGCCGCTCAGCATTGCCGTGACGTCCAGGCCGGTTGCGCGCTGAACCAAATTACCGGTAGTGCCGGTGCCATATAGTTCATGCTGTGCCAGCAGCGGCTGATGACGCTCAACCCAGGCTTTTAGCATCTGCTTGCAGTGATCGTGCGCGACCAGGGCGATATGTTTTCGACCCGGTAGGGTACGGGTTGTCTGTTCCATAATTATTTTCCATTATTCAACATGCCGACAGATTACTGGAAGTGATTATTGCTGCAAGCGACAACGGCAAATTTTCCTGCGCTACGTCATGATATCAGGAGGATGGCTGCGATTTTGCCCATTCGAGAAAGCGGTTGCGGGTTTGCGGGTCGGCCAACTGGAACCAGTATTTCAGCCGTTGTTCAGTCAATGTTTGTGACTGATAGGCTGGGTTATCCAGCTCGTTGGTTTTCGATAATAACGTGCTGTCGTCTGACTGTGGCGTGCTGAACTGCCTGCTGGAGGCTTGTTTATTGGCGACGTTGTACGCCTCCGTCGCCTTTTCATAATCGATGTGGGTCCCCGGCTGGGTGATCGCCAGAATATCGAGTTTGACCGGAATAGGCATTGCGTTGCCATCCAGCAGGCTGACGTGCGGCGTGGAGGTGAAGGTCTGCGTATCTTCCAGCGTTTCGAGCCGCGGCAGACTGAAGTTTACCTGGCCCACCAGCTGCGAGTTAAAGCTGGCGATAAGCGGCGGCGAGACGTACAGCTGGCGATTCTGATCGGGTAATATAATCATTTTTTCAACGCGAAATACCACCTGATGGGGGCCGTTATCCACCTCAAGGCTTTCTGCACCGCGTAACAGCAGGCTGGACACTTTCTTACCGTCCAGTACCAATAAATCAATGTCACCTGAGAGCCGAAGCGTCGTGGCAAATACGCTGCCAGGCATCAGAAGCAACAGACACAAAATGGTCATCCCCGTTCTCATCGCTATCTCCTGAAAAAATGCCTGTTCGTAGAGTGTATCAAATCTTTACTAAATGGGTTTTTATTAACATATAGACATAATTCAGGGTTCTGCCCTCATACTCTGGTATGACTGAATGGCTGGCGTATCAGGATTGTCGTACACTTTGCAAAATGGCCCGGAGGAAATAATGAAAGAGAACGAAATTGCAGGCATTTTGAACGATACCCGAACCATCGCACTGGTAGGGGCGAGCGATAAGCCGGACCGCCCAAGCTACCGGGTGATGAAGTATCTGCTGGACCAGGGTTATCACGTCATTCCGGTGTCACCGAAAGTGGCGGGCAAAACGTTACTGGGTCAGCAAGGCTACGGCACGCTGGCGGAAGTACCTGAAAAAGTGGATATGGTGGACGTGTTCCGCAATTCAGAAGCCGCCTGGGGCGTGGCGCAGGAGGCGATTGCGATTGGCGCCAAAACGCTGTGGATGCAGCTGGGCGTTATCAACGAACAGGCCGCCGTGCTGGCACAGGATGCGGGATTGAAGGTGGTGATGGATAAATGTCCTGCGATTGAAATCCCCCGTCTGGGGCTCGCTAAATAAGAAAAACCCCGCGTCGCGGGGTTTTTTATCAGTTGCGCAGGCGAGGTGCCTGAAGTTGTTGGCGAATGGTTTGCGCCAGTTCGTCCATTGATGGTTGTTCCGGGTGCTCGTCGTTGGCTTCGTTTTGCAACTGGGCTTCTGCGAGATATGTATGGACGGGTTCGCCGTCATCATCTTCCATCACCACGTGATACCACGGTGAAGTGCGCAGCTCATCATTCACCGCGACCTCATCATCCGAGGGCTCATCCAGGGAGTATTCCGGATCGATATCGACGATCACGCCAAGATACCCTAACAGCGAATGGCGGACCTGCTGGCCGATACCAAATTTGCTGGCAATCATCATAGTCACCTCCCAGGAAACATTACTGACATTAAATATGAGGGCAATGTTTCACTTTTCAACTTACATGACGCGACAGGCAAATCCTTTCAGATACAGCCCTTCCGGGTAGGTCGCGATCACCGGGTGATCGGCTGCCTGACGGAACTGCTCTATAAATTGTACATCACGCCCGGCATCAACTGCGGCATCGGCGATGATTTTTTGAAATAAATCTGTGGTCATCAGGCCGGAGCAGGAGTAGGTCATCAGCACGCCGCCTGGATTCAACAGCTGGATAGCCAACATATTGATATCTTTATAGCCGCGACACGCGCCCATCAGCTGGTTTTTGTTTTCCACGAACTTCGGCGGATCCATTACGATCACGTCAAATTTTTCGCCATCATCGCGGTATTTACGCAGCAGTTTGAAAACATCGTCACGCACAAATTCTGCTTTGCTCAGATCAAGCTTGTTAAGATCAACGTTCTGTTTGGCGATATCCAGCGCTTCCTGCGAGGTATCAACGCTGATGACCTGACGGCAGCCGCCCATCAGAGCAGAAACAGCGAAACCACCGGTATAGGAGAAGCAGTTCAGCACGCGTTTGTCGGCTACGTATCGACGCGTTGCCAGACGGCTGTCGCGCTGATCGAGGTAATAACCGGTTTTATGGCCATTCTGGATATCAACCAGCAGCTTCATGCCGTGCTCTTCGATTGGCAGCAGGGTAGGCGGCATTTCGCCGGTCACAGGACCCTGCGTTAATTCCATACCTTCTTTTTTACGCACCGCTACGTCGCTGCGGTCATAAATGGCGCAATTCGGGAAACAGGTTTGCAGGGCGCTGATCAGCGCGGCACGCTGGTATTCTGCCCCGGCGCTCAACAATTGCAGCACCAGGAAGTTGCCGAAGCGGTCGATGGTCACACCCGGCAGGCCGTCAGATTCACCGGCTATCAGGCGGTAGCTGTCGAGACCGTCTTTTTCTGCCAGCCAGTTACGCCAGGTTTGCGCGCGCTGTAAGCGACGTTCAAAGAAGGCGATATCGATGGTTTCTGCCTGATCAAAGGTCCAGACGCGAGCGCGGATCTGCGATGCCGGAGAGTACGCTCCGCGTGCCAGCCACTTACCCTGATGGTCAACAATATCAATGGTTTCACCGAGAGAGGCTTTACCTTCAACGCGCGCGACTGCGCCGGAGAAGATCCATGGGTGGCGGCGAAGCAAGGATTTTTCGCGGCCTTTGGCTAACACTAAACGTACGCTCATAATTAATTGTTCTGTTGTTTCGAAGAAAATGGGCGCCATTTTCCCACGTCAGCGGGGAAATGCAATGAATTACGGGCCTGACACTGGCCCAGTACTCAACTGAGATGAGCGTTTCGGCACAAAAGCAAATCATACCCGCACAGTAAATAACGGCGGCACCCGATACAGTCATGTTTCTCCCTTAATGAGGACATAACATGAAACGTGCCATCGCATTGACCGCCGTCACCCTGGCGTGTGTCAGTTCCGCTGTATTCGCGGCTCCGGTATTTACTCTCAGTAGCGCGGATATCGACAGTCAGCATCCATTAACGGCTAAACAGGTGTTTAACGGTTTTGGCTGTAGTGGTAAAAATATCTCTCCACAGCTCTCATGGTCACATGCGCCGGAAGGGACGAAAACACCATTCCGGCCGATATGCCGCTAGAGATTGTTAATCAACTTTCTCAAGGGATATTCCGCTCGGATTGCATGAGGGGCGTGCAGGCCCGTTGTTGATTGAACGACGATTCAACCTGAGTGAGCAGGTACGCCAACTGATCATGCTGTCCCCGGCAAAAGGATGGACCGCAGAAGAGATTGCTAGTCAGTTATCGCTCGGGACCTCAACGCTGCGACGCAGGCTACAGCATGAATCCCAAAGCTATCGCCAGATAATCGAAGAGGTGCGGATGTCTTTTGCGCTGTCTCAACTGCAAACGACGCGTTTACCGATTGGCGAAATAGCCTTACGCAGCGGCTATCTTTCGAATTCACGATTTACTGCCCGATTTCGTCAGCACTATGGCTGTTTGCCAAAGAATGTGCGTTGAACATGATGCCTAAAGGACCGCATATAATTTGCTATTCTGATGATTCAGTTCAAGAAGGGGGAACCGTTATGGCACAGGTTTGCACAATCTCATGGGTTCACGGCATGGTGCAGGGGGTTGGGTTTCGCTACAGCACGCAGCGTGAGGCTTTAAAACTGGGGCTAACCGGCTATGCGCGAAATCTGGATGACGGCAGCGTCGAAGTGCTGGCGTGCGGGGAAGCGGATAAAGTTGAGCAGCTGGTGGCGTGGCTAAAAGCGGGTGGACCGCGCAGCGCCCGGGTCGATAAAGTTCTGGCTGAACCGCACCAACCCGGGAAAACCTGGACCGATTTCGGCATTCGCTATTAAATGCATTTCACCGGTTTTGGCAGGCCAGCAATCTTGGTGGCCTGTTTAGCCGGGCCTTTGGGGAACAGGCGATACAGATAACGGCTGTTGCCTTTCTCTTCGCCGAACTTTTTCGCCATCGCTTTGACCAGCATACGGATAGCCGGTGAGGTATTGAACTCGAGATAAAAGTCTCGCACAAAGCGCACCACTTCCCAGTGCTCAGGGGAGAGGGGAATAGCCTCTTTCTGCGCAATCACTTCCGCCAGACCTTCACTCCACTGGCTGCTTTCTTTCAGATAACCGTCGTTATCGGTCTCTATTTCTTTGCCTTCAAAGTTCAACATATTCATTCATAGCCGTTATCAGAAACCGCCGCAGTGTAGCAAAAAACAAAGCCCCGCATAAGCAGGGCTTGAGGTCTGGCTGAGTCTTCGTTAGTTGCGGTTAGCAAACCCGAGAATGCTCAGCAGGCTGACAAAGATGTTGTACAGCGAGACATACAGGCTAACGGTCGCACGAATGTAGTTCGTTTCACCGCCGCGGATGATGTTACTGGTCTCAAACAGGATGGCACCTGAAGAGATAAGGATGAACACCGCGCTAATGGCCAGGTGCAGCGCAGGCAATTGCAGGAAGATGTTCGCCACCATACCGACAAGCACGACGACCACGCCCGCCATCAGCATACCGCCGAGGAAGGACATGTCTTTGCGGGTGGTTAGCACGTAGGCCGAACAGGCGAAGAACACCAGTGCAGTGCCCCCCAGTGCCATGCCAATCACATCACCCATTCCGGCTGCAAGATATGCGTTCAGCATTGGCCCGAGGATGTAGCCCAGGAAACCAGTGAAAGCGAACGCCGCCAGAATACCGGTCGGTTTATCGGCCAGTTTGTAAGTCAGGAACATCAGGCCGTACATGCCGACCAGCGTCAGAATCAGCCCTGGTGATGGCAGCATCAGCACGGTGCTGGCGGTTGCGGTGATCGCCGAAAACGCCAGCGTCAGGCTCAGCAGAAAATAGGTATTACGCAGAACTTTGTGCGTGCTCAGTAGCGAAGTACGGTCACGCGACGAGGTAATAATGCGATCCATAGTCACTCTCTATTTGATGACAGGGGTAATAACTACTGAGAATATGGAAACAAAGTCGAAAGCTCTAGTGTTTTTACCCATCTTTACCGACTCGCTCCCCCGGACAAACAGAAGAAAATATCGGCGATAAAAATCGCGGCAGCATGTTCGTTGTTTTTCTTTTATTAGTCAGATCGACATCTTATAGGTCACTGAAAAATATTGCCTTATTGAAAAATCGTCGTTAACACTGATGGCGGGATCACCAATAATGAAATCAATAAGGCAATGGATATGAAACCACAAAAACGCAATCACATTACGCTGGCATTACTCGCCGCCGGGCTCATCAGTTCAGTCCCAATGGCCTGGTCTGCACAGGTCCCTGAAGGAACGCCGCTGGCAGATAAGCAGGAACTGGTCAGAAACAACGGTAATGAGCCAGCGTCGCTTGACCCGCACAAAGTTGAAAGTGACGTCGAGTACAATATCATCAGCGACATGTTTGACGGGCTGGTGGCAGTGAAACCCGACGGCACAATCGAACCGCGGCTGGCCGCCTCATGGGAGAATAAAGACAATACCGTCTGGACGTTCCATTTGCGTCCCGGGATAACCTGGTCAGACGGTACTGCCATCACCGCCCAGGATATTGTCTGGAGCTGGCAGCGCCTGGTATCGCCGAAAACCGCTTCGCCTTATGCCAGTTACCCCGGCAACATGCATATCGTCAATGCAGCGGATATCGCGCTTGGCAAAAAAACACCGGATACCCTGGGCGTGAAAGCGCTGGATGACAACACATTGCAGGTGACGCTGACGCAGCCGACGGCAGCATTCCTTGCGATGCTTGCACACCCGTCGTTAGTGCCTGTCGATCAGGTGCTGATTACTCGCTTTGGCGATAAATGGACGCTGCCGGAGCACTTTGTGGGCAGCGGTGCCTATAAACTTTCGCAGTGGGTGGTGAACGAACGGATTATCGGTGTGCGTAACAGTAAATATTGGGATGATGCGCATACGGTCATTAATAAAGTGACCTGGTTGCCGATCCACTCCGAGGCGGCCGATGTGAATCGTTACAAGGCCGGGGAGATCGATATTGTCTATACCTTGCCGATTAACCAGTTTGCGCAGCTTAAGAAAACGATGGGCGATCAGGTGGATGTCTCGCCGCAGCTGGCAACTTACTATTACGAGTTCAATACCACCAAAGCGCCGTTTAACGACGCGCGGGTACGTCGCGCGCTGAATATGGCGCTGGATAAAGACATAATCGCCGATAAAGTGATGGGGCAGGGCCAGCGCCCCGCCTGGATAGTCAGCCAGCCCGATATTGGCGGCGTGAAGCTGCATAATCCGGACTACGCCAGTTGGCCACAGGAGAAACGCATCGCGGAAGCGAAAAAGTTACTCACCGAGGCAGGGTTTGGGGCCAACCATCCGCTGTCGTTTAATTTGCTCTACAACACGTCCGAATCACATCAGCGTATTGCCATCGCCGTCAGCTCGATGTGGAAGAAAAATCTTGGCGTGGAAGCGAAGCTACAAAATCAGGAATGGAAGACCATGCTCGATACGATGCATACCGGTGATTTTGATGCGGTGCGCTATGCGTGGATTGCCGATTATGACGATGCGGCAAGCTTCCTTGATACCTTCCGTACAGGCGACAGTCAAAACACCAGCAAATACAGCAACCCGGCTTACGATGAAGCAATGCGCAACGCGGCTATGGCGAAAGATGTCACTGAGCGTGGCAAGTTCTATCAGCAGGCGGAAGACATGCTGGCGCAGGATGTTCCCGCCATTCCGGTGTATCACTACGTGCGAACGCACCTCGTGAAGCCGTGGGTAGGAGGTTTTACGCCTGACCGACTCGGCTACTACTACACCAAAGACATGTACATCAAAAAACATTAAGCGTTTATATGATGATAAAAATGCCTAATAACCACCCACTGTGTTGTTAATTTAGCCGAATAACAACAATTTGACTGTTTTTTGCGCTAACGAACAAGGTGGGGCTTTACAGGAAGTTCGGGTATGTTTATAGTGCGTCCCACTTAGGAAGCGTGGCCGAGCGGTTGAAGGCACCGGTCTTGAAAACCGGCGACCCGAAAGGGTTCTAGAGTTCGAATCTCTACGCTTCCGCCAAATTAAACAAGGGGTTACCGAAAGGTAACCCCTTGTTGCTTTGGGCGCCTGGTAACGCATTGATATCGTTATCTTATCCGCTGTTGGGTCTTTACGTGCTCTTCTCATAGATGGCGTCAAGGTCAGGTTCAGTTGCAATATACTCGTCAAGCTTTGGTCATATCAGTGATATTCAGAGCCCGGATCATGACTGGTGGTTGCACCTTCATTTTGCAATGCTCATCAGAATTCACATTTATCGGTGTATATTTTTAATTTGTTAAAAATTCAATTCTAAACAGTAGGTTATGATCTGCTTCCATCTGTGGTACTGAGTATGGGGGTTTTTAAAATGTTCAATTATGACTGCTTTTGTGGTTTAAATATATAAAGCCTATATTGGTGCTTGCTGGATTTCTTATTCTTACTGGTGATTATTCTCAAAGAGATAGATAGGGATAGGCAGTTAATTATCTGTGACTTATGACATGACCTCGCATAGATGGTCAACAGCACAGATGATACGAGTGCAACGGTTGGATAGGACGACTGACTATCATAATAAAGGATATTAGTAATGAAGAAACCTCTATTTATTTTTCTTACAGCGATTGTTTTCCTGTATATGAAAACAGTATATGCTGGTGATGGATATTGCTCACTGGCCAGCGGCCCATCGACAGCCAGCTATGATTTGAGTAATATGAATATAACTAATCCAGCTGATAATGTCCCAGGTTCAATAATTCCTGATAAAACTCTAAGCACAGGCGTTCAAAACGCAACGATGACATGTGAATGTACTGGTGGGCCTTATAGATATATATGGATCTGGGGGGATACTACTCTCTCAAATCCGCAGTCAGATGGCGATTATTTATATCACGATGTGCCGGGAAATGACTATCTACAAGTAGGGGTGAAAGTCTATACAAAAGACGGTTACCTTTCAGTGCCTTTTGGTCCAATACATAACTCAAGTCCTAAAAAGCAATATTATTGCAATACTGGTTTTAATTTGAGTCTTGGTGGGAATAATACAGGCGGTACTATTCAGGCCTCTGTGCGGATAAAGAAATCATTAGTCGGGCAGACTATTATTAATAATGTTTTAGTTGCTTCTACTTACTGGAGTATGGGCGATACCGGCGGTACCACCCACGGTCCAATCGCGACGACAAACATTTATTTAAATGGGGTTGTTACAGTTCCTCAAAACTGTATTATTAACGCTGGAACGCTGGAACGCTGGAACGCTGGAACGCTGGAACGCTGGAACGCTGGAACGCTGGAACGCTGGAACGCTGGAACGCTGGAACGCTGGAACGCTGGAACGCTGGAACGCTGGAACGCTGGAACGCTG
>NZ_JALIGC010000022.1:0-5061 GCF_024764775.1 Scandinavium manionii | reverse complement strand
AGTCGTAGCGTGAAACGAGATCAAGTGCCTGTCCAATGTGCATAAAAAAATCCGGAAACGGGTGAGCATTTCCGGATTCTTACACAGCCACTGGATCGATCAACCGATCCTTAACTGATCGGCATTACCAGCCAGAGAGGGCGTTTTATATCTTTAACCCATGGAACACCCGGAGCAATACTTTCTCCAATAGTAAAACTTGCTACATTGAGGCGCTGCACCAACAGACTTGACGTTTCTCCGCCGGCAACGATGAACTTATTCACGCCAAACTGATTGAGCCTAATGGCTAACAAAGCAAATAAATTTTCAATTGCGCTGCCTGCAGCCTTTACCCCATAGCACGCCTGAATCGCTTTCACCTCTTCTGCTGAACATGTGGCATAGATCATCGGTGCCAACGGACCGGCATATTCCAGATACCAGTCAACAAGTTCTTGGATATAAGCGCTGCTATCGTTAATCGCACGCTCGACTTCGACCGCTCTGGCCGGGGCTAATTGTCGATAGTACTGAACCTGTTGATTTGTCATGACAGAACAACTCCCCGCCAGCACAATTGCTTTGCCTTCCATACCGGATACAACGACGTCTTTACTTAAGCCATTACCCGGATGAAGCATTGCCAGTGCGCCTGCTAGACCTGAACCTCCCGTCAGTAATACCCTGTCAGGTAGCGCCGCCGCCAGCGTAAGCAAGTCATCCTCTGTCACAGCATCAAGCACAGCGTAGTGCTTTCCCGCTTCTTCAAGCGACTGGAGACGTGCGCGGATGGCATCTTTGCCGGCATGCACACTGCTAAGCGGAACCAGTCCACAAGTTCCTGACGCTTGCTTCTCCATTACGCGCATCAAATTAGCATCTGTCATTGGCGTTAAGGGGTGATTCTGCATTCCCGATTCATTCAGCAACTGGCCATGAACAAACAAATGACCTGCTTCTACCGTCCTGCCGTTAACAGGCAAAGCCGGGCACAGTACCGCAAGGTTCAACTGCGTCAAGTGTAAAAGCATGTCGGTCACTGGGCCAATATTGCCTTCGGGTGTTGAATCAAAAGTGGAGCAATATTTGAAATAAAGGCGCTGGCATCCATGCTTGATGAGCCACTGAGCGGCCAGTCTGCACAACGTGGTTGCTTCTGATGACGGACAGGAACGGCTTTTTAAAGAAATTACGATAGCATCAAGCCCAGCAGTATCGAGCGTTTCTGAAGGGGTTCCATTCATTTGAATTACTTTCCACCCTGCCGTGGCCATAAAGCTTGCAATGTCAGTGGCCCCGGTAAAATCATCAGCGATAATACCCAATTTTAGCGTCATAAACCTTTCCCGTAATGTTGTTAATGGAGAGAATATTTTGAAAGATTTGCTTTCACAAAGATGGCCGATTTATCCTAATTCTGGGGATGACCGTAATCGCCGCTCTACAATTCTTTCATTGAAAAATATCAAATAGAAACTAAAAAAAGAATGCACACACCAGTGTGATCTTTTTGTTATAAGGGTCAGCGCCTATATAAAGTATCTGTTGGTATTTTTCCTATTAGGAAAAAATCATGTGCACCATTCATATGGTCACAATCATTTTGCGATTCCAGCACCTCGATGTGCTGACCACCCTTTCCAACCCAATTTAATTCAGCAATGCCCACATCCGGATCTGCGTGACTATTCTGCATATCTAGGTAACCTAGGAATTCCCCCGATGCTGTCAAATGAGCTCGGGCCGCAGACAGAAGCGCTGGATCCAGAGGTGAGCGGTGGTTGCGAGCTGAAAAGTATTAGCAACTTTTTAATAAAATTTGCTTCCAGATCGCAATTTCGTCAAATAAAGTATATTCGCGCCTGATGCCCCATGGACCAAATTCTGCATGGCTGATCCCCATAATATAAACATCCACGCCTGTTGGTACACCAAATGGCCCATACCCTTCATGCTTACCTTTTAATGACCAACGAATAGCAGCTCGTGGTGACATCATTAAATCTTCTTGTCCAATACAATGCTCTATCGTAAAGATTGCATTTGGAAAAG
Organism: Scandinavium manionii; assembly: GCF_024764775.1. Classification (NCBI taxonomy): domain Bacteria; kingdom Pseudomonadati; phylum Pseudomonadota; class Gammaproteobacteria; order Enterobacterales; family Enterobacteriaceae; genus Scandinavium; species Scandinavium manionii. The sequence continues at coordinate 3,027 of NZ_JALIGC010000022.1, read as the reverse complement.
ACGATCGTAATCCTAACCAAAACTCATCTATCTGTTCATGAGAAAGTGCGGTTTTTCCTTTCGGATATTCACCAACACACGCTCGATCATATTCTTGTGGGATCACGGAAAACTCTGCATCCATAATTTTATTGAGAACAGTTTTATAACGTTCTCCCCATGCATTATTATTTCCGACACCTTGATACGGACCTCTAATATCTATTTCCGGAGTGAATGGTTGCACACATTTTTCTGGCCCACCTTCTTGTTCAATAAGACGTTGAGCATATTCTTTGGATGTCATGCCCAGCTGACGAGCAATCGCACCCTGATCCCTAACTAACCATTCATCATTTATTTGATTATTCTTCGCATGGCAATCAGCTAAAATACGATACCCTAATTTAGTTCCGGTAGGGGCACCGTAAGCACCAAAACCTGTATGGGTTCCAGTTGAGTATAAACGATGTGAGGAAAGCATACCTTCCTCTGGTGTACCCGTCCAAATAACATCTTCTGCAAATAATTTTCGATCAGGTAATTCAGTCAACGTGGCCATTGTTGCACCGATAACCTTTTTATTACCTTTTACTACCGAGCTAGGGGATCTTACAATAATATCTGGAGCATAATAGTTGTTTAATGAACTAATAACTCTATCTTCCCAGATTTCTTTTGTTACTCCAATGATAAAATCAGGGAAATCTTTCCACTTATTATCAAAACCTTTCATAATACACTTCCTTCTATAAGTTGGTTTTATTGTAAAGCCAGGTGAACGGTATGTTTCTTTTCATTAAATACTTGGTACAGGCTAAATAAAATTATCAGAACACAACCGATTAATTGAGTAATGGTTAATGGCTCATTAAATATAAACCATGCGAAAAATAGAGTTGAAATAGGTTCGACATAAGAAATCGTTGCATATGTTACTGTTGAGAGGTTTTGTATTGCATAAATAGCACATGCCAAACCTAAAAAACCTGGAACGAAGCCAATGACCAGTAACCATAACCATTGACCAGAACTTAATGACATGATGTTATCAAGTGAAACAAAAGGAAAAATAACAATTGCACCAACTAACAACTGTACCCCAGAATGAACCAATAATGGTACGCCTTTCTTTGTTTCCTTATTGGTTAATATAAAACCCGCATAGCATAGCATTGCAATTATTGAGTATAGCGAATGGTATAAATCCATTGATATTTTATTATTGAAAATATTTAACACCATAAAGAAACCAATCAAAACACCACAAACTGAAGCATAAGAACTGCGCGTTATTTTTTCACCGCGAAATATCTGCGACAACATCATTGCTAATACAGGGGCCAAATACAATGTCATCACCGATACAATCAAACCAGCTATTTGAATTGATTGAATATAGAACAAAATAAATGAAGCCAATAATGCTCCAGACACAAGCATATTCACATCCGGTTTTCTAAAAAACAAACCTGCCTTATAAAAAGGAACGGTGAAAATCACAACAAATACACCACCTAATAACAGCCTAAAAAATGTTATTATTTCAGCATTCAGACCTAAAAACTTAGAAAATAAACCAATCGTTCCCATTGAAAAAGCGGCAATAACGGCAACAACAATTGAAATGTAATAGTTACTTATTTTTTTCATAGAATGCTACCTTTTTTTTCCTCATTATTTTAGTCCTCTCTTATACTAATTCAACATCGATGCATTCGAATGTAACTTTTCACCCTTTGATTAACGTGGAGATGAGCTCGCTAATCCGCTCAGGCTCCTCAAGGGGTGAAAAATGGCCACATTGTGGCAATAGTTCACATGTTGCATCACGGATATTCTCGGCCATCTCCCACTGAAGCTTCGGAGGGCATAAATGATCTTGTGTGCCTGCCGTAACCAAAGTAGGTACGTTGATAGAAGGCAGATCCGCGCGACTGTCGACACGATGCTGGACGGCTAATATCTGACGTTTGAAAATGGCTAGCCCTACCTCCTCCGCCATAGATACGATCGTGTTCTCAACGCTTGAGTTTTGATGACTTTTATATAAATAGTGGGGCAATAGTTGTTTACGCACAAACAGTCCAACCCCCATACCTTGTGCTGCATGAAGCTGTTCGGCCCGCATTGACCGATTAGCCAAGGGGTCCGGACGTGCATTTGTATCTATTAGCGCAAGATGAGTGATGCGATGCGGTGCCTGACGCCAGAGTTCAAAAGCCAGAATCCCGCCAAACGAAAATCCGGCCAGCGCAAATCTCGGAGGCGAAATATCCAGAATCTTTGCAGCTAGCGCTTCCATACTGTCCGCGAAACCGACATCCATGACTTGTGGCTGCGCGATGACTGACAGAGCTGCCAGCTGCGCACCCCACAGACGATGATCGCATAATGTTCCTGGCAAAAGCAGGATTGGATGCTTCATGTTCATTCCCGCAATTTTGCCAAACGGGAACCCGCTTCAGAGCGTATTAGCTGAATATCATTACCGGGGGTCAGCATATTCAGTCCCCTCTCTTTCATTGCGGAGGCCATCGCCATGTCGCCACAAAAAATCCCCACATACTTTTGTCTGGTCTGGCAACGTTCAACAATATGGCATATCGTCACACCCAGCTCCGCCGCTTCCCAGCTACCACCAGGATTGATGCCCATGCTGATTGCCAGATCGTTCGGACCGATATAAATGCCATCAAGCCCGGCAACATCAAGAATATCGTCAATGTTCTTTACCCCTTCAATGGTCTCGATCATCGCCAGAGTTAGTAGGGTATCGTTAGCAGCATCAAAATAATCGCTCCCTCCATAAAGCAGACCACGCGCTGGCCCATAGCTGCGGGCACCCAAAGGGGGATATCGACAGGCGCGAACAAAGCGTTCGGCATCCTGGCGATTATCTATCATGGGACAAATGATGCCATAGGCGCCCGAATCCAGGATTTTGTTAATGTCACCAAAACTGTTTTCGGCGCAGCGCACCAGCGGCATGGCATCCGTACTGGATATAGCCTGTAGAAGTGAAGGCACAACATCCATTCCAAATTG
>NZ_JALIGC010000023.1:0-5500 GCF_024764775.1 Scandinavium manionii | reverse complement strand
CGCAGATGGTAAAGCTACCGATAAGAAGAGAAAGAGCCTTCCCGAGAGTGGTGAAAGAAAGGCCACGTAAATATGGTAAGGCCTGGAACAAAAAAGCCAGTCAGTTGCTTAACTGACTGGCATTACCTCTCTGGCTGGCGCTTAAATCTGGTAATTTCGGCGACGAAAGCTTCTTTTCCAAAGCACAGGAGTCTTTTTCATGAATATGAATGCCCAGGCACTACGCGAGCAGATGGTGACATTAGCCCATTCTATGTTCATGCGCGGATACAGTAGCGGTGGGTCAGGTAATCTCAGCCTGCGACTGCCAGAAGGAGGCTACTTAGTCACCCCAACTAATTCCAGTTTGGGATCGCTTGATCCTGCGACCCTCAGCGAGCTGGATGCAAACGGCAACTGGATTCGCGGAGAAAAGCCGTCAAAAGAAACACTTATGCACCTAGCGTTTTATAATCAACGTGTAGATATTGGCGGGGTGGTTCATTTACATTCCCCTTGGTTAACTGCACTTTCCTGTTTACAAGGGCTGAATCCCAGCGATTGTTTGCCTCCCATAACGCCATACTTTGTCATGCGAGTGGGCAAACTACCCTTAATCCGGTATCTGCGTCCTGGACATCCTGAACTGGCCGCTGAAGTCGAAAGACTGGCCGTTGAGCATAACGCTATGCTTCTCGCGAATCATGGCCCGGTCATTGGGGGAAGCAGTTTGCGGGATGCCGTATTTAATGCGGAAGAGTTAGAAGATACGGCTCGTCTGTGGTTTACGCTGCGTCCGCATGGCATGGTAACGCTGACTGATGAACAGGTTGCGGAGCTCTATACAGTTTATGGTTAAGAAAAGGCGAATAGCGTTTTTGAACGGGAATAAATGTTAGCTGATGAAGATCACATACTTAACCATAACTATCTACACCAATATGTCCATGCGGCCATCAGCGACCTAAATTTCTGCGCTACACTTTGCCAGATCATGTTTACCTCCCGGGAATGGGCTGACGGTTTGCATAAAATGGTGAGCCTTTCTCAGTAGCTGCCACATCGAACGGCACTGATGGTTGCGGGTTATTGTGCCGTGAAGCGCCTGCCATAGGCGCTCAACGTGGTTCACCCACGGCGAATAAACCGGCTGGTAAATCCCGCTGAGCTTCGGTTTAACGAAGTATTACGCTACGCATCAACCCGTGACCCAGACTGGACCTGTTTAGAAGTAGTAAGCTTAAACTGATTAAAGGAATATTATTTATACAATTCATTAAATAACTCAGGACAGGTTAATACACTTGGTTCCAGAAGCTGGGATGCTTTCTCTGTGGAAAGTAGACCTGATTCAACGACGATCTGATAGATACTTTTCCCCTCTGTTTCCGCTTTCCTTGCTACTTCCGACGCTATTTTATAATCAAAGATTGTTGCAATGACAGTGGAAAGGGCTAAAGAACTTCCGGCATCCTCAGCGCAACGTTCTCGATTAGCGATGAGGTTTTTAATACATTTTTCACTGAACAGAGGCAAACATTCTGTGAGGAGTCGGCAGGATTCAGAAATACAGTTGAGGATCAATGATTCCCAAACATTCAGTTCAAGTTCCCCTTCGCAGGCACGAGTGATGCTGAGATCGTTGCCCAGAATGCGGAAATAAACCTGAATAGCCATTTCCGGTATCACTGGATTAATTTTTCCAGGCATAATAGACGATCCTGGTTGTACCGCGGGCAGGGTAATCTCGGCCAAGCCGGCTCTAGGCCCGGATGCCATGAGTCTTAGGTCGGATGCAAGTTTATTCAGAATATTCGCGGTGCTTTTAAGCACCGCCGATGTTGTAATCCAAAAATCCGCATTCTGCAGGGCATCAAAGAAATTTTTTTCGGGCGTAAAATTAATCCCAGTATTTTCATGCAATGCGTGATAAAAAGCATCTTTATATCCGGGATAAGTGCCGAATTCTGTTCCTATAGCAGTTGCTCCCATAGGTAATTCAAGACAATGGCGTCGTACGTTATTGATCTGGAGCACTGAGCGTTCAAAGGCACTGCAGTAACCACTGAACTGCTGTCCCAATGTTAATGGCAATGCATCCTGTAAGCAGGTTCTTCCAATCTTTACGATATCGGTGAATTCCTCGACCTTATTACCTAGGATTTCTACGAAACTTGAAAGTGCATATTCAAGCTCACCGAGAATTTTATAGATAGACATTTTCATTGCCGCGGGAATGACATCGTTTGTCGATTGACACATATTGATATGAGTATTGGGATGAACAACATCATATCCTTTTTTTCCGGTTAAAATCTCATTAGCCCGATTGGCCAAGACTTCATTGACATTCATATTTGTCGATGTACCACCACCACCTTGGTAAATATCCAACGGGAATTGCTGTGCCTGCGGTGTAGTTAAAAACTCATCTGCGGCCTGTGAAATAGCTAAAACCTGTTCGTTACTTATTTTCCCAATTCTATGGTTAGCAATGGCGGCTGATTTTTTAATGAGGAGCAAGCTATCAATATAACTAGGAATTTTATCAATGGTTATGCCAGATATCGAGAAATTCTCAAGTGCACGCTGAGTCTGAATTCCATAATAATGGTCATCCTCAATTTCTCTGCTGCCTAGTGCATCATTTTCAGTACGCATTATTTTTCCTTGTTAAATATTATATTGGATGATATTTAACCTTATCTGCCAGGCTCATGAATACCTGAGGTCATTCGCATGACAGTAAGGTTTTATGCTCAAAGCATTTACGCTATAAGTTCTGGTTTAAGCAACGCTTCCTGAATTGATGGTGGAAGCATCGACACTGGTGCGATATAACCATCGGGGTCAATGCCAAATCCTTTGGCTGCAGCTTGGTTGATAATATCTTCAGACCATTCAATGTGCTTGCGCTGATCGCCCGAGGTTAACAACACAAACTCAACTGGGGTATCACCAACGGCTCTGAATCTACGCCACACATTTTCAGGACAGGAAAAGACATCCTGAGGGTGCATTATTTCGCTACTTTCATCGGATGAACTCTTGAGTGTAACGTCAAGTTCCCCTTTAAACAGGATCAGTACCTGCTTCTGAGCAAGCGTATGTAGCCCTATTTCTCCATTGACAGGAATACGTCCCCATTCAATTGATAGGCCGTGTGGGTTAGTAACAGTAGGATGTTGCTCACGATCCTGCGTGATCCCGTAGCCGACTGCAGGCGCAAGTTCTGCACCGTGTCCTTCGAGGACGCTATCAAGAAGCGAAGAGGATGAGAATAGTCGTTCACCACGCTTAATTAGGCGTTCGCACATTTTTTCTACCGAGTAATGTGGGAGACAGGTGATAGCTGCGTCATCGAGAGGTTGTACAAGCTGTTCCGGTTCGGGAATGGCTTCGCCTGCATCGGTATCTATCATTTTGTTAGATTTGGTCAGATAAAGGCCATGTTTGGCCGCAGATTTGAGTACTTGTGGATGCCAGATAATTCCGCCGGAATCATTGCCACCAAGCGCGGTGAAGATCCAGCCATGGTCGTCACCGATATTTGTGAATCCACGAAATATCCATGTAGGAATAGAAATAATATCTCCCGCTTCGCCAACAATTTCGCCTTCATCCCCCTCCGCCCCCCAGCGGAACAGCCATTTTCCATGATAAATCATGAAAACTTCGGCTGTGTAATGGATATGAAGATTATTAGTGATACCCGCAGGCATTGCCGCGACTCCAAGACCGAAGCCGTGGGGCTCGCTGATACTGATTTCTTTTTTTGTGGCCTGACTGACACCGGACCCGATCAGGGAATAATTTTCTTTTAGATGAGAGCCGGGCATCTTACAGTCGATGAACGCGACGCGTTCGGGGATCATTTGTGTCCTTCTTAGTATACGGGCGCTCAGAGAACTCGGTGAGAGTGATTTTATATTCATTGTTTCATCCTGTATTCAGATTGATTTGAGGTTAGGTCATTCATTGAAAAAATGTTAATGAATGAGTCATATACAAAGCGGTTTATGAATATGTTCAGGCTGATCAACGGAGGAAATATCCGCATGACTGACAGGGCTGCCAGTTGTACGTCCTACAGAGTATGAGCACATAATGGTCCTGACAAAAGCAGGATTGGATGCCTCATGTTCATTCCTGTAATTTAGCCAACCGGAAGCTCGTTTCAGCGCGTATTCGCTGAATATTATTACCGGGGGAAACATATTCAGTCCCATCTCTTTCATTGCTGATGCTGTCGCCATATCTATCATGGGACAAATGATGTCATAGGCGCCCGAATCCAGGATTTTGTTAATGTCACCAAAACTGTTTTCGGCGCAGCGCACCAGCGGCATGGCATCCGTACTGGATATAGCCTGTAGAAGTGAAGGCACAACATCCATTCCAAATTGTCCATGTTGCAAATCGACCGTCACTGAATCGAAACCGCACTGGCCCAACACTTCAGCAATATAGCCACTATTGCAAGAAAGCCAGGCATTGATGGCTGGTATTTTCAGTGTAACAAGTTCACTTAATCTATTAGGATGCATCGTTAAGCTTCTTTTTAAGAAATTACATGGTGAATAAAACCCACTATCTTCAGATGAGCTTCCCTTTCCGACAATAGCCATTTAAACTCTGTCTACAGAGTCATAGAACGAACAAATGTCATCTGCTTACGATCCTTTATAATCCCGGGGAAAGATAATACTTGCCCATGAAAAATGGTATAAATACCAACAGGAAGAAGCTTGCAGGCTAATATCGCTTCAATGATATTTTGTATGCCATCACTTTGTTGAACAACTAATGGTATCATCGCACCAGTAAATATAATTGGTACGGTAGGGCCTGGCAAAGAGATGTAAAGTTCTTCACCAGTATTAGCCAAGGTATCAGTACCATGTGTTACAATTACTGCATCATTATTATGGCTTGCCATCAAGACGCTTTCAGTAATGGCAGTCCTGTCTTCCGGATTTATTTCGAGAGAATCCTTACGCATTAAATCTATAAAGTTTATATGCGTGTTCGGGAGTCTAAGAGAACGGATAAGCGCATCGATAGTCACCTCTGAATTGCACATGCTCGCAGAATGAGGATCATACGTTTTAGCTATTGTTCCACCGGTCATTATAACTGCAATTCTGAAAGCAGAAGCATTGTCTTTTTTTTCTAAGATCACATTATACCACCTATCTGAATCCACTCTTAGTTCATTAATAATCCTGTAAGATTCTCTTGTGGCTGTTAGAGTTCAGGACCTTGATGAATAAAATATAAATTCCGTTATAAACATTGTGATTTGATTCATTATTATTGCTCCCTATTTAAGGATGGAGATCTTAATGTGGTGTTGGATCATATCCTTCTTTACCCTATTCCGATCGACTAGGTTCCCGATAAAAAAGAGCAACGGCGACAGTAGTAAATAATGCAACGCCAACCAGATAATAAGCCGGCGCAAGCTTATTCCCGGTAAATTCAACGAGTGCAGTGGAAATAAACGGTGTCGTTCCACCGA
>NZ_JALIGC010000024.1:0-8354 GCF_024764775.1 Scandinavium manionii | reverse complement strand
GCTTGCCGCCTGCAATATCTGCTTTGCTCAATCCATCCCACAAGAGGGCGCTATTTGTGCCGCCGATAACGGTGTAACAAGGGTTCTTGACGCTCTTTGTTGTGGTGTCTGCGCTGTTGCGTAGCTTTGTGACCAGCTCGCCGCCTACGTAGCGTTGAGGCGCTGCTGTCATCAACATGTCTTGCGTTGCTCGCATGTGCTGGTCAGCTTTGATTGTGTTGTTGATGGCTGCGCCGTACTCGTCAAAGTAGAAAACCACAATTTGCGGAGTTGTAGCCGCTAACAATTCGGCAGTAGCGCGGGGGCTGTTAGGTTCGACGATGTGCGCCTTTAGCAGATCTCGCGGCTTAATCTCGATTGCCATACGCACCAGTTGACGCAACGCATCCATGTAGCCAGATTTTCCCGTGCCGCTGTCGCCTGTTAACGATACCGATAAGCACGGGTAATTAAGGCGGTTGCGTGCGTTCACAACATACTTACGCCCAACCATAGCCCCGGCAGCGGTGAGCGCCGTTATCATGGTGTAGGAATCAAAGCGCATCGCCGGGTCTATTCCACGCTCAAACAGGTTGAACAGTTCCCGCGCCTCAAGCGGTGCAGCTTCTCTTAACGCGCTGTAGGTTGGTAACGCTGCGTCCGGTTTTGGCACGTCCAGCGCGGTAGCTGGTGGCGTTAACCCGTCCAACTTAACAGGCGTTGCGAACCCTTCCCGCAATAGCTCTTTGAGCGTTGATTTTGCTATGCGGTCTAATTTGCCCTGATGTTTAAGCGGGTCTAAATCCCACATCCCCGCGCTGCGGCTCTCAAAACGCGCCATTGTGGACGCCATGAAAATTCGTGCGGTGGTGGCCTTGTTCCGGGTCTTGCGGAGCAATCCGCGCAACACTGAGCGCACACGGTCGGAACCGTCGCGCCCTTGCCACGAAGGGTGGCCGCAATCCTGCAAGCCGTGGTTAAGCTGCCATTGCTCATCGTCCGGCAGGCTGGCAATAATGGCGCTGTCATGCTCTGCGCCCTTGTCCGGGTCTTCTGTGAAGTCGTCAACATATGCGGCTGTTGCGCTTTCGTCTGTCAGGTCTGCTAAAAAGTCGCCGCTGGTGGTTGGCGTGCCGCTGGCGTTAACGCCCGTCAACACAATATAGCTAACGTTCGGCATGAAGCGCACAGCCTCCGGCAACCCGTCCAGCTTAATAACCCCCTGTGGGCTGCACTTATCACGCAGCGTAATGAAGTGCGCCCCGTTGCCGTCGCTGCTGCTCTCCCAGTAAGCGCCGCCGCACTTCTCCTTAAAAGCTGCGATGGCCTTTTTTGCTGCGGCTTTTTGAATGTCGTTCATCGCATCGAACGTGTGCAAATCAACGTCGCCGTAAATGAAATGCTCATTATCGACGTGGTGAACCGGAACGGCGAACCCGCTCGCCTCGCCTGCAAGCTTGTTAAGGGCTGCGCACAACTCTAACGCCCGGTCATAATGGGTCATTGTTTTACGCATACCCGGCGCGGTGTGGTACGGCTGCGGCAGGTCTTCAATAGCTTCCTGCGGGGGTAGCTTTTTGAAGCGGTGCGGGTTGTCCTCGTGCGGGGTCATCCACCCACAAGACCATAAGCGCACCTTTACACCTCGCAGTTGTGCAGGGATGCCAGGCGGGTTATAATCCATACCGTAGGACGCTGCGCGGCTTACAACAGAATTGATTGACTCGTTGAATAAGCCACCATGCCGGGTGGCTTTTTCATTTTCTAGGGTTTCGCTCATTGTTTACCCCCGTAAAAACGGTGATGAGCCGGAAAAAAAATAAAATCATCCGACTTTAATATCAGGCAGCTATATTGCCCGGATTTTGCTTCGTCTAACCGCTGCTGATAACGTGCGCGGCTAATAGCTATTGCAAATTCTTTGCCTGTAAGTTCTGTTACCGGGCAGGAATCAAGCATTTCAGAAAAATCATGCCAGTCGTTAAGAATGCTGGCGCGTCCTTTGCCGTCAGGCGTGATTAAGCTCATCGTTAGCCGCAATTCATTAGCCTGCGATAACCAGCCAACATTATTACAATCAATATTCACTTCCTCGCCCACTTCGTGAGGGTGAATATAAACACGCTTGATTGTGACGTTTCCGGCTAAAACGTCGTGACTTTCGTCGTTGTGCGCATACATCATTATTAAAGCTCCTTTAACCGTTCGGCGGCTGCGTCGTCTTTGTGCAGCCCCGTTAAATAATAAACAATGCGCCCTTGTTGCTTGCTAACGCCGCTAACAAAATAACCTTCAAGCGTTAATTTAGTTAACAATGTATAAATTATGTTTAGACGCTCTTTTCGGTCGCCTGCGCTCGGTGCGATTAATCTTGATAGATTATTGGCGAAATATGACCGCGTAACATAATTGCTATCAATAGATAGGCAGTAGCGCTTAATCGCGCCCCTGTCTTCCGCCGCGTGAATATCTTCCGCAAGCTCAGCAATTTTGATTATTCGCTCTGCTGTGTTTAGCGTTTTAGGGTTGCGCTCTTTGAATGGCGTAACACCTTCGCTATAATTAAGCATGTAGCCCCCTGAAGCTGCTTTTATTGTAAATTCTGGCGAAGGTTTCAAGGCTGTATTTAAATATTGGCCTCTGCCTGTCGCCCATTGTTAAAAATTGCTTTCGGCATAACTCCGCGCAAGTTTCTGTTAATTTCCAACCGCCATTAATGCGGATTAGATGCCCTGATGCTGCGGCCTGTTCCGGCGTTTTGCATTGGTGCCACATATAATGCGTGTACTCATCTGCGTAATTGTCAACGCCAATTGACATCATAAAACGCGCAATTCTTATAAACTCATCAGACAATATAACGTATTTGTCTGTAGGCTTTTTAATTGCAAACGGTTTGCAGGTGGCTACCGGACAATGATTGGCAAGGAAATAACCTAAGAATATAACGCTATTGCGATATACATCTTCGTTATGAATACTCATAGCGCCCTCGTTGTTAATTAAGTTAACTGGCTGGATTGCCAGTGGTTTACCTCGCCTGCCTGCATTGTAGGTATAGACAATTTTGTTTTGCAACATTTATCTATGTCTTTTTCGGGTTTTGGTTGCCTTTTGCTCACCTCCTGTACGCCTCTGTACGCCCCTGAATGCTTCCCCTTGTGGGATTGGGTAGGCTGGTGGCCTTGCGTGCGGTAGCGCTGCGGAGGTTTTGCCTCTGGCGGCATCGCAGCCCACAAGGGATAGGTGTGCTGGCTGGTGGTGGAGTAGGGCGGGGCGAAAAGTCTTGTGATGTGACTACAGCATGACTACAATTAAAGCTAATGGCTATTGTTTGAAGGAGGTTTTAAAGATGGCTACTGAAACCTATGTAAGAGCGCGAATTGACGACGATGTAAAAGAGTCGGCAACGCTGGTTATTGAGTCTATGGGCTTGACTGTGAGTGATGCCATTAGAATGTTTATGGCGCAGGTTGCAGAAAAAAATACAATGCCTTTCCGTGTACCTGCTGCGGCTTACAGGAAGGCTTCGCGCACTCGCGCGGCTATTAATCAACTAGAGCGTAATAAAGGCAAGCGGTTTAATAATGTTGCGGCTCTCATGGATGATTTAAATAATGACGAGGAAGATTGAGCGCTCAACGGAATTTAAAAAAGATTACAAGCGAGAAAAGAAAGGGCAGCACGGAAAAGCTGTTGAGGATGATTTAATAGAAATTCTTTCTCTGCTGGTGGATGATAAACCAATCCCGGAAAGATACGTTGACCATCCGTTAAAGGGCGGTTGGCGTACCTTCCGGGATTTGCATTTACATCCTGATTTAGTGCTCATATATAAAAAAGAAGGCGATGTTAATACAGGCTCTTTAAAATTAGCTCGCCTTGGTTCACATAGTGAGTTGTTTTAATGCGAGGGTGCATATGAATAATGAAGGTGAAAAGCTAACAATTAACTTTGAGGTCACAGCCGCTGAAGCTATTGCGCTTGCTCAATTCTTCAAAAGAACGGCGTACAGTGATTGCAAAGAAAAAGCAGTGTCTAGTGCTGAGGCACATGAAATGATGGACGGCATAAACGCCGCATATAAAGGTTTAAGGGAAGCTGGATTTAACCCGCGATAAATAAGTGCGGTTGGCTGGTGGTCTTTCTTTGTATTAACAGATGATAGTTTGCTGTGAAGGAGTGAACGCCAACGGCGGGCAGCTCCTGCACAGCAAACTAACCAGAATATAGAAAAAAGGCCGCTAGTGCGGCCTTTTTGTTACGGCGTAACTTAATGATCGTTAAGTCGCCCGGACTACTGCCCGGACTTACCCGCCAAAAGGTCACGCGCTCGGCTCAATCGCTCGTTAGGGAAGCTGGCGGCTTTAATCTGGCGTTGTTGGCCTGTCTGGTGGTCGGTGATAAAACCACCGCCGCCGCTCGCCTTACTGCCAGTAATGAGGCGAGAAAATCGCGGGTTATCTAACACATCCTTTTTGAACTGCTCGACGGTCTGCGGGTTGCCTTGCTCGCTGTAGTAATTGATTTTAACCGCGCCCATGTCATCTACAACGGCCTTGACGCGCTCGGCAAGGTGTGGAGCCATTAAGAACCCGTTAGCGCCGCTGGCATCCAGTAGGCGAACAAGCTCGCTTTCTGCAATGGTGGCGCTTAGGCGCTGCTCGGCTGGCGCTGGCTGCTCTACGTCGAGGCGGTAGCCGCTGCCGTCTTCCGTGGGGATATATAGCGCTTGCGCCGCTTCCGGTACTTCTGACAAGTCGTTAACTGTTAATTTAAGCGCCATTTTAACGCCTCCTGAATTTGTCGAAATAGGACGGGTTTAAATAGCCCGTTTCTATGGGTTTAATTGGAGGCGTTGCATAAACGCCCGTTCCTTCTGTTTTCTTTCGTGGCCTTGGTTTAATTTCGCCATTTCGCCGCCGTCGTTGTGCTGGTGGGGTGTCCGGGTCTACTGGCTTACCCGCCTTAAACAGTCTTGTTTTTTCGGCTGCTATATGGCGCATAACCCCCGTCATTAAAAGAGCCGTGTAATATTCGACGCTAATATTTAATTTCTTTGCGCGGCGTATACGCTGCCAGCGCGTGTAATCGTTACACGCCGCCAGATTGCGGCTAATTTCTTCATCCGATGGCAGGTCGCCAACGATTACGCCTTGATACACGTCCGGGAACGTCAATTTAACGGGTGTTGTGTCGTCGCTGGTCATAGTTAAGGCCGCTGGCGCTCCTTGTGGGGGATTGTGCCGCCGTGAACCCCTATCGAGGGAAGGTACGAGTTACACCCCCGGCTAACGAAGCGGCATTTAATGCCAGCGGCCTTAATTATGCGCCCCTCTCTCACGGTGGAGGGGCTAACCGTCTTGCACTGGGGAACCACAACAAACAACAGGCTAACCAGCCTCCGTAATTCGCTCTGTAGGGGCTTCGCGGGGCTGGTGGCTGCACTATGCCAGGAATCCGGCAGCAGTGGCAACAGGCAATCCCACAAGGGGCTAAGGCGGCTGGCGCTGCTCTGGTCTTCAAGGCAGGAAGGGCAAGGGCTGGCGCTGTTTTTGAAAATTAATACAAGGTGCTACAAATTTACGCAAAAATGTCAATTTTATGGAGTTAACTTATTAATTTAATGAGCAATTGTGCCGTAAAGTTAGGCTTGCATTCAGATTGTCTAAAATATCTAGAAAAATTGAAAATTTTTATAAAATTTGTCGAGGCTGGCATTGATTCCCTAAATAGGAAAATACCCCCCCGCCGGGGTCTTTTGATAGGCGAAACCGATTGCCAGTAGCAAGGCTGTGCTCTGCTGCCGTTGTGGGTTAACAGTAATCGAATGTTGTAACTAAATAGGGATAGAAAGATACCCCAGTTAAGGGGCATGTGCAGGGGCTGCGATGTAGTTCCGTGCGGCTGTTGCGGGTTTAGCTGTGCTTAATGAGCGTTAAGCCTTGCTGCAATTAATTACTTTGCTAATTGTCGTCCTTGCTGCGCCTGTTAGCTCTTGTATCTGGCTGTAGGACTTGCCAGCCTCACGCAATGCGATAATTTGCCCGTGTAACTTGGTGTCGATTGGTCGGCCTTTGTATGTGCCCTGCTCTTTCGCCTTTTTAATGCCCTCAGCCTGACGGCGGCGGCGGTCTGTGTAGTCTTTGCGAGCGATAGCCGCCAGCATATCGAGCATCATTGAATTAAGCGCCTCAAACATGCGCCCGGTGAACTCGTCGCCAGTGTTTAACAGTATGTGCGAGGTCGGCAGGTCTAACGCTACAACGCGAATCCCTTTGCTGCTGATTGTCTGGCGCAATGCTTGCCAGTCGTCAGCGTTTAAACGGCTCAAGCGGTCTACCTGTTCAACTAACAGCACGTCGCCCGGTTGTGCCACTTTCAGCAGGTTAAACAGTTCTGGACGCTTGAGGCTCGCCCCGCTTTCGTTCTCGATAAATTCAGCGGCGATTGTGTAGCCGTGGTCACTGGCGAACTCCTGCAACGCTTCTTTAGCCCGGCTGGCGTCCTGTTCTGTTGTGGAGGCGCGGAGATAAGCATAAACACGGTTAGATTTCATGGCTGTTGTCTCAGTAGTAGCGTTTGGATGGTAGTTATTATACTGGTAGCGTTTGTGTTGTCAACGCTAGTTAAGCTACTACCTATTAAGCCTGCTGGGACTAGTAGCGCCAAAGCATACCCAATTACTACCAGTTAAGAGGCAATGATCATTAAAGATCTCGGGGTTTTTCGGGAACTGGCGACGGGTCACAATTTTTAATTGTGGCCTGTTGGCAGTTGGACAAGCGTAGCGCGTCAGTAAGTGCGGCTCTGTTGGTTAATCCAGTTAACAAGGTCAAAGGCGGCTTTGCAGAGTGAAGGGCAACCCACAAGGGACAACATGCGGTAATTGTGTGACCGGGTACTTTTAAAGAACGGTGCAAATTGTCTACAGAAAAATAATTTAACCCCCTTTTTATTTGGATTTTGACAACGGGCGGGTATGGATTATGGGGATTGAGGTTGCGACGTTCGACAGTCAAAAAATGATGGGTGTCGCAGTGAGTGTCGCAACAGGCAGGGAAGGAGAAAAAGTTATTAAATACATACATATATATATATATATATAACTACTCTTTCATAGGTTGCGACAGTGCGACACTCAAAGACAGATAGTGATACTCTTGTGCAGGTGATAAATGTTAAATTTACATCCGGGGTTTTGTGGGTATATGGGTGTATATAAAGACTGTCGCAACCTTTTACCGTCGCAAGCTGATTTTGCTTTAATATTCATTAACTTAAACTTGTCGCAACCTCGGTGCGCATCCATCGTGTGACTGTCACAACGTCGCAACTTGCCCGGATTTGGATAAAAAAAGAGCAGGTTTTGCAACCTGCCCTTAACATCTACTTTAACAAGTTCCCGGTGTTAATTCGGTGTGTTGTACAATAATTCAACGGCGTTATCGGTAAGGAAGATGTAAGGCGATGGCTTGCCGCCGCCCGGTGCTTTCACCGCCTCGATAACAGCAAGCTGGTGCGTCATTAAGTGGCTTTGCAGTTTGGCTAACGCCTCGTCTTTGCTGCGGTAGCCCAGCTCTCTAACGGTTGTGCGGCTGATTGGCATTAATCGAGACATAGCGCCCCAATTGAACCCGCCGCGCTCCATGCAAGCGGTGCTTAATTGCTTCCCTTTAACGAGGGTGCTGTATTCCTGTTCGAACTGCTGGCGGTCGTTGCGCCACAACCCGATAACCCGCGCATGTAGCTTAATTGCCTGCATCGCTAAATCGTCAATTCCGTTGACGTCCTGTTGTAGCTGCGCGTTGTTCTGCACCCAATGGCGCATAGTGGTTTCAACGAAATTAAACGACCATTGCAAATCGTCGTCAGTAATGACCGGGGCGCGGTTGTTGCGTAATACGGCGATTATGGCGGCAATGCGCGGGTAAAATTCAGCCATACGGCGATAGACTGACGCCGCCAGCGGTTGCCCGTTCAGGGTGTAGCGTTCGGCCCAGTAATCGGCCTTGCTTTCGAGGATTAAGGCTAACGACTGTTCGCTATTGCGCCCGGATTCATACACCACCTGTAATGGCTGCGGGTCTTGTCCTTCAACGGCAGGCCATATGGTGGCAAGGTCGCCCAGTTGCTTAACTAGCCCTTGTGGGAACTCCACTACATCGGCAGATAATGCGCGGCGCACTTTCTCGCCAATATCGGCGGCTGGTTTGGCCTCAGCATTTACCCAAAGATTGCGGAACAGCTTGCCGCCTGCAATATCTGCTTTGCTCAATCCATCCCACAAGAGGGCGCTATTTGTGCCGCCGATAACGGTGTAACAAGGGTTCTTGACGCTCTTTGTTGTGGTGTCTGCGCTGTTGCGTAGCTT